>CAYPGQ010000026.1:0-45589 GCA_964410125.1 uncultured Eubacteriales bacterium | reverse complement strand
GGATTCAGCTCTAAAGATTTTTGATAGTTTTCGATAGCCAGCTCTTTTTCTCCCTTTTTCATGTAGGCTTCCCCCAGACTGTCGTATACATTCCAGGCCTTCGGGTGTTCGGAAACAGGGATCGTCCTCTGTCTGTCAAATACATAGGCGACATGTGTTTTTATGGAAAAGAAAGAAGGAATATCATAGGTCTTTCTGCCCTTTTTCAGCTCCTCTTCCAAATTGAACTGGACGACCTCTTCAAAATTGTGGAAGTTGTACAGATAGAATATCCCGTTGCTCAAATCGCATATGTTTGAATAAACTGTCGGGTACTGTCCTTCTTGATGGGTGGCAGACAGCACGGCTCTTACCAAGTCCAGTGATACATCCTCGGCATTTTTAAGCATCTTGTCGGCGATTCTGTATCTTGTGCAGGGATAGTTCTCGCCTTTCACATTGGTGATCACAAAGTTTGTTGCTATTTGATAGCCGCCTGTCTTTTTCACATACTGAACCTTTCCATTTCCGTATTCGATCACAACTGATGCCCCAGTCCTGTCGGCTATCGGAAATCTGGCTCTGGCCAGCCCAGTAATATTATAATCGTTACAGTAGGCAATGGCATCCTCGACAGTGGCGCACTCAGCAAGTATCCTGTCCATAAGTGCTCCCCGGAAGGTGGGTTTGCCCTCGATCGGTTCCCAACCGGTCGGAGCGAGGGCGTTGGCATCGATAAACAGTCCCTGATCATTCATGCCGCCCTGGGCATACATATCGTCAAATCCTACACAGACTCTTCCGTATTCTCCGTTTGCGGCAGGGATGAACCAGATCTTAGTTTTTGGATTTTTCCAGTCCTCGTTGTTTCCCGCCAGAACGATCTTCCCATTAGCGACCATGACAATCGTGCATCCTTCTGTTGGGTTGGCCGAGCAAGAAAACAAAATTATGATGAGAAAATAAGCAAGATGCTTCATGGTATTCCTCCTGTTTCAAGAGATCTTGACGTTCCTCTGAACAGAATAAGTGAGATTGTGAATGGCAAACGAGCCATAACAGCTGATACCGCTCTTAGATTACAGCGGTATTTTAAGGTTGAAGCGCAATTTTGGCTTAATTTGCAGTCTGAATATGACTTAAGAATCATGAAACGAAAAATCTGGGATGACATTCAACGACGAATTATTCCCTTACAAAATCCTTGATAAGAGCTTATTCATGAGACTACCGTATAATCCTCTGCTTATTGATTTGGGACCTGACCAAGCTTGGGTTTCGGGGACAGTCTGTTTTTATCAATAGTTGACACGTCCCTCACTCCGCCCGATCCCTTTCGTGGGCGCGCTGCTTCTGAACCAGCCGGGCGGGCTTAGAACCTATAAATACAATCAGTTTATCTGAGCCAAGCTGTGGTTTGACAAAATTTTTTATTATAATTATCCTGTTGTTAACAGTAACGTTTCCAAAGGACAATGTAGGCAAAAAGGAAATATCAGAATGAAATGTCCTCAATGTAATAAAGATGTCAGCGATGATTCTCGCTTTTGCAGCCATTGCGGGACACAAATTGGCCCTGTTGAAGAGGGCTCTTTTATTCAGACAAAGACCATCCAAACACATTTTAAAGAGCTGGCATCTGGCAGCAGTTTTGCAAAAAAATACCGGATCATAGAAGAGATAGGCAGAGGGGGCATGGGTGTTGTATATAAGGCTGAAGACACTAAGCTCAAACGTACTGTGGCTCTAAAGTTCCTGCCGCCGGCGCTAACAAGACATCCAGAGGCCAAAGAACGGTTAATACAAGAGGCGCAGGCTGCTGCTGCTTTAGACCATCCCAACATATGTACAGTCTATGAAGTTGAGGAAGCCGATGATAAGGCCTATATTTCTATGGCCTTTATAGAAGGGCAGGTGCTCAGGGGCAAAATAAAATCAGGTTTGCAGGCAGAGGAAGTGCTGGATATTGCCATACAGGTTGCAGAGGGCCTGGAAGAGGCACATAAGAAAGGGATTGTGCACAGGGATATCAAAAGTGCCAATATTATGGTGACAGAGAAAGGCCAGGCTAAAATCATGGATTTTGGTTTAGCTAAGGTATATGGAAGCACTTTAATGACACGAGAAGGAACCACCATGGGTACTGTAGCTTACATGTCCCCTGAGCAGGCGAGAGGAGAGCCGGTTGATCATCGAACAGATATCTGGTCTTTAGGAGTTGTGCTGTATGAGATGTTAAGCAGCCAACTGCCTTTCAAAGGGGAGCACGAGACTTCACTCATGTACTCCATTTTACATGAAGAGCCAAAACCACTAAAAGACATCAATCCTGCTGTTCCTCCAGAAATGGAAAAGATAATCAGGCGTGCTTTAGAGAAAAAACAGGAAAATCGCTATACATCAGCAGGAGAGATGCTGAAAGACTTAAAACATTATCAAACAAGTCTGAAAACAGCTGAATTGGGGATAACTGATTTCAAATCCTTGCTAAGCCGTTTTCGAAAACCCCGGATTGCTGTTCCTGTAATTCTCGCCATTGTTGTCTTCTGCTTTATCACCGTATGGTATTTAAGCCGCTATTCTAAGGTCAGATGGGCCAAAGAGGAGGCAATCCCAGAAATCAGCAGGCTGCGGAGGGAGTCAGATTATACGGGTGCTTTCCTGATTGCAAAGCAGGCTAAAAAGTACATTCCAAAAGAGCCGCAGCTAACTGAACTCCTGCCTTTTGTGGAGAGAACAATCTCGTTTGAAACGACCCCTCCTGGAGCAGAGGTATACATACGGGATTATAATGCAGATAAAAACGATTGGGAGCTGCTTGGCACTACTCCCATTAAAAGCACAATAATCTCGCGTGTTTTTAAAAGATGGAAGATCAACAAACAAGGATTTGAAACCATAGAAGGGACTGACACAATAAATCCTCTTTCCGTAGGGGGGGTATCCGATAAAGAGATCAGTGTAAAGCTGGATAAAAAAGGAAGCATTCCTCCGGGGATGGTAAAAGTAGAGGGAGGTAATCATTCCCCTATTATATATGGGCTCTCTCATTTGAGCACAATTCAATTGGAAGAGTATCTGATTGATAGATACGAAGTGACAAACAAACAGTTTAAGTTATTTCTAGACAGCAGAGGATACAGGGAAAAGAAGTACTGGAAGCATAAGTTTATTAAGGAAGAGCGTGTGTTTTCCTGGGAAGAAGCCATGGCTGAATTTGTAGATAAGACAGGAAGGCCCGGTCCAGCAACTTGGGAGTTTGGGGATTATCCTGAGGGGCAGGATGAATACCCGGTAACAGGATTAAGCTGGTATGAGGCCGCAGCATATGCGGAGTTTTCCGGAAAAAGCCTGCCTACTGTATACCACTGGGATAGAGCATCAGGAACAGGGGAAAGTCAACACATCATTCCGCTCAGTAATTTTGAAGGGCGCGGCACTGCTGCTGCTGGATACTATCAGGGCATAGGCCCTTATGGGACATATGACATGGCAGGAAATGTTAAGGAATGGTGCTGGAATGAAACCGGGGTCAATAAGTTTATCCTGGGCGGCGCCTGGAACGAAGCACAATACATGTTTTTGGATGCGGATGGACAAACACCTTTTTTTCGGGCACCAAATAATGGCTTCCGCTGTGCGAAATATGAATCCAGACAAGCCATTGCAAAAGCCTTTGACCCTGTGCCGGAAAGAGCTTCCATAGACTACAGTAAGGAAAAGCCTTGCTCTGATGAAATCTTTGCAGTCTATAAGAGCCTCTATGCTTATGATAAGACTGAACTGGATCCAGTTGTTGAGCCTACTGGAAAGAAATCGAGAAATTGGATAATGGAAAAAGCCACTTTTAATGCTGCTTATGGAAATGAACGGATGATTGCCTATCTTTTCCTGCCAACAAAAGGAACTCCTCCTTACCAGACAATTATCCATTTTCCCGGGGGATTATATGTTCCGTCTATTGAAGATTATCCTTTGAGCTGGATAGATATTTTTTCTAGGGACGGCCGGGCGGTTGTTTTCCCTATTTATAAAGGAACCTTTGAGCGGGGTTATGACATAGAGGTAAATACCATGCGGGCTATAAGAGATCACAGGATAATGTATTCAAAAGACCTTGGAAGAACCATTGATTATTTAGAGACCCGTCCGGAATTCGACACTGGTAAATTAGCCTACTATGGAATAAGTTGGGGGGCTAATCTGGGTCCCATGCTTCTAGCTGTTGAAGATCGCTTAAAGGTGGGTATCCTGCTGAGCGGAGGTATTACGGGGGCTATAAACACCCTGCCCGAAGTTAAAGGAGTCAACTTTGTTCCCCGTGTGACTGTTCCGGTTTTGATGCTTAATGGCCGGTATGATTATATGATCCCGTATGAGATTCGCCAGAAACCGCTGTTTGACCTTCTCGGGACGCCTGATAAGGATAAATACCACATTGTATTCGAAACGGGCCACTATGTATGGACCAGCAACGAGCATTATAAAGAAACCCTTGATTTCCTAGACCGCTATCTAGGCCTTTTGAAATAGCTGCTTACTTTTTCCCAGCTTTTTTCTCTTTTCTCTACTTTGGCTGTTATAAGTTCTTGATAACGAATAAGTAAGCTGATTTGGGACCTGACCAAGTTTGGGTTTCGGGGACAGTGGGATTATCGCGGGGTAATCAACTTTTTCAAATAAACGAGGTAGATAAAGCTCTTGTTCTGAGGGTCGGTTTCCAATATCATGTCGAAGAGATAAAAAACATAGGATAAATACAGCGGTCATTCAAGGAGCTGTTTTTTTTGCAGCCTGGGACAAAAAATGTATCCTTACCTACGATTATTCAAAATACTTATCAAAGCCAAATTCGGATCTTCATTGCATATAGGCGAAGAGAGTGTGCTGAAGATGCAAGTTTTTTTAGGGGATATCGACATTTATCCGGAATTGAATAACGGCAGGCACTTGACTCTGATGGACATGGGCCGGATGGATCTTGCACAGAGAACAGGTTTGCTTCGGGTCGTTCACAGACAGCAATGGGGTTTTGCCGTGGCGGGCGCCAGTGTTCGCTACCGCAATCGTTTGAAAGCATTCAAATGTTTCCGGTTACATACCAGGATTATCGCCATAGACGACCGCTGGTTTTATTTCCATCAAAACACGATCCGGAAAGGGAAGATTCATTCTTCGGCCTTGGTGCGGGCTGGGATCACAAGCAAGCAAGGCCTCGTTCCCGTAAAAAAAGTATTGGATGCATTGGGAATGTCTGATTGGGATCCAGGCATGCCAGAATGGGTCAAGGCTTGGTCAGAAGCTGAGGAATTAAGACCCTGGGATAGTGAGAGACAAGATCGATAACAATCTCAAGGGACTCTATTTCGCTTTCAAGCCGAACCTGGAAGCCCTCCAGAAGGCCCTGCAGTTGGACGAAAATCTTGCCGAAGCCCATGCTTTGGCGGCCATGATCGCCTACTACTACGAGTGGGGCTGGAACGGCTGGTTCTGTGTTGCCATGAACCGGTTCGATAAGGCCTATGAAGAAAGGGAGACATTGATGCCGTTTACCCCGATCTACGTGGATAAAGTGAATCTGACCATCAGAAGTGATCCTCGATACAAAGAGTTATTGGCGCGGATGAAGCTTGGGAGCGGATGATGAGGACTCCCTCCCCAAAATTAACATAATGTATATTAGCCGTATCAAATGGATAGAAATTGAGATAACCGTAGAAAATAGATGTTTGAAATTATCCCTTTCTGTATTATACTATTTGGTATAATACCAAATGGTATAAGGAGAGAAAAATGAATCCCTTTAAATACGGCCAAGTCGTTAAGGAAGAGGATTTTTGCCCTCGCCCCAGCCTCTTGAAAAATGTTGAGGGATTTATCAAATCAGCACAGAACATCCTGATACAAGGAGAGAGAAGGACTGGAAAGACTTCTTTAATCTTCGAGGCGTTACGCCGGTTAAGAAAACGTCATGTCGTATATGTAGACTTGCTAGAAGTGAAAAGTTCCGATGATCTCTGCAAAAGAGTTATAAAGGCTGTTATTTCGATGGAGCGACAAAGCGGAGTTGCAGAAAAATTATTCAAGTCGCTTTCCCATTTTAGACCAACTCTCAGCATAAATCCTCTAACAGGACAACCATCTATATCTTTGGATGCATCTCTAAAGCTTCAACCTGATTCGATCGAAAGCATACTGGATATAATAGGGGCAATAAACAAGAGGAAAGCAATTGTTGTCGTTTTTGATGAATTCCAGGATATCCTGAATCTAAAGGATTCTAAAGAAGCTTTGGCTTTGCTGCGCAGCAAAATTCAGTTTCATTCAAAAATTCCCTACATCTTTGCAGGAAGTATCAGGAATAAAATGGATGACATATTCAATCATCATGACAGCGCCTTTTTTAAATCAGCAATCTCAATAAACGTTGGCCCTATAGACAGAGAGCAATTTATTGCTTTTTTGAAAAGCAAATTTTTATTGGGCAAGCGTTCGATCGATCAACAGGTTTTAGATCTGATATTCGAGATAGCTGAAAATATTCCTGGCGACATACAGCAACTATGCGGCACAATCTGGGAGACAACCTCTTACAAAGATAAAATAGATGAGTCAATTATCCCCAAAGCTCTACAGCTCATTTATGCCCGGGAATTTAAAGGCTATGAGGCTATTCTGGTTCAATTGACAGCAAATCAGCTTAAATGTTTGGTCGGCTTGGCAAAAATAGGGGGGAAAGCTCCCTTATCAACAGAATTTATCAGAGAAGTGGGCATTGAATTACCGGCTACGATAAAGAAAGCATTAACTCGTTTGATTCAGATAAAGATAATATACCGTTATCGAAGCGAATATAAATTTGTTAATCCTTTTTTTAAATCTTGGCTATTGTTCAAAAATCTATAAGACAGAAAACTCGTTTAGGCAATCCTTTTAGGTTTTTTTGGCTGATTCAATTGAAAGCCATAAAATCAATTCCCAAGGGGAGATATCCTTGATTTTGAATACAATGCCTGTAGAGCTATTCTTGGATTCCCTGTTTGAATTGACTTACATATTTTCATTTGATATTGATATAATTGAGAAAGTAAAAGGCATTGTTTGATCTTTTTAGGGAGAACAAGATGGAATTTAAAATACGAGAGATAAATAATATTGTCATTTATGACATCAAATGGGAATTCGAGATAATTGAAGATATGCCCCTCACGCTTCACGAACATGTGAAAAGCCAGTTAGAGAAAGGAAAAAGAAATTTCCTCTTTAATCTTAAAGATGTCACATATCTGGAAAGCCTTGGGCTCGGGGAGATAGTCGGATGCTTGATATCTATTTCCAACCGTGGAGGAAAGCTCAAATTCACAAATTTAATCCCGAGAATCCGCCTCATGTTAGAGATCACAGGACTGATAAAGGTCTTCGAGATAGCTGATGATGAGGAAACAGCGATCGAGAATTTTTCGAAATAATCAGGCATTGTATTAGAACGTTAAGGATGAAAAAACTTTGAATGGTTTTACCTTTGGCTCTGATTTTATGCTTTATGATCGGCTGCCAAGATAAGGAAGCGATGAACGCCCAGGCAGAGGTTGAAGAGCAGAAAAAAGGAATGTTTTGGCAAAAGTGTCAGGGCGTCAGCAAAAGGGGATTATTGATGGGAATTAAGGGGATTCCCTGACACTAAAATTATTATACCACAAAAAATCGTTTACACAAAAAAATAAAAAAATTGACAATCTTGATAGCCAGAAGAATTGAAGGAACTTAAGTGAAGCTTAAAACTTTAAGTCTCGGATTCATTTTATTGATCTTGATAGACTGTGCCTCTTTGCATCAAAATGATCCGATCGATATCTACCAGAAAACTCAATCCTATAAAAATTTTTCTTTTTATGATATCTGGTCAGCAGCTCTAAGATCTATTGATGAAATTGACTTTATAGTCAGGAATGCAACAAAAGAGATCGGTCTCATCCATGCCGAGGCAAAAATATACCCCGATCCTAGTTTCTTGCCTCCACTTATGAATGTCATAATCAAGGAAGAAAACAGCAGAATCGATGTGAACTTCCACATTGAGTTGCCTGGACAAAGAGATGATACGGGGAAAAGAAGAAGCTATGCCAATCAGTTCTTTAAGGCGTTAAAGAAAAATCTAAAATGAGGATGCAAAAGATCCTCCGTGGTAACTTGAATCATCACAGAGGACTAATTTTTTCTTCTTTGATGGACAAGCCTGCAATGCGATTAGGCTCCTCAGGTTCAAGCTCAAGGAAAATCCTCATACGCTGCCCCGATTTTTTTGATTGAATCAAAAGCTCAGCTGTAAACTCACCTGTTTTTTTTGCACCCAGGAGGTCTATCTCCCCCATGTTTTCATGGACCTGCTTAAAAATTGCGAGGTGTTCCTCCATGGAAAACTGATCGATAAAGGCAGGCGTCAGATTCTCTTTGATGAATTTTTGCACATAATCCAAATCCTGGCGGTTCAAAGCTTCCAGGAAAGCGCTGGACCTCTGTCCTGTTAGCGAGTTGGGGAGTCCCCATTTGCTGGCGGCAGAGGCCTTTTCTTTAATCTCATCTGGTTTTATGCTTTCCGGCTCTTGGCCTTTCAGAATCCTGGAGATCTGCCGGCTCAGGGACTCCGCGCTTATATTGCCATGGGCATTGGTCGCAACAATGAAATAGTTCTTTTCTTTGGGATACTCGTAGACAACCGCACTGAATCCAAAATCGTTTCCTCCGGCATAGGCCATAGGTCTGCCCTGCGGATCATACATCTTCTCTTTTGCTTTTTCTGATAGGACCTTGTTGGCTTCTAGGGCCTGGATCCATTTGTAGAGATCTCCAACCGACGAGACCATGCCCCCGCCTCCAACAAGTGCCCAGGTCATGTGCGGCCAGTAATAGGGGGAATTTTTTTCACCGATTGTCCTGCCTTCATAACCTACAGCCACCTCGTCCTCTTTCCACAGGGGATCCCGGTAGAATCCGGTCCGGTTCATTCCGGCCGCTTTAAACAAATATTCCTTAAGAAAGGATTGGTAGGATTGTCCTGAAACTACTTCAATAATAACTGCCAGCAGACCGTAGCCAGAGTTGGAATAGGCCTGACGCTCTCCAGGCTTAAAGCGAAGCTTCTGGCTGAGTATCGTTTTTAATGCTTGCTCCATGTCCATTTCTTCGAAATCACCAGTTGTGTCATGGTATTCGTGAAAGCCAGCCGTGTGCTCAAGAACCTGTTCTAAAGTGATCCCAGCCTTATCCTCAGGGATATCATCGAAAAATTTACTGAGAGGATCGCTTCTTCTTAGTTTTCCCTGCTCTTCCAATTTTAAGATAGCGGCCCTGGTGAATCGTTTGGTGATGGACCCGATATCGAATACCGTTTCTGCTCTAACCGGAATATTCTTTTCTCTGTCAGCCAATCCATATCCTTTATGGAGGATCACTTTTCCTCCTGTGGCGACCAGTACAGCACCTGAAAATCCTGCCTCAGCCGCAGTGCGGACATAACTGTCCACCTTGTTTTGGAGATTATCCTCAGGGACAGCAAAAACAGGTACAGATTGGTTTGCTAAGAATAGGATTAAAAAAGCAAAAAAAGCATATCTCTTGTGACTCATTTTTCCCTCCTAATCCATGAAGCACTAAATCTTTTCAATGGATTTAAATTAAATCCTATTATAGAAACCTTAGAATTTCAAAAAAAGTTTCAAAACTCTGCATGTCCTCTGGCTTAAATTTGAGGCGATCATGGTAACTTGAATCATCACATAGGACCAAGAGAAGATTTTTCGGAGTGAGAAAGATTAGGCAAATTCGGCGTCTATATTTCATGAGAGAGGGAAGAAGGCAATCGAGCCTTTTTTCTTTTGGAAAGGCCTGTGGTAAAATGAACATCATAATGAGCGTGAAAAGGAGTGGATACATCGTCGTAACCTTTAAATTTCGCAGGGAAGGAAACAAGTGGACAGCATTCTGCGAGGAGTTGGGGACATCTACGTTCGGGCGGTCCATTCCTGAAGCTCACAAGAAATTGAAAGAGGCAGTCTTGCTCCATTTGGATACGTTGGAGGAAGTGGGCGAAAGAGAGCGGTTTTTTAAGGAACACAATATTTCTTTTCATTCTCATAAGTCAAAAAAAAGCGAGATCAAAATATCCGGGCCTTTGGATACAGATACCTATGTGAGAGCACATATTTATCCAGTCCATAAGGAAATCAGGAATATTTGAAATACCAAAAAATACCCGCCCTAAATGGTTTTGAGTTAATCAGACTTTTTAAAAAAGATGGATGGGCTGAACATAGATAAACCACGCATGGAATTGCCCTTAAAAAAAGAATAGATGATCGAACCAAAGTCACGATTGTGCCTAAAACTAGGGCAACTTTGCCGACAGGAACATTGATGGCTATCCTAGGGGAAAAACAGACTGGTCTTGGAAGGTCGGGATTGCTGCAATTATTGAACAAGTACCGATAATTTATCTTGAGAAAACTACAGCTTCGAAGCTAGTTTATGTAGAGCGGGATTGGCGAGAGATAAAACTTTGCGAATCAGTCCTTGAGCCACGAGAGGCTTGACTTACATAAAATTATTAACTATAATGCATAAAAATAGTGAATATTGTGCAATAAAATGGATTATTTAAGAATTAGACAGGCGATCATCGACCAGAAGGCCGAACTCGAGAACGTCTTTCTCTCCGAGAAGATCATTCCCAGAGAGAACCTGGAAATCTACGGGAAACTCCTGGATTCAGACCAGATCAAAGTCATCACCGGCCCCAGGCGTGCGGGAAAGTCAATATTCTGCCTCCAGCTTCTCCAGGGCAGGGAATTCGCCTATATCAATTTTGATGATGAAAATCTGGCGGGCTTGAAGAAGGAAGATTTGAACCTCGTCCTTCAGGCTTTCTACGAGATCCATGGGAAACCGGAATATCTGTTCCTTGATGAGGTCCAGAACATCGAGGGATGGGAACTTTTCGTCAACCGTTTGAAAAGGTCCGGGTTCAACATCATCGTCACTGGGAGCAACGCCCGGCTCCTGAGCCGGGAGCTGGCGACGCATTTGACGGGGCGCCACTTCGCACTCGAGATTTTCCCTTTTTCCTTCCGCGAGTTCCTGGATTATTCCGTATTCGATCATGGGAACGCTGTTCTGACAACCGAAAAGAAGGCACTCATCATGAGAGAGCTCGAAAGGTACCTCTCTATCGGAGGCTTTCCCGAGACCTACAAGGAACCGGATCCTAAGAGATATCTCTCGTCTCTCTATTCATCGATCCTTACCCGCGACATTCTGCTTCGCCATCGCGTCAAGTACATCAAGGCCCTCCGCGAGTTATCCTATTATCTTCTCACCAATTTTTCCTGCCGGATGACGTCTACCAAACTGAAAAACATCTTCGGATTCAAGAGCGTTCATACCGCCCAGAATTATTTTTCCTTTTTGGAAGAAAGTTATCTCATCTTTCAGATCGAAAAATTCTCCTTCAAAGTCAAGGAAAAAAGCACAGCCCCCCGAAAGATCTATGCAATCGATACGGGCCTGGTTCACAGCTTGCCAGGCCGGGTATCCGCCGATTGGGGCCGCTTCTACGAGAACATTGTAGCCGTGGAACTTTTAAGACGGAGGGGCCGCGAACCCGATCTCGAGATCTATTACTGGCAGGATTATTCCGGCCGGGAAGTCGATTTCGTGCTGAAGAAAGGGCTGGCGGCCGTCGAGCTGATCCAGGTGTGCTCGGACCTGGAGGACTATGATGTTCGGGCCAGGGAGTTCAAATCCCTCGTGAGAGCGGGCAAGGAGCTCAAATGCTCCGATTTTCTCGTCATCACTTCGGAGAGAAGCGGAATTGAAAAATTCAAAGGAAATGCCATTCGACTCGTGCCTCTGTGGCAATGGCTTCTGGAAGAGGAAAAATAACGGCATAGATTTCTGTAAAAATACGTATATAACCCGACCCAGAGTTTATATTTATCTTGAGAAAACTACAGCTTCGAAGCTAGTTTATGGAGATCGGGATTGCCTTACATCTTTACATTTGATATTGATATAAGTGGGAAGGCAGAAGGAATGGAATTTGAAATCCGCGAGATTAATAATATCGTCATTTATGACATCAAATGGGAATTCAAGATAATTGATGAAATGCCCGCTTCCCTACACAACCATGTGAAAAGCCAATTAGAGATAGGGAAAAGAAATTTCCTCTTTAATCTTAAAGATGTAACATATCTGGAAAGTCTTGGGCTCGGGATATTAGTCGCAAACTTAATATCTATTTCAAACCTTGGGGGCAAGCTCAGACTCACAAACTTGGTACCAAAACTCCGTCTCCTGCTCGAGATCACAGAGCTGATAAAGATCTTCAAAATAGTCGATGATGAGGAAACAGCGATCGAGGATTTTTCTAAATGATGTCTTCTTCGTCCGGTTCCCAGAGATAACGCTCCAGATCGATACGGTCCTTTTCATCGAAAACGATCCCTTCTCTTTTGAGCATCGCCTTCTGCTTTTCATATCCTTTTCCAGGCTTCAAGGAAATAGTGCCCTTATGATTCACCACACGATGCCAGGGCAGGCCTTCCTTTTCCGAGCAGGAGTGAAGAATCCAGACCACCCGGCGGACAGAAGGATAAAGACCTGTCAGGTATGCGATCTGATCGTAGGTGGCCACCTTCCCCTTTGGAATGGATTTGATCAGTCTGATGACCTCTGAGGTGAAATCTTCACCTTCCTTTTTTTTCATATTTAATTTCTACTGATCCGATGCTGCCTTTTTCAGGTTGAATTTATGAACCTGATCATACTTTTTTCCCATGACGACCAGGAAGTCCATAGAAGATGTATCGTAAATGACCGACCAGATGGTGTTCCCTTGGGAGACATCTTTTAGAAGCGAGAGAGCGTTTAAAAGAGAGAGCTTGGCGACCTGACTTTCAAGCGTTTTCCATACTTTTTTGTATCTCCAACATGATGCAAGGGAATTTACTGGAGATAAACCTGTGAGGATAAAGTTGGTCGCCACCTGCCATTGATGAGTATTGCGGAGTACCGATAGTTTTTGGTTCACAAATTCAACCACGACCGATTTTCCCGATTTATCTGTAATAAAATAGTGCAAGGGCGGTCCCCCCTGAAAATCGATATTGAAATTCTCGATTATGGCGATGGCCTCTTCCACGTTTTTTGCATAATCCAGCATCAGTCGGATGATCATGAGGCTGCCGACGGTTTGTTTTTGTGGATCATTGGGCGCTTGTGCGGCAGTCAGGGCCATCATACCGACGGCCAATCCTTCTTCGTTCATCCCGTCGAATGGGAGGAGAGGCGATCGAAACAATCCTCCAGGATTTTTGCCCGGATCATCGCTCTTAGAATATCCCAAATAGGAGATGTCCACCATGGATACAGATGCGTACCTGCCCGGAGGATCGGTAAAAAGCAGAAGGGCCGGATGATCGCTCCAATCGAAGTTTCTTCCCAGGATTTGACTTCCCTGTTCAGTTTTCGTGGAAAAACAAGTGCAGGCCCATGACGATGAATTGCCAGAAGGAATCCTATTCCACGTATTTTCGGGAAACGACACCTTGGGTGCATAATCCGGGAGATCGTAATCACCGTAAAAATGCATCACATATAAGGGAAAATCGTCCAGCTTCTTAAGACTCCTTATTGTCTTGATACGATCGGTCTCGGGTGCGTTATGATCTGCAAGGCTCGTGAAGGGAGCTAGCAAGAGGAATATAATTAAAAGTATAGTCATTCCAAATCTCTCTGTTTACATATTATCATACGCGAACTCAAGCACAACCGTTATTCTGTCGGCAAAAAAGGGGTCAACCTTTTGTCCTATTTTTCCGTACAAATAAACATAGGAGTGACTATGAAAGAACTGACCATGTCGCAGCTCATCCTTTTGCTATCTGTTTGGCGGCTGGATGTTAATGCCTACGGCGTGACTATCCGAAAAGAATTAACCAGGGTGACTGGCCGAAAATATCCCTACGGAACACTATACAGCCTGCTGGACCAGCTTCATAAAAAAGGCTTTGTGGCCAAAAGCATAGGTGATCCCACCCACAAACGGGGCGGCCGCCGGAAAATCCTCTACCATGTGACACAGGCGGGACGGGAGGCCCTCAAGAAAACCAGGGAGCTTCAGGACATCATCTGGGAGGGAATCCCAAAGGGGACCTTTATTCAGGAATAGAGATCATGAGCCGGAAAAACTGCCGACCCCCACGCCTGGCCGAATGGCTGCTCTGTCGCATGGTTAAAACAGGGGAGGAGTTTTCCGCTAAAGGGGATTTAGAGGAGGAATTTGCAGACGTCATCGAAACGAGAGGCCGATTCTGCGCAGCCGCTTGGTATTGGTTCCAGGTTTTGATCTATCTGCCGTCTTTTTTCAAAACATCGACCTATTGGAGTCTCATCATGTTTAAAAATTACCTCAAAGTAGCTTTAAGGAACATAAGGAAACACAAGGGATACTCGATCATCAATATCGCCGGGCTTGCCGCTGGTATGGCCGTTTGCATCCTGATCCTGCTGTGGGTTCAGGACGAGGCGAGCTATGACCGGTTTAATGCCAATGCCGAGCAGATTTACCGGGTTTGCTTTTCGGATCTCTGGTCAGGGAATAGGGTCAAGTTTAGCTCGACCCCCACGGGGATCGGCCCTGCACTTCAGCAGGATTTTCCCAAGGTCATCGATTCGGCTCGTTTATACCGCATGAAGGATGTGCTTGTCGGTCATGAGGGAAAAAGAATTGTGGAAGAATACGTCTTCCTGGCAGATCCTTCCCTTTTCCAGATATTTTCCTTTCCGTTTATCCAAGGTGATCCCCACTCGGCTTTGGACGATCCCCATTCCGTGGTTTTAAGCGAGCATGCGGCAGTCAAATATTTCGGCAGCAGCGATCCTGTGGGAAAAACCCTGACCATCGGAAGCTCGACCGATTTTATGGTAAAGGGTGTATTTAAAAATATTCCCCAAAATTCCCATCTCCGCTTTGAAATTCTCCTGCCTTTTCAATTCCTGAAAGAGCGGGGGATCGATCTACAGCAGTGGACGCCCTGGGCTTATTACACGTATATCCTTCTGCATCCGGAGAGCCGTGTGATCGAGGATGAAAGACTTACGGCCTATTATCAATCCCATGTTTCATCTTTCGAGAATGTGCAGATGCATTTAGTGCCTTTGAAGGATATCCATCTGCGATCTCAAGCCATAGGGGGAATCGGGGCCGATGGGGACATCAAATATGTGTATGTGTTTTCTTTGATCGCTTTTTTCGTGCTGCTTATTGCCTGTATCAATTTCATGAACCTCAGCACGGCCAAATCCGGAATAAGAGCCAAGGAGGTCGGGATGCGCAAGGTGGTGGGCGCCCTCCGGCGGGACATTGTCCGCCAGTTTTTCGGGGAGTCGATGCTCCAGGCTTTTATCAGCCTTTCTTTTGCCTTGGTCCTGGTGAAGGCTCTTCTTCCTCTATTTAGCCGAATCACTGCCAAGGAGCTTTCCCTGGATCCAATGGGCAATCTGTTCCTTTATCTTGGGCTTTTAGGGATTGTGGCTCTTACCGGCATTGTAGCCGGGAGCTATCCTGCGCTCTTTCTCTCGTCTTTTCATCCGGTTGCTGTGCTCAAAGGCTTGGGTGGCTCGCAGGCAAAGGCACGGACGGTTTTTCGGAAGGCCCTGGTTATAACCCAGTTTTCCCTTACGATCATCATGATAATCGGGACGATTATAGTTTACAACCAGCTCCAATTCATGCGGGATAAGAAACTGGGATTCGACAAAGATCAATTGGTGGTCTTAAGCCTGACGCCCTCTCTTACGGAAAATTATGACGCCTTTAAACAGGAGCTTCTCCGGAATCCAGGGATTTTGGAGGCTGCCGGTGCTTCCAGCTGGCAGTTTCATGGGACACCCTCGGACTTGTGGAGGGGGGATACAGCTGATAAGAATGTCCGTGTCTTTCTTAATAAGGTGGAAGAGAATTATCTCAAGACCTTTGGTATGAAGATGGCAGAAGGCCGCTTTTTTTCCCGGGAATTTTCCGAGGACAAAAACAATTTTGTATTGAATGAAACCGCGGTCAAGGCCATGGGGCTGGAGGATCCCATCGGCAAGCCTTTGACTATAAGCGGGAACAAGGGAACAGTGGTGGGAGTGATCGAGGATTTTCATTTCGAGACCCTAGGCCAGAAAATCGGAGCCTTATGCCTGTTTGCCCCTGGGGAAGGTTTCAGATACCTTTTCGCCCGGGTCAGTCCCCAAAATCTGGATGCCACCATCCGTTTTATGAAAGGGATTTGGCAGAAGTTCGAATCCCATTATCCTTTCCACTACCAGTTCTTCGATGATGATTTCGACAACCTTTATCGATCGGAGCGGAGGATAGGAACGATAGTCAGATATTTTGCCGTGTTGGCGGTTTTTTTATCCTGCCTGGGATTGTTCGGCTTGGCCACTTTTATGGCCGAGCGGCGCACCAAGGAAATCGGGATTCGCAGGGTTTTGGGGGCCTCCTTTATGGAAATTGTCGTCCTGCTGTCAAAGGAATTTGCCAAGTGTGTACTGGTGTCCAATTTGATCGCCTGGCCGGTGGCTTATTTTGTAATGAACAAGTGGCTGGAGAACTTCGCTTACCGGATGGGGATGGGAGTCGGTATTTTTCTGGGTTCGGCTGGGCTGGCTCTGGGAATTGCGCTTTTAACCGTCAGCTTCCAATCGGTTAAGGCTGCTGCGGCCAATCCGGCGGATTCGCTGCGGTACGAATAGCTGGAAGCAAAATTTCCGGCGATCGTGGAACAGTACGACAAATATGACTCGGAAGAAACCAAACCCTATTATTTCCTTCAGCCCTTCACGAACATCCACCTCCATTCGCACCTCAATTTCGAGATATCGGACAACAGCGATATCAAAATCGTTTATTTGATGATCTCCATCGCGTGTTTGATTTTGGCCATCGCCTGTATCAACTACATGAACCTTGCCACAGCCAGGGCATCGCAGCGCAACAAAGAGATCGGTATCCGGAAGACGATCGGGGCCAAGCGGCCTCAGCTCATCGTCCAGTTCCTGGGTGAATCGATGACCTATTTGCTCATCGCCGTTCTTTCCTCCCATGTGCTGGTTTTTCTACTGCTCCCTATATTCGGGTCCTTTGCCAGGATCCCGGTTACTTTCGTTGATCAATTCACGCTGCCCAATGTGTTTTTCCTGGCATCCGTCTATCTCCTGGTCGGATTTTCCTCCGGCGTGTACCCGGCCTTCCTGCTTGCCTCTTTCAGACCGGCAGATGTTATGAAAAATACGGTTTGGCAGGGAAGGTCGAGAAAGCCTCTCAATCTGAGGAATGTCCTGGTGGTTTTTCAATTTTGCATTTCTGTCGCCCTTATTCTGGCGGCCTGGGTTATTCAGAAACAGCTGCATTAAATCAAATACACGGATGTGGGATATGACCGGGATCATATCGTCGTGCTCCGTATCTGGGAGGATGAACTGAGGGGGCAGTTTGAGAATATCAAGTTGGACCTGTTGAAGAACCCGGCGATCCTCGGTGCAGCGGCGCACAACCGGGGACCGCTGAATTTAGGGAATGTGGGTCCTGCGGAGGTAGAGGGAGATGATGGGGAAACGGGGCGAGTGGGGCAGATATACTGCTGTTACGTCGATTATGATTTCATCGACCTGTACGGGATCGAGGTAGTGGATGGACGGCAGTTTGCGCCGCATTTCTCCACGGACGGAGAGAATGCCGTCATAGTGAATCAGACCGCGATCGATGCCGTGGGACTGACCCATCCCATCGGGAAGGAATTCTCCCGCTGGGAAATCCAGGACGGCCGCATCATCGGGGTTGTGCGTGATTTTCATTTTTCCTCGTTCAGGATGGAGATCGAACCCATGTTCTTCCTGCTGCGCACGGAGAGAGCCAATCTATTCTCCATCAAGATCGCACCCGATAACGTGGGGAAAACGCTGGCATATATACAGGAGACATTTCGCGGCTACGATCCCGCATTCAACTTCGACTACCGTTTTCTGGACGATTCTTTCAACGCCATGTATCAGGCGGAACTGCGCTTGGGCACGATCCTGATATTTTTTTCCTTTATCGCTATCATTCTCACCCTTCTCGGCCTGATTGGCCTGATTTTCTTTATCCTGCAAAAGAAAACCAAGGAGATCGGCATCCGCAAGGTGCTGGGCGCTACGGTTTTCAATATCGTCAGGATGCTGAATCATGAATTGATGCTGCTTGTATGTATCGCAAACTTGATAGCCTTGCCTATAGCCTATGTCATGGTCCGCAGGTGGCTGGAGGTATTCGAATACCGTATCGATTTAACACTATGGCCGTTCGTTCTCTCCGGGTCGATCGTTCTTTTGACTGTTGCGATTACCGTCAGCCTTCAGTCGATGAGGTCCGCCAGAGCCAATCCTGCGGATTCCCTGCGGTATGAGTGAATATAGGATTTTAAGTCCAGGGCATCGGGAAACACCAGGGGATATTAAGTAACCACGCACAAAATAAAAAAAAGCAACCTTTTTGCAGAAACTAGCGTCTTATCTATATAATTAATTTATTTAATAATATGGATAGAACCTTAAATCGTAACCGGAACAAACAGGAACCAACAGGAGCGAGAATGTGGCTTTGTTAACCAAATTGGAGGAGCTTTTCATGCTGGCTGTCTTCCATCATAACGATCCGGCCAGTTTGGTGGATATCCGCGAGTATCTGCTCGAGAGGACCGGCAAAGACTGGGCCATCGCTTCGCTCTACATCGCTCTGGACAAACTGAAAAAAAAGGGCTTTGTGGAAAGCTTCAAAGGAGAGCCCAAACACATCAGGGGAGGAAAAGCACTTAGGTACTACCTTATAACCGAGAGAGGAATCCAGGCCCTGAAAAAAACTTGGAAGATGCAGGAAGGAATGTGGAAGGATTTCATCTCCTCTTTAATCCGGAGTAATCGAACCGATGAATAAGAAATCCCACCCTCCCAGGAAGGCTTTGAATTTTCTCCTGAAGTTTATGGACCCGGAGGAGCGCGAGAATTTTGCGGACTATGTGAATTCCGTTTATAAAGAATGCTTCCTTACCAGAGGTCGGGGGACCGCAAGGATATGGTTCTGGAGCCAGTTCATTCGGTCTCTGCCCCGATTGGTCATAAAATCCACTGAAGGAGATATCATCATGATAAAAAATTATCTGAAAATCGCTTTCAGGTGCATCAAAAGGCGTAAAATTTATTCTTTTATCAATATCACAGGATTGGCTATAGGGATGGCGGCGGCGATGCTCATTCTGCTCTGGGTTCGCGACGAGCGCAGCTACGATCGATTTCACACCAATGCTGACCGGATCTACCGTGCGGCTCAGGCCTTTCATTACGACGATTATCATCTGGAGCAGGCCAACACACCGGCAATCTTGGCACCGACAATATTAGAAGCATGTCCTGAAGTGAAGCTTGCGACGCGTGTTAGGAGCTTCCTGGATGACTATCTTGTGATAGCCGATGATAAAAAATTCAATGAACCGGGATTAGGCGTAGCTGATGAGGTCTTCTTTACTTTATTTTCCTTTCCACTAATCGAGGGAAACCCAAGCACTGTGTTATCAGAACCACAAACGGTTGTGATCTCTGAGAGAGCCGCTGAAAAATATTTCGGCAGTTCTGCGGTTGTCGGCCGTACGCTGACGATCTTCGATGAAGATTTCCTAATCAGCGGTATCTTTAAGAACATGCCTGACAACTCGCATTTTCACTTAGATGTCCTCTGTTCTTTTATCTCTTTTGAGCGATATCAAGAGCCACAATGGGGTTATAACGTATTCAAGACCTATGTGCTGCTCCGGGAAGGCAGCCGCATTGAGGCACTCCAGGATAAACTTGATAAGATTGTAAAAAATTATATGTTCGATTCTGAGGAAAGATATGAGGCCACTCTGGCAAAAGGCAACTACACAAAATTCCCTTTGCGGCCCTTGACGGACATTCATCTTCGGTCCAATTTACTTTGGGAATTCGAAGTTAACGGAAACAGTACGTATGTTCGATTCTTCACGATCATTGCTGTATTCATCCTCCTTATTGCTGTGGTCAATTACACCAATCTTTCGACGGCCCGGTCGGCCGGTAGGGCCCGGGAGGTGGGCATACGTAAAACCGTCGGTTCAACACGGACGTCACTTATCCGCCAGTTCCTGATTGAATCCATATTAACGAGCTTTATAGCCTTGATCATGGCATTGGTTTTCATCCAAATTCTATTGCCTGCCTTTCGCCAACTCATCGGAAAACCTTGGCTGCAGATCTCTTATATCCAAAATCCATCAGGTCTTCTAGCCCTTGTGACTATGGCCGTGCTGATCGGTGTTATTGCTGGTCTTTATCCATCGTTTTTCCTATCCTCGTTCAATCCGGTAGCCGTGCTCGGTGGAAAATTCAGCCAGGGATTAAAGAGCTCGATCCTGCGCAACGGACTCGTCGTATTTCAATTTTCTCTATCGATTATTCTTTTGGTAGGAATCTTTGTCGTTCAAAAACAGATGGCCTTTGTCCAAAGTCAGAATCTGGGCTATGACCGGGACCAGGTCGTCGTCATAAAAACATTCGGTGAGTTAGGCCAGAAATTATCGACACTCAAAGAGACCTTGCTGCGCAATCCCTCGGTCGTGAAGGTTTCAGCCTCTTCCAGTGTTCCCGGCACCTCATTCACCAACGTGGGATCCCGGTTCGAAGGCACAACAAGTAGTCGCGGCACGAATCTTTTTATCGTAGATCAGGATTTTCTGAATGTTATGAAGCTTGAAATGGTTGAAGGCCGTTTTTTTTCCAAGGAAATCCCCACAGACGGACAAGCCGTCATCCTGAACGAAAGTAAGGCCCAGGAGCTGGGTGTGGAAGATTTGCTAAATAAAAGGCTTCACATGTGGACGGGGGATAGAAATGAATGGTTTCACATCATTGGTATCGCGAAGGATTTCCATTATGAATCTTTTCACGAGCCCGTTAAGCCTTTGGAAATGGTGATGCTTCACGGCACATGTCAATGGGGGGAGTCTTTTGTGGCGGGACGTATCCAAACCGATAATGTTCGTGAGACCATGGCCCATATACGGAAAACATGGAAGGAGATCATGCCGGGAACACCGTTCGAGTTTTCTTTTCTCGATACGATCTATAATGATCAGTACCGGAATGAAGAACAGACAGGACGTGTATTCACAATATTCACTTTTTTTGCCCTTTTTGTCGCCTGTCTGGGATTGCTGGGGCTGGCTTCCTTCGCCGCAGAACAGCGGACCAAGGAGATCGGCATAAGGAAGGTTTTAGGCGCCTCTGTTCCCGGAATCATTTTGATGATGTCCCGGGAATTTACCCGCTGGGTGCTTCTGGCCAACATCATCGCCTGGCCTATCGCTTATTACACCATGCATCGCTGGCTCCAGAGCTTTGCCTACCGGAGTGATATTGGATTGTTGGTGTTTATCCTCTCCGGGTTTATTGCAGTGGTCATTGCCCTGTTGACAGTCGGTTTCCAAGCTATCAAAGCCGCTGTCGCCAATCCGGTCGATTCGCTGCGTTATGAATAGATCGTTCATCCGTATAAACTCGATGAGAATCCACAGCATCAACATCATTTTTTTGTGAATCACTGAACTTAAATCCGTATCAGGCAACCTTTTGATGTAAATTTCGTATATACAATCGATCAGTGCGGCAATTTCTTATTGTTAGAGGCAGAGATTTGAGGAGATTCACAGGGGAAATTTTATCAATAAAGGGAATAAAAAGGAGAAGAATACAATGAGAAGAATATTTTCTATCATAACAATTGTATTGCTTATCATATTATGGACAAGTGTTCCTGCGGTTGTTAATGACAAAAAACCGGAAGAATGTACAGTTTTAATTGCGGGAAAAAATACAACGGTCGACGGTTCGATCTTATTTGCGAAAACCGAGGATGACGGCCCCAGAGATATAGATTATTTTTGGCTGATTCCCAGAAAGAAATTTAAACCGGGATCCGTTATTAAACTTCAAGCAGGAGGTATTATTCCTCAGGTTGAAGAGACCTATGCATATTTCTGGGATGAATGCCCCGGTTCATCCTTCTCGAACGGGATCATAAATGAATGGGGAGTAGCCTTTGGGAGCAATGGCTGTACATCAAAAGAGGATTCTGCAGAGGAAGTTGAGGCACGTGGAGATTTATTCAATGGTGGCCTTGGCTTTAAGTTTAGAATGATACTTGCAGAAAGATCAAAAACAGCAAGAGAAGCAGTAATGCTTGCTGCCGAACTTCTCGATAAATACGGTTATAATGCTTCGGGTAGAAATCTAAATATTGTCGGACCGAACGAAGCGTGGCAGCTTCAAATGGTTCGTGGAAAAAACTACGCAGCCCGGAGAGTACAGGATGATGAAGTAGCAATAATTGCCAATACTTTCACTATTCGCGAAGTTGACATGAATGACAAAGAAAATTTTATATGTTCTCCCGGCTTGATCGACTATGCCATAAAAAGAGGATGGTATGATCCTTCAAGCGGAGAAAAATTCGATTTTGCAAAGGCATATGCTCCCCAAAGAGCTCATTGTCATCCTGCAAATACTCACCGGCAGTGGTACATGGCACAGCGCTTGAACGAAAACTTTCCAATAACATGGCAAGAAGCGCAAACAGGGATAATGCCTGTATCGGTCAAACCTGACCGTAAACTTGCCCTGGAAGATATCATGGGAATTTTCAGAAGCCATTATGAAGGCACAGATCTAGATAAGTCAGATAACTATGAAAAAAGCCCTCATAAATCTCCTTTTTTTACTATCTGTAACTATGGAAGTCATAGAACAACAATAGTTCAGCAGAGAAATTGGCTGCCGGTCGAAATAGGCACGGTTACCTGGCGGACACTTGAAAGACCTTGCTCCAACGTATTTGTCCCCTGGTATCTGGGAATTACAGAGATCCCCTGCGTTTTTCATAAAGCTCCGGAAAGCCTCTATACAACCCAAAAAGAATTGTTAGACTATCACTTTAATATGCCGGATGAAGCCTGGAATTTGGATTTAGAATCATCTGCCGCTATCTTTAAGTTACTGGCAAAATTAGTGGATGTGAACTACAAAAGAACAATAGGGATGGTACAGAAAACGTTGGAAGAATTTGAAGATAGAGAATTTGCGATGCAACCTGTTATTGAAGAGAGTGCTATCAAGCTTTATAAAAAAGATAAGTCCTTAGCAATAGAATTCCTTACCTTTTACTCAAACTCCCAAGCTTTAAAATCTTTAGAGGTAGCAAAAAATCTAATAAATAGACTTAAGACTTATCCTCAGACTTCCGAAGCTTGTATAGAAATGGGAATATTTTACTTTGAATACGGAAACAGTAATCTTGCTCTTGAACAGTTTGAAAAAGCTCTGGAAATGGATCCGGAAAATGCAAATGGTAAAAGATGTTTGAAATGGGTCCGAGATATGTCCAGGATCGAGAATGATCCCATCATTCTTCCCGTTGTAATCCTGAAGAAATTTGTCGGCGACTATGGTCCTCGACATATAACTATTCGAGATAATATTTTATATTACAATAGAGATGGGGGAAGTCAATTCCGGCTGATACCGATTAGCGAGGACACATTTGCTTTAGAAGGAATAAATTATTTCCAATTGCATTTTGCGTCGGATGAAAATGGAGAAGTTACAAAGATCATCGGTTTATATCTTGACGGACGTCAGGATGAGTCACCCAAAAAAAAATAGCAACCTTTTTCCAACTAACCGCGTATATATTAATATCCGGCATGGATATTAATTGTAGAAAATCATGAAAAAATTCATGACGCGCAACGAAGAAATCATTCTCCTGACCATCCTCAAGCTCAAAGGCAATGCTTACGGCGTGAGCATCCGGAAGCAGATCTCCCAGGACATGGGCGACAAGTGGTCCTTTGCTTCCATATACCAGCCTTTGGATAATCTTGTCCGGAAAAAATATGTCAGGAGAATGAAGGGCGACCCGACTGCCAGACGGGGCGGGAAAAGCAAATTCTATTACGAGGTCACTCCAGAAGGCCTCAAGAATTTAAAGAGGCTCAAAAAAGCCCAAGAACAGGTTTGGGCAGGCATACCGGAAATTTCCTTGGAGAATGGGAAGTGAAAGTTGATCGGATTCTGAGGTATCTCTATTCCCAGGATCATTATCTCGAATAAATGGCCGAAAAGCTTTGCCTACCGGATAAATATCGGACTAGGAATATTTTTCGCTTCCGGAATGATAGCGCTGGTTATTGCATTGCTGACTGTCAGCTATCAGTCGATCAAAACAGCTACAGCCAATCCGGTCGATTCTCTACGGTATGAATAGAACGATAACAAAAAGGAAGCGCCTTTAAGACCTCGGATCTGGCAACGGCTCAACCAAAAGCTTTATTCCCTCAATAATTTCTGTAGTCCTTTTAGGAGTTAAAGAACCGATTTTGTCTTTTAAATCTGACTTGTTGACCGTCACCACCTGAGAAATGTTGACCACACTTTTTTTTGCAAGATTGGCCTCTGCTTTGTTTAAAGTGACATTTCCCGGAGCTTGGGCTCGTTTCAGGTTTGTTGTCAAGGCACAGACAACCACCGTGTTGATACGGCTTGCATTAAAAACATCATTTTGTATTACTACATGAGGATGACGATAGCCTGGCTCTGAGCCCTTGGGAGAGCCCAAGCTCACCCAAAAAATATCGCCTTGTCTGATTATCACGGTTTATTCTTTTCGAGTACCTTGCGTTCATAATATTCTATGGTTTTTGCACGGAGAAGCTTTTCTTCAGGAGCTGCTTTATCTGCATAGACTGAATTCAAAGCTTCAAGCAGTTTGTGCGCTTTTATTTTTTGTAAATATTCCTCGACTGCAGCACAAAAAATCTGGCTTCTTGATGTTTTGTTTTCTTGGGCAAGTTTGTTCACTTCTTCGAAGATATGATCAGGTATGGAAATTGCGGTTTTCATACAATTAGTATGACTATCAATTATACCAATGTCAATACCCGTGTTCATTTTTTTTGATTCCTCTTCCGTAAAACATAACGCTCGATCCTTTCTTTTATTCTCAAGCGGGGTGTCACTGAAAATTCTCTAAAAAAAAATGGGCAACCTTTTTTAAAGAACCGACGTATTTATATATATATAATTAACTAATTTAATAAAATGAATGAAAACTTGAATCAGTACCGAGGCAAAAAGCAATCATCAGGAGTAAAAATATGGCCTTTTTGACCAAACTGGAGGAGCTTTTCATGCTGGCCGTTTTCCATCAGAATGGCCCGGCCGGCTTGGTGGATATTCGCAAGTATCTTCTCGACAAGACAGGTAAGGACTGGGCCATCGCCTCGCTTTACATCGCTCTGGACAAGCTGAAAAAAAAGGGCTTTGTGGAAACTTACAAAGGGGAGCCCAAGCGTGTAAGGGGAGGAAAGGCAAGGAGGTACTATCTCATGACTGAAAGAGGAACCCAAGTCCTTGCACAAACCTGGAAAATGCAGGAAGGCATGTGGAAGGATTTTGTCTCCTCTTTAGCCCGGAACAACCAAACCGATGAATAAAAAATCCTATCCTCCGAAATCGGCATTGCATTTTTTGATGGGATTCATGGATCTGGACGAGCGGGAGAATTTCGCAGAATATATGGATTCCGTTTATCGGGAACTCCTCCTTGCCAAAGGTCAAAAATCTGCCC
Organism: uncultured Eubacteriales bacterium; assembly: GCA_964410125.1. Taxonomy (GTDB): domain Bacteria; phylum Acidobacteriota; class Aminicenantia; order Aminicenantales; family Aminicenantaceae. The sequence continues at coordinate 19,830 of CAYPGQ010000026.1, read as the reverse complement.
GGGCCTGGTTCTGGAGCCAATTCATTCGATCTCTGCCCGGATTGGTCAAAAAATCCATCGAAGGGGGTATCTTCATGCTTAAAAATTACATAAAAGCGGCCTTGCGAAACATACGACGACAGAAAGTATATTCGACGATCAACATAGCAGGACTGGCGGTGGGTCTCGTTTGCTGCATGTTGATTTTCCTGTGGGTGCACGATGAATGGAGCTATGACCGGTTTCATAAAAATGCCAATCGAATCTACAGAGCGGTCATTGTCGACCCCAGTGTAGGAGCCGATAAAAAAGTGTCTGTCACACCTATCCCTTTCGCGCCTGAGATAAAAACTGAAATCCCAGAAGTTGTTTATTCAGCCAGGATCTCTCCTGGTTCGATGAAGTTTTTATACAAGGATAACCGCTTTGAGGAAAGGGGATTATTCGTCAGTCCCGACTTTCTTAAAATGTTTTCTTTTCCGTTTGTCCAGGGGAGTACTGAAAAAGCCATCGTTGATCCCGGTACGATCTCCATTTCCGAGCAAGCAGCAAAAAGAATCTTCGGGCCGAAGGATCCCATCGGTCAAATCCTGAGCACAGAAAGAGGATGGGAATTTGTGATAACCGGGGTTTTCCGGAACGTTCCCTTCCAATCTCATCTTCAATTCGATTACCTGGTGAACTTCAGGCATCTGGAACAAATGGGAAGGGATTTGCACCGGTGGTCGGACATTTCTTTTTTCACTTACGTTATGTTGGATCAACATGCAGATATCCGGCAGGTTGCCCGGAAAATGACCGAATGTCACAACACGCACCTTCCGGAGCTCGAGGCAACCTACCAGCTTCAGCCTTTGAAACGGATATATCTCGATCCTCCCTACATGTTCGACATGGCCGTACACGGCAGCAGGCAGAGTGTAATCGCCTTTTCAATCATCGCTGTGGCCATACTGCTGATTGCATGTATCAATTTTATCAATCTCTCCACGGCAAGGGCTGCGCGGCGTTCCATAGAAGTCGGTCTCAGAAAAGTCGTAGGGGCAAAACGGGGCCAGCTTGTCAGACAATTTTTAAGCGAATCGACCGTCGTAACGGTCATGGCCTTCCTTTTAGCTCTGGGAGCCACGGTCCTTTTATTACCGGCATTCAATACGTTGGTGAGTAAACAGATTTCCATTGCTATCCTGAAAGAGGGATTTGTGATCCTCGGCCTCCTGAGCATAGTCCTGTTCACCGGATTGGTCTCGGGAACGTATCCCGCAGTCTTTCTCTCCTCATTCCAGCCCATAAGAGTATTAAAAGGAGCGCATGGAAAATCGATACGTCAATCCTTTTTGCGGAAGATGCTCATCGTTCTCCAATTTTCCTTGACCGTTGCCGTGATGACAGGGGTTCTTTCGGTGGAAAAACAGCTTCGTTATATCCGTCAAATGGATCTGGGCTATGACAGATCGCATTTGCTCGTCGTTCCCATGCAGCGTGATATGAGGCGTCAATACGAATCATTGAAGCAGGAGCTGCTGCGAAATCCGAATATAATGAGTGCCACGGCCACCGCGAATTTGCCGATGTACCTGCAGAGTGGGACCGTAGTCGACGAATGGGAAGGCAAAACCACAGAAAAGAAAGTTCATCTGAAAATTTTGTGGGTGGATGAGGATTATGTGAAAACCTTCAGAATGGAAATGGCCGATGGGGATTTTTTCTCCAAAGAGCGATCGACAGATCGATATGGGTTTGTTTTGAACCAGGCCGCAGTAAGAGCGATGGAATTGGAATCCCCCATCGGGAAGCGGGCCGAGATCAACATGACGGAAGGATATATCATCGGGGTGGTCAAAGATTTTCACTTCCGTTCTGTCCACCATGCCATCGAACCCATGGTTTTGATCAGCGAGCCGGGCATGTTTCACAACATGGTGATACGGCTTGCTCCCAATGCGCTGAGAACACAGGATACAATTCGATACGTGGAAACTCTGTGGGAAAAATTCGCACCGGACCAACCTTTCGTTTACAGTTTCCTTGACGAACGGCTTAACAGCCTGTACCGCGGAGAACAGTTGATGGGCACCATCTTCCGCTGGTTTTCCGGACTCACGATTTTCATCGCCTGTATCGGTCTTTTGGGAATGGCATCGTTCATGGCAGAGCAGAGAACCAAAGAGATCGGCATCCGGAAGGTATTGGGAGCCTCTGTGCCGGGTATTGTTGGAATGCTATTTCGGGAATTTACCAAATGGGTGATTATCGCCAATGTGATTGCCTGGCCGGTGGCCTATTATTTCATGAACAAATGGCTGCAGAACTTTGCTTACCGGATCGATCTTGGTGTATGGACCTTCGTTCTTTCCGGTCTTGCGGCATTGGCTGTTGCCCTGCTCACCGTCAGCTACCAGTCCATCAAAGCCGCCACCGCCAATCCGGCCGATTCCCTGCGTTACGAATAAAAATAAGCCGTAGTTACAATCCTTAATTTTTTTGCCAACCTTTTTGAATCGGATTGCGTCTTATATATGTACTTACAGTAAACATATATAGAAGGGAGAATCAAAATGGCACGACTTTCCAGGAACGAAGAAATCATCCTGCTGTCCATCTGGAAATTAGACGACAATGCCTATGGCGTAACCATAAGGAAAAGCTTTATGGAGATGACCCGCCAAATCCTGCACTACGGATCGCTGTACAACACCCTTGAACTGCTCACAAGAAAAGGTTTTGTCACCTGTCGGGAAAGCCGGCCTGAATCCAGGAAGGGGGGACGTCGGAAAAAACTGTATTATTTAACCCCTACAGGCAGAAAAGCCCTGAAAGAGGCCCAATCCGTTTACCGCTCTGTATGGGGAACTGTGTCCGACCTGGAATTTAAAAGGAAATGAATCATGGAGAATAGAGAAAAAATACCCTCACGTGCGGCCCTATGGATACTGGGAAAATTAACAGTCTATTCCGACAGGTATTTTATAAAGGAAGATTTAGAAGAGGAGTATATCACGCTCTGTCAATCAGAGGGACGGAGCAAAGCCAGGCACTGGTTCTGGCGTCAAACACTTCTCGCCGTTGGCTACTATGTGAATTACAGGTTCGGCTGGAGATCTTTTATGTTGAAAAATTACTTGAAAACCACTTTCAGGCATATGAAAAGGAACAAGGTCTATTCCTTCATCAATATCGCCGGTTTGGCTGTGGGTTTGTCCTGCTTTGTTTTGATCCTGCTATTCGTTCGTTTTGAATTGAGCTTCGACAACTTCCATGAAAACGGGAATCAGATCTATCGATTTTATAAAAAAAGAGAGGTGGCAGGATTAAGCTATATGGGAAACAGCTATTTTATGACAACTCCCGCTATTCTTGCCCCCACTCTTAAAGAGACTTTTCCTGAAGTCGTCAACACGACGCGGCTCAACAAGGCAGAAAACATGCTTTTGACCTACAAAGGCAAACAACTCTACGAGGACGGTATTTGCGCGGACAAAGAGTTTCTGAAAATGTTCACATTTCCTCTGGTCAGAGGATCGAAAGCAGACGCCCTGACTGAATCCTACAGTATCGTTCTTACAGAAAGCCTTGCCCAAAAGATCTTTGGCAGCGGAGATCCCCTGGGCAAATCCCTGAGGATTTCGGCCCAGGAGAATGATTATAAAATCACCGGAATCATAAAGGATGTGCCGGCTAACTCCCATCTCAGGTTTAGTTTTATGATCTCGTTTATCTCTCAAAAAGCTCGAAACAGAAATTTCGACGACTGGTACAAGAATTCCTACTTCACCTATGTCCAGCTTCAGGAAGGAACGGACTACAGGGAGTTCGAGAAAAAAATCGCGGTTTTTCTCGATCGATACGCCCCTAAAAGGTTTGCCCATTACACCGGGCAACTCCAGCCGCTGGGCAGGGCCCATCTTTATTCCTTTTTTAACTTCGATCCGGCTGTGACCGGCGACATTAAAAACATCTATCTCTATTCGGCTATCGCCTTTATCATTCTTCTCATCGCATGCGTCAACTACATGAACCTCTCTACGGCGCGCTCTTCCCAGAGGGCCAAGGAAGTGGGAATGCGCAAGGTCGTGGGTGCCTCCCGCCGGGAGATCATAAGACAGTTTTTGGGCGAGAGCACACTGACTGCCTTTTTGGCCCTTATACTGGGGCTTTTTCTGGTCAAAACAGCGCTGCCGCTGTTTCATTCTTTCCTGGGCCAGACCATCCCCTTCGATCTATCGGAAAGCCCATTCCTGATTTTTACCCTCCTGATCGTTATCCTTTTCGTCGGGCTTTTTTCCGGAAGCTATCCGGCCCTGTTTTTGTCAGCCTTTCGTCCGGTCCAAATCCTGAAGGGAAAAACAGGAAGAGCAAAAAAGGGCGCAGGGCTCAGAAACGGCCTGGTCACCTTCCAGTTCAGCATCTCCATCATCCTGATTGTCTGCACCATCGTGGTCTACAGCCAGCTCCAATTTATCCGGCATAAGGATCCCGGGTACAACAGGGAGCATGTGGTTGTCGTCCCGCTCAGAGAGGTCAGGATGGGAAAAAAGCTTGAAGTCATAAAAAACATTTTAAACAAAAATCCGAATGTTCTGGGAGTCAGCGCCTCTTCGCACCTCCCGATCCATATCGGCAATCGAAACACGATCACTGTCTTGAACAGTGAAGGAGAGGAGGTTAAGATCTCCATGTACTATGCTCTGGTCGATTTTGATTTCATCGATATCTTCGACATAAAGCTAAAAGCGGGAAGGAATTTCTCCAGAGACTTTGGCACAGATCCTGAGAATGCTATCATCATAAACGAGACAGCGGCCGAGCGGCTGGGCTGGGACGATCCCCTGGGAAAATCTTTCTCGATTCGAAACGATTGGGACCAAAAAATCATCGGAGTGGTCAAGGATTTCCACTTCCAGTCTTATCACCTCGATATCGAACCCATGGCCCTCCTGATGAAAGGATTTTGGGCAAGCTACCTCTACGTCAAAATCAGAGCAACGGATATTCCCGGAACCATCGCCCATATCCAGAAGGTGTATGATGAGCACAAAATTCACCACGCTTTCGACTATTATTTTCTCGATGACGCATTCAACAGGGTCTATCAAGCAGAGCAAAAATTCGGGACCACCTTCAGGATTTTTTCCTTCCTGGCCGTCTTTATTAGCGCCCTCGGACTTTTTGGCCTGGCCTCCTTTTCCTCAGAGCAGAAGACAAAAGAGATCGGCATACGGAAGGTTCTGGGGGCTTCAGTTTTCAACATCACTTTTCTACTATCCCGGCAGTTCACGCGCTGGGTTTTGATTGCCAACCTGATCTCCTGGCCGATCGCCTACTACGTCATGAACCGTTGGCTTCAAAGCTTTGCCTACAGGACCAGTTTACAAGTCTGGATTTTTGCTCTGGCAGCAGGTCTGGCCCTGCTTGTCGCCCTGGCCACTATCGGCTATCAATCCATCAAAGCCGCCACCGCCAATCCGGTCGATTCCCTGCGGTATGAATAAGAATTCCTAACCGAAAAATTCTCTTTGTAACTTTTTGATGAAACTTACGTATATATATTTGTAAGACACAAATAAATGGAAAGAGGAAAGAGATGAAAGAGATAAGCAAAGCAGAAGAGATGGTGCTCCTGGCCATCTGGCGTTTGGCAAATGAGGCCTACGGTGTGTCTATCCGGAGACAGATCCGCAAAGATGCAGGCAAGGACTACACTTACGGTACGCTCTACGGCCTCCTGAGACAAATGGACCACAAGGGCTATATCAAAAAAATCAAAGGGGAACCTCTCCCCAAAAAAGGTGGCCGGAGCAAAACGTATTTCAAGATTACACCTTCGGGCATACGGGCTCTGAAAGATGCCGTCGCACTTCACAAACGTATTTGGAAAGACATCAACGAATTTTCTCTAGATTAATCATGGGCACTAAAAGAAAAGAAGATCCAAATCCCCCTCGATTGCCGGAATGGATTGTCTGGAGACTGGCATGGGATGAGGATCGATTCTCCATTCAGGAGAATCTCCGTGAAGAATATATGTATATTGCCGAAACGAAAGGGCCCAGGCTGGCCGGTCTCTGGTATTGGGGACACATGATGAGATCGCTTTTTCCCTTCGTCAGATTAGCGATTTATTGGAGGATTGTTATGTTCAAGAATTATCTAAAAATAGCATTCAGGAATTTCACCAAGCACAAAAGTTTTTCCTTTATCAATATTTCGGGGCTCGCCATAGGAATGGCATGCTGCATGCTGATCATGCTGTGGGTTCAGGATGAATTGAACTATGAAAAATTCAACAAAAATATCGACGATATATTCTGCGTAGTAAAATGGAACACCTCGGATCAAACAAAGAACTATAGTGCTTCAGTACCGGCACCGCTCATTCCCCATCTGAAAGATAAGTATGCTGGAATAAAACATGCTTCAAGATACAGAGACAGCGGAAGGCGGCTCTTTTCTTACAACGGAAACAATGTTTATGAGGATTCGGGCGGATTTGCCGATCCAGAAATTTTCGACATTTTTTCTTTCAGAGCTATCCTGAACGATCCCAAGGCGGCATTGAAGGATTTGAATACGATCATCCTCTCCAAAAGTATGGCGGAACGGTATTTCGGCGTTGAAAACCCGATTGGGAAGACGGTCCAACTGGAGAATCAGTACGATTTTATGGTGGGAGCCGTCATTGAAGATATACCCGAGAATTCCAGCGTTCGGTTCGATTATTTAGTTCGATTCGAGAATTTTGGCCGATTCGATAACGTAAGAATGGATAACTGGGGAAGGTATGAAAATTATATCGGCTTTGTTATTTTGAATTCGAATATCGGTCAAGAAGATTTCTCGGATAAGATCGTCAATGGATTTTTGGATAATGATCCGCAGTCGGTTCTCAGACTCAAACTTTATCCTTACAAGAATATTCGATTATTCGGATTCAATAACGACGGAACGTTTAAATTCGTCCTTGTTTTTTCTGCCATCGGGCTCATGATACTCCTGATTGCATGCATTAACTTCATAAATCTCACAACGGCTCAATCGGGCAAAAGGGCAAAGGAGATAGGTCTGCGAAAAGTGGTCGGAGCCGGCAGATCTTCGATCAGAAGACAGATATATTCCGAGCTGTTCGTCACCGTGACCATCTCGTTCATGCTGGCGATTGTATTAACGGTCGCTTTTCTCCCGAAATTGAATACCCTCTCGGATAAAACACTTTCTCTTTCGATAACCGGGAATTCAAACATGCTGATCAGCATGTTTGGCATTGCACTCCTTACGGCGATCATTTCAGGAACTTATCCTGCTTTCTTTCTATCTTCGTTTTCACCCGTAAATGTCATGAAGACATCTGCCTCAACGAGATCGTCAAACTCTGCGTTAAGAAAATTGCTGGTTGTCGCTCAGTTTTCTATTTCGATCATTTTGATCATATCGACGATTATCATCACGAGCCAGATGAGATACATACAGAATAAAGATCTTGGTTTTGACAAAGATCATTTGGTGTACCTCGACCTTCTGGGCAATATAAAAACGAGATTTGACACAGTAAAAAATGAACTTTTGAGAAATCCCGCAGTCAACTCTGTAACGACTGCACAGAGTCTTCCGAATTATGCAGGCAATAATGCAGGCGGCCTGGATTGGGAAGGGAGACCCGCTGATGTCAGAGGTAATTTGAATTTCGTCAGTGTCGAGAAGGATTACTTCAAAACAGTCGGTATCGAATTCATCGAGGGCGAAACGTTCAAGACCGTACCGGATAACATGCTTCTCAGAGAGTTCATTATAAACAAGAAAGCCATCGAGGCGATGCGCATAGAAAATCCTGTCGGAAAGTCCTTCAAGATGTGGGACAGGGCCCCGGGTAGAATCATTGGTATCGTGAAGAACGTGCACAATACATCGTTACATCGGGAAATTCGGCCTGCATTTTACGTGCAGTTCCCGTATTTCTATAACTATTTGATCATCAATATGAAAAATGAAAATATTCAAAATACCATAGGATTCATTCAGGATACAGTAAAAAAAATCAATCCCAATTATCCCTTTGAATTTCATTTCCTGGATGAGAATATCGAGCGGTTTTATCAGGCAGAGAGACAGATAAACAGGATAATCACATCCTTTACGATCCTGGCTGTTTTTATTTCCTGTCTCGGTCTTTTCGGATTGTCCATGTTTATGGCGGAGCAGCGTACAAAAGAGATCGGTATCAGAAAAACACTCGGGGCGACTGTTTCCAACATCGTCCGGCTGATGTCGAAGGATTTCCTCCTTCTCGTAGCCGTTGCAAATATTATCGCATGGCCTGTTTCCTATTTTATCATGAACAACTGGCTTCAGAATTTTGTGTACAGGATAGATATGGGACTGTGGATATTCGCCCTGGCTGCTGCGCTGGCTCTGTTCATCGCTCTTCTCACAATCAGTTTCCAAACCATCAAAGCCGCAACAGCCAATCCGGTGGATTCCCTGCGGTATGAGTGACATTTACGACCGTATCACTCCATTTTTCTATCAACCTTTCTGACTTGGATTGCGTCTTATATATATAATTACAGCAAACAGATATAAGAAGAAAGAAAAATGGTCAAGCTTTCAAGAAACGAAAAATTCATGTCGTTGGCTTTTATGCAAGATAACGTTTCATATGGAGACATCTTATGCTGAAAAACTATTTAAAAATCATTATTCGAAATATCAGAAAGAACAAGGGCTATTCTTTTATCAACATTTTTGGTTTGGCCGTCGGAATGGCCTGCTGCATTCTGATTCTCTTGTGGGTCAAGGACGAATTGAGCTTTGACCGTTTTCATGACAATGCCGATGTTATCTACCGTGTCACAGAGCATCAGTACGATTCGAGCGGGGACTATTTCCCGGTTGCCGTTACCCCGTGGCCGCTTGCTGAAGCGCTGAAGGATGATTTTCCTGAGATTGTCGATTCTGCCCGGTTGCGGATATTGTCCGGCAGACTGATCAGCTACAAAGATAAAAAATTCAATGAAAGGGATTTTGTCGCAGTCGATCCAAGTTTTCTGAAAATGTTTTCTTTTCCGCTGGTTGAAGGGGATATTTCGACCGCTTTGACCGAGCCACATACCATTCTGATCACCGAAGAAACGGCAGCACGGTATTTCGGGGATGAAGATCCCATAGGGAAAGTATTGGCCTATAACAATAATATCGATTTTAAGGTCACTGGTGTATTGAAAAATGTACATCATAACTCTCATGTCCAATTCGATTTTTTAGTCCCGTTCGAATCGACACTGCGGGAGTCTGGCTGGACGGATTCCTGGGGGACGAACAATTACACAACATACGTTCAGCTTGCAGAGAATACATACGTTCAGCATATTTCAGATAAAGTCTATAATTACTTGAAAAAGATACACTCCGAGAGCAGAACAAAACTGATAATGCAGCCTCTTACGGATATCCATTTGCGTTCCGATTATGCCATCGACTTATATGGCCACACCGAGAATAAATCCATCTACATATACGCATTTTCGGTGATTGCTGTTTTTGTTCTTTTTATCGCATGTATCAACTTCATGAATCTGAGCACGGCACGGTCTGAAAAACGGTCGAAAGAGGTCGGTTTAAGAAAAGTGGTCGGGGCAAGCAGACATAATATCATTACCCAATTTTATGGTGAATCCCTGTTTATGACGGTTATATCTTTTTTCATTGCCTTAATACTGGTCTATCTGCTTCTTCCTGCTTTCAACAATGTATCCGGGAAGCTGCTTTCGCTTGATTCAATGAAAGATCCGGTATTTCTGTTAGGGCTGTTAGGCATCATGTTGATAACCGGGCTGGTTTCCGGGAGTTATCCAGCATTGGTGCAGTCGTCGTTTAATCCGGTGGATTCGATTAAAGGCACAGGGCTGAAACTTTCATCCAAATCCGGAAAATCGTTGTTCAGGAGTACGTTGGTTGTGGTCCAGTTTACACTGTCCATCATTCTTATTGTTGGAACTCTGATTGTTTATAAACAGATCAATTATATGCTGAACAAGGAATTGGGGTACGAAAAGGAATCGACGGTCTATTTCATCAAGAGGGCAAACCTGAGGACACAGTATGATGCGTTTAAGTCCGAACTTCTCCGCGATCCGAATATTGTGGGCGTAACTACATCGTCGGATATCCCTACCTACACTGTTCACTCGACCACCGCATTTTCATGGGAAGGGAAAAACCCGGAAACCCGTTTCCTGATCCATCAGTTTTCGGTCGACCATGACTATATCAAAACATTCAATATGAATATTATTGCTGGCAGGGATTTTTCAAGGGAATTTCCGGTGGATGAAACCACACAATCCTTTATCGTCAATGAAACGGCAGTCAAAGCGATGGGGTTGAAAAATCCTGTTGGATCGAAATTTAGATTATACAGAAATGAAGGGCAAATTGTCGGAGTTGTCGAGGATTTTCATTACAAATCTCTTCAGAAAGAGATTGAGCCGCTTGTTTTACGGATCGACTCCCAGAGGGATAGCTATGTATTTGTTAAATTTAGGTCAGAACATATGCAGGAAGCAATCGCTTCGGTTCGCGGGGTATATAAATCGTTCAATCCGGACTATCTGCTGGAATATACATTTCTTGACGAGGCCGTTGAACGCCTGTATAACTCCGAACAGAAAACGAGAAAGATATTCAATTATTTCACCCTTGTTGCCATTCTCATATCCTGTCTCGGCCTTTACGGACTTGCTGCCTACATGGCCCAGCAGAAAACAAAGGAGATAGGAATCCGGAAAGTGCTTGGAGCATCGATCATGAATATTGTTACCAATTTATCGAAGGAATTCATACTATTAATTTTTATGGCCAATGTAATAGCTTGGCCGCTTGCCTATTATTTCATGAATAAATGGTTGAAAAACTTCGCCTACAGGATCGATCTCAGTGTCTGGACTTTTGTTCTTTCCGGTCTGGCGGCACTGGCTATTGCCCTGTTAACCATCAGCTACCAATCTATCAAAGCTGCCTCAGCCGATCCGGCCAATTCCCTGCGGTATGAATAGAACGATTTGGAATAATCAGCACTTGAATTGACATTTATTACCTAATTAAGTATTTATTAGATAAATTTTTCAGGATTTTCATCATAAGCAATAAAGGAGCTAACAAAATAGCCTCTATACGGTTTCCTCAATAACTTAAAAAACACGGATTGTATATGTTTATTGCTGCAAATGAAACAGCAAATTTTTCCCTATGCAGATGCCACAGTGGATATCAATCCTGAGACGAAGATAGTGGACGTTTCCGGGAACTTTGTTGTGCCATTTGCCTTCCATGGATTGAAATTGTAGAAATTGGAATTTTTAATATGACGGCGGTACATTGAGAGAGGGAATGTCTGTAATCATAAAGCCGGTTGAAAGCAAACGGGAACTGCGACGATTTATCAGGCTTCCGGCGGATTTGCATCGAGACCACAAGACGTGGGTGCCTCCGTTCCATATGTTGGAGCGGAGATACTTCAATCCCAGGATCAACACATCCCTGAAGACTTACCAAACGAGCTTAGTTCTGGCCTACCGGAACTCTACAGCTGTCGGCCGCATCATGGTGGGTATCCATCACAAGTACAATGCCTTGCGCGGAGAACGAAATGCAAGATTCTCTTATCTCGAATGCCAGAACGATCCAGAAGCGGCTAAAGCCTTGATGGGATATGCAGAACATTGGGCACGGAAACGCGGCATGAAAAAAATTGTCGGTCCTGTAGGATTATCCGATGATGCCCCGGAACCTCAAGGTTTTTTGGTTGAGGGATTTGAGCACAATCCATCCATAATGACGAACTGCAACTTTAAATACGTGGTCGAACTCCTTGTTGATGCGGGATATGACAAAGAAGTGGACTATGTTGTGTATAAGGTTCCCATTCCCGGGAAAATGCCCGACTTGTATGAAAGAATCAATCAGAGAGTGATCCAGAAAGGAAAATATCTTCTCCTGGATTATTCCAAGAGACGCGATCTCCGGCCTTACATAAAAAAGGTTCGCAGGTTGATGAACGAAAGTTTCCGCGACCTTTACGGTTATATGTCCTATGATGATCATGAAGAAGTCGCTTTGCCCACGATAGCCCTGAACATCTTTGATCCGCGATTCGTACAACTGGTCTCATATGATAACGAGATTGTGGGTTTTGTGCTTGCCCTCCCTAACGTTTCTAAAGGCATATGCAAAGCAAAGGGAAAGCTTTTGCCCTTAGGGTTCATATATATTCTTCGGGAAACGAAACAAACCAAACAGCTTGATCTTCTATTTGGTGGCATAAAAAAGGAACACAGGGGAAGGGGCATAGACGTGCTCATGGGTTACAGGATGTTCGAGAAAGCCAGGGAAGCCGGCTTCACATACATGGACAGCCATCTCGAACTTGAAACAAATACCCGGATCCGCAAAGAGATGGAGGCCATGCAAGGTAAAGTGTATAAGCGCTACCGGATATTTCAGAAACGGTTATAAATGAAAAAATGTGCTCGCTGTCTGTTGCCCGAGACATTTCCAGGCATAGAGTACAACCAGGATAACGTCTGCAACTACTGCCTGAAATGGCAGAAATATTTTGATCGGAAGAATAAAAGTAACAAAAATGGCGGGATTCGATTAAAATCCCGATTCGAAAAATTCATAGCAAATAACCGGAGCAAGGGAGAATACGATTGTTTACTCTGCCTAAGCGGAGGCAAAGACAGCACCTATCTCCTTTATGTACTGAAGGAAAAATATAATCTCAAGGTTTTGGCATACACTTGCGACACGGGATTCATGAGCCCCGTGGCCAAACGTAACATCCAAAAAACCATCGATAGGTTGAATGTCGAACATGTGTGGCAGAGTCCCGGCATGAATTTCTACAAAAAACTCTATTCATATTGGTTGCAACACAGGCATTCCGGCCGATCCATGATCCGCACACTTTGCCCTAAATGCATAATCATAACCCTTTATACTGCCGCTAAAATCGCTATGGAAAAACGGATACCGTTTATCGCTCTCGGCTTTTCCCCTGTGCAGACAGGTTTTCTCAAATATAAAAATCCCAATCTGTTGTTTTTCCCTCCGCGCGGGCTTTTTTTCCTATTAATGCTGACCTTAAAGTGGTTCCCTGAAAAGTATTTAAAGATTCCTCTTGAGGAAAGCGAAAAGGAATTTTTTAATTCTACCTGGAATCAAGCCAAAAACCTGCCCCGTTTCGTCCGCCCTTTCAGTGCTCTGGAATACAACATTAAAAAACATAATAAGACAATCCTCGCTAAAGGTCTGATCTCAGCCGGTGACGAGCACCCCTTGCACACCAACTGTCTTATAAATCTCCTGATGCTGAACTGCGATTTTAAAAGGCTAAGATACAACCCCTATGCCTGGGAGTTCAGCCGGTTGTATCGCGAAGGACAATTGGATATTGAAGAATGGTCATGCCTGGAAGAACGATTGGAGAAAGAAATCGACTCCGGGACCTTTGAAAAAACATTCATCGATTCGGTTTTGAAAAAGCTCGCCTTGACTCGTTTTTTCTGAAAAACTATTATTAGGAAGATAGCAAACTCCAAAAACCATGGAATGCCCGCTCTGCCATTCAACATATCCTTCCGGTTCACGACTCTGTGTTAAGTGCGGGATTAAGCTTACCCCTTCCAAAGATACAAAATCGGATTCGACTCTGCGGATGATTTTTTCCCCCTTCAAGCTTTCAAGTGGCACAAAATTTGCGGATCGTTATGAAGTAATTAAACATTTGGGAACTGGGGGAATGGGCCGAGTATATAGAGTTTTGGATAATAAAATTGATGAAGAGGTCGCCTTAAAGCTGATAAGCCCCAAGATTACAGCCGACGAAAAGCTGGTCGAGTTTTTCAGGAATGAACTCAAACTCGCTCGCAAGATTTCCCACAAAAATATATGCCGCTTATATCATTTTGGAGAAGAAGCGGGTACCCATTACATCATAATGGAATATGTGGACGGTGAAACACTAAGGACGATCATCCGGAGGAAAGGAAAGCTGACCGAGAAGGAGGCCCTGTTCATCACAGAACAGATCTGCGAGGGATTGGCCGAAGCCCATAAATTAGGCGTCGTCCATCGCGACCTGAAACCTCAAAACATCATGATGGATAAAAACGAGACGCTCCGCATAATGGATTTTGGCATCGCCCGTTCTCTGGGAGGTTCGGACATCAACGATGTCGGTGTTGCCATCGGCACTCCCCTATACATGTCTCCCGAACAGAGAGAAGGAGCCCTGGTCGACCAGCGTTCCGACATCTATTCCTTGGGTACAATCTTATACGAGATGGTTACGGGGCAAATGCCTTTTGAAGGAGATGAGGTCCTCAATATCGTAACCAAGCACAAATCGCCAGAGCCCCCTGAGCCGAAGCAATATAATAATAGTCTCTCACCAGAACTTAATAAACTTATCCTTCGATGTCTAAAAAAGGACCCGAACGAGCGATATCAGAATATCGAAGTTATAGCCCATGAATTGGACGACATAAAAAAAGGGATTCATTCCACCACGGTTTCCGATTATCTTCGAACGCCCAAGTTCCTGATGATCCAGGAGGACTCTTCCCTGTATGAAAAGCCTAAAACATTTGTGGCACGTGAAAACGAACTGGAAAAATTAAAGATTCACTTAGAAAGTTCCCTCAGCAAGAAAGGACGCATATCGTTCATCGTTGGAGATGCTGGGAGCGGCAAAACAGCCCTTATTCACGAATTTTCGCGGCGTGCCCAGGAGAAGCATTTAGATCTGATCGTAGCCCTGGGCAACTGCAACGCACACACTGGAATCGGAGACGCATACCACCCTTTCCGTGAGATCATGAATCTTCTCACCGGAGATGTTGAAACCAAGTATTCGGCCGGGGCAATATCCCGGAAACATGCCTACCGATTGTGGAACCTGCTGCCTCTCGCCACAAGAGCGATCGCAGAATCGGGCCCTGATTTGATCGATTCTTTTGTGAACGCTGAAGCTCTTGTCTCACGGCTGAAAGGCTTTGATGCAGAGGTACCTCAGTATAAAAAGAAACTGAAGAACATGATCCAGAGTAAATCCAGAAATGAGGTGGCACTGAGCCTCCAGCAAAGTGATATTTTTGAGCAATACACACGCGTATTGCAGACCATCGGACGCGAACACCCTTTGCTGCTGGTTCTTGACGATCTACAGTGGGCCGACACAGGATCGATCAGTCTGTTGTTTCATTTAGGTCGCAGAATAGAAGGATCGAGGGTGTTGATCTTAGGCGCTTACAGGCCTGCTGATTTATCGTTTAGCCGTGATGGAATGCGCCATCCTCTAATTCCGGTCATTAATGAGTTTGAAAGAACCTTCGACGACATTAAAGTCGAGATCGGTTACAAAGGAGACCGTCATTTCTTGGAGGCCTACTTAGACACCGAGCCGAACCAGTTGGGAAAAGGCTTTAGAGACACACTGTTCCAGCAGACCAAAGGCCTTCCCCTGTTTACCATCGAACTCTTAAAAAGCATGAAGGAAAGAATGGCCCTGGTGCTTGATACCCACAACCGCTGGATCGAGGGGCCAGGACTGGATTGGGATAAGCTGCCGGCTCGGGTGGAAGCGGTCATAGCGGAGCGGATCGGGAAATTGCCAGCGGAGCTTCGTGAAATCCTTGACCTGGCGAGTGTGGAGGGCGAGGTGTTTACAGCTGAAGTGATCGCCCGCGTGCAGGGCGTTAATGCAGATGAGATAGTGCACCGGCTCAGTCAAGATCTGCATCATCGTCTTCATCTGATAAAAGCGGAAGGAATTCAACGCATAAACAAAAACCGCCTCTCAAAATACCGTTTCCAGCATATTATGTTCCAGCGTTATCTCTACAACAACCTGGATGAGTCGGAACGGATCTATCACCACGAAAAAGTGGGAGCCGCGCTGGAAGAGCTTTACGGAGATCAGTCGGAGATGATCGCCATTCAGTTGGTGGTGCATTTTCGTGAGGCAAAAATATCTGAAAAAGAGATCAAATACCTAGAAAAAGCCGCATACCGGGCCTTAAGAGGGTATGCCTATCAAGAAGTCAATTCGCTGTTGACCGAGGTTCTCAAGCTTGATGCACTCAAAGAAACACCCAGCGGACTCTTACAGCGCGCACATTGGGAGCAGCAGTTGGGAGAATCCCTATTGGGACTAGGACGACTGGCGGACAGCCAGGACCATCTGCACAAGGCCCTGGCTCATCTTAAACGGCCGTTTCCTCCCAAAGGCATAAAACTTATGGCGGGGTTAGCCAGGCAAGCCTCCATTCAAATCTGCCATCGCCTGTGGCCGTCGATGTTCGTGGGCCGCAGGAAGGCGAAAAAAGACATCCTGCTGGAGACCGCCCGGGTGTATGAGCATCTCTCCGAAATCTATTATTACTCCCAGGAAAAAATGTTTGCGATCTATTCCGTCCTGTGCGCGATCAATCTGGCGGAGCTGGCCGGCCCCTCTCCAGAGCTCGCTAGGGAATACGCTAATCTTTGCCTTGGAGCAGGGGTGGTCTCGCTGCATTCTCTGGCGGAAACCTACAGCCGCAGGGCCCAGGAAGTCGCGATCAGGGTCGATCCGCATCACACCCTGGGCTACGCTCTCATGGTGACGTCCTCCTACTATCTGGGCAACGGAAACTGGAAAAAAGTAGAGGAGTCGGGAGAGAGGGCGATCGAAATTTTCAACGGACTAGGAGACTGGCGTCGTTGGGAGATCACCTTGTCGATCCTAGGCCCACTTGCTTTCCTACAGGGCGAATATGGCTACAGCATCAGGTTGTACGAAAGCCTTTATAAATCTGCCCTGCGCAGAGGCGATATACAGAATCAATGTTGGGGCTTATTCGGCATGGCATACAACCAGGTGTGCCTAGGGCAGTTCAAAAATGCCAAACTCATCTTGAACACCCTAGATATCGAGCACCTCTCGGATGAGCACCGTTTTGAAAAACTCTTGATGTATGGGGTAATGGCACTGGTCCATGTGTACCAAAACGATCTGCAGGCGGCCCAAAGAACGGCTGAGACCACTCTCGCTCTCTTTGCCCATTCTGATCCCAGATATGCCGGAGTCATATCGAGTTCCGCTGTCGCCGAAGCTTTTCTTCGGATCTGGGAAGTGAATCAAAACCTTCCGGCGGAGCAATTGAAACCGCTCATCCGGTTGGCCCGGAACGCGTGCAAGACTCTGGCTGAATATTCGCGTGTGTTCGCAATAGGGAGGCCGAACTATCTCATATGGGAGGGCCTCTTTAGCTGGTTGAACGGGAATCCGAAACCGGCCTGGAAAGCATGGGCCAAGGGATTGGATGTGGCCAAACGCCTTATGATGCCTCTTGAGCAGGGCACAGCCTATTATGAGATGGGGCGGCATGCAGAGGGGAATAAACGTCAGGAATATTTAATGAAGGCCGCAAAAATATTTCACGGGATTGGGGCGGAAGATCATCTAAACCATACTAAATCAGAATTGGAGAGTTCTTGAGAATAATCCTCTCATGAGAGTGGCAAAAGAAGGACTTCTGTTTGTTCTGCCTATTCTGATCCTGGCAGCAGCTGCATTCGGCTTCGGCTGGATATGGATAGGGGGACCTCTTTTTATATTTGCACTAAAGTTGGCTTTTTTCTTCCGCGATCCAATCCGTTACACACCTCAGAATGATAATCTTATCTTTTCACCAGCCGACGGAACAATCATCAAGATCCAAGATCTAGGAGGAGATGCATCATCTCCTTATCCGGCAACCAGAGTCAGCATTTTTCTTTCAATCCTTAATGTCCATATAACCCGGGCGCCTATCGCCGGGACCGTACAGTCAATCACGACGAATCCGGGGCGATTTTTTTCAGCCAACAAAGAATCTGCCAGTGAAAAAAACGCCCATGTATCTGTTAACATCAAAGGAGACAGAACGGATATCTTCTTCAAGCAGATCTCAGGCGCTATAGCGCGGCGCATAAAATCCTATATCAAAGAAAAAGACGAGCTCCTGGCAGGACAAAGGACAGGAATAATCTTTTTTGGTTCACGCGTGGATATATTTCTCCCCAAAACAGTGGATATGAAAGTCTGTCTAGGCCAGAAAGTCAGAGCCGGAGAGACCCCTATTGCCGAGAGAAAGTCATGAATAAAAAAAAGATTATTTATCTTTTTCCAAATTTGGTGACAATCACATATGTATTTGCCGGATTCCTCAGTATCCATGCCTCCATCCAAGGCAAGTTTTCGCTGGCAGCCTTGTTTATTATCGTGGCGGCTGTGCTCGACGCCATTGACGGCATTATTGCCCGTGCCACCAATACCCAGTCGGAATTTGGAGAAGAGCTGGATTCCCTGGCGGATTCTTTTGCTTTTGGCGCCTCAACTTCGTTTCTCATTTATTTTTGGGGCTTACAGCAAACTGCCGCCAGCCATGCCGTAATCATAAGCTTTATATTTCTGGCAGCCGGCATCCTGCGCCTCGCCAACTGTACGATCCTTCCCAGAATAACGGCCGATCGAAAATATTATTTGGGTTTAACCGTGCCCTCGTCTTCTATGCTGCTGGCAGGTATTGTCATCTACCATCCCCAACAAATTGAAGCCGGAATTCATACATTTTTCCTTGCGATTCTTGTTCTTGCTCTTTCCCTGCTGATGATCAGCAATCTGAAATACAAGAATCTCTTGCATTTCAATTTTCGCCGTACAACTAACATCTTCACTGTCATGGCGGCAACCATTATTATCAGTGCCTGTATCCTCTACCCCTTGTGCTTCCTGTTGATCGCTCTTTTATATATCCTGTCAGGTCCCGCCAGGTTTATCCTCGGTTTTTTTAAGCAATCCCTTATTGAGGAACAAAGATGACCTTGCATATTACCCCACGCATATTTTCATTTTTGAAGCTATAGACTGGCCAACCTTACTGTTTTTGCCAACAGGTCTGGAATGATCCGGAAGTGGGGAGACATCACAGGTTTTTAAATATCAATCTTACGTTATGCTCAAGATTTTTACACTCGATACATTTTGCATCGGTATCCGTTAGCTGTACAATATATTGATTGGCAACTTTGATATCATGATAGTTTTCTAATAGATGGGAGTACATAGCTAACTGTAGTGAATACTGATCAAATCGGCAATCTGTCAGCCCTGCACATGCTTGAGTTATTGCTTGTTTCCCTCCGTTATAATCAATATTCTTTGATGTCTTCCAATCGAATATATTACATTCACCATTGTTTGAATTATATACAAGCAAATCCATTGTACCGGCTACTCCCAATTCTTCACTAAATACTATTATTTCCGGGAAAGCCTTGTCTCCATAGAATTCTATTTCTTGATCATACCAATTCATTCCGCTGATAGCTTTCGGAAGCGCGGGGATTTTTCCAGAGAGAATATAATTTTCTAATTCTTTATGTACTGCTGACCCTTCGTTCATAATATTTTCCCATTCTTGTAAAAGTTCTTCCTCAGTATAATCATTATATTTGTGGGAAGTATTTACAAGCCATCTTGCTAGTTTTTCTCTTTCAAAAGGTGGAAACTGATCTCTAACCAAAGTGGTTACATTACAAAAACCCATTGTTGGCTTTTTTTCCAAAATGTACGTGTGATCAGATTCTCTAAGCCTTATATCTGCATTTACCAGGTCTGTGATGTTATCGAGCTGCAAAACATCTCTCCTTTACTATTGGGGTATTTAAACCTTTCCCTTTTTAAGATATATACAAACATAAAACAAGTGTAATGAACTATTCAATCGAAAGTATCTGCACGTCCTCGGGCTTAAATTTGTAGCGATCATGGTA
>CAYPGQ010000025.1:9568-45750 GCA_964410125.1 uncultured Eubacteriales bacterium | reverse complement strand
CTGGATCGTCAATCCCCTCTCCTTCTCCTCCGGCGCATTGTCTATCTTGTCGAATTCTATATACTCCACCGATCCTGTCTTCTTGTTTAATACCTTAGTTATCGCACTCGTCAACGTCGTCTTCCCGTGATCCACGTGCCCCACTGTCCCTATGTTTAAATGCGTTTTCGTCCTTTCAAACTTTGCCTTCGCCATTTTCCTTACCTCCTATTGCTTAAATCAAAACGAACCTTTTTACAAAGCCCACGACCAGAGTTGAACTGGTGACCCCGTCCTTACCAAGGACGTGCTCTACCGACTGAGCTACGTGGGCATCCACGCACTATAAATAAGCGGGAAACGGGACTCGAACCCGCGACTAACGGCTTGGAAGGCCGTTGCTCTACCAACTGAGCTATTCCCGCTTGCTCAAATGGGCAGGGAAGGATTCGAACCTCCGAAGGGTTTCCCCAGCGGGTTTACAGCCCGCCCCATTTGACCACTTTGGTACCTGCCCTTATTATAAACAAAAGCCAATAACCAAATCAGTCCGCTAAAAGCCAGCGAGAGGATTCGAACCCCCGACCCGCTGATTACAAATCAGCTGCTCTACCAACTGAGCTACGCTGGCATAATCTTCCGTCTGTTAGTTTGATCTGTTTTTTTCGATTTTGGGAATAAAAAAGAAGAGAAAAGGAGTTCCTTCGCGCGACTTCTTTCTCTTTATCTACCTCTACAGCCTTAAGACGTAAAAGAATACAGAGCTAATACTATAGAATCTTGTCCTTTTTGTCAAGAAGATAATGTCACTATTTTTATTTAATCGTTTCGCGTGCTTTGTTTAGCTTCTCACGCAAGTCTTTCAAAAAATCCTGTATAAAAATGAGGTATTTCGCCTGCTGATAAACAGTGAGGTTTTCCTCCAAAAATTCTTGCAGCTCTTCCTCCCTGTTCTTCACTTGTATTCTAAGATCTTTTACTTCGTCCATAATGCAGGACAACTCTTTCTCATCCACATCTTGTTGCCTCACTATGGCTCGAAGTTCTCTCAAGTGTTGACCGATTTTGCGGTTCATCTCCCGTTTTTCTTTTTCCACTCTGGTTACCCTAGGAAAGATCTTGGCTGTCTGTTCTTCTGTGAGATCAAGGATCTGAACCATCCTGAGCAGGTACAATGTGCTGATATTATCCCGGCCCCTACGTGCCTCCCGATATTTTTGGATAAAATGATCTCTTTCTTTGTCCGTTTTTAATCCTAAAAAAACCTTTCTTTCATCTGAGTGCATGAACTCCCGCGTTTCCGCTAAGAACACCCTGTATTTAGGAGAAAGTTTTCTCACTCCTTCTCTTTGGACAAGACCGTTCACTCCTTCTGCAGCAGCAAGCATGGAGACGATCAAAAGCAAGCCTAAAACGAAAGATGTTATTTTTTTTGAATTCATTGTTAACCTCCTAGCCTGAATTATTCATGTTATGAGTTCCTATCCTTTTTTATTTCTGGTTCGAGATTTCCCAGCTCTTCCTCCGAAAATTCCTCCCAAAGGAGAAGATCATCCTCCAAGTTCAACGTTTCATCCCAATCCGCAGTGATAAGCATCTCGTTTATCGAAGCCGACACCAAGGAATTAAAAGCCTGTTGTAATACCAGGTCACTCCCCATCTCTTGATAAATTTCTTCCACGGCGTTCCCGAAAGAAAAGACAGAAAATTCCTCATATTGGAAATCTCCCTTCTCGTAAAAAACAAAAATCAGGATGAAGAGAGATATAATGATGACGCTGGCCGGGACAAATACCCATTTGTTCCTGAACACATGCAAAACTCCCTTATTCTTTTCTTCTCCAATCTCGATGAGAGCCGATCTCAGCCGCAATACAAATTCCCGGCTTTGCGCAGGAGACACTTCAGGCACATTCAAATCCTTCGTTTCTTCGTTGATAATCTCAATCTGATTCCTAAAGGCGCGGCAATCAGGGCAGGTCTCGATGTGAGCTTCGACAATAGCTTTTTCCTTTTTTGAAATAGCGCCATCTATACTGTCGGAAAGCCATCTCTCGATTTGTTGACATTTCATCAGTTTCCTCCTAAGTAAGGAAGCAATTTTTTTTGAAGCATTTTTCTTGCCTTGAACATTCGCCAAGAGACCGTATTTTCAGAGCACCCCAAAACCTCAGAGGCCTGACTGTGGGACATCCCCTGAAAAATTACCAGGATAAAGGACATTTTGTAGGGATCGGGTAAGGAATCTATCTCCTGATTCAGTTTTTGTCTGAGTTCTTTTCTGAGCGTACCGTTATCCTCATGAAAACAATCCTCGACCGGAATTTGATTTCTTTTTTTCTCTCTCATCTTCCTTTTTAAAAAATTGAGTGTCAGATTGACAGCAATCCTGTAAATCCATGTGTAAAAGCTTGATCTTTGTTTAAATTTTTTAAGATGTTTATACGCATGGAGGAAAGCCTCCTGGCACAAATCATCCGCATCCTGCTGATTTTTGGTCATCCACAAAACAGTCTGGAAAACCTTCTTTTGATGCCGACGGGCCAGCTCTGTAAAAGCATCCACATCTCCTTTCCTCGCATGCGCCACAAGTTGATCATCCGGCAAAGCTTCCATTTCATCTTTCCATATCATTAGACAAACATTTTATCAAATTCCTTTGGGATCAGACATTGATAACTTTGATAACTTACATGATGTATTTTTTACGGTTCTCTTCCATTTTGTGTGGCTAAGCTCTAATGGAAAAAAACATCAGGTTTATCAAACTCGAAAGTTATAAAAGTTCTTAAGCCTGACCCCGTTTTGCGTTGACAGGAGGCGGGGTTGCTGATATGATTTGACTTCAATTTCTGTGAGGACAAACAGATGATCAAACGATACACACGGCCAGAAATGGGAGCCATCTGGACAGAACAAAACAGATATCAAAAGTGGTTGGACGTCGAACTGGCTGTTTGTGAAGCCTGGCATGAATTGGGAGAGATTCCTCCCGAAGCTCTGGAAAAGATAAAGCAGAAAATCGGATTTTCTGTCGAACGGATCGAGGAAATCGAGTTAGTCGTTAAACACGACGTTCTGGCTTTTCTCCATTCTGTTGCAGAATATGTGGGAGATGATTCCCGGTACGTCCATCTTGGACTGACATCCTACGATGTGGTCGATACGGCTCTGTCCCTTCTTCTCAAAGAATCCTTGGAAAAAACGTCCAAAGAACTGAAGACTCTGAAAGAAATCCTCAAAGAACAGGCTTTGAAATACAAAAAAACACCGATCATGGGACGCACCCATGGAGTTCATGCCGAACCCATCACATTCGGTGTGAAGATCCTCGTGTGGTACGAGGAAATCAAACGCCATATCGAACGAATCCAAAACGCCATCGATACCATGAGCGTAGGTAGGATCCAGGGTTCTGTCGGCACATACATTCATCTAGATCCCCGTGTGGAAACCATAGCTTTGGGTAAACTAGGCTTAAAACCCGCAAAGGTATCCACTCAAATTCTCCAACGCGACAGGCATGCGGAAGCCCTGTTTGTGCTGGCTCTTATCTGCTCCACTCTCGATAAAATCGCTGTCGAGATCCGCCACCTTCAGAAGACCGAAGTCATCGAGGTGGAAGAATCCTTTACCAAAGGACAAAAAGGATCCTCTTCTATGCCCCACAAAAAAAACCCTGTCCGGGCAGAAAGGGTTTCCGGCCTAGCACGGGTGACCAGATCAAACCTCCATGTGGCGTTAGAAAACATCCCTCTGTGGCACGAAAGGGATATCTCCCATTCGTCTGCCGAACGCGTGATTATCCCCGATTCTTTCATCATCACAGACTACCTTCTCTCTGAGACGGCCTCACTTGTCAAAAATTGGAATGTCCGTCCTGACAGGATGGAAAAAAATATACATCTCACAAAAGGGCTTATTTTTTCGCAACGCATCATGCTGGCCCTCACCAAAAAGGATATTTCAAGAGAACAGGCTTATCAGCTCGTCCAAAAAAACAGCCTCGAAGCTTGGAACGCAAACCTGGATTTCAAAGACCTTATTCTCCAGGATCCAGAAATATCCGACATCCTTTCTGAGGAAGAAATCGCTGATTGTTTCACACTCGATCCGTATTTGGAAAAAATCGACTATATTTTTGACAAGGTTTTTGCCGATGAAAATTAGAGTTCTTGTCTCGTACAAAGACAGTGTTTTAGACCCACAAGGTCAGACCGTCAGGAATGCTCTCCTGACGATGGATTACGATTTCGTGAAGAATGTCAGGCAAGGCAAAGTATTCGAGATCGAAATCAAAGACCTTTCCGATGAAAAGATAAAACAGGTTATCCCTGAACTCGCCGATAGGGTTTTGGCAAATCCCATAATCGAGAAATTCACCTGGGAGATTATTGAATAATTGAGGTTCGGTGTCGTCGTTTTCCCCGGTTCCAATTGCGACCATGACACTTTCCATGTCCTCAAGGACATTTGCGGCCAAAATACTTTTTATCTCTGGCACAAAGGCCATGACCTGAATAACGCCGATTGTGTCATTTTACCTGGGGGCTTTTCCTATGGAGATTACCTGCGGTCGGGCGCGATAGCTAAATTCTCCCCCATCATGAAAGAACTCCAGGAATTCGCCCACGAGGGAGGGATCGTGCTGGGCATTTGCAACGGTTTCCAAGTGCTGCTGGAACTGGAACTGCTTCCCGGAGCCATGCTCCGGAACAAGAATCTGAAATTTCTCTGTGAGCATGTCCACTTGAAGATTGAAAACGACCAAACGCCTTTCACAAACCAGGGGCAGAAAAATCGAGTGCTCAGAATTCCCATCGCCCATTTTGACGGAAATTACTACGCATCCCCCGACACTATCGAAGAAATAAATGCCAACGGCCAGATCGTATTCCGGTATGCGGATCGGGAAGGCCGGATCACGGAAGAGGCCAATGTGAATGGCTCGGTCGAAAACATTGCCGGCCTGGTCAACAAACAACGAAATGTTTTAGGCATGATGCCGCACCCTGAAAGGGCTTCGGAATCACTTCTCGGAAGTGACGATGGACGGATTATCTTTAAATCGATTATACATCACCTTACAGATAGCTAGACACGAATCATGATCGATAAAAAAATACTGGAAGAACACAACCTGACAGAAAAAGAATATGAACGGATTTTGAAGCTCATAGGAAAGGAGCCTAATATCACAGAGTTGGGCATATTTTCTCTGATGTGGTCCGAGCATTGCAGCTACAAAAGCTCCAAGGCCCACCTGCAAAAATTGCCCGTTACGGGAGAAAACGTAATCCAGGGGCCTGGGGAAAATGCGGGTATTATCGATATCGGCGAAGGTCTTGCCGCTGTTTTCAAGATCGAATCCCATAATCACCCGTCGTCTATCGAACCTTACCAAGGAGCAGCCACAGGCGTCGGAGGTATCTTGCGGGATATTTTTACGATGGGCGCCCGGCCGATCGCCCTGATGGATGCCCTTCGTTTTGGCCCCCTATCCGTTCCCAAAAACAAGACCATCACTGAAGGCGTCATCTCTGGGATCGCAGGATACGGAAACTGTATGGGTGTTCCGACAGTAGGTGGAGACGTTTATTTCAATGAGTGTTACTCACTTAATCCTCTCGTGAATGCCTTTTGCCTTGGGATCTGTGAAAAAGACAAGATTTTTTACGCCAAAGCCGAAGGCGAAGGCAATCCCGTTCTGTATGTGGGTTCCAAAACAGGAAGAGACGGTATCCATGGGGCAACCATGGCTTCTGCTGAGTTCGGAGAGGATCTGGAAAAAAAACGGCCCAATGTTCAGGTAGGCGATCCATTCAAGGAAAAACTTTTGCTGGAAGCATGCCTGGAGGTTATGAACAAAAACCTGATAATAGGAATCCAAGACATGGGAGCCGCGGGTTTGACCTGTTCGACAACAGAGATGGCATCCAACTCCAATTCAGGAATCGAGGTCAATCTGGATCTTATCCCCCAAAGAGAGAAAGGCATGACCCCTTATGAGATTATGCTTTCCGAGTCGCAAGAGCGCATGCTTCTCGTGGCAAAAAAAGAAACGGTCAAAGAGGTCCAGGAAATTTATGCCAAATGGGACCTTGATGCGGTGATCGTCGGGCAAGTCACTTCCGACCAAAGACTCAAAGTTACATTTGATGGCAAAACCGTCGTGGATATTCCTGTTCAGGCTGTCGTGGACATGTGTCCCCTTTATCACAGAGAGAGTAAGGTTCCGGCCTACCTTGAATCCCAAACTAAGCTAGATCCGGTCCCACTTCCCGAGGATTACAATAGTACTTTCAAAAAACTGCTCTCTTCACCGACCATCGCAGACAAACAATGGGTCTTCCGGCAGTATGACCACATGATCCAAATCAACACGGTCTTTCTTCCAGGTGCCGATGCATCTCTCCTCCGGCTGAAAAACAAAAAATTCGCTCTCGCCATGACTCTGGACGGCAATTCCCTTTATACCTATCTCGACCCGAAAACTGGAGGAAAAATCGCGGTTGCCGAAGCCTGCCGAAACCTAGCCTGTGTGGGAGCCCATCCTGTCGGAGTCACCAATTGTTTGAACTTCGGAAATCCTGAAAAACCTGAAATCATGTGGCAATTCCAAGAAGCGATCGAAGGCATAGCCGCAGCCTGCCGAACTTTTAGCATCCCAGTCACGGGGGGAAATGTCAGCTTTTATAACGACACAGAAGGTTTATCCATCCATCCCACTCCTGTACTCGGTATCGTAGGGCTGGTGCATGATGTGGATAAATCATGCAGCCCTGGATTCAAAAATACAGGAGATGTGATTTTTCTGATCGGGAAAAATAAGGATGAAATCGGAGGATCGGAGTACCTCAAATTCATCTGGGATATGGAAAAAGGCCAGCCCCCACAAATCGATCTCCAAAAAGAAAAACAGGTCCACGATCTATGCATTGAAGCCATTGAGAAAGAGCTGCTCCACTCAGCTCATGATATCTCCGAAGGAGGATTGTCAGTCTGTATTGCTGAATGCGCCTTTTTGGGAGATAACCGAGCGGGCTGCACCCTCCACCTCAAAGATCGGATAAGAAGCGATGCGCTCCTTTTTGGTGAATCTCAATCCCGAATTATCGTCACGGTAAAACCAGAAAACAAAGATACCCTGAGAAAAATTGCGCAAGATCAAAATGTGCCTATCGAAGAAATCGGGACAACAGGCGGAAAAAATATAACCATCTACCACAACGAGAAAAAAATCATCGATCTGCCTGTTCATAAGTCTTACACAACATGGAAACAGGCCATCCCTGATCATTTCAAAGCTTTATAATCCCATTTTTATGCTATTTTTTGATTCATTGAAATTCAGGGGACACGTTACCGATTTCAAAACAAATCGGTACATGTCCCCAATTTCTTAAAATCGGGAACATAGGGAAATGGATCGAGCAAAAATAAAATTTGAAAGTCTTTCCCAGAAAAGCTAAACTTATAAACCCATCAACCATGGGTCGATTTTATCTTATGAGTATAAAGCGTTCCATCAAGAATGTTGTCCGAATTCTTGTTCCTGTATTTTTATTCGGTATCCCGGCTATAGGTGTAGAGCTGAACCTCAAACTTTCGGGTGGATACACCTATCTTGATGTCAAAAGCATCAACCGCGGCCTCGAAGACTGGGCCGAATGGATAAAAAGAGATGCAGAGGAACACAAAAATTGGCTGTATCTCGGACAAAATGTCAAAAGCCTCCAATCCGGCATCCAGCTTGAAGGAGAAATTTTGCTCTCTTTTTCTCGGCGAATTGGGATCAGCCTTGGAACAGGTTACATCTACGGCGACCTAAAAGAAAAAGAGACCGAAGTCTTAGTCCAGCGACCGACCGGAGTCCTTAGCCAAATCTATCCGGTCACAGCAAGCGCCTACCCCCTCGTCCTCTCCGGATATTACTTCATCCCCTTAAGCAGCAGGCTTCACGTTTATGCGAGGGCTGGTGGAGGATTGGCATGGGCCAAATATGTGTATAGAGAAGCAAAAAAACTGGGATCAGCACTCAAATACAATTATTTCCGTCTTGGGAGAGCATCTGCCTCAGGTTCGATTCTGTTAGGTGGTCTCGGATTTGTATATGAAACAGATGTGGGCGTTCGCTTTTTTGTGGAAGGTTTGATAAGGAGGGCAAAAATCCAGGGATTTTCCGGCGAGAACGAGTTGGAAGAAAAGGGCACACTGTATTATTTCGAGGAGTACATCCCTGACCTTGATTTTTGGCAGACAAAAAACGAAATCCGGACCGAAAAGCCATCCGGATCGAATTTTCGCTCGGTTTCAGAGGCCGTAGTTGATTTTAGCGGCTTATCGGTTAAAATAGGTTTTATAATCCGATTTTAGTCAACAGAACGAATACAAAATAAGGAAGAACAAAATGTCAGAGGACGTTTTTCAAAGTCCCAAGAAAAAAGGACGGATTGCCATCTTTCTCTCCGGACGAGGCTCGAATTTTATGGCCATACACAATGCCATAGTTGCAGGAAAAATCAATGCTGAGATCGTCCTCGTATTCAGCAACAAAAAAGAGGCACCCGGACTAAAAATCGCTCAGGAACGCAATCTCGAAACTCTTTACCTTAATCCCAAAGAATACCCATCAAGGGAAGCTTACGATGAAGCCATCATACAAGAAATAAAAAAAAGAAATGTGGATTTGATATGCCTGGCCGGTTACATGAAAATCCTCACCGCTCTGTTTTGCAACACCTTTAAAAACAAAATCATAAACATTCATCCGGCCCTTCTCCCCTCTTTTCCAGGACTGCACGTTCAACAAAAAGCCATAGATTGGGGAGTTCGGTATTCCGGTGCCACTGTCCATTTTGTCACTGCAGAAGTTGACATGGGACCCATTATCCTGCAAGCTGTGGTGCCCGTTCTCCAAAATGACAACGAAGACACCCTGAGCAATAGAATTTTGAAACAGGAACACCAAATATATCCTGAAGCTGTCAAGCTCTACTTCGAAGGAAGCATCGAAGTAGAGGGAAGACGGGCATTCATAAGATAAGGCCAAGCATTACAAAGGAAACAGTCATGAAACCTGCCGAAGAACAATTTGTTTATCTGAAAAAAGGCTGTGTGGAAATAATCCAGGAAAATGAACTTAAGGCCAAACTGGAACGGGCTATAAAGGAAAACAAGCCGCTGCGCATAAAAGCCGGATTCGATCCTACAGCTCCCGATATCCACCTCGGCCACACGGTTCTCATCCGCAAGATGAAGCATTTCCAGGACTTGGGTCACGATGTCATCTTTTTGATCGGGGATTTTACAGGGCTGATCGGAGATCCTTCTGGACAATCGGCCACCCGCCCTCCGATGACCCGCGAACAGATCAACAAAAACGCAGAGACGTATAAGAACCAAATATTCAAGATACTCGATCCTGAAAAAACGATCATCGACTTCAACTCCCGATGGTTAGGAAAATTGACCAGTTTCGATATCATCAAGCTTACGTCAAAGTACACCGTGGCGAGAATTTTGGAACGGGACGATTTTTCTAACCGCCTGAAAAGTGGCCAACCCATATCCCTGCATGAACTCTTGTATCCTATCATGCAGGCTTATGACTCGGTCGCTTTGGAGGCCGATGTCGAACTGGGCGGGACAGATCAAAAATTCAACCTCTTGGTGGGAAGGGATATCCAGAGAGAGTTTCAACAGGAGCCTCAAATTGTTTTAACCATGCCTTTGCTGGAGGGGCTTGACGGGGTTGATAAAATGAGCAAATCCCTGGACAATTACGTCGGGATCACGGAGCCACCGAATGAAATCTACGGCAAGATTATGTCCGTATCTGATCCGTTGATGTTCCGCTATTATGAACTTCTCACGGACGTGCCGCTTTATCAAATCGAAGATTGGCGGAGAGAAATACGGGAAGAAAAACTCAATCCCAAGGACTTGAAATCAAGATTGGCCAAGATGATCGTGGCGGATTTTTGGAGTGAAGCTGAAGCTGCAAAGGCTGTTCAAGAATTTGACTTGGTGTTCAAACAAAAAAAAATCCCGTCAGATCTAACGGTTCATGTTGTGGATCCTGGAAAAATCTCAGAATCTGGGGAAGTCAGCATTATCGATGTTCTCGAAGAAATTCTTCTCTCTCGCGGCGAAGCCAAAAGAATGGTCCGCCAGGGAGGCATATATATCGATGGAAGTCGCATCGACAGCATCGAGCTCCTGTTGGATTTCAAAAAAAAGAATGAGTACGTCTTGAAAATCGGCAAACGCAGATTCTATAAAATTGCCGGCAAATAGGGAAAGTGGGTCAAATTTTCAGAGGGCTGAGTTTGGGAAATTTTCCAAACATCTTTTTATAGATCTCGGGGTAGGCGTCTTTTCCACCGATAAGCGAACAGGCCATGGGCATCACATTTTTTGCCTGTTCGATCATCTGCTCCACAACCTGGCGGATATCCCATTGTGCTGTCAGGTCTTCTCTTAGTCGGGAGATATGATAGAGCTCTCGAACATTAGCCTTGAAAAGGACTCTCTTCCGGTGGGCATTGGTTAGGACATACTCTGCTCCAACCTCCAGTTTTTTTTGCAATAAATCATAAACGTTGTTAGTCTTTTGAATCGTTTCCAGGAATTCCTCTCGACCGCCAATCGCATCGACTGAAGGAGGAACGGTCACTCCAAGATCTGGATTATACGGCTGAGTGGTCATCGTGGCCATGCGGTGACGCTTGAGCTGAGCAAAACAAGTCGCTGAAACAATCATATCAAACTGCAAATCCAGATATTCGAACTCCCTTAGCACAACATCATAAAATTCCATATGCTGAAAGGTAAGCCTGAGATAGGAATCTTTATCTTTAAGGCTGAGCTTTTTGGCTTTCTTAAAACATGCCTCATAGGCAAGCGATGAAGAGGAATGCAAAAGGGCGGCTACCAATCTGTTGTCTCCATCTTGTGTGTAAGAGATAAGACATACATTTCCCGCTCCCTTTCTGCCATCCGGACCTAATAGTTCTATGGCTTTTTTTTCCAATTCCTGGTATGTTTTCGCATCAAAATCATTGGCTTCCGTGAAAAGGATGATGGAAGGGGCAACGTCTTTGGCCAGCTCATAAATTTTCTGATTCAATTTCCCTAGCTCGGCCAATTTTTTTGAGGCGAACCGGCGGATAAGAAACTCCAGATTGCGTGCATTCAGGGTTATCCCCAACTGCGCCTCTGTGGCCAAACTGACAACATACCGGGCGTCTTCCTTGGCCCATCCATCGAGCATCGCATGATTATCGGAATGGCCTGCCAACTCTTTGTATTTGTCAAAAATATAAGGTTTCAGCCTATCGTAAAGTTTGTGGTAGAGGGCATTCTGGGCTTTAATGGTGTCTATGAAAATTTTTTTCAAACCTGCCTTTTGAACTTCTTCAGGAACGACAAAATCATCTTTCAACTTGATGTATCGTTGTGATTTTTCCGTGTAGGAACAAAGGCGGAATTTCTCGATTTCCTCGAGGGCTAAGCGGCTTACCCCGACAATATCAAAATTGAAAACAGCATGTTCGGCCACAGAATGATGCCCCATCTTGAAAATGATGTTTCTGTTCGATTTCCTCGCTCTTTCAACCTCGGCCCTGGCAATGGCTCGAAGTTCATTCGCTGGCCGGGGATCTCGAGAAATTCGTGCATAGGAAGCGGACAGCGTTTCGGGAGTTATATCCTTTCGTGGGGAGCTGTTTTTTTTCAGCTCCTCGATAACGACGCTGTCGATGTTGTATCCAGCCAGTGTTACTTTCATGGCTTTTACAATAGAAACCTAGCCTGAAAAAGTCAATACCATAAAGACCCTTTACCAAACTCGTTGAAAAGACTAAAATCTGGATAGCTCAAATCGATATCACCCATTTAAGGAGAACGATATGCTAGATGTTTCAACCGCTTCACTAAAAGATCTCTTAGGATACGCCATACGGGCAGAGATGGATTCGAACAAAGCCTACACAGATCTTTCGGAGAGGGTTTTCAATCCCCTGTTAAAAGAGAAGTTTCGATGGCTGGCTTTCGAGGAAAACAAACACAAAGAAATCCTGATGAAACTTCAAGCAACCCTTTTTCCCAACCAAACCATCCAAATCCCAGATGAACCCAGCCAAGATCTGTTCAAACCCGTCATCGTCGCACCCTCATCCTCCCTGGTTGATATCCTCCTTCAAGCCATGGATGCCGAGAAATTCGCAGAGGATTTTTACGCCAACTTGGCTGAACGCGTGGATAACGGACAAAAAAAGCTTCTTCATTACCTCAGTAAGGTTGAGCAAAGTCATTATTTGATACTGAAAACCGAGTATGATGCCGTGCAGGATTTCGAGGATTACGCTGAGCAGGATGTCGACAAGATTGTGACATAAAGACTCAGCCTTTCATCACGCCAACCGGCACAACTTTTGCAACGAGCTGTCCGATTCCTGCCTCGTGGGATATCCGGACAACCTCGTCTACATCTTTATAGGCCTGGGGGGCCTCCTCAGCTATACCTCTCCAGCTTGTGGAAAAAAGTGCGATTCCTTTTTGCTCTAATTCATCTTTGATCTTCTCTCCTCTAAACCTACGCTTCGCTTCATGTCTGGACATCACTCTGCCTGCTCCATGGGCTGTGGAGCCAAAACTCAGTTCCTCAGCCTTCAATGTCCCCACCAGTATATAAGATGCTGTGCCCATGCTTCCGGGAATCAGAACGGGTTGACCCACCGATCGATAAATTTCCGGGATTTCTCTCCTCCCAGGGCCAAAACTTCTTGTGGCTCCTTTCCTGTGGATGCAAACTTTTTTGACCCTGCCCTCTATCGTATGCTGTTCGAATTTTGCCACGTTGTGGCACACATCGTAGACTTGATCCATTCCTTCCGAACTTCCCATAACCTTCTGAAATACCTGTCTTACCCAATGGGCAATCATCTGACGATTGGCAAAGGCAAAATTCACGGCTGCGCTCATGGATTTGTAATATCTGTTCCCCAGATCTGAACCAATCGGAGCATTGATGAGCTCACGGTCCGGCAATCCCCGAGTCCCAAATTTGTTTTCCATGAGTCTTATATAATCGGAAGCGACTTGATGGCCGAGCCCCCGGCTGCCGCAGTGAATCATCACCATTATCTGTTCAACGGAATGAATGCCAAAAACTTTTGCCACATCAAAATCAAAGATTTCAGATACTTTTTGAATCTCTAAAAAATGATTTCCTGCTCCGAGAGTTCCCAGTTGAGGCATGCCCCTTTCTAAAGCCCGTGGAGAAAGAAAACTGGGGTCAGCTTCTTGCATTCTTCCGTTCTCTTCTGTCTTTTGCAGATCCTGTTTCATCCCATATCCATTAGCCACCGCCCATTCCGCTCCTTTGGCACAGACCTCCTCCAATACCCTGCGGCTTAATCGAGTCGTCCCTCCTTTGCCCACCCCAGCAGGCACTTCCTTAAAAATTTCGGCAAGGAGGAGCTTTCTTTTGTCCACAATATCTTGCTCTGTGTAATCCGTCTTCAACAAACGTACTCCGCAATTGATGTCATACCCCACTCCACCAGGAGAAATGACGCCCTCTTCCAAATCAAAAGCAGCCACTCCTCCGATGGGAAATCCGTACCCTTGATGCGCATCCGGCATAACATAGGCTTTTCGTTGGATTCCACGCAGACAGGCAACATTTTTGGCCTGTTGAAGCGTTTTGTCTCCCTTCACACCTGCCAACAACTTTTCGGATGCATATATAACAGCAGGAACCTTCATGTCTGCATGTTTGGGAATTTCCCATGTATTCGCATCTATTCTTTTCAGTTCCATGATTCCACCTCAAATATCAGCCACGACCTGCACCATAAAAGGTGCTCGATCGTTTATGACCATTTCATTATAGGCTATGGCTTTCACATTCCCATAGATTTCATATTCGTCCGCAAACACATCTCCCTTGAACAAGGAATAAAGTGACCAATCTCCATCGTTTTGTTCGAGTGAAACATTATCGGCTGATCCCAACAGAAAATTCCGGGTATCCAGTAGATAAAGTATCTCTTCTAAGAAATTGACGAGGAGTTGCTCCAAATCCTTTCCTTCCACTGCCACGGATATTTCGATGTTTTTGGCGATTTTTTCCCAATCCCACATCAATGAAGCCACGGCCAATGCTGCATGAGCAAACGTCTCCTCAAGGGTTTGTCCAAACGCCTGGAATTTGGCGTCAGCCGTATGATGGAAAAACTTGTACTTTTCCATCCTTCCTTTCTCCTGTTTTCTCTTTTTTATGTTTCAGCACCTTTTTGAGGCCTCGCGAAAAACTCCTGCAATCGGAGTCCCGCAAGAAGGACATTTCCCCTCCTGGATTTTATTCTCAGATATATAAAAACCCTGCCTGGGGATAAGCATTTTTTGACAGTTCGGGCAAACGGTTCCCTCCGACTCATCAAAAACATTCCCGATATAGATGAAAGACAAACCTTCTTTTATCCCGATGGAGCGGGCCAGACGCAGGGATTCCACCGAAGTTGCATCTGAATCGGTGTATTTATAATCAGGATGGAAGCGGCTGATGTGCCATGGAATATTCGGGTCTACATCTCTGATGAACCGGGCGATTTGGGTGAGCTCTTGCTCGCTATCATTACGCCCTGGTATGACGAGAGTGGTTATTTCCACCCAAATGTTCAGCTCTTTCATGAGCCGGATCGAGTCCAGCACAGGTTGGAGATGCGCCCCGCACATATCCTTGTAAAAATCTTCATGGAACGCCTTGAGGTCCACATTGCACGCATCAAGATAAGGTTTGATGGTCTCCAGAGCCTCCGGCCGCATATAGCCGTTAGTCACAAAAACGTTGGCCAATCCCTCTTTTTTAGCCAGCTTAGCCGTTTCATAAGCATATTCAAAATAGATAGTGGGTTCGGTATAGGTATAGGCAATGCTTTGGCACCGATTTTTTTTTGCGCTTAAGACAACATCCTGAGGCGAATATTCCTGTCCATGAGCGACGATGTCTTTCCCTTTTGAGGCCTGAGAAATCTGCCAATTCTGGCAAAAGGAACAACGAAAATTGCACCCGACCGTGGCAATCGAGAAGGAGGTCGTTCCAGGGAGGAAATGATAAAGAGGTTTTTTTTCGATTGGGTCCACATGGGCGGCAATGATGTCCCCATAAACGCGCGTAAAGAGTTTTCCTTCTCTGTTTTCTCTTACTCCACAGATACCGAATTTTCCTGGAGAGATCTGGCAATTGTGATGACAAAGAACACAGGAAACCTTTTGATCTTCGAGGGGAAGGTAAAGCATGGCTTCTCGGATCATGTTCTTACCCTATTTTTCATTAACTTCAATAAGATTTCCCTCCGGATCTTTGATAAAGTATATAAATCGTCCTGTGCCTTTCAACTTCAAAACCTGAACTCCGTTGCTCTCCAGTTTGAGCACGTATAATTCCTTGTCCTCCACAACCAGTCCCAAATGGTTGTATCCTGCTGAAGGCGTGATTTTACTTCCCAGTTCTCCTGATTGGGGGACAAATATTTCTACAACGGCAGAGCCAAATCTCAATTTGATCAACTGGCATTCGGCAGACAACCCAAAAATCTGGGTCATCCATTCTTTAGAAATGGATTTGGATTCTTGGTGTTTAAAACCTAGTTTATCCGTGTAGAACGGCACAAGTATTTCAGGATTTTGGCTGAACAATCCGATATGATTACACTCTGCTTTCATCCTATTACTCCGCTGTACACTCTCAATGATTATTTATAATTCACAACCGCAGATAAATCAAATGACACTGAATTATTTATTAAAATCCAGGCTGTGTAATAAGAGTCTTTCTAGGATTTCAGATCGGGGAAAAATTCTTTTGCCGAAGGACACAGGTAATTCAACACACATGCAGGACAATCGGGCTTGCGTGCCTGGCAGGTGTTTCGTCCGTGATTGACGAACATGTAATTAAAATCGATCCATTCTTCTTGTGGCACCAAATTCATAAGATCCTGTTCGATTTTATCCGGATTCTTCTCCTTGCTCAAACCAAGTCTCTGCGAAAGCCTCTTAACATGGGTATCGACCGCAATCCCTTCGGTTTTATTGTATCCGCTGGATAACACGATGTTGGCTGTTTTTCTTGCCACACCTTGAAGTGTGATCAGGTCCTCCATACGATCAGGCACTTTGCCTCCGAAATCATCGACGACCTTTTTCGATGCGCTAATGATGTTTTTTGTCTTGTTCTTGAAAAATCCCGTGGACCGGATCTCGTCTTCCAAGGTATCCGGATCGGCATGGGCAAAATCCAAAGCGGTCTTGTACTTGCGGAAGAGGGCGGGAGTGACCTTGTTGACCTGTTCATCTGTGCATTGAGCAGACAGTATGGTTGCCACCAGTATCTGTAAAGGTGTCTCAAACTTGAGGGCTGTTTGGCTTTGGGGATAGGCCATTTTTAATTTGGTTATGATTTCATCTATCCTGTCTTTTGCTCTTTTCATCTTCCTCCTTACACATCCTGGACTATATACGAGCTTAGATTGCTGCAGCGACAAGGTAGTGGCCCATGAAGCTGTATTTGTATACCGCGAATGGGCTAGAACGAAGTCGATGTAGTAAGATTAGCTCGCCCGTAGGGTAATAAATGCCGATGAAAATAAAAAGATTATTCTTGAAAAGTTTTTTCAGCAATATCAGGATAACTTTCTGATATTGTTGAAATAAATTAATCATCGGCATTTTTTATATATAGTTCAGGTTAAAAAGTGCAGAGGCCGGAGTGACACCCTCCCGAGTACTCCGACGCCGCCATGATGAAGTTCAGGTCCTCTTCTCTCTCCCCCATAGACCGGGAATCGAAAGAAAGGAC
Organism: uncultured Eubacteriales bacterium; assembly: GCA_964410125.1. Classification (GTDB taxonomy): domain Bacteria; phylum Acidobacteriota; class Aminicenantia; order Aminicenantales; family Aminicenantaceae. The sequence goes on along the minus strand of CAYPGQ010000025.1, from coordinate 28,901 downwards.
TTGGTCCCTTTTTGTGTTGTAACGGTAAATCGTTATTCCTTTGCATTTTAGTTCGTGAGCCATCATAAATATATTTCTCACATCCTCGACGGTGGCATCGGCCGGAAGATTGATCGTTTTGGAGACGGAATTATCTGTGTGTTCTTGAAACGCGGCTTGAATCCGCAGATGCATATCGGCAGAGACATCAAAAGATGTGATAAAAAGTTTTTTCAAATCATCTGAAATGGATTCAATATCCTTGAGAGATCCCACTCTTCCCACATCAGCCATCAATTCTTTGGAATACAGTCCCCGCCGGCGAAGTTCCATCTCAAACATAGGATGTGTCTCGAAGAATCTCGTTCCCGACAAAACATTCCGGACATAGCTCAAGGCAAACAAAGGTTCGATCCCGCTGGAGCAACCCGCAATAATGCTGATCGTCCCCGTTGGCGCCACCGTGTTAACCGTAGCATTACGCAGTATGCTGTTTTTCTCTGTAAAAATCGACTGAGCAAAATTCGGGAAAACCCCTCTTTCCTCAGCTAAGCCTGCAGACGCCTCGAGAGAAGCCTGATGGAAAAACTTCATAACAGCGGAAGCTGTTTTAATGGCTTCATCACTGGTGTACGGGATCCCAAGTCTGATCAGCATATCGGCGAATCCCATAACGCCAAGCCCGATCTTTCGGTTAGCAGAAGCCATCTCTTTTATTTGCGCAAGAGGATATTTGTTGATTTCGATAACATTATCCAGAAAACGGATCCCCCAGCCGATGGATTTTTTTAATCTTTCCCAATCCATGGCCCCGTTTTTTATGAATTTGGACAGGTCGATCGATCCCAAGTTGCAGCTCTCATATGGCAAAAGGGGGATTTCTCCACAGGGATTTGTGGCTTCGATTCGGCCCAAATGGGGAGTAGGATTATGACGGTTTATCTCATCTAAAAAAATCATCCCTGGATCTCCAGACCGCCATGAAGAATAGACCATAAGATCAAAGAGAGCTCTTGCTTTGCCGGAACGCACTTTCTTTTTCGTCCGCGGGTTTATCAGGTCAAAACCTTCATCCTTTTGCACCGCCGCCATGAATTTATCGGTTATCCCGACAGAAAGGTTAAAATTCGAAAAGGAACCCTCCTGAATTTTGGCTTCGATGAAGTCCTCGATATCGGGATGATCACAGCGGAGAATCCCCATGTTCGCACCTCGCCGTCTTCCTCCCTGAACAATCACGCCCGTGGCTTGATTGAATATGCTCATAAAAGAGAGTGGTCCCGAAGCGCTCCCCTTGGTTGTAGAGACGAGATCTCCGATTGGCCTGAGTCCTGAAAAGTCAAACCCGGTTCCTCCTCCTGTCTGATGAATCCGAGCCATATTTTTCAGCGATTCGAAAATTCCATCGATCGAGTCTTCCACCGGAAGGACAAAACAAGCAGAAAGCTGGCCCAATGAGGTTCCCGCATTCATGAGCGTTGGAGAGTTGGGAATAAATTCCAACCTGTTCATCATCTGGGAAAACTTCTCTTCGACCTCTCGTTTGGATAGCTTAGAGCGGAACTCCGATTCGGCCTCGCTGACAGCACGAGCCACTCTTTCGAAAAGCTCTTTGGGGCTTTCGGTCACATTCTGTTGGTCATCTTTTTGAAGATATCGTTTCTTGAGAACAAGAAGGGTATTAAGCGGCAACTTCAAGTCATCCCGCACGCCATAGATCACTTTAACGCGGCGAATGTCCTGATGTTCCTGTCTGTAGAGAATATAACTTCTTGCAATCGCACGATAGCCCGTCTCCATAAAAACCTCTTCCACGATATCCTGAATATTCTCGACAGAAGGAATTTTATCGGGAAAAGAAGTGAGGATCTTGGAGAGGACTCCTTTTTTAGCGATCTGGGCGATCTCCTCGGATTTCTCCTCATCCATAAGCACTTCAAAGGCAGCCCTCTGGATAGCTCGGACGATCTTATGCTCGTCAAAACGGACTAGAGAACCATCCCTTTTACGAACCTTTTCAGGCGACTTATGCATGGCCACTCCTCAAACACCAAGTTCTGAACGAAGCTGGATATAGCGGAGGATCTCGCTCCGGTAAATGATACCCGTGACTTTACCTTCTTCTATCACGAGAACCTGATGTATATCCTTGGCTGTCAGGCTATTTAGAATTTTGTTTCCATCATCATCAGGCGAAACCGCTTCCAATTTATCTTTGGGTGTCATGATTTCTTTCACGGTTTTTCCGGCCCACTTCTCTTGAGGAGTCGCTTTCACATCTTCCAGACAGACAATGCCCTGCAATGACTGGCCATCCGCAACGAGGAAGACTCTTTCTCTTTTGTGGAGGATATATTTATCTACCAACTCCTGTATTAGGATGTCCCCGGATATTCTCTCGAAGTCCTCTCTCATCAACTCTTTGGCTCGAACTCCCTTTAGAGTGAATTCAACCGTGACCTGTTGATACCCTCTAACCGCCGCACTGTATAAAAACCAAGCCACAAATATCAGCCAGAATCCCCCCAAATTGCCTCTAAGTATTTGGAAAACTCCTAGAAACAGGAGCAAAAAGGCCACGCCCTTTCCTACCCTGGACGCGATACGTGTTGCCCTTTTTAAATCACCTGTTGCCTGCCAGATCAGCGCACGCAAAACTCGTCCTCCGTCCATCGGAAAACCTGGCAAGAGATTAAACACGGCAAGAACAAAATTTATCAAAGCCAAATACAAAAAAGACGCTCCTAACGGCTCGCTAAAAACACTCAAGAAAAAAGACATCATAAAAAATCCGAACGCTAATACCATGCTTGCGAATGGACCCACCAAGGCCATAGTTAGCTCTTTCCAAGGTTTTTTGGGTTCCTCTGAAATCTGAGCCACGCCACCAAGGATAAACAACGTGATGCGGAGAACTTCTTCCCCCTGCACTTTCGCCACAAGGGAGTGGGCTAGCTCATGGATGAGGACGGAAACAAACATGGAGAGGCTGGTGAATATCCCAATCAACCAGTACAGCGCTGTGCTCCAATCCGGATGCTGCTGGGGAAAGTAAGAGGTCGCCAGAACCCAAGTGAACAGGATAAATATCACAAACCAACTGGAATCGATGTAGATGTCTATCCCGAAAATCTTTCCTATCTTCCAAGAATGCTTCATATATGATCTCAAAACTTAACGAATTTTATCCCTACAGTTTGACCATTTTTTCGATGGCACCTTTCGCTCTCTGGCTTATATCCTGGGGCACATCAACTTTGTATTTCATTTCTTCAAGCGAAGCGAGTACTTTCCTCACGTTGATTTTTTTCATGTTTGAACAGAGTGCTAGTTCCTTGATCGGGTGGAAATTTTTGTCGGGATTCTCCTTTTTCATTCTATAGATAATTCCAGATTCAGTCCCGATGAGGATATCCGCTTTTGTCGTGATCTTAGCTTCCTTAATCATTTTCCCCGTCGACAAAACCTTATCGGCAATATCGATAACCTCTGGCCGGCACTCAGGATGAACCCAGACTTCCGCTTCGGGCAACTGTTCTTTTTTTTCTCTCACGTGCCCAAGTCTAATGTTGTTATGGACATAACAATATCCATCCCAAGGAATGATTTTCTTCTTGGTAAAACGCGCCACATAAGCGGCAAGGTTTTTGTCAGGAGTAAAAAGAATTTCATCCCCCTCTACCGCTTCCACAACCTGAACGGCATTGGAGGAAGTGCAGCAGATATCACTCTCCGCCTTTACCTCTGCAGACGTGTTCACATAACAAACGACCTTTCTTCCTGGGTATTGTTTTTTCCAATCCCTCAGCTCTGAAGCTGTGATCATGTCAGCCATCGGACAACCAGCGCCGAGGTCAGGCATGAGGACCGTTTTATCGGGAGACAATATGGCCGCGGTTTCCGCCATGAAGTGAACACCGCAAAAAACAATCACTTCCTCCTCCAGTTTTGCGGCTTCTTGGCTCAATTGCAGAGAATCACCCAAAAAATCGGCCACATCCTGAACTTCATCGATTTGATAATTGTGGGCTATAATGACGGCATTCCGTTCCTTTTTGAGTTGTTCGATCCTTTTCGCAATTTCAGATATATTCACCTTTTTCTTTCTCCTCTAATCCCGAATCTTTTTGACATAAGTCTTGTAAACATCTTCATCTTGTTCAATTCCCAGAAATTCTTGGCCTGTTTGCCTGCACCAAGCCGGCATATCCTCAAGAATCCCTTTATCCGTAGAGAGAATTTCCAAGACTTCTCCGATTTTCATCTGCTCTATCTTCTGAGCAGTCTGTATGATTGGCATCGGACATAACAGTCCATAACAATCAAGAGCCTGATCTGCTTTCATCTCTTCCAGCTCCTATCGTTCTCTCGTTTTCGACGCGGATAATCTCAAACTCTTGGTTTCGTTGCACCACAGTGAGGACACACGTCAGCTTTTTTGTTCATGGGTTTGTGGCATTCCGGACAATCTTCAAATTCAATTTGACAGCGCTGACACATATTTTCCATTCCCTCAATCGGCTCTTCACAGTAGGGACAATAGTGTCTTTTTTTATGTTCCGCTTTTTTCGAGGCATTCTCCTTTTCCTTCTGCCGATCCTGATAATTTTCGATGGCTTTATGCAGAGCATCTGCACCCAAATTGGAACAGTGCATTTTGTTCTTGGGCAATCCTCCCAGTTCCTCGGCAACACTCTCGTTGGTGACCTGAAGAGATTCTTCAATGGTTTTTCCGATGACCATTTCGCTGACCATGCTGGAGACCGCGATGGCGGCACCGCAACCGAATGTTTGAAACTTAACATCTGCGATGCGGTTATCCTTCACCTTAATATAAAACTTCATCACGTCCCCGCAAACAGGATTCCCCACCAGTCCCATCCCATCTGCATCTTCCATGGTTCCAACGTTTCTGGGATTTTGGAAATGGTCCATAACTTTATCGCTGTAAATCATTTTTCTTTCTCCTCTAAATATTGGGTGTAAAGGGGAGACATTTTTCTCAGTCTCTCGATTATCGGGGGAAAGATCTCCAGAAGAAAATCGATGTCTTCTGGAGTGGTGCTATCGATCAAACTGAAGACGAGGGAACTTTGAGCCAGTGCATGGTCAATTCCCATGGCTAAAAGAACATGGGAAGCCTTAAGGGCACGAGAAGTGCACGAAGATCCGCTCGCAGACGCGATTCCCTGCATATCCAGATTCAGCAGCATGGACTCACCCTCGACAAACTCCACACAAAAACTGACATGATAGGGTAGTCTCTGTACAGGATGTCCGGTCAGGATGGTATGTTCGATCAACTCAGGAAGTCTTTTTATAAGACTGTCTCTCAAATCCTTCATTCTTTCTACGTGAGACGCCATGTTCTGCATCGCTATTTCGGCCGCTTTTCCCATTCCGACTATGGCCGGGACATCCTCTGTTCCAGCCCGTCTTCCTCCCTCTTGAATTCCCCCATCAATGAATGGGAGAATTCTTTTTCCTTTTTTTATGAATAAAGCAGCACTCCCCTTTGGCCCATAGAATTGATTCCCGGCCAGGCTTAACGCATCCACTCCGAGGGCCTTTACATCAACAGGCATATTGCCCACCGCATCCACAGCATCTGTGTGCAGAAGGATATCTCTGCTGCGGCAGATTTCCGCGACCTCTGCCAACGGCTCGATGGTTCCCACCTCTCCGTTTGCCAACATGATGGAGACAAGGATCGTTTCTTGGGTGAGGACTTTTTGAACATCTTCAGGATCGATTTTCCCAAACTTGTCCACAGGAATATGAGAAAAAGTAAATCCCAGTTTTTCAAGATATTTGGCAGCATTGAGGATCGATTGGTGTTCTACCGAAGAAAGAATGATGTGTTTCCCCTGCTTCTGATGGGCTAACACCAGTCCTTTAAGGGCAAAATTGTTGGCTTCCGATCCGCTGGATGCAAAAAAAATCTCGGATGATTCCGCATTGATAAGCTGCGCGACTTTCTCTCGTGCTTCCTGGATGGCCTCTGAGGCCTGCTGTCCGTCAGAATGAAGACTTTGGGGATTGCCGAACTTCTCGTGAAGAAAGGGCAGCATAGCCTCAACAACTTCTGGATGAAGGGGTGTGCTCGCAATATGATCGAGGTAAATTCTTTTCATCGCTAAACGGCAACGACTTCTTGGATCTCAGGGAGTTCTTGTTTAATCAATCGTTCGATTCCCATTTTTAGTGTCATCTGAGACATCGGACAACCGCTGCAAGCTCCGGTCAATCTCACCTTAACGACCCCATCCTCCACATCCACCAGTTCAACGTTCCCTCCATCAGCCATGAGCGAAGGACGAATTTTGTCCAGTACCTTATCCACGTTTTCTTTCATCGTTTATTTCTCCTATATTAAAAAATATTCATCCTGGCTTCTCGTAAGTTTATACATGAAATCAACATATTTGCAACTATCACACCAAACTAAGTATTATACTTCATTTTGACCAGACTGTCCTCTATACGCCTAGAAAAGACAACTGTATAAACAATACAGAAACACCGGAATTTCGATAATGAGCCGCTCCCTTCTGGCCGAAGAACACTCTTTCTATGTGGCGAAGAACATCCTCGATCGGGATGTTACTTAGCTAAAGGATGATCCTTGGTATCCGGGGACTAATGCGCGTGACTATCTCATAATTGATGGTCCCTGCCAAAGCGGCAAGGTCATCAGCCGTAATGTTATCACCTCCACCCTCCCCTAGAAGCACAACTTCATCCTCCACTTTTACATCGGGAATATCTGTCACATCTGTCATGATAAAATCCATGGCCACCCTCCCACGCACAGGGGCCCTTTGCCCTTTGATCAATACATAAGACAAGTTGGAAAAATCCCGGGAGTATCCGTCATAATAACCAATAGGCAGTACTGCCTGCACTATATCTCGAGTCGCTCGGAATGTGCATCCATATCCGACATAGGCACCTTTTGGAACTTTTTTGATTTGAGCGATCCGGGTTTTCCAGGCAAGGACCGGTTTCAATTGAATCGGTTTACGATTCTGAAGAATGCATGACAGATACGTTTCCTTGGAAGGCCAGAGACCGTACATACCTATACCGATACGAACCAGATCAAAATAAGTCTCCGGAAAAAGAATGGCAGCCGCCGTACAAGCGATATGCTTAATAGGGATTTCGATCCCGTTATCTTCAAGCTTATGAATGATCCTGTTAAAATTATCAAGCTGAAAACGGGCATAGGAATGATCCGTAGTATCTTCGATATTGGCAAAGTGGGAGGATATCCCTTCCAAAATCAAACCAGGGTGCCTTTGGATTATTTCAACAAAAGAGAAAAGATTTTCTTCCAGAATCCCTTGACGGTGAGTCCCGGTTTCGACCTTCACATGAAGGCGGATTTTCCTCCTCGATTGGGCAGTGAGAGAACCTAAGCGTTTAATGGTTTCCGGATTATAGACGGTAAGCCTTAAGTTGTATTTTATTGCTTGCTCCAACTCATCACTGGAAATATACCCTAAAACAAGGATGGGGCAATTCACCTTTTTCTGCCTAAGGAGAATCCCCTCGTCAATGGAATGGACACCAAGCCAGTCAACTCCCTTCTGAAGTACGATTTTTGCCACTTCCAAGATGCCATGGCCGTATGCATTGGCTTTAACCGTTGCCAATAATGTTCTATTTTTTCCGATAATTCGGCGAAATTGATGGATATTGTGGGTGAGGGCAGAGCTATCGATCTCGATCCATTGCATTGGTTTAGTTTTCATAACGAGGAAAAATCAGAGCTCAGCTTTTATTTTATCCAAATCTATCAATGATTCCAGGTTTTCTTCTATCAAAATGGAGTCTTTTCTGTCCTTCCCCGTCGAGATGATCGAAACATCGGCCTGGATAAGATCTTCGATGAGTTTGACATAATCCATAAAGGCTTGGGGAAGAGATGAGCGCTCTCTGATTCCACAGATAGGCTCTTTCCACCCTTTAACTTTTTTGAATCGGGGTTCCACTTCCGCCAGCTCCCAGATATCGGATGGAAAACTTCTCAGCCTCTCTCCTTTGTGCATGTACCCCACACACACCTGTATCTCATCCAAAACATCAAGCACATCGGGTTTGGTCAACACGATTTTTTTTATGCCATTGATCCGGCAGGAATAGGCCACAGCAACGGCATCAAACCATCCGCATCTCCGTGGTCTCCCCGTTGTAGCTCCGTATTCATTTCCTTTTTCCATGAGCAGTCGACCGGTCTCCCCGGCTATCTCAGTCGGAAAAGGGCCTCCTCCAACCCGGGTGGTATAGGCTTTCATGATGCCAATAACAGCATCGATTTTATCAGGTCCTATACCCAATCCTGTGCAAACACCCCCGGCCGTTGAGTTGGAGGATGTGACATAGGGATATGTCCCATGATCGATATCTAAAAGAGTACCCTGTGCCCCTTCAAACAGGATGGGTTTCCCCTGTTGAATGCAATCATCGAGGATAAGAGAAATATCTTTGATGTACTTCTTCAAACGATGCGCATATGCGACGAATTCCTCAAAGACCTGGTCTTTGACCAGTTTTTTCTCACCGTAGTGGGCCAGGTAGATGTTTTTCTCGTCCACATTCTGCTCGATCTTTTCCCTAAGAACAGATAGATTGAGCAGGTCTCCAGCTCGAATCCCTAAACGTGCCGCCTTATCCTGATAGGCAGGGCCTATTCCCCGTGAGGTCGTTCCTATTTTTTTGGAACCTCTTTCTCTTTCGCTGATTTTTTCTACCAAGGAGTGGTACGGAAGAATCAGATGAGCTTTTTTGCTGATCGCCACGTTTTTTTCGTTTTTTATGCCGTAACTTTCCAATTCTGCCAATTCTTCAAGAAAAGCGGCAGGATTGATGACAACTCCGTTTCCGATGATGCAGAGTTTGTCCGAACGCAGTATCCCTGAGGGAATTAGATGGAGCACAATTTTTTTGCCGTTGATATAGATGGTGTGGCCCGCATTGTGTCCTCCTTGAGAACGAGCAACTACATCGAATGACGGAGCGATGAGATCGATAATCTTGCCTTTTCCTTCATCACCCCATTGAGTACCGAGCACAACGATATTTGCCATAAATATACCCTTGATAATTGCTAAATTTTTCTCTCAAACAGAATTAACCTGGACTATTCAGGTTAAACAAGGACAAGATTCTATCAGAAGTCATTTAGGGAAACAAGCCTAAAAATGGACGGCCACTTGAACAACCCATAAATCGTCCTCTTTAGTGATGATTTTCTCTCGATTGAAATCGTATTCGAATTTAATGAAGATATTGGGAACGGGAATATAGATTACACCCAGCGCCCAACGGCTTCTGTCGACAGAAATCCCTTCTCCGGATCCGAATAAAACAGAAAATCCTGGCCCATGATAAGGATCCACATATTTCAATTTCTGGTAGCTCGCGAAGGGTTGAAACTCACCTATATATACCACAACCTGAACAAAATAGGCTTCGGCTTCTCCGTTCGTGTAGCCTTCTGGATTTTTAATAATGGCTTTTGTATACTCTCCCATTATCTGCCAGTCCGCAGTCATCCAGTTCACATCCACTCCGTGTAGGGTCAACTTCCGGCTGTCTTCATCATCGTATTTTCCGGTATTGATAGAATAGGCCAACTCGAAGCCCTGACTGAGTCTCCAACCGACTCTGCCCCCTTTTCCTTTATCCTTGTTGTTATCCTCAAACTGTTGGCCATCTCGGAGGATTTGCCCTTCCCGAAGACCATTTCCCAAATACCCTTGGTACACGAAACCTCCGATTGTCCCATCGACCAGTACCCCGATGTCTCTCCACCGTTCTGGGTAGCAATACTCCACATGCAGAGGAGAATTAATCAAGGCCGTTTGGTGCGGCCTGTTGATACGGTTGTAAATCCCGAAGGGTACGAGATACAGGCCTCCTTGAAGACGGAAAGTTTCCGAAGGACTGAGTCCTACCCAAGCTTGATCGATCTCGATTTTGGAGATATCGGTGACCCGAAACTCGGCTCCGTAGGCAAAACCAGTAGAAATATCCCCCGTGAAAATCAGCCCAAACAGAGGATTTCTAAAAGTTCCCATGAAATAATCCCCATCTTCTTGGCTTTTGAAATAATTGGCAGAAACATACCCAGAAATTTGGCCCAGTGCAGGTGCCGCAAACAGAATTATAGCTAAAAGAAAAGCAAAGGTTTTATTTTTCATAGGACAGAAAAATCAAAATCCTCTTCCATCAATGATCCTTTCCATTTTTCGACATCGATCTGTTGAAGGATAATGCGGTTGATCTCGTTAATGTTCTGTTTTGTTCCCATCCATATGGCTCCGATAAGTTTTCCATTCTGAATAACGATCTTTTTATAAATTCCTTCTTCTTTGATCATTTTTCTAAATTCATCAGCCGTTCCTTCTTCCGGAGTCACTAATCCGATCGAGGTCAAATCCAAACCGACAACCTTCAATGTATTCGAGGGAACAGTCCCCGTGTATTTTTTTTCGTGTCCCGCGATATTGAAAGCCACGGTTCTAGCCTGGTTAAACGAGGCTGGTATGATGCCATAAATTTTATCTTTGTGCTGAACATTGTCTCCTGCTGCAAAAATACCCGGGTGGCTTGTCTGGAGAGAATCATCGACGATGATACCTTTATCTGTCGCAAGGCCTGACTCCGCAGCAATGCGGATATTCGGTCTTACCCCTGCAGCTACGACAGCGGTTTGTGCTTCCAGTTCTTCTCCGCTCTTGAACCTAAGACCTTTTACTTTTCCTTCCCCAAAAATTTCTTCTGTGACAATACCCAGTTGAACTTCTATTCCTATATCTTCGATCTTTGACTGCAGGACTGAGGCTCCCTCAGTATCCAGCTGCCGAGGCAGCAAACGGGGGAAAAATTCCACAACTTGGACCGATGCTCCGCGTGTACGGACAGCCCGTGCTATTTCCAGGCCTAACAATCCTCCCCCAATGATAACGACATTCGGGTGGTCCTTGATCCATTCGATTATGGCAACGGCATCATCCAAGGTCCTGAGGGTAAAAAACCCTTTTTTATCTGCTCCTCTAATGGGAGGCACCCAGGATGATGCTCCATTGGCCAGAAGCAAAAAATCATAGGCCTCTTTTTTCCCTCCATCCAACTCAACGTGTTTTGATTCGGGATGAAGCTTTCTTACAGGCTGCCCGAGATGAATGGAAATGTTATGATCGTCAAACCATTCCTCTGAAAAGGCGAATAGGTTTCCTTGGGAGGTGTTTCCGGCCAGAAATTCGATCAGATTCGGACGGGGATAATAAAGGTGCTTTTCTTCGGCAAAAATATCAATATCTGCAGCAGGGCTGAGTTCACGGAGCGTTTTGGATGCAATCGTCCCGGCTAGGCCATTTCCCACCACTAAAACACGCATGCTTCAATATCTCGTTTTTATCAGGCCATCTTCTGGAAATATTCCTTCCCAACACCACACTGCGGGCAAACCCAATCGTCAGGAAGATCCTCGAAAGCTGTGCCGGGTTCGATTCCGTTATCGGGATCGCCAATTTCAGGATCGTAAATGAAACCACATGCTGTGCATTCCCATTTTTCCATTTTTTTCTCCTTAAAAAAATCTTGTGTCACAAGCTTCTTAAGCGGGAAGATTTAATCAGTTATCCTCAAGAACATGCTTTTCGTATTCTGTCTCCAATTTCAACTTATGGGCTTTTTCCTGAGCGATCAGAAAATCAAACAGCTTCTTCAAATCTTCGCTATCGGAACCTTCCCCCAACTTTGTATAAAGCTCCACAGCTTTCTGCTCTTTCTTCGCGGCTAATATAAGGAGATCTTGGAAGGTCATATCTTCGCCTGGCGGTTCTTCTGTCAAATAATCGGATATTTTTAGATCAATAACCTCATCTGTCCTGAATGATGAGATCTGATCTTGGTTGATTTCCTCAAGGAGCTTCTTGTGATTTTTTTCTTCATCTTGCAGTTCGAGAAGCAATTCCCGCAAACCAGGCATATTAGCCTTCTCGCTCATATCCCCGTAAGTATCGATAGCCGCCTCTTCCCTGCTTATGGCAAACTTAATAATATCTTCATAACTTTTTAAATCCATCTTTACTCCTTATTAAATTCGTTTATCTATTCTTCTTTGCTTTTCATCGGCTGGTTGCAACAAATCAATGTGACGATTCCAGATTTGGCAACGATGACCTCTTGTCCGCACAGATTGCATACATATGTTTTTCCCTCCCTGAACGATTACTCATTATAATGAAACTCTCATAGACATGCAATAATTTTATATGCAGTCAGGGAAGATGAATCGTCAGTTTGCCTGATTGCTGATAGTTTATACAAAGTAAATGTTGCGGTTTGCGGATTTGCGCTTGATTTGAATGGTTATTTCCATTATCATTTCTACTCAAAAATGAAAATAAAATCGTTCACGTGCATGGTCTTGGGATGGTTATTTCCCGGACTCGGCCATATCGTCTTGAAAAAATATTGGAAAGGACTCATCTTTTTTGTTTGCATAACCTGCATGTACGGCCTCGGTCTATTCCTCGAAGGCAGAATATATGCATTTCAGACAGAAAACCCTCTGACAATTCTTGGTTTCTTTTCCGACTTGGGAATAGGATTTTATTACTTTTTATCCAAAATTTTTACGTTCGGCATAGGAAATCTTAAAAGTACAACTTTTGAATTCGGCACAGCATACATTGCCGGTGCCGGACTGTTGAACTATCTCGTGGCTCTCGATGCTTTCGACATCGCTTCAGGAAAAAAGACATGATTCTGAAAAGTCACCTATTCTCCATGATTATCTATGCCATTTTTGTCTGCGTCGTTTTGGCTATCATCCGAAGACGCGAGAGAAAAGCACAAATTCGCTACTTTGTTTCTCTGTTTCTCATCATGGTTGTTGGTGCTTTGTTGTTTGGGTGGTTTATGTATCTTTTCATCCCTTAGGCTGAATTATTTATAAAAGCTGTTGACACACCTTTTTCACAAAAATCTAGATTGGTATATTTATATGTGTCAACATCTTTTACCCTGCGGGCGAGCCGATCTCACAACATCGGCTTTGTTGCAGCCCATTCGCGGTATATAAATACAACTTCATGGGCTACTTCCTTGCCGCTGCGGCAATCTCGACTCGTGAATAATCCAGGTGGTTTATTTGATTGGCCAAATCGTTGTGCTATAATCTTTCCTCAACAGATGATTGAACTATATCATATTTGGAAACAATACCAGAAACCTGACTGGGCTTTAAAAGATGTCACCATTAAGGTCAACCAAGGCGATTTTTGTTTTGTGACGGGACCCAGCGGTTCGGGAAAATCCACCCTTCTTAAAATCATTTTCCGCGAAATCTTTCCTACACACGGTCAAATCGTCGTGGATGGGAGAAACATATTGCGAATCTCCGACCACAAGATTTACAGACTAAGACGCACGATGGGAATTGTGTTCCAAGATTTCCGGCTGCTCTTTCATAAGAGAGTATTCGACAATGTTGCCGTCGTTCTCCAAGTTCTTGGTTACCCAAGAAAAGAACTGAGACGCAGGGTATTTAATGCTCTCAGAATGGTCAATCTCCATCAAAAGATGTGGGAATATCCTTCTCATCTTTCATATGGGGAACAACAAAGAGTCGCCATAGCAAGAGCTGTGGTAAACAATCCAAACATTATTTTAGCCGACGAACCCACCGGAAATCTCGACACAGAACTTGCCTATGAGATAATGAGTCTGTTCTCAGAAATCAATAAAAAAGGAGCCACGGTCATCATCTGCACCCACGATCGAGAACTGATCCGGCATTTTGGGGAAAAAATTGTATTTTTATACAAAGGGAAGCTCTTGAGAGAGGAAAACATTTGATACCACAAAAATTCAAACATTTCCAACGAGAAACTCTGAATAATCTCTGGCAATTCAGGGCTAGAAATGTTTTTTCAGTTACGATTATATGTTTATCATTCCTTATCGTCGGGATTTTTGTCTCCCTATCGAACAACCTCCAATACGCAGCTCAACAGCTATCCCAAGACATGGCTGTTGTATTTTTCCTGAACAAAGACATCTCTCCAATAGACAGAGAGACTATCACAAAGGAACTGGAAAAGTCTCCTTTTGTGCAAAAAACTCAGTTCGTAAGCTCAGAAGAAGCCATGGAAAAATTCCTGATAAAATTCCCAGACCTCAAGGGAATCGTTGACAACCTCAAGTTGAATCCTTTTCCATCATCCTATGAGATATCACTTCGAGAGAAAGATCTTACTTATGAGGAAACTCAGCCCTTTATCGATAAAATGAGAGGGATGAAAGGTATCGAGGATGTCCAATTCAACAAGGACTGGGTAGAAAAAATGCAGTCGCTCAGCCGATTGGCCAGAGCAGTCGGTTTTTTCCTCGGAGGAATCCTGGTTTTGGCCTCATTCTTTATCGTTTCCAACGTTATCAAGCTCAACGTTATTGCTCGAAAAGATGAAATAGAAATCCTTCGTTTTGTAGGGGGAACGAATATCTTCATCCGAATTCCATTTTTAACCGAAGGCACAATTTTGGGAGCCCTTGGGGGCATACTGTCTCTTCTGCTCCTTTTTGTCGTGATAAAGCTATTTCCTGTCTATCTTGGCTCATCTTTAGGCGTCTTGAATGAATTGATCAATTTTCGTTATCTCACATTTTCACAAAGCTTTGCGCTCATCTTCTCAGGTGCGGTGATCGGCTTGTTTGGAAGTCTGAGTTCTATCGCCAAATTCCTAAAATCCTAAACCCTGGCCCTTCACAAAAATTCAAAGTCTATTAAGGGATTATCTCGAGTCGAAAGGGCTGCAAAGATTGACTTAAGAGACTTCTTATCCTACAATTCGAGAAAATGGCTTTTATAGGGCAAGAACTAAAGAGAGAGCGTGATCTCAGGGGGATTTCTCTGAAAGAAATTGCAGATTCGACAAAAATAAACATCAGATTCCTGCGCGCCCTGGAAGAAGACCGGCTTGATATGTTGCCTGAACAATTCTTCACAAGAGGCATAATCCGCACCTACGCAAAATACCTGGGTCTGGACGAACAAAGTGCCTTAAACACCTATCTTGAAGGTTTGCAAACCCGGGAAACGCAAGAGACATCAAATGGAGACAAAAAATCCAAAGTGAATGAACGCCCTGAATCCCTCCCGAAAGAGAAAAAAATCTCATTGCTCTTTGCTTTGATGGTTTTGGCCATTCTTGCACTCATCATAGTCATGTACTTTGTTTTCCGAAAGGATGAGAGTCCTCCTCCCGCTACATCGAAAATGGAATCCACCACACAAAATACAGAAGAGAAACCCATAACCACACCTCCCATCACTCAGGAAGAACCAGAAATCGAGCAGGAAGAATTGAACATTGAAATCACGGTTCAACAGGAAACATGGCTGGAGATATTTGCGGACCAGGAAATGCTGGACAGCGGGATTAAGGTTCCAGGGGAACGCCTCCAATTCAAAGCACTCCAAGAATTTCTCATTCATATCGGAAACGCGGGTGGGATCACATATACCATCAATGGCGAAGAAGGAATAAAATTCGGAGAACTAGGAGAAGTTGAAAGAGACATCCAAATCACCTTGGATAACTATCAAGATTTTATTGCCAAGAAAAAAGAATTATGAATCTATAGGCATGGCAGACACAAAGAAAAAAGGCTCCCGTTTTGTTGTTGCTATCATCATTTTTCTAATCATTCTGTTTTTTACAATCGAATTTATTATTCGGGAAGCCCAAGAATTTTCCCCTACTTCATTTACTAACATTCTTCTCAACTCTCTTCAGATTATCGTCCTCTTGATGTTCCTCATCCTTTTGTTCGTGCTGGGGAGAAATTTGACAAAACTTTATCTGGAGAGAAAGAGGAAAGTTCTTGGAGCTCATTTTAAGACAAAACTTCTGCTCTTTTTCATCGCGCTTTCCCTTATTCCCACGCTCCTTTTATTCTTTTTTGCCAGCGATCTCATAAGCCGAAACGTAGAGACGTGGTTCAAGACACCGATAGACCGGATCTTAGACGATACCAAAGGTCTCACCGATGGATTTTATATCAACGGAGAAGAAACAACCCGTCACTACGCCAAGCAACTCAGCACAGCCATCCAGGAACAGAATCTCATCGACCTAAACCGGAGACTTCCGTTGATGGAATTTGTGCGAAACAAATTGACAGAATACAAGCTGGATGAAATCGGTGTTTTTGTTGCCGAAGAAGAGCTGTTCACCTATCTCAATCCCGACCTTCCGTTTCAATACTACAGAGATATCAAACCCAATCTGGTAAAGAGAGCCCATCTCGGAGAGCCCTTCAGCAGCATCGATCCAATGGGCAACGGGGAAATGATCCGAGGAGGGAGTTCATTCAACGTCCCTAATGGGGAGAATGTTCTGGTCGTGGCGGGAAAATTCCTCCCTCAAAACTACGCTGAAAAGATCAATAATATCTCAGCCTATGTCCAGAGATACAGTCAACTCAAAATCCAAAAAAATCCGGTCAAAGCTTTTTACTTCATCACACTGATATTCATTACACTCCTTATTATCTTTGCAGCAAGCTGGATCGGATTCCATCTAGCAAGAGGCATAACGGTCCCGATCGAAAAGTTGGCCCTTGCCACAAAAGAAGTCAGCAAAGGAAATTTAGAAGTCCGTGTCGAAGATCCGGCATCTGACGAACTCGGTATTCTGATCGACTCTTTCAACCAGATGATTTCAGACCTCAACGAAAGCCAGCATAATATCGCACAAAAAACAGCCGAACTGGAAGGACGAAAGCAGTATATCGAGACAGTCCTCAACAACATCACCACGGGTGTTATAACTCTGGACGCGCAAGGCATCCTCACCACCATTAATCCTACGGCTCGTGATATGCTAGGCCTCAAACAGAGAAATTTGATCGGAAAGGGCTACAAAGATGTGCTCAACGACGACAATTACGGCGAAATCGTGGAAAATATCAAGAGAGGACTCCAGAAAAAGCACAAAGTTTCTGATAAGGAAATAAATATAAACTTCGATACTCAGAATGTAACCTTGGCTTTGGCTTTGTCCCCGTTGAGAAAAGCGAACTCTGAATTTTCGGGTATGATAGTCGTTCTTGACAACCTAACCCAACTTATCAAGGCCCAAAAAATATCTGCGTGGAAAGAGATTGCCCAACGGGTTGCCCATGAGATTAAAAATCCACTCACGCCTATCCAGCTCTCAGCTGAAAGGATTATCAAAAATTTGAAGGCAAACAAAACCCGTTCCAGTGAAATCATCGAAGAAGGTGCCAATACCATCGTCCAAGAAGCGCGTACGATAAAATCTCTTGTGGATGAATTCTCAAACTTTGCTCGTATGCCCAGCATCCGTCTCCAATCGGCAGACCTTCACTTGATCATCGAGCAAACAATCTCTTTATTCACCGGGATATTCTCCGATATAGAATTCGAAACGCAGTTTTCCCCAGAAATCCCAGCCCCTCTTCTGATCGATCCTGATCAGATGAGACGTGTTTTCATCAATCTGATCGACAACGCAATCGATTCGATGAACAAAAAGGGGAAAATCCAGATAAACACATCCTTCGATAAGAATCATCAACGGGTGAACATCGAAATCGCCGATTTTGGACCTGGGATCCCGCAAAAAGAGAGAGATAGGTTATTCCATCCCCATTATTCCACAAAAAAGAAAGGCACGGGCCTCGGGCTTGCCATTGTCAACCAAGTCGTCAGTGAGCATAAAGGTTCCATTGAAGTGGAGGACAACAAACCTCATGGCGCAAAATTTATAATTCAGATACCAACATGATAAAAGACAAAATTCTTGTGATCGACGATGAGGCAGGGATACGCTCTTCCTTGAAGGGCATCCTTGAAGACGAAGGTTTTGCTGTTACAACAACAGATATGGGTGAAACAGGTCTCGATATTCTTAAAAACGAAAATTTTGGCCTGGTTCTTCTCGATATTTGGCTGCCACAGATGAGTGGTCTCGACGTTCTTGCAAAACTAAACACTGAAGAAGAAGATTTTCAAGTGGTCATGATTTCGGGACACGGATCGATTGCCACCGCTGTCAAGGCGACGAAATTGGGGGCTTTTGACTTTTTAGAAAAGCCGCTATCACTGGAAAAAGTAGTGCTGACCGTCAAAAACGCTCTCCGCCAAAAAAAGCTGGAGGAAGAGAATATCCAACTACGGGAAAGGTTGGAAGCCAAATTCCATCTGGTCGGAGAGAGCCATGCCATCCAAAAATTAAAACATGAGATAGATATGGCAGCCCCCACAAGCGGCCGAGTGTTGATATACGGGGAAACCGGTACAGGAAAGGAGCTTGTTGCTCGTTTTATCCATCAGCAAAGCCCGAGAAAACACAAAAGATTCATACAAATCAATTCTGCTGCCATTCCCGAGGATCTGATCGAAAGCGAACTGTTTGGCCGTGAGGGAGAAGAAAAGGCGGGCTCAGAACGGGGAAAAAAAGGAAAAATCCTTCTTGCGGATGGAGGCACCCTCTTTCTTGATGAGATTGGAGAAATGAGCCTTAAAACCCAGGCCAAACTTGTCCGTTTCATCGAGGAACAAAAGTTCGAACCTTTGGGATCATCAGAATCCATTAAATCAGATGTCCGCCTGATTGCATCAACCAACAAAAATCTAAGAGAACATATCTCCGCTTCACAATTCAGAGAAGACCTCTTTTTCAAGCTCAATATAATCCCGATGGCTATCCCCCCCCTTAGGGAACGAAAGGAAGATATCCCATTATTGATAGAATACTTTCTGAATTACTTTGCAAAAGAATACGGAAAAAAACAAAAAACCATGGACGAAGAAGCAATGAAAGCCTTCATTAATTATTCATGGCCAGGGAATGTGAGCGAGCTTATCAATGTGATCGAAAGATTCGTCATCATGGTTCAAGAAAGAGAAATAAAATCTACCCACCTATCCCTTCTTGTGGAACCGATCGAATCTCAGTTCATTTCGACCATAGAAGAAAATCAATCCCTTGTCCAAGCAAAGGAACAGTTCGAGAAAGAGTACATCCACAAAATCTTGCTAAATAACGATTGGGATATACCGAAGGCAGCATCCGAACTTAAACTCGACAACAAAGTTCTTGAAGAAAAAATTAGGGGGTTAGGGATATCCTTCCTCGGCTAACTCCCTGAATTATTCATAAAAACTACAAGGACCATTTTTACTTGCCCGAGTTTAAAAAGAAATAGACCAATGTTCTGCTGATTGTTATAATGGAAAAAAATTTTATTTCAGACAAACGGAAATAATATGGATAGTCAACTGCTTGCCTTCTTAACACAAATCAGA
>CAYPGQ010000025.1:0-9468 GCA_964410125.1 uncultured Eubacteriales bacterium | reverse complement strand
GACAAACGGAAATAATATGGATAGTCAACTGCTTGCCTTCTTAACACAAATCAGAGACTACATTTGGGGCCTTCCACTCATTATCCTTCTAGTCGGGACAGGTGTGTTTCTCACCATACGACTAAGAGGGCTGCAGATAAGAGGTCTTTTTTATTCTCTATATCTCGCTTTTATCAAAAGAAAAGAAGACGACCAGGAAAAGGGCGACATATCCCATTTTCAAGCACTGATGACAGCGCTCGCTGCAACTGTCGGTACAGGAAATATTGTGGGGGTGGCCATTGCCATCGTTGTAGGAGGTCCTGGGGCTCTTTTCTGGATGTGGATTACAGGACTTTTCGGGATGGCCACTAAATATTCCGAAGCGGTATTGGCGATAAAATATAGAGAAAAAGACGAATTCGGGACCATGAGCGGCGGGCCGATGTATTACCTTTCAAAGGGACTTAAAGCAAAATGGCTCGGTGTGCTTTTTGCTGTGTTTGCATTCCTCGCTGCCTTTGGGATAGGGAACATGGTTCAATCCAACTCTGTCGCGGACTCTGTCCAAACATCTTTGGGTGTGCCCCCTTGGGTAACAGGGCTCACTCTTGCTGCCTTCACGGCCATGGTCGTTCTCGGAGGGATAAAAAGCATCGCCAAAGTCACCCAAGTCCTCGTGCCCATAATGATAATCGTATATTTTTTTGGAGCGACAATCATCCTGATAATGAAGATCACGGATATTCCTCAGATCTTCGCCCTGATCTTTAAATCCGCCTTCACGCCCACAGCTGCATATGGCGGATTTTTGGGCGCCACGGTTATGCACACAATCCGTATGGGCGTGTCAAAGGGTGTTTTTTCCAACGAATCCGGGCTGGGTTCAGCCCCGATAGCAGCTGCTGCGGCAAGAACTCCGAATCCCGTCAAACAGGCGCTTGTTTCTATGACTCAAACCTTTATCGACACCCTTGTGGTTTGCACAATGACCGGACTCGTAATCCTTTCCTCTGATCTTTGGACATCGGGATACACAGGTGCCGAACTCACGACAATCGTATTCGACACTTTTCTTCCCGGAGGATTCGGCGGATTCGTCGTGACTGTCAGTTTGATTTGTTTTGCCTATTCAACCATATTGGGTTGGTGTTATTATGGGGAAAAATCCATCGAATATTTGTTTTCAGCAAGAGCTGTTAAAGGCTACCGCATTGTTTTTGTCATTTTTGTCGCGATCGGAGCAATGCTCAAGCTCGAGATCGTCTGGAGAGTCTCGGATATCATGAACGGCATGATGGCCTTTCCCAATCTCGTCGGACTTATAGGACTCAGCAGTGTGATAGTTCTAGAGACGAACAAATATTTCTACAACAAAAAATAACTTCTCTCTCCTTTTCAATTTACACCTGAAATGTTTTATGCTATCGTGATTGGCGGCGACTCAAGGAAAATGAAATGAAAGTCGATGCTATGAGATTGGTCATCAGTTCTGCCCGGAAGTTTATCAATATGGGAGTTCTATCCCGCTTGTGGAACTTGGTAAAAAACTTACATGCTGCTGACATCGCTTCCCTGATGAATTATCTTATTGTTAGGGAAAAGCTCACTCTATTCAACACCATCTATGAAAATGACAAAGAAAAAGGGGGAGAAGTCCTCAGTGAACTGGTACCGGAAGACGCTGCTGATATGCTGAATGAACTTCCTGTGGAGCAAATCTCTGAAATTCTTCAAGATATTCCTCCTGACGATGTGCCACCCATCCTCCAGCATTTGCCCGAAGACATGCAAAATGCTGTCCTTGCTGCTATGGAAGAAAAGCCATCTGAAGACGTTAAAGAACTGCTGCTCTACGAAGAAGAAACTGCAGGCCGCATCATGTCTCCCAATTTCTATGCGCTGAACGAAAACACCAATATCTCGGATGCCATCACTGCTATGCAGTTGGAAGGGGATGTGGAATCTACGTTTTATCTTTATGTCATAGATGACCAAGAACGGCTTGTGGGGGTGGTTTCTTTAAGGCAACTCCTTTTTGCTCGTCCCGATACACCGCTAAAAAAGATCATGACAAAGGAAATCATCAGCGTCCACACTGAAACTGACCAGGAAGTTGTGGCGCGAAATGTAGCTTCCTATAATCTTGTGGCTATTCCTGTTGTAGACACAGAAAACAAGCTTGTCGGTGTAGTGACAGTCGACGACATTATCGATGTTATCGATAAAGAGGCAACCGAAGACATGTACAAAATGGTATCCTTGCACACTTCTGACAGAGTCCAGGACAGCGCCTTTACCTCTCTCAAAAAAAGACTCCCTTTTCTTCTCTTTAGCCTTTTAACCGCATCTTTGGCTCCATTGGTTGTCAAAAATTTCACGGGCACGATCGAAAAGGTAGTCGAGCTGGCTGTTTTTATGCCTCTGGTTGCAGCGTTGGGCGGAATAGCCGGAAACCAGACAATCGCGATAATGGTCCGCGAAATCGCAATCGGGCAGATCGACTGGTTTTCAGCCAGAAAAGCCCTGTTTAAAGAGATCATGGTCGGGATAGGAAACGGCATCATAATAGGTTCCATTCTTGGCGGACTTTCGTATGCACTCATCGGCAATCTCTATTTCGGCTTGGTTCTGGGATTGGCCTGCATCGTCAATCTGTTTGTTGCCGCTTTGGTCGGAACCCTTATTCCTCTTTTTCTGAAACTCCTGCGCCTCGATCCGGCTCTTGGGTCGGTCAACCTTCTCACCATGTGTACAGATTCAATGGGATTCCTGACGTTCCTTGGATTCGGAACCATATTTCTGACACACCTCACATAACCTCCGATGCCACTGGAACAATCCGAAGCTTTTATCCTGAGAACTTTCCACGTGGGAGAACAGGATAAGATCGTTGTCTTTTTTGCTAAAAATAAAGGTATCGTCAAAGGGATAGCAAAGGGAGCACGGAAATTTGGGAACCGCTTCGGGAGCGGCCTGGAACCTCTCTCCCACGTCACACTTCATTATTACGAAAAGGAACATAAAGACCTGGTCGTCCTCAACAACTGCGATCTCATCGAGTCCAACTTCGACCTTCAAAGAGATTTGGATAGAGCATTTATTCTCAGCTATTTTTCAGAGCTCATCGAGGAATTTTTTCCTTCCAGGGAAAAAGACGACATTCTTTTCCGCCTTTTAGAATCCACCCTCAAAGCCTTGAACGCTGGGGGCGATCTGGATTTATTGGGAGCTTATTTTGAAGTTTGGATTCTCAAAATAAACGGATTTCTTCCGAGCTTTAAAAAATGCCGGAAATGCCGGAAAGAAATCATAGACTCAGCATGGCTTTCTTCAAAAAAGGAAGGGGTGTATTGCACAAGCTGTGCCATTCATAAAAAAGAGGAAATACAACAAGAGATGAACGAATTCCTCCAGTGGGTGAAGAAAAATCCACCTCCAAAAGATAAAGACCTTCCTGTGGAACGAAAAAAACTAAAAGCGATCCGCAAAACTCTGCAAGGAATTATCGTTTATCATATGGAACGGGAACCCAAAAGCCTCCGCTTCCTTAACCAGAACTATTCATAAAAAATGCATCGGCAGTTTTATGAATAATTCAGGTAAAATGACTTGTCCTTTGAAGCTCTTTTACTATAGTATTTCATTTTATATGACGAATCGAGACCACTGAAAAGAAGGAGATCAAACGATGAAACTTCTAAAATTGCTTTTATCCATTCCATTTGTTCTATTCCTGGTCATATCATCCCCAGCCGATGATGGCATGTGGATGCCTCACCAGATGACAGATCTAAACTTGAAGTCTCTGGGTCTGCAAATGAATCCCGATGACCTTTATAAAAAGGATGGGACGGGTTTGATGAGCGCCGTTGTCCACCTGGGAGGAGGGAGTGGAGAATTTGTCAGTAAGGAAGGGCTCATTCTTACCAATCACCATGTGGCTTTTGGGGCACTCCAACGCGCCTCAACACCCGAAAAAGACTATATACAAAATGGATTTATTGCCTGGACAAAACAAGAAGAAATTCCATCCAAGGGCTCTCATGCAGATGTGTTGCTCGGATATGAAGAAATCACCGAAAGAGTCATTTCTGTATTAAAACCTTCCATGTCTTTCCGTCAGAAATACGAAGCTTTAGAAAAAGTAAAAAAGAATATCATTGCAGAAGAAGAAAAGCAGGGAACGGATATCCGTGCAAGAGTGGCCAGCATGTACAGTGGAAATCAGTTCTATCTCTTCCTGTTTAAAAGACTAAAGGATATCCGAATTGTCTATGCTCCTCCGAGAGATCTCGGCAACTATGGGGGAGATATCGACAATTGGATGTGGCCACGGCATACTTGTGATTTCTCCTTCTTCAGAGCCTATGTGTCGAAAGATAACATCGGCGTGGATTACAGCCAGGATAATATCCCGTATCAGCCAAAATCCATCTTGAAAATTTCCTTGGAGGGATTCCAGGAAAATGATTTTTCATTCGTCATGGGTTTCCCCGGAAGAACCTTTCGCAATTATACCCTCTCTGAGTTGGAATCCGATATCGATTACATGAAAAGGAGAATCACCCTTTACTCTGATATCATTGTTTTTCTGGAAAAAGCCGGAAAAAATAACAGGGAAATCCAAATCAAATATGCTAGAAGCATCAATGGCCTGAATAATTCGCTCAAAAATTACAGAGGCAAAATCGAGGGGATGGAAAACAGCGCGATTTTTGATAAGAAAAATGATCAGGGAAAGGAATTCCTGGATTGGGCGAAGCAAGATCCAGATAGGCAGAAAAAGTATGCTAAGGTCCTTGATGACATAAAAATCTTCATGAAAAAGTACAAAATTCATTCAGAAAAAAGCAATTTGCTCAGTCAGCTCGTAAGTTCTTACTTGGGATCAGCGCTCCTAGCGCAGGCTCATTCAGTCTACCGGACTGTCGAGGAGAGAAAAAAACCTGATATCGATAGAGAACCAGGATTTCAAGAGAGGGATTTATCCGATATCAAAAAACGCATCGAGCTTGCAGAGAAAGGGTACGACCTTAAAACCGACAGAGCTTTCTTAACCTATCGACTCAAAAGTCTGGTGGATTACCCCTGGAAACAGATACCTGAAGCCTTCAAAAATCTGTTGGTCAAACCTTCAAACGAGGCTATCGAACTATATGTGGATAATCTCTACGACAAGACTTCTCTCTCTGAGAAGGCAGTTTGTCTCAAGCTCCTTGAGATGAAACCGGAAGAACTCTTGAGACTTGACGATCCTTTATTGAATCTAGCGGCTGATCTTGAAAAAGAAATGAAAGAACTCAGAGAGGAGGGCAAAATCCTCAGTCAAGAAAAATTGGACCTCAAGAAAATCTATTTGGATGGCCTGCTCGCTCAAAAACAAGGCAGGATTGCCCCGGATGCCAACTCGACCATCCGCTTCACATATGGTTTCATAAAAGGATACGCTCCTAGGGATGCTGTATTCTACCTCCCCCAAACTACCTTGAAGGGTGTCATCGAGAAAGAAACAGGAAAATTCCCTTTTCATGTGCCTCCCAAATTAAAGGCGATACATAAAAAGGCTGACTTCGGACAATATGTCGACAAAAAACTCAATGATATTCCAGCCTGCTTTTTAAACACAACCAATGTCACCGGCGGAAACTCAGGTTCGCCTACACTGAACGCCAAAGGAGAACAGATCGGCATCATTTTTGACATGATTTACGAGAGTGTGACAGGAGATTACTATGTCATTCCTGAATTTCAGCGGACAATCAGTGTGGACATCCGGTATGTGCTTTTTGTCACTGATAAATTTTCGGGAGCTACTCACCTCATTGCCGAAATAGGTTTATAGTTCCGAAGATTATTCTTTTTTAAATATCCGGTCCAATCGTTCGCGGAAGCGGACTGCCGGAGGCCAATCGGGGGCAAGTTGAAGCACCTTTTTGTTGATTTCCAATGCCTCTCGGAATTGTTTTTTCATGGCCAGGAGTATGGCTTTGTTATGAAGAGTCTCGATATTTTCGGCGTTTATCTCTAAAGCTCGGTCGAAGGCCTTCTCGGCTTCATCGAAATTTCCTTGCGCAACATAAACGCCACCGATATTAGCATGAACACCCTCTACTTCTGACTCGATAGCTTCCGCTTTTTTATACCAATCCAGGGCTTCGTCCCACCTTTTTTCTTTAGCGGCAAGATTCCCGAGATTGATACAAGAGAGAAAATCATTGGGATTGGCGGAATAGGCATTCTTGTAGTTCTGCACGGCTAGGGCTGTGTTTCCCATTCTTTCGTAGACCAAAGCCAAATTATAAAATACAAGGTCTTGTTTCGGTTTTGGATTCACAAAAAGAGGCGCTCCCAGCGCCAAAACAACAAGCCCCAGAACGATCACACTTTGCTTTCGGTTTTGATTCCAAGATGCAAAAACGGACCCAATCCCTGCGGCTCCTATGAGAATAAGTCCCGGTACCACAGGCAATCTGTATCGAGAAAACAGAAAAAACACGCTGGTAGAAGCCATCCACATCACGACAAATAATAGAACAGGGAAAAATGACCGGAGCCGACGTCTCACAAACCACAATCCGATGAGCGCCAAAAAGGATATGCTGCCAAATTCGAGGAGGGGTAGTTTATAGATGATAGAAGTCTGTTTGACATAGTAATAATCGACCGCATCCGGCCACTCATACCAACTCCAGAACATCTGGACTTTTTTTGCCTGAAGCTTCAAAAAATCATCAGGATTCTTTTTTGCCCAATCGAGGGATTTGCGCAGCCAGAAATTGGAGACCTCATAGGGTTCAAGAGTCCTCCCCATCTCTTTTTCTGCCAGCCTGATGGGTTCCGTTCGCTCGTAGGCAGGAACTTGTTTGCCCGGTGAGAGGGATCGATACGTTCCCGTCGCCTGGGAATTGTTACCTATATAAAAATTCACTCCTCCCTGGAATGTTGTAGGCAAAAAATTGCCTCCCACTTTCCAATTGCGAAAAGCCACAGGGGTAAGAATAATTGCTGCTCCCAATACAAAAACGAGACCACGAAGGAAAAAGGCAGAAAATCTCTCACGAGGCCGAATGGAAAGAAGAATCAGAAAAGGAATAATCAGCAGCATGTTCTCGCGCAACAAGGACAAAAATCCACAGATAATTCCCGCCCACACCCAAAGAGCCGGCCCTTTTTTTTCTCTGGCTTCAACCAGAGCCCAGAACAACAAACACACCAGTGTAACAGCCAAGGATTCCTTGAGCAGCTGAACATCATAAAAAAGATAAAGACCATAGAAAGCCGAGAGTGCCGCGGCAGCAAGTCCAACTTTTTCACCAGCTATCTTTTTTCCTGCACGGTAAAGGGCATAGATTCCCAACAGGCTTAAAACAATCTGAATAAGGTAAACGGCATCCTGGGAATGGCCAAATAGGGTGTAAACAACAGCAAGGAAATAAGGATATAAAGGAGCTTGGAAAAAGACTTCCGAACCCAGCCAATTGCCATCGGCAATTTCCATTGCCCATCGATCATACTCTTCACTATCCATGACAAGCTGGGCAAAAAACGGATCCTCCCGAACGTCCAACCAGTGTGCCAAATGCAAAATAAGAGCCAGAAGTAGGATAACAATCAGGATGAGGTTTTCTTTTTTATTCATTTCTATTTGATTAGAAACAGATCTATCTGATGACCATCTACCCACTTGCACCCTTCACGCACAAAAACCCCATTTTCCTCAAAGCCAATCCGCACTTCCTGGCCATCCCATTCTGGTACAGTGGATGTGCTGCTGAATTCGATTGCATAAACGGTGTTGTAATACAGCGGATATTCCATTTGTTTCTCGATTCCCTCGGGGGCTCTTTCCAAAGGCCGTGCATCCAACTGACAGCCCGCGCCATGTCCATGAAATCCAACGGGATGCGAATAAATGAGAGGCTTTAATCCCTCTGCTTCAGTCTTGCGCATAGCGCTATCCGTGATCTGTTTGCCGGTCCTTCCGAGCTGGAATTCATTCATGAACACCTCACCAACCCGGTTGGCCCGACGCAATGCCTCCTTCAAACCTTCTGGCGCGTCCTCTTCACCTATTTTGCACACATATGCCTGCCATTGCATATCCGTACACATCCCAAGATATTTAATTCCCACATCGCAGTGAAGGAGGTCTCCTCTGCGGATTACACTTCTGTCATCACTGTATTTTTCAGCTTCACTTTTGTGCCTTTGGATAGAGATCGAAGGCTGGAACCATGTATCCAGTTTCAACTCCCGGAACTTATCCCTTATCCACCAGACGACATCATCTGGAGTGGTGATATCCGGAGTGATAATTTTGTTCGAAAAAAACTCCCTAATGATATCATGAGCGATACCACAGATGTGCCGATAAGCGCTCAATTCCATCGGACTCCTGATCTCGAGCCATCCCACACATAGGTTCTCGGCCGAGACAAACCTCGAAGATAATTCAGATCCAAGGGCTTTTCCCAACTTTTCCCTTAGGCTTACACTCAGGCCATCCCCGAAGGCCCATCTTGAAGAGACGTTTATCCCGATTTTTTTCGGATCGCGTCTTTTAATGAAGTCTGCCAAACTCTCAAACTGCAGTTTCTTTTTATCGACCCAAGTGGATTTGTACCATTCTCCCATACCGTAGTAACTCCCGCTCATTCTCTCCACTCCAGCCTCTTTCCCACGGTCATGAAAAATAAGAATCGAAGTTCGCCTGGCATACATAACAGGCTCAGGAACAAGGCTCATGTAAACGGGATCCTCATTGTACTCTCTGTTGATAACGAGCCACATATCGATGCCTTCTCTCCGCATCAGTTCTGGGACGATATTCTCCAAGCGCCATTTCAACCATTCATTCATCACGCGCGCCCGATCTCTTTCGGCCAAGATATTCTGGCTGTCATCGACAGCGGCCACTCCACGATCTTCAGGAATGGCAGGAATCGCCAGGAGCAGGATTAGGGCAACACAAAAAATGCGGAAAGACTGCCAATAGTTTTGTCTGGTCATTTCATAGACCTCCTTTTTGCAGGGAAATTGCTATCACTCCCCTATATTACATTCATTTCCTGCATAACTGTCAACACTACTTCTTCACCACTGCAACAATGAAGGGGTGGGTTGGCTTTGACATTTTTTTTTAATCAGGGATATAATCGACTATGCTTGAAACAAGCCAGAGAAGAATGAAAAATCACAAAGGAGGGAGAATGAAAAAATCGATAAGTCTACATCACACTTTCCTGGGTTTATTCTTCACATTTTTATTGTTGTTGAATTTAGTTAGTTGCACAAAGGAGCAAACCGCACCAGCCGATTTGGTGCTGATGAACGGGGAAATTTTTACAGCCGATGTCGACAATCCTTCGGCGAAAGCCCTGGCAATTACCGGAAACAAACTTACAGCCGTACTCTCTGATGATGCAAAGGCGAAAAAATACATCGGAGACAAAACAGAGGTTATCGATTTGGAGGGGGAATTTGTCA
>CAYPGQ010000024.1:0-45937 GCA_964410125.1 uncultured Eubacteriales bacterium | reverse complement strand
CCCGGGTGATTTTCTCTCCCACGACCGATCCCATGCTCCCTCCCATAAAGGCAAACTCCATCGCGCTCATGACGACCCTGATTCCGTCCATTGTGCCGACCGCATTCAATACAGCGTCGGAAAGACCGGTTTTTTTTGTGTTTTCCTTCAGCCGGACAGCATAAGATTTGGTGTCTTTGAAAACAAGCGGATCCTCGGGAAAAATATCCTGATCTATCAGCTCACACTGCCCAAGGTCAAAAAGCATGTTGAGCCTTTCTATGGCTGAAAGCCGAAAATGGAAATTGCACTCCGGGCAGATAAAAAAATTGTCCAGGATGTCCTGTTTGTAGAGAATTCGCCGGCAGTTGTTACATCGGGTCCATATTCCGGTCATCGAAGTTCCTTTTCCTGTATCTTGGAATAAACCTATTTTAGATGGATGTCAAGCCTTGTCAACATCAAAACTTACTGTTTTTTGAGATTAGGAATCCTTACTTTTATCATCATCCGAGAGAAGCTTGAGGACCGATTCAGGATCAGGGAGATCCTCTTGGATGTCCATCTCGTCGTGAAGCAAGTTTAAAACAGACTTAACGAGCTTTTCATTGTCGAACGGTTTTTCAAAATAATCAGCAGCGCCAAAAGATCGTATGGCTTCATTTTTGTACTGGGTGCCTTTATACAAACCGGTTACAATAACAATCGGGATTCTCCCTTTTGTTTCCTTATAGATCTTCTGGGTAAGATCGAAACCATGGAGTTTGGGGAGCATCGCTTCAAGCAGAATCAGGTTGGGTTTTTCTGATTTATACTTTTCATAGGCCTCTTGGCCATCAGCCGCCGTGATAATTTCGAGTTTGTAGGCAGAAAACAAGTCTGTCATATTCTCAAGACTTTTAGGGTCATAGTCGACAATCAATATTTTCTGGTCCGACATTTTGTTTTTTCCATTCTAAAATATAACCTCAATCTTGTCAATTTCAGATCAAAACAGATCTCTCTCACAAATTACACAAACACGACTCTCTACTTTTGTCGATTTTTGAGACCCAATTTCTTAACCTGGATTATTCACGAGTCGAGACCCTCCACCCCACCCACCCAGCAATATTGGCTCGCCCGAAGGGGAAAGAATGCCGACATTGAAGTAAAGAAGATCATGGGAGAAGAATTAAATGTTATGCTGGAGAGGAAATTTACGTAACGGGCAGATATTGAAGAAAATAAATATGGGTGTCGGCATAATTTATGAATAGTTCAGGCTAATCGATCGTCAGGCATACTCTTTTTTCCTTGCGCCATTTGTGATATATTGGCGGGGATGACAACAGAAGAAAATTGCGATCTTTCCCTCGTCATCCCGGTCTATAACGAAGCCACCAATCTGCCTGAACTCCACAGAGAAATCACCGAGGCCTGTCAAAATCTGAAAAAGTCATACGAAATAGTATTTGTGGATGATGGGAGCGAGGACGAATCTCTTCTCGTTTGCAAACAACTCTTTAAAAAGGATCCACGGATCCGGGTCATCCAGCTGCGGAAAAACTTTGGCCAAACCGCTGCTCTTTCGGCTGGATTCGACCATGCTCGCGGAAACATCATCATCACCCTGGATGCCGATTTGCAGAACGATCCCCAAGATTTCGATCTTCTCATCGCAAAGATAGAAGAAGGCTATGATCTAGTCAACGGATGGAGAGTGAATAGGAAAGACCGTTTTATCACCCGCCGTCTTCCATCGGTTCTGGCCAACTGGTTGATTTCGAGGATGACTCGGGTAAAGCTCCATGACTATGGTTGCACATTGAAAGCCTTCCGCCGGGAAATCATTAAACACATTAAACTGTATGGGGAGTTGCACAGGTTCATTCCGGCAATTGCCAGTATTGTTGGCGTATCCATCGCAGAGGTCAAGGTAAATCACCGGAAGCGCCGCCATGGAAAATCCAAGTACAGCGTGTGGAGATTTCCTAAAGTTATCCTGGATCTGTTGACCGTAAAATTTCTGCTGAGTTATTCAACACGGCCGTTGCAGATATTCGGGATTATCGGCCTGATCAGTGGAATCATCGGAGGAATCATAGGATTATGGCTGGCCTATGTGCGCTTTATCCGGCTGGAGGGAATCAGTGGTCGCCCATTGCTCCTCCTCTCCATTCTGCTTATTGTCATAGGGATCCAGTTCATCACACTGGGACTTTTGGCTGAAATCGTGGTCCGCGCTTATCATGAATCTACAGAAAAGAAAATCTATTTTATACGCGACATCATCCAGGCTGAATCCGAGGAAGACTGATATACTCTTGAGCCCGTCATGAAAATTCTGATGCTCGCCCCCGAACCTTTTTTCCAACCCCGGGGCACACCCATCAGCGTATACTTCCGGCTCCAGGCCCTGGCAGACCTGGGTCATGAAGTCGATCTCGTGACCTACCATTTGGGCGAAGACAAGAGTTTTCGCAATCTAAAAATTCACAGAATTCCCTCCCTCTTTTTTATCAAAAAAATCAAGATTGGCCCTTCTTTTGCCAAAATTCCCCTGGACTTTTTACTCCTCTGCAAATCCATACGCCTTGTGATGTCAAAATCTCATGACATGATATTTACCCATGAAGAAGCCTCTTGGTTTGGGACAGTTTTGGCAAAATGCAAAAAAATCCCGCATCTCTATGACATGCATTCCAGTCTACCGCAACAACTGGAAAATTTTCGATTTTCCCGTTCAAAAATCCTCAAGAAAATCTTTCTGGCATTGGAGCGCTACGTTCTCAGGAACGCGCAAAGCATTATCGTTATCTGTTTGGACTTGTTCCAAAAGCTCGAAAAGGAAGGAGTCGCTCACAAAGCCACTTTGATCGAAAACTTTTTGGATTTTGAGCATCCCGGATACTCGGAGGATCAGATAAAGCAAGAACGCACCAAGTATGCTTCCTCCAAGGACAAAATCGTCATGTACACAGGGAATTTCGAATCTTATCAGGGAATTTCTCTTTTTCTTGAGGCAAGCGCCCTAGTGGATGATAAATCCGTCGTTTTTCTCCTAGTCGGAGGAAATCCGCTGCATGTGGAAGAAATGAAAAAAAAGGCATCAGAGCTCAAGATTTCGGACAAGGTGTTTTTCACCGGCCAGGTGACTCCATCCAAGGTCCCACTGTACATCGCGATGGCCGATGTATTGGTTTCTCCTCGAACTGCCGGTACTAACACACCTTTAAAAATTTATTCTTTCATTAAATCCGGAAAACCGGTCGTTGCTACAGATCTCTGGACCCATTCCCAAGTCCTCAGCGAAAAAATATCTATTCTGGCCGATCCGAATCCAAAAAGCTTTGCCCAAGGTATTCTTTTTGCCCTGCACGACCATAGAGCGTCCGAAAGAGCCCTCGCGGCAAAGAGAATGGCAGAAAGAGAATACACATTCGATAATTATAAGAAAAAAATCGCTGCGGCACTGGAAAAAGCACATAAAGTCAATAAAAAAAGGCATCTTGAATCATGAAAGCTTTTATCACTGGGGCTTCAGGATTTATCGGTACCCACCTCGCTCGCCAACTCCTCCAACAAAATTGGCAGGTCAGTATCCTCCGCCACAAAAGGGATTTGCCCGATCTTGGAAAATTCCAGGTCTTCCGGGGCGATGTCAGAGATTCCAGCTCTTTAAAAGACATGTTCAAGGGAACAGATGTTCTGTTTCATCTAGCGGCAGCTCTAGGGGCCTCTCGGATCAACAAGAAGGAGTTTTTTGCTATCAATGTGCAGGGAACGGAAAATGTGTTGAAAGCGGCTGCCGATGCTGGCGTTGGAAGAGTGATCCACTTCAGCTCTGCGGGTGTTTTTGGTTCTGTTAGAGAAAACCGTCCCGTCAAAGAAACCCATGCTCCTTCCCCTCGAGATGTTTATGATAAAACGAAACTCGAGGGAGAAAAGATAGCCCTCCGGTTCGCCGACAATGGAGAGAACATCGTGGTGATCAGACCCGGTTGGGTATATGGCCCGGGAGATCATCGAACATTTAAACTTATTAAGGCTGTGGGATCCAAAAAATTCCTCCTGGTCACTACAGGAACCACACGCCAGACTCCCGTGTATATCGAGGACCTTGTCCAGGGTATCTTGCTCTGTGTGGAAAAAGCTGGAACTGGAGAGATCTTCCACCTGGCCGGAAAAGAGAATCTCACTGTCAAGGAAATAATGCAGTTGATCGCTCAAGCAACAAACGCACCTTTTTCCCAGTTCCCTCTTCCCATATTCGCGCTGAGGGTGGCTGCCTGGAAATTGGAAAAAACTTTTTCGCTTTTGGGAAGAGAAGCCCCTCTTACCAGGGGAAAACTGGCTTTTTTCATCCACCCCAAACCTCTGTCTATCCAAAAAGCCAAAACAGATTTGGGCTACGCTCCCGAGTGGGACTTCAAAACAGGCATCAAGGCCGCTGTTGCCTGGTACCGCAAAAACGGCTGGCTCCCTTAAAAAAGGGGATTAAAAAAGTAAAAAAAAAGAGGACGAAAAGAAATGGATAAGGAAAAAGTCGGTAAATTCTACGACCTTGTCTGGACTGAATATATTCCAGAATACGAGGCTTCGGCAAAACATTGGGAGATCTTTTTCTCACACGACGAAGTTCAGGGGAAATCTGTGCTGGATGCCGGCTGTGGAACCGGCATTTTCAGCATCATTTTTGCCAACCATGGAGCCGAACATGTGACCGGAATCGACATCAGCGAAGGAAGCCTTCAAACAGCACAAGGGCTCAAAGAAAAATTCGATTTGAATAACGTGCAGTTCCAGAAACAGGATATGCTCGCTCTTCCATTCCCCGATGAAAGTTTTAACATTGTGTGGGCCTGGGGTACGGTGCACCACACCACAGACCCGTTTAAGGCCATCACCGAATTGATCCGTGTGTTAAGGCCCTCAGGATCGATCCTTTTGGCAGTGTACAAACGGACAAAGCTCACGTTTATCCATGAGATCATCCGAAAGGCCTTGCTCAGGACACCCAAAAAAACCTGGAAAGCTCTCGCCAAAATCCTCAGTATTTTTCTCGCTCCTGTTATTTTTCTCTTCAAAAAAAGAGAAAAATCCCGAAAAGGAGAAAAATTGGAAGAATTGATCATCGATTGGTATTTTGTTCCGATAAGACATTATTACAAACCGGAAGAAATCAGCACTTTTTTAGAAGAGAGGGGATTCGAGGTCGAAAATTATCTTCCCGCTTCCGGTCGGTTCGACAGCACGTCCAACTTCATTCTAAAGGCGAGAAAAAACTCACGGGCAGTCCGTCAGTCCTAAACCGATAGGAAAGGGGAAAACCAATTGATTTAGAGATGGTTGCATTGTCTATCGTGAATTGACTTCAGTTGAGCAAGAGGATATTATAATTCGTCATAAATCCTTTCGGGAATGAACCTCGAATGAGTCCTTTTAATTATTGGCACCGCCTGTTCCGGTTGTTATACCACTACCGGAAAAAATCGACATTACTGCCCTACTGGCCTGTGCGGATTTGGGTCGAGTTGACAAGCCACTGCAACTACAGATGTGTCATGTGCCCCAACAAGGACCTGAATAAGACAGATAAAGGCTACATGGACATGGCCTTGTACAAAAAAATTGTGGATGAGGCCGCTCCTTTTGTCTTCGACATCAACCTGGCACATCGGGGAGAATCCCTTCTTCACCCGCAAATCATCGAAGCCATTGACTATGCCAAAAAAAATGGATTGTACACCCGCCTTCACACCAACGGTTCTCTCCTTTCTGAAGATATCTCACGACAGGTTGTTCAGGTTGGCCTGGACCGTCTATCTTTCTCGTTTGACGGGTACGAGAAGCAAACTTACGAAAAGATCCGCATAGGCGGTGATTTCGATAAGACTGTCTCGAATATCGTCCGGTTCCTTAAAATAAAAAAGGAGGCCCAATCCAAAAAACCTATCACGGCCATCGAAGTAATCAGTTTCGACGATCCCGACAAACAGGATTCTCAACAGGTGAAAAACACCTTCAAGAAACGATTCGAAAACCTGCCTCTGGACAGCTTCGTCATGAAAGAATTACACAATTGGGCAGGACAACTCGATAAAGGACGCCGCGGAAAAAAATACACGATCTGCCCATTTCCCTGGAACGCTCTGATTATCTATTGGGATGGGGCAGTTCTTCCTTGCACTCAAGATTTTTTTGGAGGATTCATAGCAGGAAATGCCAACGAATCATCTCTCAAAGATATTTGGAACGGAAAGGAAATGCGCTTTATTCGGGAGAAGCTTGCGACCAAAAACATCGGGGAGCTCAAAACCTGTTCGGAATGTGACCGGGTTTGGCGGGAAGGATTTTTTGGCGTTCCCAAAGAATATCTCTGGAAATTTATCACAAAAAGAATGCCCTAAAGCACTAATCGGATCAAGGATATTAAGCTAATGTCAACACAGAATAAGATAAAGGTAGGAATCATTGGATTCGGGAAAAGAGGAGTCATGCATGCCTCACTGGTGAACATAAATCCTAGGGCTGAATGGAATGCCATCTATGTTTCTAATGAGCAGTCTCTCACCTGTCTGAAAAATTTCTATCCTGACGTCCCTATTTTTCTGGATACAAGAGAGATGCTCGAAACAGTTATTTTGGACACCATTTTTATCTGCACCCCTGATAACACTCATCTTTCTCTGGCAACAAAATTGAGTAAAAAGGGCATGAACATCTTTGTCGAAAAACCCTTGGCAGAATCCCTGGTTTCATCTAAAAAGATGGTGGATCTGATTTCAAGCAGAAATGATGTTTATTCCATCGGATATTATTCCTCTTTCAAGGTGCTATTTCAGAAGGCCAAATCCTTACTAAATAGCGGCATTCTCGACAGAATTAAAAGATACAGGGCCTCTCTATTTTACACCTTACCTCAATCCTCTCCCTCAATTGATAGAATCATAAGGGACAGAGCTTCATCTTTTTTTTACCTGATCAAATGGTTTTTTGGTCCTGTGGAGACCTTGTATGCCAATGCTTCAGACAGAATCGCCACAACCAAAAGTGGAGGCTCCTTGATTCTGGATCATTCCTCTGGTTTGATGGGTGTCGTTGACCTGTCGTGGAGTCGTCCTGGATATCCTCTTCCGACAGTAAAGATTACTGTAGAAGCAACTGGAGGAACTTTGGAGATCTCCGATGACAGTCTTAAAATCTACCTTTATAAGAAAAAGGGAGAATTTGAACGGGGATGGACCATCATACACTTGGCAGACCTTCCTTCTCCATCAAGATTTTTTCTCTGTGAAGAAGGATATTATGAAGGAAACAGTTCTTTTATCAACAGTTGTTTGGACAGGAAAAAATCCGCCGTCCCTTGGGAAGACGGTCTTGAAATCATGAGAATGATCGAAGCCGCTGATCTCTCCATCGAATCCAATCGGGTAATCTTTTTAAGCGAGGTAAAATAATGGATAAAATCGACAGAATCATACTTGGTTCCAATGCTTTCGAGGGCGTGGGTTATCTCTCCCGTGCTCAGACGCGACACTATCTCGAATTTTTCAGTAAAAAGGAAAACATAATCCCCATCCTCGAGGCCAGCTTTAACCTCGGTGTAAGGAGCTTCATGTGCTCCAACAACTCGAATATTCTTTCGGCTTTGGAGGCTTTTAAAAACAGCTCCGATTTCTCAATCCTGGCTGTTGTCCCCAACGCATACGAATACGCCCGTGAATCGACCGAGAAGGGCGTATTAGGGACAATTCTCGGCAAAGCTAAAGAGATAGATCTGTATCGCAAGGTGCGAATGGGACTCAGGGCACTTCGAAAAATCCAGGGAATAATAACCAAAGACTTGCTCACTCTTCTTACAAACCTAATGGATTTTGAGATGGCCAGCTTCCATCCTTACAAAGTCACGGGGGTTATTCTCCACGGACAAGTAACAGATTTGGCCCTTTCTTCAAACAACAGGGAAGTTTTTGATGTCTATCAAGAAATAGTCAGAGAAAGGTACAAGGTTCAGCCCATTCTAGCTACTCACAACTTCGGGACTTTGCTTCCCAAACTAATGGAGTGGCAGATTAACATGCCGATTATGACTTCCTTTAACAAAAAAGGATTTATCATGAAACCGTCACAGGAGGATTGTGAACAACTTCTAGAGAGGACAGATTATTATATCATCGCTAAGAAAGTCATGGCTGGAGGGAGGCTTTCACCGGAGGAAGCCTTTCCCTATATATCGGATAAGAATATAGGTTCTGTTGTCCTGGGAGTTGGCTCACTTGCAGAAGCCTACCACACACTCTCTGTGGCCAAATCGACTTTCCCAACTCCTTAAAAAGCTAAATCCACATCTACCGGGCCACCAGCCTCAGAGGATAGATAGACCGCCTCAATGATTCTTTGAACGTCAAAACCATCTGTCCAGCTGACATGGGGTTTTTCTCTATTTAAACAGCATTCGATGAAATGCTTGTCTTCATCATAAAAACCTTCGCTACCTAAGTCAAAATGAGACCTGCTCTCCAGATCAATCTTATGGAGAGTTGTCCAGCCTCCTTTGAGTTTGTCAACAGTTTGATGGAGATTCAATTTGATATAGTCATTCGTGATTTCCATAAATCCGTTCTCGCCTTCCAAAGCTATCTCGATAGTTGCTAATCGATAGCCCGGTATACTCCAATTTGCATCCAGAGCGCCGATCAAGCCGTTTTTATATTCGAACATTATACTTCCACAGTCCTCGACATCGGAATAAAAATTCAATGTCCGCGCGTAAATCCTTTGAGGAAGGCCAAAATACCACGTCACCAAATAGATCAAATGGGAAGCGATATCGATTACA
Organism: uncultured Eubacteriales bacterium; assembly: GCA_964410125.1. Taxonomy (GTDB): domain Bacteria; phylum Acidobacteriota; class Aminicenantia; order Aminicenantales; family Aminicenantaceae. The sequence goes on along the minus strand of CAYPGQ010000024.1, from coordinate 37,134 downwards.
ACCCCTCCTCCTGATTTGCTTTTATCATAGAACCATCCTTTTTTTTTGCTGAGAACTTGGCTGAAATAAACTGATATATTGAATCTGTGTATCTTTCCCAAAACACCCTTTTCCAATATATGCTTAGCTTTTCTGTATAATGTGATGTGGGCAAGATTGAATCCTGTGGCGTGAATGGTACCTTTATCCTCCACCAAAGAGACCATTTTCTTGGCAGAGGAGAGGGATTCCGCCAGTGGTTTTTCGACAAATACATCCAGATTACGAGAAATGCATTCTTGGGCTATTTGCAGATGAGTAAAAGGAGGGGTGCACACAAAAACGGCATCCAGATCTTCATTATCCAACATTTGTTCTAGATGAGAATAAAAGGTCACATTCATGCCTGAGTTTGCGACATATTTAGAAAGTTTCCTGTTCCTGTCATGAAGAGACACCAGATCCGTCTGAGTTATCATATTTATCAGCGCCGAGTGTAGAATACCCATCTTCCCCAAACCTATCACACCTGTTCTGATTTTCTTTTCCATGGCTATAAGTCTTGTGTTGAATACGCCAACATTTCGTTAATCCCACATTTTACTCACTTTGCCTATTAAATTAAACACAAATAATTTGTCACTTCTACTTGATTATGTCCTGTCTTTTAGGAAAAAAGGGAAAGTTACTCTTAATTTTATCAACGTTATAAACTTTCGTCGATTCTAGTCAAGAGCTTTTTGGTTGCTTCAGGAGGTGATTTTATATATCATCTTCCCTTAAATCATTTCACTCTACCCATACAAATGAAAGAGAAGTCAAATTGTTTAGCCTAAAAAAAAATCATAAAAACAACAGGATTCCTGTCCTCCTGCCTGAGTCCATCTGTGAGAAGCCATTATGAAAAACAGGTTAACAAATAAAATTGGCAAGACCGTTGCAATTTTGGTATTTCTCTCGGGTTTTTGTAGTCTGACCTATCAAGTCATTTGGGAAAGAACATTAAAATACAGCTTTGGCGGAGATGTGATTTCTGCCTCAATTATTGTTTCTGTTTTCTTATTGGGACTCGGAATTGGGGGTTTTCTTTTCAGAAAAATTAAAAAGAGAGCCTTGATATCTTTAGCATTCGTGGAACTTTTCATTGGTTTATTCGGCCTGTGGAGCTATGAAATTATTCTCCAGATAAACAATTTTCTCATCACTTTAAATTCAAAACTAGGAATGGGACGCGAAGGTGAGACCTTGTCCGTCTTTGCAGGGACTTTTATCTTTCTGTTGCTCCCCACGATACTCATGGGTGGCACTTTGCCTCTGATGTTTGAGAGTTTTATCCCTAAAATAGAAAAAAACACAAAATTTATTGGCTTCGTTTATGGGATCAATACTTTTGGAGCTTTTGCAGGCGCTCTTTTACCTACTCTTGTATTCGGCGCGCTGGGCCTTCCAAACACCCTCAAAATCACATCTCTCGTGAGTATTTTTATCTCTATTGTTTTGTTTGTTATGGCCTTAAAGAGGGAAAAACCAGAAAAAAGAAGACTCTATCAAAAAAAAATTAAAGAAGTCTTCTCTTGGAATATTCAGAATGTCTTTATTGTTGGCTTTGCCTTCATGTCAGGTTTTATTGCCTTATCTCTGGAAATTCTCTTCATTCGATTCATCGGGATTATGCATGGCTCGACTTCTTATTCTTTTCCAATAATTATCTCTTCATATCTTCTCTCTATGAGCATCGGAAGCATGTTCTGGTCTCTTCTTCGGGACAAAATTCAAAATGCCAAAGTTCTGCCTTTTATCCTTCAAGCATTAGTAGGAGCTCTCGTTCCTCTTTCCATTTTCTGCTTTCAGTTTATTTTGAATAGCAAGGCTAATCCTTCCTTCGACTTCATGCAAATGTTCACAGCTGTAACCGACTTATTTGAAAAAGGAAAATTTCTTTTTTCTCTTCAAAACATACTTCATTTCAGTCTGCCTCTCTTGATCCTTATTTTTCCCATCGTCTTCTTTTCCAGCGGGATCTTTCCTACACTGATTAAAAACCTTAGCGAGCACAATATTTCCCTTGGCAAATCAACAGGTATCATATATTTTTCAAATTCTGTGGGGTGCACATTTGGATCATTGTTGACAGGTTTTGTCGTTATTCCCTTGGTAGGATGGCATCCCGCATTGGTGGTGGTCTCCCTGCTTTCTGTTTTCGTGGGAACAGCAGGATTTTTTTACCTGAGATTACCTCTTATCAACAAGTTCAAGCAATCTATCTTCTTAAGGTACAAATATTTATACATCCTCATATGTTTAATCGTCATTCCTCTTATCCTTTTTTCCTTTTCGGATAGAAAAATCAAATATAAACTCGCGACCGGCCAATATTCACCCCATATATCCATTGTTTCTTACCAAGAAGGCAGTACTGGCGTTGCTGCTGTAACAGAGGAAAAAAGAGGCAGGAGTGTGGTTTTAAACGTCTATTCCAACGGACAATACATGTCCGCACTGCCAAACCATCCACGGCACACTTATCTGGCTACCCTGCCGAGAATGCAGAAGAAATTGTCGTCAGTTATGTTGTTGGGCCTTGGAGGAGGGAGGAGTCTTGCTGATTTGTTATCCGACAAGCGAGTAAGAAATATCGTCGCCGTGGACTGGTCGAGAGAAATCGTCAAGGTTATAGAATCGGAACCCATCACCAAATTCAATCACAATCCCCTTGCTGATCCCCGAGTGAGAATCGAAATGGCTGATGCTAGGAAAGTCGTGAGTTCATACGCACAAAGGTCTGTAAGATTTGACGCTGTTATTGATAATTTATGTTTTCCGCATTGGCCTGGAGCGGGGGGAGTCAAATCAATCCAGTTCTTCGAGAGCATAAAAAAAATATTGAGGCCCGGCGGATTTTATTATCACATCAACAACTTCAACCAGGAAAAAAATCAAATCCTTTACACCCTTAGCATGGTTTTCCCCTATATTTCTGTTCATAATGGAATGATGGTCATCTGCGGGGATACACCCTATTCACCTCCTGAATCACAGGTAGTTAAAATCTTAAGCAAAAAAAATCTATTGGCAAGAGCTCCAAATTTATTTATTCCAAACACGATCCAACCTGATGAATTTTATCCCTTTTTCAAAAAGACTATTGTCAAAATCAACCAAAAAAAACTGGGACAGATGCGTGTTTTGACAGATGAGATTCCTTCGACTGAATATTTTATTTCTATACCTTTTTTAATAAAAAAAATAAAAATTGGTCTCAAATAAGACTAAAATCAGGCATTTTTCTTAAAACTCCTTAATTTTTCTAAGTTGGATCATTATCTTTTTTTAAATCTGTAAATTTAGTCAAAAAAGACAAAAATTTCACCTCTAATTTCATCTCTAAAGATGATGGACTCACACCCACTGATTTGCTAATATCACAAAAAAATGACTTTAACATATCAATCAATTCATACTAATAGTAAAATAATGTTGAGATAGGAAAAATGAACTGGATCAGTAAAAAAAATATCATAAGGAAAAGGAAATGAAAAAAAAGAATTTTCTACTCCTATTTTTTTGCCTGACAATATTATTTAATTTATTTTCGTTTGGTGACGCTATTAATCTCTCTAAAAGCAATAGTGAATCTTTTTGGCCTGCCATTGCAACAAACAGCAATGGAGAAATAATGGTGATCTTTACAGAGATAGTCCCTGGAGGATACACAGATATCTTCTACACGATCTCAACGGATGGAGGGGAGAACTGGACCCAACCAACAAGAACCTACTCGAGAAGAGCATATATCAAAGCATTGGCGCTAGCTGCTGATTCAAACGGAAACTTTCATATGGCTTATGCCGATGGATACGCAAGTGCTGGAAGAGAAATATACTATCGAGCATATATTAACGGAAATTGGCAAGCAGCAGAACAGTTGAGCTATTCTCATGACAACTCAAACTGGTGCAGAATCTGCACTGACGGAAACACTGTTCATGTTGCATGGTACCAAGAAAGAGGCTGGCCTGCAAAATGCTACATCGCGCTCAAATCCAAACAAATTGGAGGAAGCTGGCCTTCCAGCACTGTGGATGTGTCTCGAAATCCCTCAGATGGAGCTATGTATTCTGATATCAAAGCGAAACTTGGGAATATATATGCCATCTATGTGGTCCATGATTATTCAGGTAACACGCTTCTCGGCAAGCATCTTGGTTATAGCGAAAGAATTAATGGAACTTGGCATGGACCCACAAAACTTGGATGGGGGACATGGCCTGCCCTAGATGTTGATGCTTACGGTAATGTTCATGGTCTTTATCCAAGCGGAAGCGGAGGTGGTTTTACTGTTTATAAAGCAAAGATCAATGGAACGTGGATAGAGGACCAATGGATAAATGACAAAAGCATTGTGTCCTGTTTTTTTGATATACAGTATCAAAACAATTTTCTAGTGGCCGCTTATATGCAGGAATCTAGCATTGATCCCAAGTACTATTCAATTTACTACAATACAAAACAATATAAAAATGGATGGGGACAGTGGAGCACGTCTTTTGAGATAGAACCCGGATATTATGCAGAATTGCCAAGAATTGGCATGGATTCTTCGGGGGGTGCTCACATAGTTTGGGCAGATATTGGAAATGGAAATAAAACCGACATTTACTATAAAAAAGTTCCTTTATTCCAATCCGATAAGCCCTATATTGATGTCGATAAATCATATCTCTCTTTTTCTTCCATTGAAGGAGAATCTCCTTCTCAGCAAACATTTCAGATCAAAAATTCTGGAGTTAGCACCCTCTCATACAACATATATTCCGATCAGAGCTGGCTGATCGTATCTCCAATAAGTGGAGCATCCACAGGCGAGTGGGATCAAATCACTGTCACCGCCGACACCTCTCATCTCGGTCCGGGCAACTACAGTGGGAAAATAACCATCGCCGCCCCTCAAGCTCCCAATAGCCCCTTAGAGATTGGTGTAACCCTGTTAGTAGGCACAGAAACTCCAACTATAGAATTAGATAATGATTCTTTATCTTTTTCTCATGTGGAGGGTTCTTCTAATCCCCCCTCTCAATCTTTTCAAATTAGAAATTTCGGTCATGGGGCACTAAACTATCAGTTCAATACAGATAAATCCTGGGTGAGTATTTCTCCATTGTCTGGCACATCGAATGGCGAGTGGGACACGATAACAGTATCTATCAATGCTTCCTCTTTAGGCGCCGGAGATCACTTCGCAAATATTACAACCACATCTCCAGAAGCCGATAACAGCCCCCAGCAATTAGACGTTTCCGTGCATGTAACTTCGCCCGGTGGCGACGGAGGTGGCGGTAGTGCATTGATTCAGTTAGATAAAGCCACCTTGAATTTCACAAATACGACTCAACAATATTTCAAGGTCAGGAATTCTGGGGCAGGAGTGTTGAGCTATAAAATTGCAGTAAATAAGGGATGGATATCGGTTTCCCCCACTTCAGGAAGTTCCAATGGCGAATGGAAAAGTATCAAAGTGACTGTTAATCCTAACGTCCTGCCGTATGGAGTACATAACGGAAAAATAACCGTTACATCTTCTGGAGCCTCTAATAGTCCGCGTACGCTAAATATTATTCTAACAAAACAAAAGCCAAAAATCAGTTTAAACAGGCTTTCTTTATATTACAGCGCAGTTATCAAAGAGAATGCCCCTGAAAAGCAATGGTTTAAGATCAGGAATGTAGGATCTGCATCTCTCAATTATTCAATCAAAACAAACAAGGGCTGGCTGAAAGTTACTCCATCGAATGGAAACTCCTCTGGAGAGTGGGACACAATAAACGTTTCTTTGAATATTTCTTCGCTCTCGTTAGGCACTCATAAAGGCACCATCACTGTGACAGCCCCTGGCGCAGAAAACACTCCTCAATATGTGGCAGTTACTCTAGATGTTGTGCTTCCTCCCGAACCTTATTCTCCCATCAACGCTAAGCTAAAAAGGATGGCTGCTGTAGGTTTGCTCATCCAAGATTATGTCAATATGATTACTTGGGAGAAGAATCCCAAAAATAACGGCATCTTTAATATCGTGAAGTTCAGGGTTTTCAGAAAATTGAAAGGACAGTCCGACTGGAACTATGTATATATTGCGGAGCTAGACATTGGTCAGCCTCTCCAATATCTAGATCATTTCTCCAATAGTGAAGATCGAAATAAATACTATTATGCTGTCGTGGAAGTTGATGATCAAAACAAAGAAAGCCATCGGGTAAACGCGAAGCTAATAAACTAATCTAAGAAAAATAGGGGAGAGGCTTATATTCTTCAATCGATTGTTAAATATGCAGCTTCTCCCTCTGTATTGTCATCATCAACAGCTGTTAAGGCAAATCGATATTGTTTATTTTTATCCACATTTCTGAGCATATAACTGAAAGTATCAGTACTTACTTCCATTAAGAGACTCCATGTCTCTCCATCTATTTCATAAAGCCTATATCCCTCTATATTTTCGTTCGAAGGGTTTTCATCCCACTCCAATATGATCAAACTTTCTCTAAAGAACAATGCTTTATTTTCATTTCTAGAGCCCGTAAAATTAAAAGGGGCATAAACAATGGGATAAGTCACCTGAATTTTCTGTCCAGGTGTTATATTCTCGATCACCTTTTCCAATCCATCAAAAAAGGTGACTTTGAGGTCATAATTATTACTTCCCGGAGCGCCAAAATGAACCGTTGGCATATCTTGCCCGAGATATCCATATTCCCCATGGATCTCACGATGGCCTTTTAAAAATTGAGGCTCATTTAGATGACCGGCAATATACAAATCCAGTTTTGTCCCAATGCCACCAGCAGCTCTGTTATGATCAATGATATCAACTTGGATCCAGTTTGAATCGTTCTGATCATTTCTAAGAAGCACATTATAATGATCGGCATCAGCAATATAGATATCCAAATCGCCATCGTTGTCAAAATCTCCCAACGCGCTGCCGCGAGGATCCTGCGTGTCAAGAGAGGCTTCTAGACCAGAGATGTTGCTTAACACCAACATAAAAACCCCTGTCCCATCATTTTCATATACATCCCCTCCGGAAACGTACAGATCTAAATCTCCATCATGATCTAAATCTCCAAAACAAACATGGGCTCCTCCACTCGACATGTCTGGGATTATCCTTTGTTTTAATTCAAAAAAACTCTCTGTATTTGAATACAAATCTACTTTCCCTGGACCTATCAATGCTAGATCTAAATCGCCATCATTATCTATATCGGCAAAAGTCATTCCGCCGTCACGGACTCCCAAAGTCTGAGGCAATCCCATGGCATCGCCAGCATCAGTAAAACGACCTTTCCCATCATTAAGATAAATGGTGGAAGGCGGCGTCCACTTTGCTTCTGCAATATCAATATCTCCATCTCCATCTATATCGATAGCCACGACTCCTTGAACAAAGCCTGTCCAATAAATCCCTCGGAATCTTGAGGTAAAGGTCCCATCACCATTATTGACATAAAAATTCCTCGTCTGTTTAGGAGAAAAAGGGAGAGGATTATAGGGATCTGTATTTGGTAAAGCATTGGAAAAGTAAAAATCCATATCCCCGTCGTTGTCAAAATCAGCAGCAGCCACTCCTCTTGCTGATGTGTTTATTGTCTGTAAAGGGGATATTCCGTTTGTGATATCCGAAAAAAATCCTTGCCCATCGTTTTTATAAATATGATTGTGGGCAGAAGTCCAATCAAAGGTTGTTGTGGAAAACAGATCAAAATCCTTGTCATTGTCGATATCTGCAAACACTGCTCCATGCGTTCCTAAACCATACGCATCCGTTACACCCCGGGATGCGGCCTCTTCAAGAAAAAACGCCCCATAATTTATGAATAAATTATTTGGGACATGATAAATAGTTCCAGCCGCATTTTTAACATAGATATCCAATTTCCCATCGCCATTGACATCTACCCAGCAGATCCCGTGCCCCCCAAAATAATTGTATCCCCCCACGCCATATATTCCTGTCACATCCGAGAAATGAATCGCACTATAAGAAACCAAAGGCAAAATTAATAAGCATAAGAAAATTATCATGTATTTCTTATTCATGTGAAAAATCATTCAGGTTCTCCTCACATAAAAACTTCAAATTCTGGCGATAACTTTGACAAGAAAACTTCATTTTGTCAACCTGTAACCTCACCATCTTATTCGATTATCAGCACAGAACCCATCTGTGTGGCCCATACAGTACGGCTCATATTTTTTACCAGCAGTCTATAATACTGCCCATACTAAGCATTACAGAGCCTCCTTTTGCTCACTGATGCTTTTGTTATTTGTCAACTTTATGCCTCAGGAAAAGCATTGTAGCGGTCGTTCTCAGAATACAGGATTATTGTGCCTTCAAAAATGCTTAAAACTTCTTTATAATTAGGAATTCCACAAATAAAACATCATCTTGAATGGTCTATTTAAAGTTTAAAATTAATTCATGAGCGTCTTACAAAAAAAAATACTCCTCATTTCAAGCCTGTTTCTTCTCGTTTTTTCGGTCCTTCTTTTGTTTCATTTTGATAGAACTAACTATTTTTTAAACAAAACGATCAGACTTGTCAGCCTTAGATTAATTCAGTTCGAACGATTATCCTTTATAAGAAAGGAGGATTACAAATTCAATTTTTATAACGATCATTACGATATTTCTTTCTTCAATAATAGAACAAAAACATGGCACTTGTTTGCAAGTCATCCGTATTCTCGCAATATCACGCCCTCTATCAAAGACCTTGAAATTGTTCTGACGCGCGGAAGAATCAACCATTTCAATATTGAAGGAAAAGATATAAATTTGAAATCCTATCTGATCCTAAACTTTTATCTGACTAAAATGCCTTCAAAAGAAAAGGGGATCATATTCTATAAAGATGGTAATTGGAGAGTTTTTGGCCCGATGTTTTAAAGTAAATAAGATATATATAGCGATTAAATGGATACCACAAAATTAACTGCAAAAACAAATAAAGTTTCTCAGCATCTGAGGAAAAATTGGGCAATTATTGCACTGCTGGTTTTTTCCCTTTTGATAAGAATCTATATTTTCCACAATGTCAGACCAGGCTTTCATACAGATTCGATCACTTATCTTGTTTTATCTGACTTAGAGACAGTAAGAACACCAGGATATCCTTTTTTTATCGAAGTCATTCAATTTTTCAATGATCTTTTTTCAATTACTCCTGATTATCTTGGCTTAATCGTGTTTGTTCAGATGTTTCTCCTTGGAATATTGAATTGTCTTCTGATATACAAGCTTGCCAAAACCATCACTAGAAATGACACCTTTTCCTTTGTGGTTGGAATTCTCTATAACTTTGATTATCTGGTTATGGGATTTGAATATTCCATTCTCACAGAAATTCTATCTGTAACTTTAATCTTAATCACCCTACTCCTTTACCTTAAAATCTATGAAGGAAAAAAATATGCCCCTTACGCAGCAGGGCTTTTTTCTGTGTTTCTGTTTTTAACCAGACCTACATTTCTTTTTCTCTTCATGGGTTTATTGTGCATCACAGCAATACTCCATTTTCGTAATATAATAAAAGGATTATTTTTCAAGCATTTCCGTAAGGCAATCTTGATATTCATATTGATCAACATCGCAGGAATTGCCTCCTGGTCAATAAGAAATAAAATAAAATTCGACTACTTTGGAATATCGCACCTACTCCCTTACCAACTCAGACACTATACAAACCATTTTTTCCACAAATACAAAAAAGATGACAACGAACTGATGAATATGATGGCAGATATTTATAAAGAAGAGAATCTTAACGCAGCCAGATTCGAAGCGCGATTAATGTATGAAATGAATTTATCAGGCCCTGAAGTTTCGAGACTTTTTTTGAAGATGAATCTGAAGTTAATAATGGACAATCCCGGCGATTACATAAAACAAATCCCCGAAGCTGTATCTAAGTACTACGGTGTTTATTCCTATTGGTGGACAATTCCTAATCAGAAAAAACTTCTCAATAAAAGAAAATACATCCCCCGGATTCTAAGATTTTTCTTCGATACTTACCGATTTCTCTTCACAAACTTCGCCGCTCAAATTTTCCTGCTTTTTGTCATGCCAATAATCCTGCTTTTTTTGGTGCGAAAAAATAAAAGCGTATTTCATCTTGTTTGTCTCTGCGAATTTTTGATCAATTACAATTTTCTTATTTCGGTTCTCTCTTGCAACGCGGATAATCTCCGCTACAGAGTTCCAGTGGAACCTCTGATCTTATTGATTTTTCTCTCCTCTTCTTTTTTATTCATAAAAAGCACATTCAAAGGCATAAAAACAAAACTGGCTAAGAAATCGATATGATCTCTTAATTTCAAAAATACTCTTTATCAGCTTATCTATCAAAATTAACTCTTTTTATGTTCTCTAACCTTCCTAACCTTGACGTTATTCTATTACTTTGTTAATAGTTATAAACTTGATAGAAACTAAAATAGGCTCAAAAAAGGAAAGAAAATTATGCCTCTTCTTCAAGTGCTTTTTTTGGGGGGACAATCCAAAACATGAAATTTAAAACAAAACTACTTCTTGACCGCACAGTTGGACCTTCTGCTATGATTCTGTTAAATGCTGTTGTATACTCAGTTGGAAAAGTCATCAGGCGAGACCATTCCATAAAAACATCCAACGTAAAATCTATTGCGATTCAAAAAATTGTGGGGATGGGAAGCATTATTGAATTTTCTCCATCTCTGAGAGCCATTAAAAGATGTTATCCAAACGCCTCCATCATATTCATCTCCTCTTTATCCAACAAAGAAATATTGAACCTTTATTGTGAAGATTACATCGACGATTTGATTTTGATTGATGATAGTTCATTTCTCAGATTGTTTTTTTCAACCTTTTTGGCAATTAAAAGACTAGTTTCTAAAAAAATCGATTTATTCTTTAATCTTGAGGTATATTCCACTTTTTCTACATTTATTTCTGTTTTTAGTTTAGCACGAAATAGATTCGGCTTTTATCTGAGAAGCGCCGCATTTCGTAAAGGGCTTGACACTCATCATATTTTCTATAATCAGCACAAAAATATAAGGGAAATATATGGTCATATGGTAAATAAGGCAGGGTGTGATAATTTCGATAGAAATGATCTGATAAAATTCAATATTCCTGAAGAAACCACTGCTAAAATCAATGAATATCTTATAAAAAACCATATAAAAAAACACATCCTTATTAACATAAACGCTTCAGAGTTATCTTTAGAAAGGAAGTGGGCTGAGACAAATTGGATAAAACTGATAAAATTGCTGATTCAAAAAACCGACCACATAATTCTTTTATCAGGAAGTTCAAGCGAGAGGGATTACATTCAAAAAGAAATTGCAGACAAAATTGAACAAAAATATCTAAAAAAAATAATCAACATTGCAGGTCAATTCAATATCGAGGAATTTATATCTCTCATTCGTTCATGTGCTTTATTTGTAACAATTGATTCAGGCCCCTATCATTTGGGTGTGCTCGAAAACACAAAAATGGTCTCTTTATGGGGACCTGAAAATCCATACTTGTATGGTAAAACAAAAGAAAATCAAACCTTCATCTATAAGAATGCCTACTGTTCTCCCTGTATCAAACAAACTTATACTCCTCCTTGCAAAGGAGACAACATTTGCATGAAGAAAATTTCAGTCGATGAAGTATGGGAAAAAATCCTGCATTTATTGAGATGCTGACAATAGTGAAGGATATGAAAAGTAATAACTTCAAGATATTCTTATTAATCGGATTTCTCTTTTTTTTTCTCTTCAGCTTTAAAGAAATCGGCAACTTTTACCAAACAGGACATGCAGGATTCATTAATGCAGAAGTAGGCCTTAGCCATTTGAATACAATAAATAACGGCTTTCTAAAAACTAAATTCGGAGCCACAAACTACAAAGTGATAAACAACCGCGCTCCCAACAAGGATGAGTATTATGTCCGTTATCCCTATTTACATAATTTGCTGGTTTCAATTCTTTGGAAAATTACAGGGCCAAGGGAAATCGTCTCAAGGCTTTTTGTAATTATCTTAACTTTTGCCTCTATTCTCATATTCTACTTCATTTCTAAAGAATTGGAGTATCCAAAGCTTTCCTCAATGCTTATTTGCATGTCCTTATGCAGCTTCCCTATTTTCTACCATTACGCAGGTTTATCCCATGGGGAGATCTCAGCCCTGTTTCCCTTATCCCTCTCTTATTATTTTTATATAAAATACCTGAAAAAGGATAGAAGCAGATATCTAATTCTTTTCCTTATCAGTTTATCTTTAACATGCCAGCTGTTCTGGTACGGCTATATTGCAGCCTTTGTTTTTTTGATCGACTCTATTCTATCTTTTGTTTTTTATAAGCAAAAAAAATATTTGAAGTTCTCTATAATCCTAGTATTCACAGTTATTGCCAATATCTCTATCTACATTTTTCATACTCTGTGGTTGGTAGGCTCACTAAAAAATACTATTAATGCATTATTGTGGAGGGCAAGCATAAAGATGCCTTCTACGCAGCAGTTCACTTGGATAGAATACATCCTGAAGAATCTAAAACGGTGGTGGCTTTTCAATCCCGTTGTCATCTTTTTTGCAATAGCACATTTATTTTCGTCTTTTATGAGAAAAAATAAAAATGCTCATTTTGCTTTGAATAAAAGATTCAGCTATATGCTTCTTATTACTCCTTTGATTTTTAGTTTTTTTCTCTCTCATCTTGTCCATTACCATGATTTTCTCATAATATATTTTGCTTTTTTTCTCGCATTCTCTTCTATTGATTTTTTCTCAGAAATCTTCAAACGAGTTCATGGGAAGCTCAGAAAAAATTCCTTCTTGTATTCGTATATTGTTATTCTCATTCTCTTCGCAGTTTTTGGCCTTTTCAAGCACCCCGAAGAAAAAATGATCGATAAAAAAACAGATAATTATGAACTCTATTATATCTGTAAAGTCCTAAGAAACAGAACAAATCCAGAGGATAAGTTTATTCTAACCATCAAGAGAATTCAGGAGCCCCAGATCAGATTTTACTTAAGAAGAGAGACTTTTTTCATGAAAAGACCTAATTGGGCAAAAGGCTATATTGATTCCAACATGTTTTCCTATTACTTAGTCGAAACTAAACCTCCCTATAGGCCTTTGATAAAATACCTCCTTAAAAATTTTAGGGGCCAAAAATATGACAGATATTTTCTTTTTGACTTAAGAAATCCGGTAAAAGGATTAAGATTTTTTAAAAGCAAAAAGGAAAAAACAAATTTCTTGTTTAAGTATTTTATTTCTCCGTATCATCAGCCTCGAAAATATGAAGAAATTAAAGATATAAATACAATAAATAAAATCTATGCTCGTTTCGAGAAAGAAGAAGATCTCTATCCCACATTCTAGGAGATAATCCTCCACATTTTCCTTTTCACTCTATGAAAGATTATGAAAGATTTTTTGATAAGTAACAGACTAAAAATCAGTTACTCATAGATTTTTTTGTACTTTTGATAAATGGTAAGAGCTTGTTGACAAAATTTGGAATTGACTGTAATATTGGACACTAAATTTTCTAAGGAGTGAAAACATGAAACGAAAGTCCATTGTTTCCTTCTGTATCTCAATTACTATTTTGACATGTTTGATATTATTCGGGGATTCTCCTGATATCACTGAAAGAACCGTAGATAATCCAAAGCTTCAGAGTGTCTCAATACAAGGGGGGGTTTATGATCCTGTGCCAAAACTCTCTGAGAACGGCGCAGTTTCTATGTGGCCTTCTATTGCTATTAATAATAAGAAAGAAATAATGGTTGTCTTTACTCAAGCATTTTCAGGTGAGAGTAATGATATTTATTACACCATTTCAACAGATGGGGGAGGAACATGGTCTCCTCCTCAAAGCACAAACTCATTAAAAGAACATATTAAGTCCTGTGATTTAGCCGCAGACTCTGATGGTAACTTCCATCTGGTTTATGCCGATGGAGCCTCGAGCGGCTCACGGGAAATCTATTATCGAGCCTATATTAACGGCCAATGGCTCCCAAAAGTACAAATTTCATCAAGCACTGATAATGCAAACTGGTGCAGAATTGATACAGATGGCGACCAAGTACATATTGTGTGGTATCAGGAAATGGATAAAGCCGTTGTTTTTCTTAAATCCAAGCAAATCGGAGACACATGGCCCGCTTCCCCTGAAGATGTTTTTAATGACTCCTTCAATGGCTACATTTATCCTGCTATGAAGGCAAAAGACGGCAATATTTATGTAATCTGCCAACTCCAAAATTATTCCGGAGGTATTGTTTCAAGCAAAGAAGTTGTTTTTAGAGAAAAAAGAAACGGGCAATGGATACCGACCTTTAAAGTTGGCGCTCATGCCTGGCCTGCTATTGAGGTCGACCACCACAATAATGTCCATTGTCTTTTCCCTAATTATGGGAAAGTTATGTACCGAGCACGGATCGGTGAGAACAACTGGAATAGTGCAATTAATATTTCCACCCTGGGAGGTGTGGATGGATTTTTTGATTTAGATTATAGAAACGACACTTTAATCGCTGTTTTCCTGCAGGATGCCAGCCGAAATCCCGATCATTGGTCTGCCTACTTTAGAGTAAAAAAATACAATAAAGGATGGGGAAGCTGGGAGGACTCCGTCGAAACAGACATGGGGGGATATGCTGACTGGGCTAGAGTAGCCATTGATAGTGATGGCTATGCTCATATTGTGTGGGCTGACTGGCATACTCAAGATATCAGAGAGGCTGACACAGTCTGGTACAACAAATGGGAAGTTGCCAAACCTGATGTGCCAACTCTAGACCTGAACAATTATTCTTTCTCATTCGAAGCTCCGCAGGGAGAACTTGCAGACTCTCAAAACCTTAAAGTAAGGAATTCAGGTCCGGGAACCTTGAATTATGAAATCAGCACGGATGAAGATTGGATAGCTGTCATACCCGTAAGTGGAACTTGTGGAAGCGATTGGGTAGACCACTGGGTTGATGTTGATACTAATCAAGAAGAAGGCATACATAATGGAACTATTACTGTTACGTCTACTGGAGCGGATAATAGCCCTCTTACAGCAAATGTGTCACTAACAGTCTTAGCTCCTCCTATCTATGAACCGCTGAATTTTAACGTGGAGAAAAAAGAAAACAAGTCCTATTTTTTCAGAGAATTGATCCACCTTCTCACGTGGGGACCAAATCCTCTTAACAAAGACATAGTGAAATATTTAGTAACCTGTGAATATGAAGAAAATGGCGCAAAAATAACGCGAGTTTTTGAGGTAAATGGGAATACTTCTGAATACGCAAATCGCAAGATCATAGGTGACACAGAATACACTTATTCTATTCAAGCTGTTGATGATAAAGATCGTATGGGACCAGCAGCAGTTTTCACCATAAATAACTAATAAAAAAATAGCGCAACAAGTCTGAGTTTCATTCTAAAAATGGTTTTAAACCCAAAATGTAGAAAAGGCCTGATATTTTTTCCTCTTTTGATTTTCCTTCTGCTGGAAACACCCATGCTGCCAGCTCATCCAGACAAAAAAGACGTCCTGGAAAAGACAACGATAGGATTAGGCTATGGCACGTATAAAATCTCTGATGCTAGATACAAAGAAGTATACAATGGAGGAAGAGAGATCTACACTTTGGAAGTTTTGCAGCTTCTCCATACCCTGAATCATCATCATATTGGATTGTCCCTAGGATTTAAACACTTTACCATAAAAGGAAAGACCACTATTACTCAAGAAAGCACAAAGCTCACGCTGGTTCCTATTTCGCTAGGCTTCAGGTATTTAGTAAAAATAAAACATTTCCTGCCCTGGATCGAAATGGGCATGGATTATTATAACTACAAAGAAAGTGCAGTCTTAAAAACCACCGAAGGAAGCGCATTCGGATACCATATTGCCGGTGGACTCTATTTTGAAATACCCAGAGTTAATTTTGTTAAACTCATCATTTATGCCAAACACACCAAATGTTTGGCCATAGAGGAAAAAATAAAGGTTAGCCTGGGAGGATTGGAATACAGTCTTGGCCTTGCTTTTGGTTTCAATCTCTATTGAACACATCCTTAAGAACTTATTCAAAGAATCGAGTTTTCATTCTTTGTAAGCAATAAACTTTGACGTTGACAAGAATTAACGATTAAAGTATTTTTCGCTTAGCCCAATATTAAAATGAGAACAAAGCGAAATATTCTGTTCATGCTTCTTATTACAGGCATATTTTTCGAATCCTTCTCATTCGCCAAAATCAATCTTTCCTCAAGTTCTGCAGATTCAATCACTCCCAATATCGCTATCGACTCTCAAGGAAGGATTTTGGCATTATGGATTGAGATGGATTGGCCATTGCCTGGGATTGCAGATGTGTTGTATACCACTCAGGAAAACGGACAATGGTCTGAAATCAAAGAAACTATTTCCCAGCTTTACGATGCCCACAATCCACATTTGATTGCTGACTCTAACGGAAAACCTCATCTAACCTATGATGATGGAAAGTCCGAAACAACAAGAGACATATTTTACAGGAGTTTTTCTTTCGAAGAAAACCATTGGTCAAACATACAGAGAGTGTACTTGACTAATCTGAATTCCTCGAATCCAAAAATCGGTGTAGACAAAAATGCCAAAATTTATGTGGTGTGGGCACAACAATACGGACAAAGCGCAGAAAATAAGATTGTGATGAATTCAAAAAATGAAGCAGACATGTGGCCCGAAACCTTTGAAGATATATCAAGGAATAAGAATTCTTCGGCTATTCATCCCTGCTTTGCTTTAAAAGACGGAAATATATTTGCCTGCTGGATGGACAATCGCAATGGAGTATGGGACTTGTTTTATAATGAAAAAATTAATACAGAATGGAAAATCCCAACCAAACTGAACAATTCTGGAGAAATATATTGGCCCTCATTGGCTCTGGATAAAGAAGGTAATATCCACATCATTTGCAGTTCGAAAGAAGGAAATATTTTCTATGTAAAAAAAGCAAACCAAACATGGAGTTCTCCACTCATAATTTCAACAGGATTTAGTCCAACAAAGTTCTCAGACATAAAACTTTTTAAAGATAACACGCTCCATGCCGTTTGGATCCAGGAGACAGCATCGGATGCTTCTATCCTTTACGGCAGAGCAACTTCCGAAGGAAATTGGCTCGAGCCTATTCAAATTCCAGTAGGAAAAGAGGCTGATCATCCAAAGATAGAATTGGACGACAGTGGAAACGCTCACATAGTTTGGGAAGATGTAGGTCTCAATAATAAAAAAGATGTTTTTTACACAACGGTTACTCCCTCTGGATTAAAACCGATTGCTGTTTTTTCTTCATCCGAAGACTCGGGAATTTTTCCACTTGCAGTAGATTTTGATGCCTCCGGATCATTGCCAGGAGAAGAAGAGATTCGTTCCTTTTGGTGGGATTTTGGCGACGGATCCGAAATGGAGGAAGGCTGTCAGATTTCTCACACCTACAACAAAGCAGGAATTTCCCCTGTAAAACTTTATGTGACTAACCGACAATTATTAGTAGGATTCCAATCAAAGGAAATTCATGTCTTGTCAGGACCTTTCCCTCCTCTTAACATCCTCGTTAAAAAGACAGATGAGAGAGGGTTGTTTTACGGTGAGAAAATCAATGCCATAACCTGGGAGGAGAATCCTAAGAACAAAGGGCAAGTCTTTATTTCTCACTACAATATCTATAGGAAACTAAAAAACCAGGAAAGCACTGAATTCAAAATAATCGGTCACGCTTTCTGTCCGGCTTTTAAATATGCCGACAGAGACTTTCTTTCTCCAGAAGAAAGAGACCACTTTTCTTATGCTATTTCAGCAGTTGACGACATGGGAAGGGAAGGCCCAATGGGATTTGCTCTTAGTTTTGAGCCTGATGGAGAAAAAAAAGCCTTCAAATCCATGAGAAAAGAAATCAAATGAATATAATGGTCCTCATTCCTGCTTATAATGAAGAAAAAAATATCAGAAGTGTTATTAATGAAACAAAACAAAATCTGCCTGAAACTCACATCGTAGTTGTAAATGATGGTTCAACAGATAATACACAAAAAATTCTGGAAAAGACAAAAGACATCACAGTCCTTAATCATCCGTTTAATATTGGAATCGGAGGAGCGATCTTGACAGGCTTTCACTTCTTTTTAAGGAACAATTTTGACTATTTGGTCCGAATCGATGGAGATGGCCAACATGTTTCTTCTCAAGCTCATAATTTGTTAGAACCGATTCTTGAAAAAAAAGCTGATGTCGTGATCGGGTCGCGATTCCTGGAAAAGAAAGGATATCAATCTTCGTTTACAAGGAAAGGAGGGATAAAGCTTTTGTATATTCTCTCTACATTCATCTTAAAAAAGAAAATAACTGATAACACCTCCGGCTTTAAAGCATACAACAGACAAGCCGTGGAACAAGTCGTCGAAGATTATCCGTTCGATTACCCAGAACCAATTGAAGTTTATCTTATAACTAAAAAAGGTCTTCAAATACTCGAAGTGCCAGTAACCATGAGAGAAAGACAGAGCGGTATCACTTCAATCAGTATTTTAGAGACCTATTATTATCTCATAAAAGTTCTTCTCACTATTTTTATAAATTTTTTAGTCGGAGGGAAAAAATGAATCCTTATCCTTTAGGACTCATTCAAGCATTAGGTATAACAATCTCTATGATCTTGCTAGTTTATATAATTCATCTGATTCGAAAGAAAAAATTAAAGGAAGAATATGCCATTCTATGGATAGTTATTATTATTGTTTTTTTGATCTTTGCCATTTTTAGAGGGTTGATTGACTTCATATCCAATTTATTAGGTATCTACTATCAACCAGCTTCTTTGTTTATTATTCTTATCGTCGGTCTTTTCCTTTTAACACTCCACTTTACTATCGTTATTTCTGATTTAAAAACAAAAATCAATACGTTGGTAACAACCTTGACCTTACTCGAAGATAAAATATCCAAATTGAAAGAATCTCTTCCTATAAAGGAAAAATCGGAGTTTTAATCTGATTTTTTTCTGTCTTTAATCTTTTTAGCTGGAATCCCTGCAGCAATGGCATAATCAGGCAGAGATTCTCTTACCACTGCTCCTGCACCAATAATGCTTCCTTTGCCAATAGAAACACCATCTAAAATAGTCACGGATGCTCCTATCCACACATCTTCTCCAACAAAAATGCCTCCTTTATCAAGAGATGGCTGAAACATAATGGGAATATCAGTCCTTTCAAATCTGTGATTCCCTCCTGCTACGAGATAACAGTGCCCAGCTAAAAAACAATATTTCCCGAGGTTTATTTTTGTTTCAGAAAGAAGTGAGCAACTCGCTGAAATGTTGCAGTAATCGCCGAGACGAATGGAACCCCCTTTACAGCTCAAGATGGTGTTTCGGCCAATAATCACATGTTCGCCTATGATAATTCCTTCATTGTCAATCCCCTTTGCATCTAGAACAACGTTTTCATCTATGAATGAGTTGTTTCCAATAGTTATTTTTTGGGGATGCCGCATGGTTATGTTCCGGCCAAAAATAACACCCTGCCCCACTTTTTTAAAGATAAAAGGATAAAATGCTTTTCTCAAGAAAAATCCTAAGGCACCTGGAATCCAAGAAAAGAAGAGCACAACAAGTTCATATTTTACCAAAAAAAAGAAACTCCCTCCCCCCACAAAAAGTTCTCTGTATTTCTTAAAAGTGGACTTTTTAGTGTCCATTAAAGCTTTGTGAACGCTTTCTCCCTCTGAAATATTTTTCATCTTAGATATCTTAAGGAAAAAAAGTAAGTTGTGCAAGAAATTGACTCTCTATCTACAATATTCATCTTCCACTTTGACACCAAATTCTTCCTATGCTATAAGCTTTTCAGTAGAGATTTAGATAGAATACACACTATGAACGTTAAGCTGCGCGAATTGATTAAAAATATACCCAGAGCTGTTAAGAATCCGAGGCAAGCTCTCGAGTTATTTTGGAGGCGAATTTTTCCATTTGGCATCAAACCAAAAGATCCAGAGGCTTATCGTATTGGCAGCTGGAGCTATGGCAACATCCCAAGGCTTCCCATTAACGAGGTTTTTCCTGGCATTGAAGGCATTGATGTAACATTATTCAGAGCATTTGATCGAGACCTTTGGACTTCATTGGATACCCAAGAAATTCTCATTTTATCTGCTATTGTAAAATTTTTAAAAGTAAAAAATATTTTTGAAATCGGAACGTATGATGGAAATACAACATTAAATCTCGCAGCAAATTCACCAGTAGATGCTCTTATCACGACTGTAGACTTGCCTCCTGATTGGAATGGCAAACTAGAATTAAAAGTTCCAGAGCTAAGTATAAACGTGGAAGAAAGGGCTAGTATAGGATCGCAATTTATAAATTCAAACTATTCAAAAAAAATAAGACAAATTTTTAGCGATTCAGCAAAGATTGATTGGAGTGAATTGTCAACACCTTTTGATATGATGTTCATTGATGGATGTCACCACTACGAATATGTCAAAATGGACACCCAAAATTCCCTCAGACATCTCAAAGCGAATGGTATCTTAATATGGCATGATTACGGAATGTATAAAGATGTCAGTAAAGTCGTTGATGAAACTGCAAAAAAAATGAAGGTAAAAGCAATACGAGGAACCAGGCTCGCTGTAGGTTTTACCGAATAAATATCAAAATTTCTAACTTGAAATGAGGCCACTTTAATACGTTATGCATTTCAAACAACAGAGAAAAAGAGGAAAAAATAGTATAGAATATCTGGAAC
The DNA here is from genome assembly GCA_964410125.1 of uncultured Eubacteriales bacterium. Taxonomy (GTDB): domain Bacteria; phylum Acidobacteriota; class Aminicenantia; order Aminicenantales; family Aminicenantaceae. The sequence continues at coordinate 16,285 of CAYPGQ010000024.1, read as the reverse complement.
ATTTTTAGAAAAACAAGTCAATGAAAATATTGATAACAGACATTTTCTTAAGAAAGAGTTTTGACCTTTACAATATCATAAAAACAAGATACAAAGAATACACTCCTATCTTGCTTCATCAATCCGTGTCTCTATTTTCTACGCTTATCATTCGGCTAATATATTCTTCAAAGGTCTACAGGTTGAGAAAATCAAGTTATGAAGCTTTTGAGGAGGATCTTATATCAATACTAAACCTCTTTAAGGACTCAGAAATTATTTACATTCCTATAGAGGAAGATACAACCCATCTTTTCTACAAGTTTATCTCAAAGACCTCCTATCCAAACCTCTATTACAACCTGCCGGAAAAATCAAGTTTCGGTACAGCATGGGATAAAAAAATGATGTCAGAATTCTGCCGCAGATACAATATTCCAGTTCCTGAAGAACACACAAAAGAATCTCTAAAACAGTTGAAAAAAAAATTCAAACCCGTTGTGGCAAAGCCTAGAACAGGATCAGGAGCTTCAGGTTTGATTTTCATCGAAAAAACTAAACATCTCGATTTGCTTGAAAAGATTGATTTTGACAGGTACATCGTACAGGAAAAGATAGGTAACACAAAGAATGTTCATGGAGCATTTTTTCTTTTTCACAAAGGAAAGTATATCTCCTACTACGGCCACAGGAGAATAAGAACCTTTCCCCCATCCGGTGGTGTTACTGTCTTTTCTGAATTCGATTACAATGAGAAAATAAAACACATCGGTATAAGCCTGCTCGAAAAGCTCAACTGGTCTGGTTTTACAATGATAGAATTTCTTTATGATGAACAAGCAGGCATATACAAAATCATAGAGATAAATCCAAGGCTATGGGGTTCATTCATTCTTTCTGAGTTTTCTGGAACAGGCTTTCTGAAAAACTATGTCAATTCTTCTCTTGGAAAACCCTTGATCAGACGTAACAATGTTAGGAATGACGTCTATATAAGATGGTTTTTTCCTTTCGATCTGATAAATTATATAATTTCGTTCGGGAGGATAAAAAATTTTTGGAAGTTTAACCTAAGAAATACCTGTTACATTAATTTTTCTTATTCAAACATCTTTAGAAGCTTTATAGCTATGCCCTTCATTTATTTCACTTATATAAAACAATTTTTTAAAAGGATATTGGGACTTTAAGAAAAACTGAACAATCAGCCTTTTTTTTAATGCTTTCGGGCAAGACTCATAAAAGCACCAACCCATGGAAATATAAATTTCCCCTTTGTCAATTTGTACAACGCCTTGCCAATGAATGTTAAAGAAGAAAGGGCCATTCTGCTACCACAATCCGGTAATCTTCTGGGCCTAGTGATAAAAATCTCTATATCTTTAAAATTTGTCTTCTCCAAAAACATCATCATGGTCTTTGGAGAAAAATCACTTAAATGCATGGGGGCTTCAAAGGTGGGTTCCCCAAGCACCCTATACACAGGAATCAATGGTCTTGTATAGGGAACTCTGTTTACGAACAAACCCTGTTTTTTTAAAATCTTATGGATTAAACGCAGAGTATCTGAAGGATCCGTGACATGTTCCAGAACGTAAAACATCGTTACAACATCAAAATAATTATCAGGAAACTTCCCGTCTTCAATCCCTCCCAAAATAATATTCGGAAGCTTGAGAATATTTGTGGCATAATCCACTGCAAATTTTGAATAATCAAGGCCGAAAACCTCCCAACCATCGTCTCTCATCAATTCGAGGAAAAAGCCAAAAGAACATCCTATATCCAGAATTCTTCCTTTTGATTTGTATGTTTTATTGATTCTGTCCATTACTTCAAGATACAGGCCCCCGAATTCTCTCTTCCAGGCATCGACATGCTCATTTTCTTCTAAAAAATATTCTCTGTAAAAATCACGCAATAATTCTTTGGGTGGTCTAGGGTTGATATAGACAAATCCACACTTTTTACACTGGACCAAATTGAATCCATTACTCACTGTAATAAGTTTGTCCTCATCAGCATTACACAGATCACAAGGAAGATTTACACATTTTCCTAAGTCCACAGGAATATTCTTATACCTCTTTATAACTTTTAATTGATTGGCCATTCTACCTTACTTTTTTTAAAAATATTATATATTCCATAATGGAATCCATTGTCAAATTCTTACAGTAAGCATCCTTATTTCCATGATACGGACCTTTTGAATGGGTGAACATCTCACTTTAGCTTCCTAACTCTTGCTCTTTTGTTTATAATCATTTCAATCTATTGTAGTCAAAATATATATTGCCTCTTTAACTGTCTAATTATTTCTCTGAGGAGTTTGAGATTGACTCATAATTCTCATTTATAGTAAAAAAGTGATGCGCTTGATATGTCCAAGAAAAAATTTTTTACTTTACTGATTCTCATTCTTATCATCTTCCTTTTCTCTTTGAGGGTGGTCCATCTCTCTGCCGACCCTCCTGCAACCTTGAGCGCAAGCGCCGGCCCCTACGGAGACCCTGGAGGGTATGCGTACAATGCACGAAATAAGGTCGTTTTCGGCCAATGGGAACTGGATAAGTTGAACCCTATGTATATTTCCTTGATTCCTCATTTTTTAACATATCTTTCCTTTAATCTATTTGGAGTGGGAATAGCTCAGATGAATCTAGTGCCAATCTTCTTCAGCTGCCTTATCCTCGTTCTTCTGATTTTTGTTGTTAAAAAGATGTTTAGCTCTTCTATGGCTTTAATCGCACTTTATCTTTTAGGCATTAGCTACCTTTTTATAATGTACAGCCGAATTGCTAATAGAATCATGCCAATGATTTTTTTCTTGATTTTGTCACTCTTTTTCTTCCAGAAAGGGCTCAAGAAAAAGGAATGGTTCTTTTTAGCAGGATTCTCCTGCCTCTTAGCACTTATATCCAAGGGAGTTTGTTTCTATATTTTAGCAGCCTTTTTTCTGAGTTTTATAGTTTATCTTTTTTTAAATATGAATCTGAAAGAAGCCATTTTGCCTTTAAGCTATTTCATCTTTGGATTTTCCTTAGCTTGTACGATCTGGATCATATTTGTTTACGTCCCATATGGTTATATGTTTAAATCTATCGCCGACATCAACATTCAATTTCTCATCCCACCAAAAAGCATTCCAAAAATGCTTGAATATTTCTGGACAAGGCCTTCCATTTTGTTCGATAACATGCCCATCATTTCCTTACTATCCTGTTTTTCTTTCTTGATCCTTGTTTACCGACTCATTCATAAGCCCAAGGCAATAAACTTGCTTGAGTGTATAATGATCCTATGGTTTGCTGCAGGGTTCATTTATTTTTCTATTATTTACCAACGAGTAACAAGACATTTTATCCCTCAAATTTTGCCCATGGTCTTCCTGTCCACAACATTAATTCACAATTTCCTGCAGTCCAGCCGAATCACTAAGCCCAAAAAATTCAGATTATTGTTTGGCTTTGCCTTTTTCTTCTGGCTGCTCTTCCCCGCCAGCAAGCTACTTAAACAAATCCTGGAAAAACTGCCGGAAAGTCTGTCAAATATCTGGATTGCCACATGTCTTTTGGTAATAATGACTCTCTTTTTAACACTTCTTTTTTTCCTGATCATGAAACTCTGGCCAACAAGCTTTGAGATCCGCCTTTCTCCTTCTTCAAAAAAAGTAATTGTCCTAGGCATTCTTCTATCTGTTCTCTTCTTCAACGGCCAAAAATATCTCTCCTGGGCTCTTCATCCTCAATTCAAGTTGAAACAGATCTCAACAGATCTTGGGGAAGCCTTTGATCAGGCTGCTATTGCAGGACTTTGGGCTCCGGTTATCTGTCTTGAAAACAAACATAGATCTCACGAATCATACCCCGCTTATATTAATGATGAAAAAGACTTTCTTGAAAAATTCAAAATTACTCATGTCTTCGCTACAACTTTTTTTGGAGGATTGGAAAATAACTATTACTGGCAGAACTTCCCCGAAGCCATGGAAAAGGCTAGACTTCTCGCTAAGTATCATGTCTGGAACGGACTTGTATTGCTCTATGATCTCTATCCTCCCCTTAAACATTTTAACGAAAAAAATCATTATGAAGCTGAAATTTTTACACTTCCAAAAACTATGCCGCAGTATGATCCTAATTCCACAGGAACATTTGCTGTCTTTGGAGAAAAAGATAAAGCCCGCTTTATTGTCATGGCCTCCTCAACAGAAAAAATTCCTTCAGGAAAACATATAGTGACTTTCAGGATTAAAAAGGAAAAAAGTGATTTGAATACAGATGTACGAATCGCCAGGATCGATGTGATCTCTAAGGAAGTCAACAGACCCTTGGCGATTAAAAACATCTTCGGCAGGAATTTTATACAAGCTGAAAAATATCAAGAGTTTTCCCTTCCTGTTTTTTTAAAAAAGTCTCTAAAACTAGACTTCCGTGTATACACTGATGGCGTTGTTAGTCTTTGGGTAGATAATATTCGAATTACGAAAAATCCAGAATAAATATAAAAAAAACAATATGGCATCACAATCGCGCAGAAATTATCCCATCGCTTTGAGCTTTGACTTGGAATACTGGTGGTGTTCAGAATTATTAAGAGATGTGCATCTCGAAGAAAAAAAAGAAATCATAGAAGAAGCAACCCTTCTTGTTCTGAATCTACTTGATAAACATAATCGCAAATCAACTTTTTTTGTTCTAGGCTCAGTAGCAAAAAAATATCCAGACTTGATAAGACTTATCCATCAAAAAGGACATGAAATTGCAGCTCATAGCTATTCTCACAAAAACATCTTTGAGCTTAAACCGCAGGAATTTGAAGAAGAGCTAAAAAAAGTCACTGAAATCTTAACATCCATAACTTCAGAAAAACCTATAGGATACAGAGCTCCAAACTTTTCCTTTGATCAGAATACAAATTGGGCTTACGACATATTAAAAAAAATTGGCTATAAATACAGCTCAAGCATTTTTCCTTTCAAAACAAAACTTTATGGCCTCCCTAAAGCTCCTCTTTCCCCTTATTCCCCCTCCTCTTCCGATCTGCTTTTGCACGATCCTAAAGGAAAATTTATTGAATTTCCAGCAACTGTACTTAAGGTTCTTGGGAAAAACATTCCTGTTTCAGGAGGTATTTATTTTCGTCTTTTGCCCGTGAGTTTTACGAAATTCGCCCTGAAAAGAATTACAAAAGAAAGGCCGGCCACTTTTTATTTGCATATGCGTGATCTATATGAAAATGTCCCGCGGATCAAGCATCTTTCTATCGAAGCACGCATTGTCCATTATTTTGGCTTGAAAAATGCAATTAACAAATTTGAATACCTTCTCAAGCATTTCGAATTTGTGGCCGTAAAAGATGCCCTAGGACTTACTTAAAGAAAAAAGTTAATGCATGTCAACGCAACTTGACATCAATTCTTTTTTTAATATATTAATCCTAGAAGTATCAGATGTAAAATTTGAATAAACTGGCTGTCGTCAAGAAGGCACTTTTGGGATGTTCTAACTGTTCTTCCTAAGATATGGCAGCAATCGACGGAAAAAGAGCTAGGTTTGAACCAAAAATTATTTAAGGTCTTAAATTATCTATTATTATTTTTCTTCGTTTGTTCCCTATTTCTTTGGTTCAAGGATAATATTCAGCCTCTAAAAAAGATTAATATCAGTTATCTCCTTTCTTTTATCCCTTTAATCGGAATTGTCTTTATCCAAATTTTTTTTAGAATAAAGTATAAGAGAATAAGCATTCGCTTTAGATTAAATAAAGTCTTTTGGGCTGTGTTAATTCTCATTCTTCTAGCTCTTGCTTTCCGCATTCCTTTTCTGATTAATAGTTTTGGTTTGAACTCGAGTGACGATGCCATTCCTGCCTTAATGGCCAAGCATATTTCTGAAGGAAAGCTGCCGCCGGTTTACTACTATGGACAGTTTTATATGGGTTCTTTTTCCCAGCATATCTTTGCTCTTGTGTTTGTAATTTTTGGGTATTCAATCCAGCTCCTAAAATTTACAACTCTTCTTTTTTATCTTGCATTTATAGCCATTCAGTTCATTTTTATGAAAGAAATATTTACATTTCGCTTTTCTTTTATCATTTCTCTTTTTTACTGTTTACCTATTGGTCATCTGATAACTGTTAGCTTTGACAACACAGGATCTTTTTCTTTAGTTCTTTTCTTGGGGAGTTCCATTATTTATATTTCCTATCTGATTTATTGGAAAAACAAGGAATATTTGATTCCATTCTTAGGTTTTCTGATGGGAATCTCCTTTTGGACTCACCAAATAACAGTTTGTTTTATTTTGACTTCTTTCGTAATCTTATTATTCAAATTTAAACTTCGACTTAAAAAATATTTTAGCCTTTTCTGCTTTTTTTTATTAGGATGCCTTCCTCTCTTGATGATCGAGATATATGAAAAGTTTCCATTATTAAAATTTCTTTCACCGGAAAAGATTGAGTTAGCAATTTGGGAAAAGTTGAAAACAACGATCAGATTAGCTCTTCCTCTTGTTTCCCTTGAAACTCATCTCTCAAGATATCTTTTTCTAATTTTTATTTTATTAGGATTCTTTATCTTCATATATACTTCTATTAAGGAAAGGAAGTTATTGCCTCAAAGTATGTATAGCATTTTTTTTATTATCTTTTTTCTGATGTATATATTTTCTGGCTTCAGCAATATTCAGGTAACTAGGTATTTATACCCCTTATACTTCTGTTTGCCTGTCCTCTTGGTATCGGCTTTCATGTTTGTAAAGTCAAGAAAAAAACATTTACTGTCTTTTATATTAATATTGATTCTTTTGTTTCCGTATAATTTGAAACAGAATTATCTTGGCTTTCTGAAGAATAGAGAGACGCATTTATTTTTAAATCGAGTTTTAACATCTATGAAAGATACGGGAAAGCAGTACTGGCGCGGCGATTATTGGACTGCCTATCTCCTTACTGCCTTGAGCAAAGAAAATGTTATCGTTGACTCAACTACCTTCAACAGGTATTACCCTTACAAATTATCGTACTACAACGAAAGTCAGAGTGAAAATTTCATTTTTCTGAGAGGGCCACACACCTTTGAAGGCCGTCTGGCTGCAAGGTTCATTGATATGTTGGATGCTCTCAACATAGAATTTGAAAAAGAAAAAATAGGAGATGCTTGGCTCATTTACGATGTGAAATATCCGGTTTTAAAAAGAATTTTTTTTGCTCCTCTTCCTTCCCAAATTCCCAATCTGGTTTTGAGCCAAGTTTCGAGCTTGAAAGGACATCTTTATTTGAATTTTCAAAATAAAGAAATTGGAAAAGATCTTGAATATAGAGTAAACGTGGAGATTCCTGGATATAGCTCTGTTTCAACAAGATTTATATCGGACAGCAAAGTAATAAATGTGCGGATTCCTTTCCCAAGGAAAAAGTCTTTCAAAATAAGATATTATTTTGAGTACCAACGCTTGAAGATTAAATCAACAGTTCGAGAACTATCCTACTATCCATCAGATGAAGAACTTAAAGAAAGAAGAAAGATTGTCTATCTTTCTGGTTTCCGTCCCGCAGTTGATATCCAAGGTAAAAAAATGAGAGTTTGTGAGAAAGTCGTAAAAATTGAAATCAATAATATTTTTAGGAGAAGGATAAATAAAATTCAGCTTTATCTTTATTCCCCTTTTGAATTTTCCCACCCTTATTGGTATGGAGATAATTTTCAGAAGGTGAGGATAGAGATCAACGGTTCCTATCTTGCAGATAAAATATTAAAGGACGGAAATAATGTGGTTGAAATTGGTGAGAACAGTAAAAATTCTCCTCTAAAAAAAGGAACGAACACCATTACTTTGAGATTTAAATATCAGCTTCTTTTTAATTTTGCTCCTCTTTGGAGAACATCCGCTTTATTAGAAAAGGTTAAAATTGAATGAATAGTCGAAACTTTCTTTTGATATCAAACTCTACTTTTGACATTCTCAAGAACCTCCTGAAATTAGTCTATCTGCCTACATAAATATGCCAAACAAAGTCTACGAGTTCACTGGATGTGGGACTGAATAACTAGATTTCCTCAATTTTTGTGATTCCACTTTTAATTCCTTGTAATTGACAGTAATAGAATAAGCTGTAGCTTTTTAAGCTTAATTTTGTTGGGAATCTCCAGACGAAAAACGATTTGACAACTGTCGACTTTTATACTATAAATTACCAACTAATAATCCAGAAAAGAGAGAAAAAGGAGAAGAGATTGATAAAGAGAAGAACAATTTTAAGTCTAGTGCTGTTGTTATGTTTCACAACTGGGTTGTTGCTGGCTCAAGCCGAAGGTAATGAAATAAAAAACCTTCAGATTAAACAATTAGAAGACAAACTAATTGTTCTAATAGAATCAGAAATTGGAATTTTATACGACAGTTTTATCCTTAATAATCCCAATCGATTAGTCCTTGATTTTATGAATATAGAAAAGACCTCCTTAGAGGCGGAATATGCTGTAAACAGTTTTGGGATTGCAAAAATTAGAACAGGAAAAAGTAGACCCTCAGTCTGCAGAATTGTTTTTGACATCGAGCAAGAATTCCCCCAATACAGAATAGACGAAGTTGAGAATGGATTGGAAATTTCCTTTTGGCCTGAAATAATTGATATCGATAAAAAAGAGCCCGAAATAAAAGAAGCAGAAGAAAAAGAAACGAGAAAGAAACCTGAAGCAGAGCCAATTAAAGTTGAGAAAACACCTATCAAAAAAGAACCGATTGTAGAGCAAAAAACAGAAAGAGTTACAAAGGAAGCAAAAGAAGAAAAGAAGTTCACAATCGGAATCACTTCAGGTTTCTATTTCGTCCAGGATGAAGACTTTAAAGAAATCTACGGGGGATCCAGCTTTATCTTTGGAGGGGAATATTCTTTTGTCCTTCCAATTAAATCAATAAAAAGTTTGGATTTTTTGCTCGGCTTTAACAATATGCAAGCAACCGGGAAGACAACTTTTTTAGAAGAAGAGCTAAAATTGAGTATGAAACATTTTTCTTTTGCCATCAGGTATATTATGAATCTTAAAAGATTTTCTCCCTTCATAGGCCCAGGAATTGACTACATCACCTACAAAGAAACATATCCAGAAGACTTTCCTATTGATTCCATAGAAGGATCCACCTTAGGTTTTCACTTTCAAGTAGGGAGTTATATTCACATCACAGACTTCCTTTCAACAAAATTGTTTTTTAAATATAACATCGCTAAGACAACAAGAGACGATATAGAGATCACTCTTGGTGGATATCACGTTGGAATAGGATTGGCCTATCGTTTTAATTTATGAATATAATGCCCTCTTTATTAGTTCCTGCGCAGAAAGCGTAACTATCTGTTCCAGTTTGAATGACATCTACCACAAAACATCCCAGGATATGTATGTCGCCCAATTATATGTTATAATCAGGAGAACTATTACATGGCCAATCATAACTACAAGATGCACTCAACAACAAACAGCATATTGAGTATAAAAATCCTCATTTATCCTAAATCTGAGTCTAATGCAGAAAAGCCTCAATTAATAAATTGAACCAACAAGAGATAAACAGAAAAAAAGTTTCAGTTATTCTTCCCACCTATAATGAGAAAGAAAATATTGTCCCATTAATCCAAGCCATACTCCAGAACGTCGGTAACGAATCAGAGATCATCGTTGTTGATGACGATTCACCCGATGGAACATGGAAAGAAGTAGAGGTATTGGCGAAAAGCAAGAAAAACATTAATCTCCTGAGGCGAATTGATAAAAGGGGACTTGTTTCCGCCCTTAATGATGGATTGGCATTATCCAGAGGTGAAATAGTCGTTTGGATGGATTCTGACTTTTCAATGCCTCCCAAGGAAATAAAAAACCTTCTTGCATGTATCGATCAGGGCTACGATGTGGCTGTTGGATCTCGGTTTGTAAAAGGAGGAGGTGTCGAAATTGTTACAGAAAGCGAGGACACCTTAACGGCTTATCTTATGAGCCTCACCTTGAATAAGTTCATTCAGACGGTTTTGCGACTCTCTTTTAAGGACTACACCAGCGGATTTATCGCCATAAAGAAAAAAGTCTTGGAGGAAATATCTCTCAAAGGAGATTATGGAGAATATTTTATCGATTTAATCTATCGAGCGATTAAAAAGGGGTACAAAGTCATAGAAATTCCATATCTTTGCAAAGCACGAAGGAAGGGTGTATCAAAAACAGGAACCCGCTCTTCCCATTATTTTAAAAAAGGCCTAAAATATATCATTCTCACATTTAGGATGAAATTCACAAACTAAAAAAGGGATGAAAATGGATGGACTAGAAATAGTTAAGGAAGAAAACAAGGTTTATGCAATCATAATTAGGAAAGAGTTTAATCAGCCCGACGTCAACTTTTTCACTCCTGAAGAATTTTCCCAGCAATTGGGGGTTCTCATCCACAAAAAGGGAAAAAAAGTCAATAGACACAGACACAAGTTAATTCCAAGGGAAATAACCAGAACACAGGAAGTCTTGCTTATTATCGAAGGGAAATTGAAAGTTGACCTGTTTAACGATGAAGGAAAGGCATTGAAATCCGTCGTCATGACTTCAGGTAGTACAATTCTGCTGGCAAGAGGAGGACACAGCATTGAAATCCTAGAGGATTCGAAAATAATAGAGGTCAAACAAGGCCCCTATGCAGGTTATGATGACAAGGAGTTTTTCTAGGACATGATACCAGTTAATGAACCCCTTATAGCCAAAAATGCTCTAGAGTATGTCTCAGAATGCATTAAGACAGGCTGGATTTCTTCTGGAGGAAGTTATATAAAAAAATTTGAAGACGATTTTGCCCGATATCTTGGAGTAAAGCATGCAATAACAACAACAAGCGGGACAGCCTCTCTTCACTTGGCGATAGCGAGCCTAGGTATTGGGCAAGGAGACGAGGTTATAATTCCTACTTTAACCATGATAGCCGTTCCTTATGCTGTTCTCTACACAGGAGCCACTCCTTGGCTAGTGGATGCAGACCCTGAAATGTTCAACATAGACCCTGATAAAATCCACGATTTCATTAAAAATCAATGCAGGTACAGCAAGAAAGAAAAGATTCTAATCAATAAAACAACTACCAAAAGAGTTAAAGGAATTATGCCAGTCCACCTTTATGGTCACCCTTGTCCATTGAAAGACATCATGACAATCGCTCGAGAATATAATCTTTTCGTTATCGAAGATGCCGCTGAAGCACATGGTGCTCTTATCTACCAAGAAAATGATAAAAAACCAGCCTTTTTTGCCGGGACTATAGGGGATATTGGCTGCTTCAGTTTCTATGCGAACAAAATAATCACTACGGGCGAAGGAGGAATGGTTGTAACCAACAACGATCAGATTGCAGAGAAAGTCAGAAGTCTTAAAGATCTTGCTCATTCGCCACAAAGAAGATTCCTTCATACAGATCTCGCCTTTAACTATCGCATGACCAACCTTCAAGCAGCGGTAGGCGTGGCTCAACTTGAAGAAATCGATACGTTTATCGAGATCAAGAGAAAAATGGCAGCCTCATATAAGGCTCTTTTGGAAGAAGTGGAAGGATTAACCCTGCCTGTGGAAAAAATATGGGCAAAAAATGTTTACTGGATGTATACTGTCCTTGTCGAGAGAGAATTTGGTCTATCACGAGACGAGATGATGAGGAAACTCAGGAAAGATGGAGTAGACACCAGAACATTTTTTATTCCTGTCCACCTCCAGCCCATTTTTCAAAAACTCGAATACTTCAAATCTCTATCTTTTCCTGTGGCCGAGGAAGTGTCCCGAAAAGGACTTTACCTGCCTTCTGGTCTTGCCTTAACTTATGACCAGATAGAGCAAACATGTCGAACTATTAAAGATATCAAAAAAACTTTAAGATAGCCTTTATTAATGGACAAAGATGAATATAAAAAACATTTTGAATTGGAAGAGGACTTTTGGTGGTTTGCCGGCAGAAGAAAAATCATTCAAAATATTTTTAAAACATTCGCTATCCCTGACAAAAAACTAAATATTCTTGATATTGGATGTGGCACAGGATTTAATTTGAAATTCTTTCAAACATATGGAAATTCCTTTGGATGCGATATATCAGAAGACGCCCTATATTACTGCCAGAAAAGAGATTTAAAGAAAATAGCATGTACCGATGCAGAAAAACTTCCCTATAAAAACGAGAGTTTTGATCTTGTCACGCTTTTAGACGTTCTATATCACAAAAATGTCCAAAATGATATAAACGTGCTCTTAGAGGCCTATAGAGTACTAAAAAAAGGGTCTTACCTCCTGATTACTGACTCAGCTTTCAATTTTCTGCGCAGCAAACATGACGTTGCATTTCACACAAGAGAAAGATACAACAGGAAAGTTTTAAGAGAAAGATTGGAGAAGGCGAATTTTTCCATTGAATTAATGAGCTATTTCAATTTCTTCCTCTTTTTTATCGTTGTTATAGTGAGAATTATGGGAAAAAAAGGCATAAAAAAAGGAAAAAAGATTGAGTCCAATCTAAAACCTGTACATAAGAGAACAAATGCTTTTCTGTATAACATTCTGAAGTTAGAGGCTTCCCTGCTAAAATATGTCCGCTTTCCTTTTGGAAGCTCTATCCTTTGCCTTGCAAAAAAGCAATAACACTAATATATTTCTCAACAGGTTTGAGTAAAAAAGACTTTAAAAAAAATTGTAAAAATGAAGATAAAAACAATAATAGTTACCTTAATTGTTATTTTCGTATTCCTCAACATCTGCTCCAACAGTGACGAATCTGGAAATCAAAGCGTGGTTAACAAAGACCTGAAACCCAAACATGCATTCAAAGGAAAAATAATTTTTCAATCCAACTTTGACGGTGACAACGAGATCTATTTATTAACAAAACAGAAATTAACAAAATTGACAGACAACTCTTGGGATGATGAATATCCTGTCTGGTCGCCGGATGGAAACAAAATAGCTTTCACGGCCAATCCTCAGGGAAATTTTGATATATTCCTCATGAATCCTGATGGAACAGATGTCACTCCTGTTACTACTTCATCATCTAATGAAGCTGATCCTTCTTGGTTTCCCGACGGAAAGTCTATTGCCTACACAAAAGAAATAAAAAAACTCTTAAGAAAAGAAGGCGCCCTATACAGAGTGAATATTGATACAAAAAGAACAAAAAAAATCATCCCTCGTTACTCTAAAATCAACGTAATACCTCATGTCTCACCAACTGGAGCCTTGATTACATTTACAGGTAAACAAATGTTTGGATGGGATGTTGCCATGTATGATATGAGGAAAAATAAAGTGACGTTCCTTGATGAGGGAGGGAAGAGTTGCCGCGCTCGATTCTCGCCTGATGGAAAAAAATTAGCCTATGTTTCCTCCAAAGCCGATGGAAAAGGCGACATTTGGCTGATGAATCCAGATGGAAGCGAAAAGACCAGATTGACGAAAAGGGATGAAACTTATGATTATTTCCCATCCTGGTCATCTGATGGCAAGTACATTGTTTTTAATTCTTCCCACAAACATGACCATAATGCCGACTGGAAACTTTTTATTATCGAGGTAAAAAGTCAAAGTATCATCCTTTTATTTGACAGCCCTGGAAATGATAATTTTCCCGATTGGCATTAAACAAAATAAGTATAAATTGACCTATTAAACTCAAATCAAATATAATTACCTGGATTATTCACGAGTTGAGATTGCTGCAGCGGCAAGACAGTGGCTCATGAAGCTGTATTTGTATACTGCGAATGGGCTACAACGAAGCCGATGTAGTGAGATCGGCTTGCCCGAAGGGTAAAAAATGCCGATGAATATAAAAAGATTCTTCTTAAAAAGTTTTTTCACCAATGTCAGGATGCCTTCCTGATATTGCTAAAGTAAAAAAGCATCGACATTTTTTATGAATAGTTCAGGATAAATGATGAATTTCCAAAAACCTTATCCTTTCAAATTAAATGCGGCTGATCGCAATATTAAGTGATTTTGGTGATTTTCTTCTCACAAACAACAGAAAAAAAATTTTGTTCTTTTTTTGTGCTTGAGGCGACAAATTAATCCAATGAAAAAAGTTAGTGTTTTTTTTCTCATGCTGTTGCTGTCTTTTTTATTTTTCCTGGGACAGAGCACTAAGCCTCAAGTCGAAGGAAAATCTGTTTTTCCTCTATTTGCCAATAATGGTGACTTCGTATTTCTTTTTGAAAAGGAAGATAAAGGTATTGCCCTCGGAAAACAAAAAAATCCCTGGCAGAACGAAGTACAACAGGAAATACTCCTAGTTGAAGGGATCGCTTCTTCTCCTTCACTCAAGAGGGATAAACAAAAAAGGATGTGGGCTATATGGGAAGGGCAAGACTCAGGAAGAATGAATGTTTATCTCGCCTATCTTGAGGGTGATCACCTGAAATGCAAAGAAAAAGTGAACAAGGATTTCGGGGGAGACAATTTATCGCCATCTTTTGAATTTGACCTGAACGGAAATGCGTGGGTCACATGGATAAACAATTTCAATAACCTCACCCGCGTGCTTGTGAAAGACATGAAAAATGGAAGAACCTGGCAGGTAAATTCTCCGAATACCTTCACCGCATATACACCAAGAATTGCAATAGGCAGGATGAACACAGTATGGATCTTTTGGGTGAGCATACGAGAAGGGCAGAATGAAATATTCTGTAACTGCTTTGACGGGAATGTATGGTCAGAGCAATATAGCTTGAATAGAAAATCTCATTATCCCCATATCTCGCCAGAGGTATGTGTTGACATGAATGGCTATCCATGGGTTGTATGGAGCGCTTATGATGGAACCGACTATGAGATATGGTATTCGTCTTGGGACGGGATGAGGTGGTCGACTGAATCCAGAATTACAGATAACAAGAGAATATCAGATGTTTTTCCATTTATAGCATTTCTTCCCGAAAATATCCCCCTTGTTGTCTGGAGTCAAATGGGGACAAAAAGCCAAATCTTTCTTAAATACAGACTTGGAGAGGATTGGAGTCGCGACATAAAAATCAGTGGTGAGGACGGGTGGAACAGAAATCCCAGATTAGCCGTATCCCATAACAAAATAGGAATTGTTTGGGAGAACGTAAAAGATAGCAAACCAAATGTACAGACGAGAATTCTTTTCTCTCTTGACATGAATTATCCAGAGAGGAAAGAAAAAAAGGCCAGGCATTTCCCTAAAAGGAATCACTTCTTCAGTAAAAAAATTCACAGTTCTTTCTTTAAACTCACCTCGAATGATTTGGACGATAAAGAATATATTGCCTTTGGTGATAGTATCACTTACGGAGTTATTTCAAGGACATGGTTTCCAGATAAAGGATATGTTCCTCGACTCGAGCACTTATTAAGGGAAGAATTTATTCCCGCCGTAGTTCTAAACAGAGGCATTCCAGGCGAACAAACCTTGGAAGGATTAGCCAGACTCGAAACCGTTATCATACAAGACAAGTCCAAATATATCCTTATAATGGAGGGAACAAACGATATGTCAGGAGGCATCCCGAGCGAAACCGCTGCCTTTAATATTGAAGAAATGATAAATAAATGCATCCAATCTGGCGTTTTTCCTTTAGTGGCAACAATAATTCCAAGGAGTGACGAACTTTGGCATTTTGGAGTGAGAAAACGAACTCTTCTTTTTAACGAACTCATCAATGAAATCGTCCCATCTCACTTCTTGCCTCTTGTTGACCAATATAACGTCTTCATGGATTATCCAGATGGCTTTCGTGCCCTTTTCAGCGATGGAGCCCATCCTAATGAATCCGGCTACGAACTCATGGCTGAGGCATGGCTTGAAAACATTAAAAAAATTCCATTACCGCCAGCAAACCTCCATGTAGAAAGAAAAATCAACAAGTTGCTTTTTTTTGACGAACACATAAATATTATCACATGGGAAATGAATCCTCTTTTCCCTCTTGGAGTTCAGTTGGCTAAATACCATATATTCCGGAAAAAAGATGAAGAAAGTGATGATAAGTTTGAAATAATTGCTAGTGTCCCGACCGATACTTTTTTATTTATGGACAGAAATGTGATTAATACTCAAATTTATCGCTATAATATCCAGACTGAAGACATTGAAGGAATTAGAGGTCCTGTTTCTTCTTCTGTCATAGACAGGTAGTAACCTTATGCCTTTGAAGAGGCGATGATAAAGAGCAAAAGAAAAGCCCTCGGCCAGCACTTTCTTAATAATCGAGACGTCCTCCAACGCATAGTCAAAGTCATCGATCCGCAGCCAGAAGATGTCAT
>CAYPGQ010000023.1:0-46008 GCA_964410125.1 uncultured Eubacteriales bacterium | reverse complement strand
GCCAAGCTGAAGTCACAAAAACCATGGAAACCCCTAAAGAGGAATTAACAACAGGGTCAACTTTTGCAGGGAGATACCAGATCATCGAGGAGTTAGGAAAAGGCGGGATGGGAAGGGTCTATAAGGTCTTGGACAAAGAAGTGAACGCCAAGGTGGCCCTTAAACTCATCAAACCTGAAATCGCCTCCGATAAAAAGACCATAGAGAGATTCCGAAACGAACTGAAGGTAGCTCGTGATATAGCCCACAAGAATGTCTGCCGGATGTATGATTTAGGTAAAGAGGCGGGTGCTTATTATATCACTATGGAGTATGTTTCAGGTGAAGATCTAAAGAGTTTCGTCCGGAGAGCAGGATTTTTGAGCCCAGGTAAAGCAATCTCTATAGCCAATCAGATTTGTGAGGGTTTATCCGAGGCTCACAGGTTGGGAGTTGTTCATCGTGACCTCAAGCCCCAGAACATAATGATAGACAAAGATGGAAATGCCCGGATTATGGACTTTGGCATTGCCCGTTCTTTAAGGACAAAGGGAATCACAGGATCAGGCGTTATGATCGGGACACCAGAGTACATGTCACCCGAACAGGTAGAGGGGAAGGAGGCTGACCAGCGTGCGGATATCTATTCTCTTGGAGTCATCCTGTATGAGATGGTTACGGGTCAAGTTCCCTTTGAAGGCGACACCCCATTCTCCATTGGTGTTAAACAAAAGAGCGAGATTCCTCGTCCTCCCAAAGAAATCAATGAACAGATTGCAGAGGACCTGAACCGAGTGATTCTCAAGTGCATGGAGAAGGATAAAGAGAAAAGGTATCAGAGCGTAGGAGAGCTTCATTCTGAATTGATGAGTCTGGAGAAAGGCATATCGACCACAGAAAGAATTGTTCCGGAACGAAAGCCCCTCACCTCTCGAGAAATAACTGTTCAGTTCAGCCTGAAGAAGCTCCTCATCCCAGCCTTCATAGCTATTGTTATCGTTATAGCCGCAGTCCTTATCTGGCAGATTCTCCTGCAAAAAGAAACCATATCTGTTCCCTCAGGCAAACCTTTGCTGGCTGTCATGTATTTTGAGAACAATACTGGAGATGAGAGTCTGGATCACTGGAGAAAAATGATTCCTGGTTTGGTCATCGCTGATCTTACACAATCGAAATATATCGAGGTATTGAGTGGGGAAAAGCTGTATAAAATTCTAAGTGATCTCAATCAGGTGGATGCAAAAAATTATTCTTCAGACATTTTGAAGCAAGTAGCAACCAAAGGAAGAGTCAACCACATATTGGTCGGGAACTTTGCGAAGGCAGGAGAGTCCATAAGAATTAATGTGACCCTTCAAGAAGCTCTAACAGAGAAGGTGGTTGGTTCTGAGGGGGTGGAAGGGAAGGGAGAGGAAAGTATTTTCCCCATGATTGACGAGTTAACAGGGAAAATCAAAACAAATTTGAAGCTGTCGGACGAAGAAATAGCAGACGACATCGATAGAGAAGTGGGGAAAATAACAACCAGTTCAACTGAAGCTTACAGATATTACATTGAAGGGAGAAATTATCATAACAAGGCAGATGGGCCTAAAAGTATCCAATCTATGGAGAGGGCAGTCGCTATCGATCCTGAGTTTGCAATGGCGTACAGATCCATGGCAATGACCTATAGCAATCTGGGTTATGATTCTGAAACAACGACGTACCTTCAGAAGGCATTTGAATTAACAGATCGACTTTCGGATAGAGAGAGATACCTCATCCAGGGCGAATTCTACAGGGAGTCAGAAAAGACATATGATAAAGCCTTTGATGCGTACAATAAATTATTGGAGCTTTATCCAAAGGATATGATTGGAAATATTAACCTTGGGATATTGTACACGGATTTAGAAAAATGGGATAAGGCCATAGAACTCTTTAAAGTGCCAATCCAGAATAAAGATGATACTTTTTTCCCATATTTCAATATGCAATATGCCTATTCGGCTAAAGGATTGTATGATGAGGCACAGGAAATTCTTGCGTATTATCTCGATAATTTTTCAGAAGATTCAATCATCCGTTGGGCGTTAGCTCAGAATTATCTCTGTCAGGGAAAATATGATCTCGCTCTTGTTGAGCTGGATAAGGCTATGTCTCTTTTCCCATTTTGGTATTTTGTCTCCACAAAAGGAGATATTTACTTTTATAATGGGGATCTGGTGAAAGCGGAAAAAGAATATCAGAAACTCTTGGAAGAAACCGAACCATCAGCCCAGAACACGGGTATAGAGCGTTTGGCAGCGTTATATATTTTGCAGGGAAGGTTTAACAAAGCAAAAGATCAATTTAAACAAGCTATTGAACATGCAGATAATATCGGGGAAAAGGCCTGGAAATCTTCCTCCCATCTTCTCTTGGCATCGATATATTTAAAAACTGGAAATCCTGAAAATGCGTTAAATGAGCTAGAAAACGTTTGGAAAACAACCATTGAAGAAGAATTGCAGAATGATCAAAGAATGGCTTTACTAGTAAAAACACTTGCTTATCTTGAAATGAAGTTGCTGGATGATGCTCAAAGAGTAGCGAACAAGCTTGAGGATTTGATCCGAAAAGGAATGAATCAGAAACTTATGAGATATTTCTACCTTTTAATGGGGATGACAGAGCTTGAAAGAGAGAATTATTCCAGCGCCATCGAGGAATTTAAGACAGCATTATCTTTATTACCATTCCAATACGAAGCCATTCACGGCGATAATCATGCCATATTTTTTGATTCCTTAGCTTTATCGTATTACAGAGCAGGGGATTTTGAAACAGCTCGAGAAGAGTATGAAAAAATAACAAAACTGACATCGGGTAGATTATGGGATGGAGACATCTACGCCAAATCTTTCTACATGCTCGGAAAGATCCACGAAGAGCAAGGTGATACAACCAAAGCCATAGAGAATTACGACAAATTTCTCGACCTGTGGAAGGACGCCGATCCCGGCCTAGCTGAGTTCGAGGATGCGAGGAAGAGACTGGCTGGATTGAAATAGTTCTGACATCGAATATCACCCCCAAATTCACCCCTAAAGGTGATAGCATAAATGCATTAAGTATGGAACTATTTTGGCGGGAGTTTGCCAAGGTTAATTTTAAGCCCAATATTTTTCCTTTGGAATACTATTCTCACCGTTGCAACTTGGCAAATGGTTGATGGATATTCCATGAAAGAAAAAACCATAACTAAAACGGACCTCATAGATGAATTGAAAAAATCCCGACAAAGAATTTCTGAATTGGAGAAAGAAGTAGCCAAGGGTAAGGAGAATGAGATCCTTTTACGCGAAATTAACCATCGATTTAGAAACAACATGCAGATTATTTCCAGTCTCCTCAGGCTTCAGTCCAAGAAAATAAAAAACAAAAAATTACTTGAGATACTCAAGGTATCCCAGAGCAGAATCCGGTCTATGGCTCTCATTCACGAAAAATTTTGTCGCTCTAAAGACTTAGCAAGAATTGAATTGGATAAATACATCCAGGATTTGGCCTCGTATTTATACCATTTGTATGGAATAGCTCCAAATATCATCAAGCTTAATACAGATATGGAGAATATCCATATTGAAATCAATAAAGCCGTTTATTTGGGGTTAATCATCAATGAACTTATAACTAATTCATTAAAGCACGCGTTTCCTAATAACAAAAAAGGTGAAATTCGAGCAGAACTTAGGAAGACTATAGATAGCAAATATGAACTAGTTATAACTGATAATGGTGTGGGATTTCCGGAAGATATTGATTTTCCAAATTCCAGTTCTTTGGGAATACAACTAGTAAATGAACTGGTTAAACAGATTGAAGGAAATATTGATTTTAATGGAAAAAGAGGAGCAGTATTTAGGATTACTTTTTGAGAATTAGAATTTTTGTTTACATATTTAGAGAGAAATATAAAAGTGTTCTCATCTTATTTGTTGATGAGTAACACTGTGACGTTTCAACACAATTCGGACAACTGATAATATTTCCTAAGCTATGGTTTACGTCTAGTGAGACTTTGAGAGGAGATGTCTAGGGACATTCCTCGACCTCTGGAAGGACGCTAACCGCATTTGACACCTTCCCTATTTCCTTGATATTCTTTTGCCGACCGAGATCGGGAAAATAAGGGGACAGTAATGTCAAATATATGTCCAAAGTGTCAACACCGAGAATACTCAGGATTCTCAGTTCTGTAAAAAATGTGCGACTCCTCTCCCTATTGAGAAAGGCCAGCTGTCTTTTACCAAAACTCTTGAAACACCTGTTGAAGAATTAATCTGGACAAACTCAAAGTTTACAGCCGCAAAGTGCGGACAAAGTCCTCCATTTTCCCGAATTCATAAAGACAGTCAAGATTTAACAAAAGAATTCAAAAGGTCCCATTTCGTGATTATCTGCACAATACTGTCATAAACTGACAGTTTCTTACAATAATCTATTGACAATCCAACTGTTTTGTGAAATACTGTCACTAAATGACAGGATCAAGCGAAATCTAAGAAGAACAATGTCGAAACTTATTGAAAGCATCAAGGCTCAAATCCCAAACGATTTTTTTACAACTGCTGAATTGATGATGATACTGCTGAAATCACCTGACGGCCGATACGGATTAGTGAAAAGAGCCATCGCCAAAGGCGACATCATCCGCATCCGCAGAGGCCTCTACGTCCTGTCAAAAAGGCATCAAAGAAACGGCATCGATCTTTTCGAACTGGCCCAGACAATTTATGGCCCCTCATACATCAGTCTTGAATCCGCACTCTCCTACCACGGGTGGATTCCCGAAGGTGTTCAGACGACTACAAGTGTCAGTCAAAACCGGTCGAGAGAATTCAGGACACCTCTTGGTGTATTTTCCTATTCCAGGATGTCGAAATTCAATTATATCGGAGTTGAGAGAATCAGCTCCGGTCGTTCGTTATTTCTAATGGCTGATCCAGCCAAGGCACTGGTCGACATGGTCTTCGTTCTCAAAAAAGATTGGGAGGGAGCAGCCCCTCTCCTCTCCAGCTTAAGAATAGAGAGTAAGGACCTAAAAAAAATAAATAAAGAAATCCTCAACCAATTGAAAAACAAAATATTAAGCCAAAGAGTTACCTGTTTTATTGACGGCTTGATGAAAGATTTGGACTTATGAGCGTAAAAATCATTCAAGAACGCCTCGACGGCTATGAAGCTATATCGTTTCAGGAAGAGGAGATGGCTCTTCGTGAAATCACCCAGGAAGTCGCTCTCCATACACTTTACAACACAAATTTCTACAAATTGGCTGCTTTCCATGGAGGAACGTGCCTGCGCGTATTTTATACCCTTAACCGGTTTTCCGAAGATTTGGATTTTGCGTTACTGCATCCGGATCCCGACTTCAATTTCAAACGCTATCAAGACCATCTCAAACACGAATTCCAAGCATTTGGTTATGATATCGAAATTATTGAAAGAAAAAGTCTTCAAATCCCGGTTAAAAGCATTTTTCTAAAAGAAGATTCTATCGCGAAATTTTTGAAGCTCCGCTATCAAAAACTTGACGGCCGACCGAATTCCATCAAAATCAAACTGGAGATCGATACGAACCCTCCCGAAGGAGCCGAAGTCGAAAACAAGTACTATGATTTCCCTTTAAACTTTGCCGTGACAACCCATAAATTATCCAGCCTCTTTGCCGGGAAAATCCAAGCCCTTCTGTCCAGAACTTATACAAAAGGACGCGACTGGTATGATTTTCTCTGGTACGCCGGCCGGAAGACAGAAATCAATTTCGACTTCATCACAAACGGGCTGAATCAAACAGGCCCCTGGGCCGGCCAAAACATTCAAGTTGACAAACCCTGGGTTTTAGGTCAATTGAGAAATAAAATTAAAGGGATCAATTGGGATGAAGCCAAAAATGATGTCCAAAGGTTTCTCAAGCCTAACGAATTGAAGTCTCTTGAACTCTGGACTAAGGATTTCTTTCTGACCAAGCTCGATAATCTAGAATAAGTGCAGAAGAACGGTCCTTACGCTAACTCCTTTCCATTCAGCGATTATCCTTTTCTGGAAGACATTGGCCCGTTTCTTGATGTATAGCTCATGAGAATTCAATCCCATTTGACACCTCCCCCATTTCCTTGATATTCTTTTGCTGACCTAGAATGGGAATATAAGGGAACAGCAATGTCAATTATATGTCCAAAGTGTCAACACGATAATCCTGATAATACTATCTATTGTGGCAAATGCGCCGCACCCCTCCGAGCCTCTGAAGATATCGAAGTTACAAAAACTATGGAAACAACAAAAGAAAAATTAACTTCAGGCTCTACCATTGCCAATAGATACAAAATCATAGAAGAATTGGGAAAGGGCGGCATGGGGGTGGTATACCTAGTGGCCGATCCCCTGAATCCAACCCGCCAAATTGCCCTAAAGAGCATCCGCCGTAAACTTGTCCAGCCCGAGCTCATCGATCGTTTCAAGGCAGAGTTCCGCGTGTTGACCTCGCTGCAGCACCCGAATGTCGCAGCAGCGTAAGACTTCGAGTCGCTTCCAGGCAGTGAGGTCTATTTCTTCACAATGGAGTTCGTGGAAGGCCGCAACATCTTTCTTGCCACCGAAGGTGCGAGCTGGCAGCAAATCGTCAATCTGCTGATCCAAGTGTGCCGGGCGCTTTCCTACGTACACAGCCGCAAGCTCATCCATTATGACATCAAGCCAGGCAACGTTCTGGTGGGTGATGAGGGACAGGTGAAGGTGCTCGACTTCGGGCTTGCTGCCGTTAAATCCATCGGTCCAGGGGAGTGGAGAGGTGGCACTCCAGGATACATGGCCTCCGAACTGACCGATCCCGAAGCCCTTGTCGATCATCGTTCCGATCTCTACTCGCTTGGTATCATGGCCTACCAGCTTTTCTGCCGACAGCGCCCCTTCCGTTCCAGCTCAGTGTCCGAGCTCTTTCGGATGCATCGATTTCAGTCTCTTGGTTTCGACGAATCTGAATGGAAGGTAATTCCATCATGGCTGCAATCGGTGATAGAGCGCCTGTGCGCAAAGCATCCGGCCGATCGCTATCCAACGGCCAATTCGGTGATCGAAGACATCAATCGGCAAGGGGGACTCTCATACGATGTAGAAACATCCGAAACCAGGGAGAGCTATGTTTTCTCCAGCCGCTTTGTGGGGCGCAAGCTCGAGTACGACCGCGTTTGTGATTTCATTGCCCGCCGGACTAAGGGTTCTCCCGGGTATCCGCCCGTGCTGATGGTAAGCGGTCAGAGCGGGACCGGAAAGTCTCGGCTAATGCAGGAAGTGCGTCACTACGCCCAGCTCTCGCAGATTCTCTTCTGCCAGGGGCGTTGCTTCGAGGGGAGCTTCTCTGAGTTCCAACCGTTGGTGCCGATGCTGGAGCTACTGACACGACGAGCCGAAAAACTCGGCGGCCTGGAGCTCGTCCGCGAGCACGGTCCGGAGTTAGTGAAAATATGTCCGAGTCTCAGGAAGGTCTGGGGCATAGAGCCTTCACCGCCTCTCGAGCAGATCCTTAGAGAACGCGTGCGGCTCCAGGAGGTGGTCACCGACTTCATGATGCGGGTTGCCGATCTGGCACCATATGTTGTCTATGTCGACGACCTGCAATGGGCCCTTTCCGGTCTAACCGAATTACTCGCTGAGCTCGTCCGTCGCATCGCCATCGGAGAGCGCCGAGGTGAGCCTGTTCCGATCGCGCTCCTTGGTACCTACCGGGAGGATGAGGTGGCGGGACATCCTGTGGAGATGATACGAGATGCTCTCCTGGCTGAGGGGCGTCTTGAAGAGATGATTCTCGATCCCTTAGGAGTGGGCCCCGTGGGAGAGATGCTCGGTTCGATGTTGGGTGCCGGAGAGCCTCCAACGGATTTCGTCGATCGGATCACTCGAGAGACCGGCGGCAATCCCTTCTATGTTGAAGAGTTGATGCGGGCCCTCGTCGAACGTGAATCGGTTCAACTCGCTGGGGATTCCTGGGAAATCAAAAGGGCAGTAAGCGAGATCGAGATCCCACAGACAGTGGCTGAAGTCTTTCGACGACGAGCGGCGATTCTGGATGATGACCAGCGCGCTCTGTTGGAAGTCCTCGCGGTCTGTGGACGGCCCACTGCCGCTGACGTCTTGGCCCGTGGGTCCAAACTCGAACCAGAGACTTTTCATGCGGCTCTATCACAGCTCGTTGAGCGACGAATGGCCCAGGAGGTCCCAGGACCGGGCCTTTTCTTTCGTCCGAGCCACGATCGACTTAGAGAAATAGTCTATGGAGATCTGGAAGACCGTGCTCGTGCCAACCTGCACCTGACACTAGCCCGTTCCATGGAAGCTATCTATGCGCGGGAGCTGGAGGAGCATGTCTTCGACATTGTCGACCAGTACAATGCTGGCACAGACCTTCTTTTACAACCTGATGATCGGGAAAAGGTAACCCGGTACAACGAGCTGGCCGGGCATCGGTCAAAGAAGGAGGGGGCCTTCGAAGCGGCAGGAAAATACTTTCGTTCGGCACTGGCATTGCTTCCACCCGATTCGTGGGAGACAGACTACGCGAGGATTGCCGCGATCAGCAAGGCTTCAGTGGAGGTGGAGTACCTCGGAAACGACCTGGAACAGGCAGAGAGACACTGGCGCACATATGTCGAGCGAGCGCGGACGAACCTGGAAAAAGTAGAAGCCTACATCGTTAAGATCGTTGCCTTATGCCATGTTGGACGGCAGTATCAGGCACTGGATACTGTCCGGGAAGCGTTTACTCTCTTAGGAGTTCATTATCCGGCCAGCCCGAGCAAGATATCCGTCGGTCTAGAACTATTAAAGGCGAAACGTTCCCTGAAGGGAAAGACGGTTGACGACCTCCTTGCCCTTTTCGACCAGGAAAATCCGGAGAAACAAGCTCTCCTGGCTCTTTTGGCTAACGCTACTGCTCCTGCTTTCATGACCAATCAGGAGAATCTGTTAGCGTTCTACGTGGCCAAGACGGTGCAAATTCAAGCCACATCAACCAATATCCCCGAAGGGGGGGCCAGCGTCTTGGCTCTGTATGCGTTCATCCAACAGGCAGCTCTGGGCGACATCGCGGCGGGGCGTCAGACAGGTGAGCTTACGCTTCAATTGTTACGCAGCTACGATAATCCTGTGACTTCTGGAGCCGGCTTGTTCTGTCTGGCTGGTTTCGTCTTTCCGTGGACACGCCCTCTGCACGCTATAAACCAGCTGCTGCTCGAAGGACACCAGGAAAATATGAAAGAAGGCGACCTGCTTTTTGCAGGTTTAAACCTCAATGTTGCGATCACGGAGCAGTGCATGTATTCCGACTCTGTTGACGCAACTCTGCAGCTCATGGACGAACACGAAGATTTTCTCCTCCGCCTCAACAATCCTCACACCATCACCGAACTTACCGCTTTACGCCAAATGCTGCGGCAGTTGTCCGGCAAGACGAAAAATGGTGCGACCTTCGATGATGACGAATTCAACGATGATCAGTTTCTCAAATATCTCATCGAGATCGACGATCCAATACCGATCGGCTTCTACTTTTCATTCAAACTCAAAGCACTTTTCATAATGGGATTTTACGAGAAAGCTTTCGAGCTAGCAAAGGAGGCTGAGCAAAGGATCGGCGCCACGTGGGGACAGTTCGTTTTCGCTGAACATTGCTTTTTTCACTTTCTCACTGTAGCGCGACGGTTTGCCGATGCCGGAAGAGGAGAGAAGCGTCGGCTGCACCGTGACCTCAGAAAAAAATTGAAGCTCATGAAGAAATGGGCAAGTTTCTGTCCTGAAAACTTTGAGCACAAGCAGCTCCTCATGGAAGCAGAATTGGCCCGCATAGGGGATAAAGACTCTGAAGCACAGCACCTGTACAAAGAGGCTGTGACGAGCGCCCGTGAAGCCGGATTCCCTCTTAACGCAACGCTGGGCTGCGAGCTTGCGGGTCGCTCCGAGCTCGAACGAGGTCGAGAAAGTGAAGCAACAACGTGGCTCCGGGCGGCGCGTGAAGGCTATATGAAATGGGGAGCCAAGGCAAAAGTAAAGGCCATGGAAGAAGAATTCAAGACCATCTTGACCTCTGTATGACCGCTGACCCAGGGATTGCTGAGGTAGACGACGCAAAGAAGAGGGTGGATGGATTGAAAAATACTAATCTCCCCTCATCTACACTACTCCACAAATATGACTAAAAAAGTAACAGTTTGACTGATTATAAATTAATTGACAGAAATAAGCCCTACACCTCAGCTCTCACGTGAAATACGTATGTGAGGTGGCTGCAGCTATTATGTTTTCTTCGAGATGTTTAAAATTCTGCATGTCGGCATTGACCACATCCAGTCCATGCTCCAGGACATAGGCGTAAGCACGTTGGAATGGAGATATTGGGGAGGATATAAAATTCTTATGGTAATATTTGTCAAAGGCGCTGAAATCCCCCTTTCCCATGGCCGACTTGGGTGCTAGATGTCTGACCGCCTTCATGCCTATGAGTCCGATCCCGGCAGTACGGGCCTGTTTGAGCAGTGCTTCCAACTCTGTGAGTGCAGGCGTTCCGGAAAGCAGATCATGTGCTTCCCAATCGTACCACCCGGCCGGCGTAATCCCGAGCATGGCAACATCATACCACCCGGTCTTTATCGCTGTTTCCAGGACTTTGTGGGCATTTTTATGCGTACTTAATCCAAAATATCCGACCTTCCCGGCTTTTTTTGCTGTTAAAAATGCATTGTTAATCTCTTCACTGCTAATAAGTGAGGGATTATCAGCGGCCATGAGATAATAAAGGTCGATATAGTCCACTCCGAGGTCCTTCAGGCTGGCATCCATCAATTTTGTCCAGCTGGCGGCTGCAGATTTGGCTTGCTCCACTGTGATCGTGTCCTCAGGTTTCACTCTGATCATCAGAGGAGCTTTCGAGGCCACCCAGACTTTTCCGCGATTTATCTTCAAGAATGGAGCTAAACTTCGTTCCGCACCTCGGTAATAAACGTTTGAACCCACGTCGAAATGGTTGATCCCAGCCTCTAGGGCACGATCCAACAGCCGCACACCTTTTCCCCCTGCCAGTGCAGCCCCACCCCCAAAAACCAATCTGCTGGACATAAAGCCGGTCCGGCCCAGCCTGCGATAAGTCATGGGCGGCCTTTCTTGGGACAATAATGCCTTGCCTCCAACCGCACTCACGGTTAAAAACTTAATAAACTCACGACGATTTATTGAAGTGTGACTATTTTTTTTCTCCACAGAGGTTTCCTCCCAGCATTGAATTGATAAGAAGAGTTTTTTCATTATAACGGATTTTGTTATACTGATTCAATAGGTGCCTATGGACTGTATCTCCTATACAAGATTGAATAAGTTGAGGATTTCAATGAGGATAATAAAGACCGGAAGGATAATCTTGCTGCTGACCTTGACAGTAGCTTTGTGCGCATGTGCCGATAGGCAGCAGACAACCTCAGATTCCGAGCCAAGATCAGAATCCTTCAACCTGTCCGATCTGTTGGCGAGGCTTGCCCCGGAAGGATGGGCAATTTACGATCAAGTCGGACAGTTTACAGCGGATAATCTCTATGAACGTATAAACGGCAGAGCTGAGCTCTATCTTGCCTATGATGTGATAAGCTTGACTACAGCCACTTTTGAGGATAAGACCGATATCGGGAGATTTGTCGAACTTTCCGTTTTTGACATGGGAAATCCCACCAATGCCTTCGGGATCTTTTCTGTGGAGCGGTTTCAGGGAGATCCACCTCTGGATTTGGGCCGGATTAGTTACCGTTCGGACTCAAACGCCTACATTTGGAAAGGCAAGTATTACATTACTATCGTGGTTTCAGACTCCACGGAGGAGTTTGAGCAGATGAGTCTGGATATAGCCAGCAAGGTAACGGCCGCCCTTATTGATTCGGGTGAGCGGGTCTGGGGCTTGTCAGCACTTCCTCAGGACCATCTGATCACCGATTCTGTTCAATACTTCAAGGTTGATGCCATGGGTCTTGATTTTATGCAAAATACTTACACAGCGGAATACCTTAAAGGGGAAACTACTATCAAAGCCTTTTTCTCACAACAAGCCAGCCCTGATGTTGCGCTTGACTTGGTTGAACGTTATGTTGAATACAGCCAGGAGTATGGCCAGGGATACAAACGTACGATAAAAAATGGCGCTGAGTTTGTTCTGTGTGATATGGGCGGCACATTTGATGTCATTTTCCAGAAAGGCCGAATTGTCAGCGGGGTGATATCGGCAAATCACCAGGTCAGGGCCATGGAGATCGCATATGACCTATGGATTCAACTGCAACTCGATTAAGCAGTTAAATTCGGACAACTCATGATTCCTCTCCCTCTGGAAGGATGCCGACCCATTTGACACCTCCCCCTTTTCCTTGATATCCTTTTGCCAACCGAGATAAGGGAAAGAAGTGACAACAAAGTGTCCTAAATGCAACACTGATAATCCTGACACCAAACACTTCTGTGGTGATTGCGGCACCCAATTAGGCCATCCCAAGGACATCCATCAAGTAACGAAAACTTTTGAAACACACTCTCCTCAATTCAGCCCAGGAACATCTTTAGCCGGCAGGTATGAGATCATCAAAGAACTGGGAAGAGGCGGTATGGGGGAAGTTTACCTTGCCGAAGACACAAATCTGAAGCGTCAGGTCGCCATCAAAGTCCTGCCCCAACCATTTGCCCTGGATCAAGAAAGGTTGGCTCGTTTTGAAAGAGAAGCAAGGGTGCTCGCGTCACTCAACCATCCCAACATCGCCACGATATATGGTCTTGAAAGGTCAGATGGTCGGCAACTACTGGTAATGGAATTAGTCGAAGGAGAAACCCTGGCAGAACTATTAAAGAAAGGGCCTCTACCTGTAGAGGAGGCACTGGATGTGTGTCGACAGATCGCCGAGGGATTGGAGTCGGCGCATGACAATGGGATCATCCACCGTGACCTCAAACCGGCAAACATCAAGATCACACCTGATAGAAAAATCAAGATTCTCGACTTTGGGTTGGCCAAAGCTTATCAAGAGGAACCAGGAGCGATAGATCTATCCAAGTCCCCGACTTTGACTGACCAAATGACCCAGCCGGGTGCTATCCTCGGGACAGCGGCCTACATGAGTCCTGAACAGGCCAGGAGCCGCCCCGTCGATAGAAGGGCAGATATATGGGCTTTTGGATGCGTGCTGTATGAATGCCTGACCGGAGAAATGGCAATTCAAGGAGAAACTTTCTCGGATACCTTGGCTCACATATTAAAGGGAGATCTGGATTGGTCAAAGCTTCCTTCGACCACACCAAGCACGATTAAAATTCTTCTCCGCCGTTGTTTACAGAAAGACTCCCACAAGCGTCTGCATGACATTGCCGATGTTCGGATTGAACTGGATGAGGCCATTACACTCCCAGCTGAAGAAGTACCAGTCGCAAGACGTTTATCATTTGGATGGATTATTACAGTTGGGGCATCCATGCTTCTTGTGGGTGTCCTTATCGGTTTTATCCTATGGAAGTCGTCAAGGTCCACTCCTACTCCTTCTCCTGTTGCATCCGTAATAAAGGTCGAACCCGAACACTCACTACATGGTGATCGTCAAAAAGAGCTTTTCGATCTGCCCACCCAGACCACAATGACCATTTCCAAAGACGGCAGTTTTATGGTGTACGATGCCATCAAAGATGATGATCCGAAAGCTTTGCCGCAGCTTTTTCTCCGAAGGATCGATAAGCTGAATGTAGAGCCTATCCCTGGGACAGAACTCGGCGTCAGCCCATTCCTTTCTCCAGATGAAAGGTGGATTGGCTTCTTAGCGCATGACCTGAAACTCGGTAAAGCAAGGCTCAAGAAAGTGCCGATCGAAGGAGGTGTTCCTCAAGATTTGTGCGCAGTACCCGGATTTGGAGCATGCTGGACTGATAACGATATGATTATATTATCATTTAGACCTTCATCAGGGCTTTTCAGCATTTCCGCTGCCGGAGGAACACCAGAAGTTCTGACCGAACCTAATCGTGAAATTGGGGAATACAGCCATCGTCTTCCCTTTCCATTGCCTCACGGAAAAGGCGTGCTGTTTACGATTATGAGAAGTCAGTATGACATCGAACCACAGGTGGCCATCCTGGAGAATGCATCTCGGAATTGGCGGGTATTGTTGGAGGACGCCGCGCATGCCAAGTACGTCCCGACAGGGCATATCGTTTTTCTCAGGAAAGGAAATCTCATGGCTGTTGCTTTCGATCTCGACACACTTAAGGTCATCGGTCAGCCTGTTCGAATTGTTCCTGATGTCATGCATATGCTCAATGCAAACAACCATTATTACAACACGGGTACCGGTCAATACAGCATCTCCGATTCAGGAAGTTTAGTCTATGCCACCGGTGGGATCATTCCGGACCCGCAAAACCAACTCGTTTGGGTAGATAAGAACGGAGTTGAAGAACCCATCGGATCTTTTAAAGGCCCCATTATTACCCCTCGTCTTTCTCCTGATGGCAGGAAAATAGTCTACAGCACCGCAGGAACAAAACGTGATATATGGATATATGATATCGAACGCGACAGTCCAAGTAGATTAGTTGCAGATGGGAATAGTCGACGCCCCTTGTGGACCCCGGATGGCAAAAGAATATTATTTACATGGGAGAGTTTAATCCCACCTCCGTATATCTATTTGCAGCCTGCAGATGGAAGCGCAGAGAGAGAACAACTCATAACATATCATTCAAAACTATGGCCGGGATCTGTATCACCGGATGGAGAATTATTGGCATTCACAGGAATAAAGGATAGAGATTGGGACATTTTGATTTATAGTTTTCGAGATAAGAATATCACTCCGTTCCTTGAAACAGATTATTTTGAAGGATTTCCTGAGTTTTCACCTGATGGTCGTTGGCTCGCCTACGTCTCCGAAAAGTCAGGAGAATATGAAGTGTATGTCCGTTCCTCCGCGGGCACGGGTGGAGTGTGGAAAATTTCTCATCAAGGAGGTACGGCACCAATTTGGGCGAGGAATGGAAAACAAATCTTTTACCGAAACGATGATAAGGCTCAAGTATGGGTGGTGGATATTCAGACTGAATCCGACTTCTATGCGGGGCCCCCTCGGCTTTTGTTCGAGAAACCGGGATATCATAGTTCCAATCCTATCCGCGAATATGACTTATCACTCGATGGGAAACGTTTTTTGATGGTAAAAAATGAGGTGAGGGAATCTCGGCCTGTGACAGAAATGATCCTCATCCAGAACTGGTTTGAGGAACTCAAACGCCGTGTTCCTACAGAGAAGTAATTCCTCGCAGGAAAATAGAACACCTTGACAAGCAATACTTGAATATATATTTTACCGGGTAGTATCAAGGAGGGATTATGAAAGAACTCCCAGCTTTGGTTGTTGCACTCCTTTTGTTTTCAGGTTTATGTCTTTCCCAGGAGCAATACGGAAATGTCCGTGGTGTTGTGATCGATGAACAGGGGATTCCACTGCCAGGAGTAGCCGTCTCCCTTGATTCAGAACTCTATACTGACCGTGCGGTCGTAACAACCGAAAGCGGAATATTCAGGTTCATCAATCTTGCTCCGGGGATTTGTCTTGTGAAATGTGAAATGCCAGGCTTTCGAACGTATGTCCAGGAAAACATTATCGTTCGAGTCGGCGGAAACGTGGACCTAAAAATCACAATGAAGCCATCCACTATGGAAGAAGAAGTGACCGTTGTGGCTGAATCTCCTGTGATCGATATGAAAAAAACAGGAACGGCTGTCAACGTAACACAGGATATGCTCCAAGAAATTCCATCTGCCCGTGACCCTTGGGTTATCCTTAAACAACTTCCTGGAATTGTTACCAACAAAGAAAACGTCGGGGGAAGTGAATCCGGACAGCAAGCAAGTTTTAAGGCAAAAGGAACATGGCCAATGTATAGCATGTGGAATATGGATGGCGTCCCGATTACGGATATGTATTTTACTGGGAGTTCGTCCCTGTACTACGATTTTGACAGCTTTGAGGAGATGCAAGTCGTCACCAGTGGTCAGGATGCCTCCATCCAGACAGGTGGTGTTTCAATAAATTTTATAACTCGAAGAGGAGGAAACAAGTTTCAGGTCGTTACTCGGGCATTCTTCACTAATGATTCCCTCCAAGGCGAGAATCGCACGCAAGAGCTGATAGATCTGGATTATGTTGGAAACCAGATCAACCAGATCTTGGACTATGGCATCCAGGTAGGAGGGCCTATCAAAAAAGATAGGGCGTGGTTCTGGCTAGGCTATGGCGTACAAGATATCAGGCATTACTCGATCGATGGCTTTCCTGACGATACCAAACTCGAAGGTATCAACGCCAAACTAAACTTGCGTCTCAGCAGACACAACAGGGCAGAACTGGCCATTATCAGAAATACAAAGGTGAAGTCCGGAAGAGGAGCTGGTCCTACTCGACCACCAGAGACAACATATGATCAAGCGAGTAACGGTGCTCCATTAATCAAGTTTGAAGATGAGCACATGTTCTCAGACAATTTTCTCCTTTCACTAAAACTCTCAACTTATCCACTCACTTTTTGGCTGGATCCTAAGGGGGGGGCTCGATGTGCAGGTTGGATATGATTTAACCACGGGGATTTTTTCCGGTTCCATGGACTATGAAAAAACAGAGCTTCCTATGTACGACGCAAAACTCGATGGCAACTATTTTGTGGAAGATTTGCTAGGAGGAAGTCACGAACTTAAATTCGGAGTCGAGTATCGCTTGACGAATGTCCGATCCCAGGAAGTAATGGCGGGTGACGTCGTGAAAATGTATTGGGGCGGTGCTCCATTGTATGCAAGGGTATATAGGGAAGGGTTTTGGGATTATGGCTCGGACCGATACAGCATATACATGAATGATGCCTTCTCCAAGGGAAGATTGACCCTTAATATTGGCTTCAGGCTGGATAGAGAGAAGAGTGTCAACTATGAATCCGAAGTAAAAGCCAGTCGGATAGCCCCTGACCTGCTGCCGGCTTTAACAGTTCCAGCCGTAGACCCTGGTCTTACTTGGTTGACATTCTCGCCAAGGTTTGGTTTTACCTATGACCTGACCGGAGATGGGAAAACCATTATCCGGGGAAACCTTGCAAGGTATGGTATGCACTCTCCAACTTGGATGGCAACACATGTCTATCCTGCAGCTCTCTCGTTTGCCACATTCCGCTGGAATGATAGAAATGGGGATGATACAGTCACAACCGATGAGTTGTTGGGATATC
Source organism: uncultured Eubacteriales bacterium (assembly GCA_964410125.1). GTDB lineage: Bacteria > Acidobacteriota > Aminicenantia > Aminicenantales > Aminicenantaceae. Next base: position 28,722 of record CAYPGQ010000023.1, on the reverse strand, counting down.
CCACGTCGGGTATTCTCTCTTTTGAAGGATTCGATCCTGAGAACCCCACTGCCTTGGAATCTCCCAATGGGATCGATAAAAATCTGAAATCACCGCTGACTGACGAATTTATTCTTGGTGTGGAAAGAGAATTATTCCCCGATTTTTCCTTGAGCGCAAATATCACTCTTCGTCGGAATCACCGATTTTGGTGGACAGCTTCTAATGGTGAGGCATTGTATGACAAAGAAACTGGCAAAGTATTCACTCAGGATGATTACATTGGACCTATCACCGGCTCTATTGATTATGATGGAAAAACCTATGATTACGAGTATTGGACCCTGAACCAGTACAGACCAGCAGGGACCTATATGCAAACCTGGCCTGGCAGTTGTGAAAACTACGCTGGTTTTGAAATCATCGCCACAAAACGCCTGAGCCACAGATGGATGATGAGCGCTTCTTTTACTTATGAGAAATTCAACTTTCATTATGGAGAAAAAGGATATGCGGATCCTACGAATGTTGAGATATTTGATGGATCAAGAGCTGATTGGAATTGGGGCCTTGAATGGATGGGTAAGTTGAGTTTTTTGTATCAGTTACCATGGGGATTCAACGTCAGTTGTTTTGCCAATGCCCGGCAAGGCAGAATTAATCTCCAGCGGATTGTTGTTCCGAGCCCAGAAAGGGGTGCGGTCGGACTGGGTGGAACCAAGACAATTTATATAGAAAAACCAGGAGAGACAAGACTCCCCAATTTTTACAATGTGGACGCAAGCCTGACAAAGGAATTCCATCTGGGGAATTATGGAAGACTCTCGCTTCAAGTCGATGCCTTTAATGTTTTCAATTTCGCGCATGATCTCAATCGCTTTACACAGGTGAACTCTTCCAGGCATGACGAAATCCAGGCGATCCTCAATCCCCGTGTCATCCGGTTCGGCATTCGCTACCGCTTCTAATATTGACACCTCCCCTACTTCCTTGATATTCTTTTGCTGACCCAGAATGGGAAAATAAGGGAAGAGCTATGTCGATTAAATGTCCAAAGTGTCAACACGATAATCCAGACACTCTTAAGTTCTGTGGTGAGTGCGGGACCCAACTCCCATCACTCAAGGATATTGACGTTACAGAAACCATAGAAACGCCCAGAGAGGAACTGACTCGAGGAACCACCTTTGCCAATAGATACGAGATCATCGAAGAACTTGGTAAAGGGGGAATGGGGAAAGTCTACAGAGTCGAGGACACGGAGCTAAAACAAGAAATCGCTCTCAAATTGATTAAACCTGAGATATCTGCGGATAAAAAAACTATCGAGAGATTCCGGAATGAACTGAAGATTGCAAGAAACATCCGTCACAAGAATGTCTGCGGCATGTATGATTTAGGAGAGAAAGAGGGGGCGTATTTCATTACGATGGAATATATCCGAGGTGAGGATCTCAAGAATCTAATCCGCAAGATGGGACAATTGAGTGCAGGACAGGCAATAACGATAGCCAAACAGGTTTGTGACGGATTAAATGAAGCGCACCGATTAGGTGTTGTGCACAGGGATTTGAAGCCTCAGAACATCATGATAGATACAGACGGAGATGTGCGGATCATGGATTTTGGGATCGCCCGGTCTCTAGGTGCAAAGGGAATAACCGGTGCGGGAGTGATGATAGGGACACCCGAGTACATGAGTCCGGAGCAGGTGGAGGGAAAGGAAGTCGATCAGAGGGCAGATATCTATTCGTTGGGCATCATACTATATGAAATGGTAACAGGACGGGTGCCTTTTGAGGGAGATACGCCGTTTACAATAGGAATTAAACACAAAGGAGAGATGCCACAGAATCCAAAGGAACTCAATACACAGATTCCAGAAGATCTCAGTAATGTAATAATGAGATGCCTGGAAAAAGAAAAAGAAAAGAGATATCAGAGTGCGAGCGAAGTCTGCTCCGAACTTGAAAATATCGAGAGCGGCATTCCGACCACAGAGAAAGTCATCCCAAAGAGAAAACCCCTCACTTCCAGAGAGATAACAGTCACACTCGGCATAAAGAAACTCATCATCCCAGCCTTGATTGCAATAGCAGCAATAATAATCGGTATAGCCGGCTGGCAGCTTCTCCCCAAAAAGCAGGCACCTCCCCTCCTCCCCCAAGAAAAACAGGCTATAGCCGTGATCAGCTTCGAGAATCAAACAGGAGACAAGGCTTTCGATCATCTCCGGAAAATCATCCCCAATCTTTTGATCACCAACTTAGAACAATCGGGATACTTTCAAGTAACCACATGGGAGAGGATGTATGACCTTCTCAAACAACTCGGTAAAGAGGATGCTGAATTCATAGACAGGGACTTAGGTTTTGAGCTCTGTCAGATGGATGGAATCGATACCATCATCTTGGGAACCTTCGGTAAAGCTGCTGATGTTTTTGCCACAGATGTCAAAGTGTTGGATGTGAAAACAAAAAACCTTTTAAAAAGCGCCAGCTCGACAGGAGAAGGAGAAGGCAGCATCCTGAAGACTCAAATCGATGAGCTGAGCAAGGAGATCATAAAAGGAATCGGCATACCAGAGGCCAAAATAGAAGCTCAGAAAATTCAAGTAACAGATATAACGACAGATTCGATGGAGGCTTATGACAATTACATCAAAGGAAGAGAGTTATATCTAAAATTTTACTACGAAGATGCTTTGCCTTATCTAGAGAAAGCCGTTGAAATCGACCCGTCATTTCTCCAAGCATACGGCACCCTCTTTTATACTTACAATTATCTTGGTAATCCTCAGGCAAGAGATGAAGCCTTAAAAAAGATCAAGACCTTTTCACACAAGGCAACGGAGAGAGGAAAACTGTATATTGACCGAAACTATGCTCGCTACATCGAGAAAGATCAGGAAAAAGCATTGAAGATTCTTCATCAGATAGCAGAGAAATATCCAAAGGAAAAAGGGCCGCACTACAGCTTAGGTTTGTATTACCAGAACAGAGATCCGGATAAAGCACTTGAAGAATACAAAAAAACCTTGGAACTCGATCCTAACCACTGGAATGCCCATAATCAGATCGGATATGTGTATTTGGATCTCAGAAACTATGAGAAAGCCATCGATCATTTCAATAAGTATGTATCTTTGAATCCGGACGATGCCAACCCTCTTGACTCTCTGGCAGAAGCCTATTTTCGCATGGGTCGACTCGATGAAGCGATAGCAAAATACGAAGAAGCCCTGGAGATTAAACCTGATTTCTTAACGACACTACGTAACATGCCTTACGTCTTAGCTCTAAAAGAAAATTATTCGGAAACGATACAAACGATCGATCGATACATAAACATCACATCATCAGCAGGGAATAAAAGTAGAGGGTATCTATTAAGGGCATTCTATTATTTCTGGATTGGGCGTATGGAGAAATCCCTCATAGACCTTCAAAAAGCAGAAGATTCCGCACAAGAAGTAGGCGACGATCTCAGAAAAGCCTTTATAAACCAGTTCAGAGCGTGGATTTATTACGAAAGGGGAGATTTCGAGATCAGCCGTGAATATAACGAAGGCTGGATTAACCTTATGATAAAGCTTCTTCCCGATAATAAAAAATATTATGAATTTGGCTACAATTTCAACTCTGCACTTATAGACCTGAAAGAAGGACAATTAGAAGCAGCAAAATCCAGATTGCCTGAAATGGAGGACGCCTTATCTGAGCTAACACCTAGCCAAAAGGAACGGGCAACATTTTCTATGAATTTAATAAAAGCTGAGATAATGTTAAAAGAGGGATTCATTAAGGAAGCTATAGATGCCATGGAAAGCATATCACCCCTTAACCATCCTTCGTTAAACACGACTTACACATTAATATCCAACAATGTTCTTCCTGATAGAGATATAGCAGCTCGAGCTTATCTCAAATTGGGCGATTTGGATAAAGCTATCGATGAATATGAACGTCTGATAACTTTTGATCCAGACAGCAAAGACCGGCGGCTGATCCACCCCAAGTACCACTATTGGCTAGCTAAATTGTATGAAGAAAAAGGCTGGGAGGGTAAAGCCATCGAGCACTACAAGAAATTCCTCGATCTGTGGAAGGACGCCGATCCGGGCCTCTCTGAAGTCGAAGATGCCAGAGCAAAACTGGCAGAGCTCAAAAATTAGATAATTCATATCAGGGGAGCAGAGGATTTAAGCAAGCGGAAAATTTGATAGTTATGGCAGGTTAGTGAATATTGCTTTGACTTTCTACAAGAACAAAATCATTGTCTGGGGATAGCGCTGATAGGAGCTGACTAAATTTTTCGATGGTTGGAATTGACTTGCCTTGTTCGTATCTGGCGTATGTGTTGTGTGACTTCGCCCCTAATCGCCTGGAAACTTCCGTTAAAGTAAGCCCTTGCTTCATTCTTTGTCGCCGGAGCAGAAATGCAGTTAAGCAAGCCAAATCTGTAGAGCCAACTTCAAAGTACTGATCCTTTCCCGGAAACACCTCGACTTTAAATCCTTTTTTATTTACAAGTAACTCTATGGCATCAGCAATCATCTCATATGCTTCTTTTTTTGCGCGCCCCTGGGTCACCACACTGAGAATTGGGACTTCAATAGCCCAATACTTACCGACTTTTAACACATGTCCTGCCAAACGCATCACTTGCCTCCTTTGGCTTCCTTAAGAATAGCCTTAGCGGTATACTCATTGATTTCATTTTGCCGTGGGATGGCTGTTTCATTCTCACCATTTGTCCAAATATCGTGTCTACGTCCGTGCCGATCCAGCCTCCAGCCAAGTTTCTGCAATTTTTTCTCGAGTTCACGACGTTTCACAACCTCAATTTACACAAATATGTGTAAATAGTCAATAGGATATATAATTTGACTAAAAACGCTTTCCTTGATATTCTTTCCCCGACCTAGATTGGGAAAATAAGGGAACAGTAATGTCAATAATAAATCTGGGCTGAAGTGAAGCTGGCTTCAGCTTCCTGATCTGCTGCCCATTTTAAAATTTGAATCAGAAGATTTATTCGTCTGTGCTGATTGATATATTTTTGTCACTGTTATCTTGAACCAGGCCTTTCCAAAAGTACTTTTTATATCCTAAAATATTCCAGTATCCTCCTTCCCCGACTTTTTCTAATCCAATTCTTTCAGCGTGGCTCTGGAGATATAAATCCCAGGACGCAAACATACAGATAAGACGATTGTAGCCCAATTCTTTCAAAGAATGTCGCATGAGATACCCTGCATAGGAATAAACACCCTTTTGTCGATAGTAAGGCAATGTAAAGGCCTCATCCACGTAGACATCCCCTGGATTGAGAATGAGTGTTCGATTCAAATACGGCAGATAGATGGAACGGATATAAACCCACCGGATATGAATCGGCTGTTGGCCGCTAAATCCCAAAAAACATATGTGGCCATCCTTTTTTCGTTTCCGAAGGAAAGAAAGGTCATAAAAACCTGGGCGTGTTTTCATCAAGTGAGAAAGATCTTTTTCTTTAACTTGCTCCAATCGGAAAGGAATCTGACAGGAATGGAGGAGAACGGGATCATCGATAGGCTGGAAATAGAAAATATAACGCCTATGAAACAGCCAAGGAATAATTGTTCCGATAAACCGCCTCCATCCATGCTCCTTTAAAAGATCAACAGCAATGTGGATTTTGCTCATTAAGCGGCGTTGAAATTTCCTCTTCTGTTTCATCCTAATCCTCAGAAGGGTGAGAATTTCCTTTTTAGCCTTGCTCTATATCCTTCGCCATTTTCCACAATTACCCCCCATTGAAATCCCGAAATGAGAGTATCACATCCAAAACGACAAGGTCAACGACGTGTACTCCCCACTCTCCTCAGTATCCAACATTACTCGTAGCGAATACTCTCCAGCGGATTCGACCAGGCCGCTTTGACCGTATGCAGCCCCACCGCAAACAAAGCGATCAGCAGCGTCCCCAATCCCGCCAGTATAAAAACATCGATACCGAAGCCGCATCTGTAAGCATAACCCTGAAGCCATTTCTGCAAAAGATAGTATCCCAAGGGCCAGGCAATGACATTGGAAATCACAACCAGCACAACAAATTCCCTGGACATCATCCGGATGATGCTGAAAACCGAAGCCCCCAGCACTTTGCGGATTCCGATCTCCTTGGACCGCCTTTGTGCGGCATATGTAGCTAGCCCAAAAAGTCCCATACAGCCTAGGATAACTGCCAAGCCTTCCAGATATCCGATCATGAGGGCCAGCCGCTGCTCATTGCGGTAGAGCCGGTTGTAGGCATCATCCAGGAAATAGAAATCAAAGGGCTGGCTGGTCATGGTCTGTGTGAAAATGTTTTTGATTTCAGCCAGGGTACTCTCTTGATCTTCGGGTCCAATCCGGATGCCGATTTTTGCCGTTCCGAAAAATCCCTCCCCCAAAAAAAATGCCGCCGGTTCAATGGTCTTATGCAGGGTGTCGAAATGGAAATCTTCTATCACACCGATGACAGTGGAACTTATGAGCATATTGTTGAGCGGTTTTTTCCATCCGACCTTCCTGACAAAGGCTTCATTGACCAGAACTCTTTTGTCATCACCTGGAAATTCCCGGGAAAAATTTCTGCCCTCCGCGATTTTTATCCCAAAGACATCCAGAAAGTCGTAATCGATATGGGCCATATGTATGTCGATCTTGATCTCCTCTCCATTTTCCTGTTTGACCCTCTTTCCCCCAATAGACGAGCCGAGCCTAAGAGGACTCGAGTCCGAAACGGTTGCACCTAAAATCTTTGAGTATTCAAGCAGCCGGGTTTTAAGCACCTGGGCCTTCTTGATGGCTTCTGTCTCATTTAGCGTCAGGATCACGACGTGCTCCCGTTCATAGCCTAAATTCGTATTTTTGATGAAGTTCAATTGTTTAGTGATGACAATGGTCCCGATCATCAAGACGACAACGGCCGAGAACTGGAAAATGACGAGCAGATTTCTGATTCTTGCTCCTTTTAACCAGGTTCCAGTATATTTTTTGAGGAGCAAGAGGGGCTGAAAGGCCGAAAGCACCAGGGCGGGGTAGAGCCCAGATAATGCGCCGACAAACAGGATGGTTCCCAAAATTGAGAGGACAAGAGGCGCTATTTCAACTTCATTCAGGGTTAGATTGTTGCCCAGGAAGTATGTATACTTTGGGAAAAGCGTATAAAAAATCAAAAAGGCCAAACCCATGGCCAGAGTTGTGAAAAAGTAGGATTCTCCTAAAAATTGTTTGATCAACTGAATCCGTCCGGCCCCGATGACCTTGCGCATACAGATCTCTTTGAGCCGGGTCGTTGCCAGGGCGGTGGAGAGGTTCACGGAATTGATACTGGCGATAAGCAGGATAAGCAGAGCAATGGCACCGAAAAGATACACCGTCTGGATGCGGTTGTTGGTAGCGGTTGCTCCCTCTACCTGGGATTTGAGATGGATATCCGTAACCGGCTGCAAATAAACCGCATCTTCCTTCATGGAAATCTGCGGTCTCGCATTGCGCATTATCTCGTATATCTTTTGTTCTATAATTTTTTGAGACGATCCTGCCTTAAGTTCGACATAGGTGGAAAAGGCATCAATGTCCCAAGTGTTAAACCATTCGACCAGATCTTTATGCACAGCCATGGTTGCGGTCGATACCAGATAATTAAACTGCAGATGGGAATTTTTGGGCGGTCGCCGCATGATTCCGGTTACATTTAAATCACAGCTCAAGAATCGGCCTTTATAATGTATGGTCTTTCCGATAGGATCCTCAGAGCCGAGGATTTTTTCGGCCATATCGTCTGTAAGGACAATGGAATTCGGCGCCCTCAAGGCTTCGGACCGGCTGCCGCGGATCATATCGAAACTAAACATCTGAAAAAAATCTTCACTCGCAAAGAAGCCGTCTTCTGTAAAACTTTCTGTTTCGGTCTGAAAAACCGCATTTCGTGATCTTTGGATGATCCCTGCACTTTCTATTTCGGGAATATCGGTCTTCAGGACTTCGGATAAAATCTGGGAAGTGGTGATGGAATAACCGACTTCATCGGGAGTATCGCTGCGGATGGCCACACGGTAAAGATTGTCCGAATTTTCGAAAAAACGGTCATAACTCAGATCGAATTGGATCGAGGTCAAAATCAGCAGGAAACAGGCCATGCCCACAGATAAGCCGGCAATGTTGATGAAGGAATAGCTTTTTTGGCGTTTGATCTTCCGGAGGGCGATCTTTAAATAATGCCAGAGAAGCGCGGGCATAAAACGCGGCGCCTGCCAGGACGGACGTCCCGAGCGCAGGATGGTTCTCACTTTATAAAATTCGGATCCCAGTACCTCGCCTGGCGCCACTTCTGCTGCGATACGCCGGAAGGCCTCTTCCTCGCTCATCCCCCCATCGACAAGTTCTTCTATCTCCTCGCGCAAACCCTCCTCGATCTCGATAATGTGACTCTCCTCGAGCCCCGGATCCTTGAAAAAACTCTTTCTCCACTCCCGGATCGCTTTTTCCAGATCAAAAATCTCCATTTTCGTCTTCCTTTCAATCCAAGGCTTCGGCCGTCTTCCAGAATTCCTTGAGAACATCGTGAACGTTGAGCCAGCGTGCTTTCTCAACAATCAGTTCCTCTCGGCCCAGGTCGGTAATGCTATAGTTTCTCCGCATCCGGCCTTTTTCCGAAATCTTCCATTGGGACTGGATCAGTCCGTCTTTTTCCAGCCGGTGCAGCACCGGGTAGAGCAGGGAACTCGACCATTCCAGGGTTCCGCCCGAGGCTTGGCGAACGCGTTTTATGATCTGGTATCCATAGTTTTCACCCGTTTGGAGGATGGAAAGGATGATCGGCTTGGCAGCCGCGGCAATCAAGGTTTTTGATGACATCTAATATCTCCTTAAATCTTATATGTCACATTATCGGTTATAAGATTATCATACATATTCTTGTTCTGTCAAGTATTTATTCTCCATTGATTAATATTTTTTTTCTCTGTTCCTGTTCTTTTGAGTCGGCTGTGTTATAAGTCGATCTGGTTTGTAGGTGTTTTGGTTGCTTTTTTGCTCAAGAATTGATAATTTAATGCCGATGCTCAAAGGGGAGTATCTGCATGAAATGCCCGAAATGTAATACCAGCAATCCTGAAACGGCCCGGTTTTGTCTCAATTGCGCAACGCCTCTCCCCTCCTCTGAAGATATCGAAGTAACAGCAACCATTGAAACTCCGAAGGAAGAACTAACCACAGGCTCGACATTTGCCGGAAGGTATCAAATCATCGAGGAACTGGGCAAAGGTGGGATGGGCAAGGTCTACAAGGTTCACGACACTAAGATCAAAGAAAAAATCGCCCTGAAGCTCATCAAGCCCGAGATCGCCAAAGATAAAAAGACGATCGAAAGATTCAGCAACGAATTGAGGTTGGCCCGCAAAATCAGGCACAAGAATATCTGCCAGATGTTTGATCTTGGGGAAGATCGGGGAACCCATTTCATTACCATGGAGTTTGTCCCTGGACAAGATTTAAAGGGATTGATAAGACAATCAGGACAATTGGCTGTAGGCACCACAATCAGCATAGCCAAACAAATTTGTGATGGATTAACAGAAGCCCACAAATTGGGGGTGATTCACAGAGACCTGAAACCCAGCAACATCATGATCGACAAAGAGGGTGATGTGCGGATCATGGACTTTGGGATTGCCCGGTCTCTAGATACAAAGGGAATAACGGGTGCGGGAGTGATGATAGGGACACCCGAGTACATGAGTCCGGAGCAGGTAGAAGGCAAGGAAACAGATCAGCGGTCAGACCTTTATTCGTTGGGCATCATCCTGTATGAAATGGTAACAGGAAGGGTGCCGTTCGAGGGAGATACGCCGTTTACAATAGGAATGAAACACAAAGGAGAGATACCACAGAATCCGAAAGAACTAAACTCACAAATCCCGGATGATCTGAACAATGTAATCCTCAAATGCCTGGAAAAAGAAAAAGACAAAAGGTATCAGCGTGCTGGTGAAGTCCATACAAATCTGATGCAAATAGAGCAGGGAATACCCACTATCGAAAGAGAAGCAGCCAGGAAAAAGCCTCTGACATCAAAAGAAATCACCGTTTCATTCAGTCTCAAGAAGCTCTTCATCCCATTAGCGGTGGTCTTAGCAGTCCTAATCGCAGCATTGATTATTCTCAAGCCGTGGTCAGGAGAGAAAACAGTCCCGGTCCCGACGGACAGACCCTCCATTGCCGTGCTCCCATTTGAAAACAATACAGGAGATGAAAATCAAGACCAATTGAGAGACAGCCTCTCAGATCAGCTGACTGCAGACCTCTATCAGTCAAAATATCTCCATGTTTTAAGCGCACCGCATGTCTATGGAATTTTGAAGAGACTGAATCTTCTTCAGGCAGAAAAATTTTCATTTGAGGATTTAAGAAATATTGCGAGTCAAGGAGGAGTGAGCCACCTCCTTACGGGAAGTTACACAGAAGACAGGGATACGTTCCTGATTATTGTTACCATAAACAAAAGGGATTCCGCTCAGGATTCCCCTTCTTTCACTGTGGATGGGCCAAAAGCTGGTAACATAAGCGCACTCGTCGATGACATAACAAAGAAAGTCAAAGCCGAACTGCACCTCACTCAAGCACAGATAGCTAGCGACCTTGATAGGGAAGTAGCGAGAATCACCTCCAGCTCCCCCGAGGCCTTGAAATTGTATGCTGAAGCAAGGCGGAAATACTATAATGGAGACTATTCCGGAGCCATCCAACTCTTCAAGAAAGCCAAAGCCATCGATCCAGAATTTGGCATGGCCATCAGGGGAATGGCCGCAAGTTATTGGGGCATAGGGGCGTATCCGGCAAAAGCAAGAATCCTTTTCCAAGAGGCCCTCGATCTGGGCGAGCGCCTGCCGTATAGAGAACGCCTTCAAATCAACGGGGATCTTGCCTCGTCCTCTGGACGGCAGGACGAAGCCGTTGAGGCATTCACGGAGCTACTCGAACTCCATCCGGATGATACGATGGCCGCTCACGGTCTCGGTCTTGCATACCTCAGAATGGGAGAAACCGATAAAGCCATAGAAAGCTACAAGAGAGCCATTATATATAAGGCGGAATTTCTGGCGACCTATACACAGCTGGCAAACCTCTATAGATCACAGGGTTTAAATAAGAAAGCCGAAGAGACACTGCAGCAATTTATTGACACTTTTGGAGATCATCCTAAAATCCATCACTCGTTAGCCGATCAATTCATGCTTAAAGGCGATTACGATCTTGCTTTGAGCGAAATAAACAAGGCTCTGTCCCTTGGCCCAGCCTATCCCAGGGTAATCCTCTTAAAAGGAGATATTCATTTTTACAGGGGGGACTTGGTTGAAGCGGAAGAGGAGTACCAGAAGCTGCTGAAGGAAGAAGAGGTTGCTTATTACAGCTATGGCTTAACAAGACTCTCGGATTTGTATTCTTTTCAGGGAAAATTCAAAGCATCTATGAAGAAAGTGATAGAGGGAATTGAACGGGCAAAAGAAGCAGAGGAAATAAGTTGGATATCAGGTTGGTATATGGCCTCTGCTTATATTGAGTTCGTATCGGGTAGCTTCGAGCAGGCATTAAAGGAGTTGGATAGGACTTGGAATTTTGCCGTTGAGCATAATAGATCATACGATCAATCTTTTTGTCTAAGTCTAAGGGGCTTGGTTCATTTAGGAATGAAATCCATGGACTCAGCCCAAGAAACAGCAGACGAGCTGCAGCAATTCATGGAGCAAAACAAAACAGCAGATACTTCATATTATGATTTTCTATTGGGTTCTATCGAGCTTGAGCGCGGGAATTATTCCCGGGCCATATCCTTTTTTGAAAAGGCGCTCGTGAACAATGAAAAAAACATCCTATATTCATACCCAGTGGCCCTTGCCTATTATGGGGAGGGAAACCTTGAGAAAGCTCAAAAAGAGTGTGAAAAGATTTTATCTCTCACAGAAAGGGGGTATGGTATAGGTTATCTCAGGTACTTCGACTTCTATGCAAAGAGTTACTATATGCTGGGGAAAATTTATGAGAAGAAAGGCTGGCCGGGAAAGGCCATCGAACATTACGAGAAATTTCTCGATCTCTGGAAGGACGCCGACCCCGGCCTCCCTGAAGTCGACGACATCCGCAAAAGACTGGCCGAGTTAAAACATTGAATTTTTTCTAAAGTTAATTTATCACAAATAAGGAATATGGGATGCTCTTATGAATAGTCAATACACTGCTGTTATTAAGAAAGATGGGGATTGGTGGATTGGATGGATTGAGGAAATTCCGGGAGTAAACTGTCAAGAAAAGACAAAGGGTGAGCTTCTGAAAAGTCTTAGAATAACACTTAAAGAAGCCCTCAAGTTCAATAAAAAAGAGGCCCTTTCAGCAGCAGGCAAGGAATTCCAGGAAGAAACTATTGCGGTATAAAACGCCGCGAGTTGATTAAACATCAATAAAAAATCTGCCATTCCCAGACATTCTGAGATTAGTGATATACTTGCCCAAAAAATATGCAAGGATCTTGGCATCCCTTCAATCAAATAGAAAAATACAGAGTGGATTTGACACATCCCCCTACTCCTTGATATTCTTTTGCTGACCGAGATTGGGAAATTAGGGAACAGTTATGACTAATAAGTGCCCAAAATGTCAGTTTGACAATACCTCTGACTCTAAATTCTGTAAAGAGTGTGGCACTCAACTCCCCTCCTCTGAAGACATCAACGTTACCAAAACGATAGAAACGCCGAAAGAAGAGTTGACTCGAGGAACCACTTTTGCCGATAGATACGAGATCATCGAAGAACTCGGCAAAGGGGGCATGGGGAAAGTCTACAGAGTCGAGGACACGGAGCTAAAACAAGAAATCGCTCTCAAATTGATTAAACCTGAGATATCTGCGGATAAAAAAACTATCGAGAGATTCCGGAATGAACTGAAGATTGCAAGAAACATCCGTCACAAGAATGTCTGCGGCATGTATGATTTAGGAGAGAAAGAGGGGGCGTATTTCATTACGATGGAATATATCCGAGGTGAGGATCTCAAGAATCTAATCCGCAAGATGGGACAATTGAGTGCAGGACAGGCAATAACGATAGCCAAACAGGTTTGTGACGGATTAAATGAAGCGCACCGATTAGGTGTTGTGCACAGGGATTTGAAGCCTCAGAACATCATGATAGATACAATCGGAGATGCCCGGATCATGGATTTTGGTATCGCCCGCTCTCTAGAGGCAAAAGGGATAACGGGTGCGGGTGTGATGATCGGCACTCCCGAGTACATGAGTCCGGAGCAGGTAGAAGGCAAGGAAACAGATCAGCGGTCAGACCTTTATTCGTTGGGCATCATCCTGTATGAAATGGTAACAGGAAGGGTGCCGTTCGAGGGAGATACGCCGTTTACAATAGGAATGAAACACAAAGGAGAGATACCACAGAATCCGAAAGAACTAAACTCACAAATCCCGGATGATCTGAACAATGTAATCCTCAAATGCCTGGAAAAAGAAAAAGACAAAAGGTATCAAAGTGTGGGAGAGGTTCGCTCTGAACTGGAAAATATAAAGAAGAGCATCCCAACAACAGAAAGGATTGTCCCAGAGCGAAAGCCTCTCACTTCCAGAGAGATAACCGTCCAATTCAGCCTGAAAAAAGTTTTCATTCCTGTTCTGGTCGTTCTCGCAATAGCCATTATAGCAGTTGTCATCTGGCAGCTTCTTCCCTCAAAAGAATCAGTCCCCACAGCTCCATCCGATAAACCCTCACTCGCCATAGTTTACTTTGAAAACAACACCGGAGATGAGAGCCTGGATCATTGGCGTAAAGCCCTATGTGAGCTGCTGATCGCGGACTTAACCCAATCTAAGCATATCCGCGTTCTGAGCAGCGACAGGCTTCTAGATGTTCTCAGCAATTTGGACCAAATCGAGGCAAAAAGCTTCTCTTCGACAGTCCTGAAGCAAGTGGCAGCTCGAGGAGGATCGACCCATATCCTGCGGGGGAGTTACACAAAAGCGGGAGAACAATTCCGAATCGATGCAATCCTTCAGGAAGCCTCCACGATGGAGTCAGTGGGATCCGATCGCATCGAGGGAACAGGCGAAGAGAGTTTTCTTGTGATGGTGGATGAGCTGACTAGGAAGGTCAAGGCGCACTTCCAACTTTCCGAAGAAGAAATCGCCGAGGATATCGACGAGGACGTCAGGAAGATCACGACCTCCTCTCCCGAAGCACTGAAACACTACATCGAAGGGCGAAAACATCACCTGTTAGGAAACTATGAAAAGAGTATTGAAATCATGGAAAAGGCGGTTGCCATCGATCCCGACTTTGCAATGGCTTACAGATCCATGGCTATGGCTTACGGCAATATCGGTTTCGCGCCTCAAAAAAAGATAAACATAGAGAAGGCGTTGGAACTCTCTGACCGACTTTCGGTTCGGGAACGCTACTTAATCGAAGCAGATCATCTCAGGCGTTCCGAAAAGACAATGGATAAGGCCATCGAGGCATACAAAAAATTGCTGGAGCTGTATCCAGACGATTCCAGCGCCAATCACAATTTAGCAATCGCGTACTGGTCTATAGGAGAAAAACAAAAAGCCATCAAGCATTATGAAATTAACTGGAAAAATGATGAGTTGTCCTTGATAGGATACAGAAATCTGGCCAGTGATTTGCGGGAGGTGGGATCCTATGACAAAGCTTTGGAAGTCGCCCAAGAGGCTTTGCAGAATTATCCAAACATAGCGGTTCCTATTAGAGAATTATCCTTGCATTATCAAATGGAGGGGAAATATGACCTTGCGCTAGCAGAAGTCGAAAAGGCTTTGGCCCTGGAACCAACAAGCAGGCATAATTTTCGCCGCAGAGCAGCGATCCATTTTTACAGAGGCGACCTTATTAAAGCCGCTGAAGATTATAGATGGCTTCAAAAACAAAAAGCACCACAGGCAATTTATCTGGGCTCTATGGGATTGGTAAGTCTCGATATTTTACAGGGAAAGTTCAAAGGGACAAAAGACATACTGAGGCCATATATCGATTTTGCTATAAAGTATGGCGTGTATTGGCCGGTATCAGAAATTTATCTCAAATTCGCTTATATCGATCTAAGAACCAATAACCTACAAGAAGCATTGAAAGATTGTGATAACTCCCTAGAGTATGCTTTTAAAGCCGAAGATCCGGACAGACAAAGGCGGGCTCTACACCTAAAGGGTTTGGCTTATTTGCAGATGAACTCCATTGAAGAAAGCTTAAGGACAGCAGAGGAACTGAGAGTTTCGATTCTCGATTCTCACAATCCTTATCTCATGCATTTTTTCCATCATCTAACAGGAATGATCGAGCTCAAACAAAAAAACTTCCCCAAAGCAATAGAAAGCTTTGAGAAAGCTTTGGAGATGGAATCCAGCGATCCACACGCCAGGCGGGCAGATTATATCGAGTCTTTAGCGAAGGCTTATGCCGCGTCAGCAGACATCGATAGGGCCCAAGCGGAGTTCGAGAAAATCACATCTACCGTAGTGGACCGGCTTTCCTATGGCGATGTTTATACGCACAGTTTCTTCGAACTGGGAAAAATCTACGAACAAAAAGGTTGGAATGGCAAAGCCATCGAGCATTACGAAAAATTCCTCGACCTCTGGAAGGACGCCGACCCCGGCCTCCCCGAAGTCGACGACGCTCAAAAGCGCCTCGTTGCCCTCCAAGAATAACGGATTCAGGCCTTCATAACTTTCATAATTGCTACGCCCTTGATGACCCAGGGAATATCCAGCTTGACAGAACTCATATTTGATGATATTTTGGAATTGGCAATGCCATAATAAGAGTAAATATGGAATTACAAATTCCAATAAAATAGCAAATGAAAATCGTAGAGCGTTTTTTCCAAAGCCCAAAAAGCAGCTATTTCCTCTTCGGACCCAGGGGAACAGGAAAAACCTCCTGGCTAAAGCAAAACCTTAAAAATGAACTCTCCATCGATCTGCTGAATCCCGGTTTATATCGTCGATATAAGGCCCGGCCCGAACGACTCAGAGAGTTTGTCGAGGGAAATCCTGAAAAAAAAATTGTCATTATCGATGAAATCCAGAAAGCTCCTGAATTATTGGATGTTGTCCATTCCCTTATGGAAGAAAGACCCGAGCTGCAATTTATTCTGACAGGCTCAAGCGCTCGAAAAATAAAGCAGAAAGGAGTCGACCTTCTCGGAGGCAGAGCAGTTGTTCGTTCGCTCCATCCTTTTATGGCTTCTGAATTAAAAGACGAGTTTAACCTAGAAAGGTCCCTTCAAATAGGATTGGTTCCTCTTGTCGTTACCGCCCAAAAACCTGAAGATACACTTGATGCCTATATTTCTCTTTATTTAAAGGAAGAGGTCCAAATGGAAGGGCTAGTGAGAAATCTTGGCAATTTCGCAAGGTTTTTAGAAGCTATAAGTTTCTCCCATGGTTCTGTTCTCAATATCAGCAATGTTTCTCGAGAATGTGAGGTTGAGAGAAAGTCAGTCCAGGGTTATATCGAAGTGCTCTGTGACCTGTTGATGGCGTATTATCTACCTGTTTTTACCAAAAAAGCAAAACGGGCTGTTATTCAGCATCCAAAAATTTTCCTCTTTGACACTGGAGCATTTCGCACATTAAGGCCCAGCGGCCCTCTAGACAGACCAGGCGAAATCGGAGGGCCGGCTCTCGAAGGACTTGTGGCACAACACATCAGAGCCTGGATAGATTACAGTCAATCCTCATGCAGGCTGTATTATTGGAGGACAAAAGCTGGTACTGAGATCGATTTTGTCATCTATGGGAAGGAAGGTTTTTGGGCAATTGAAGTCAAGAACAGCCGAGATATTCGAAAGAACGATTTGCGGCCTCTAAAAACATTTCATCAGGATTATCCCGAATGTACTCCTTTATTTGTTTATCGAGGAGATGAAAAGCTTTTGATTGATGATATATTATGTGTCCCATGCGAGACTTTCTTAAAGTCCATAAAGCCAAATCAATCCCTTGATACTATACAATAACCTACCTCTCCTTGCTTTTTTACTCAAGAATTGATAATTTAATGCCGATGCTCAAAGGGGAGTATCTGCATGAAATGCCCGAAATGTAATACCAGCAATCCTGAAACGGCCCGGTTTTGTCTCAATTGCGCAACGCCTCTCCCCTCCTCTGAAGATATCGAAGTAACAGCAACCATTGAAACTCCGAAGGAGGAGCTGAACACCGGCTCCACTTTTGCGGACAGGTACCAGATTATAGAAGAGCTGGGCAAAGGAGGAATGGGAAAGGTCTACAAGGTTCACGACACCAAGATCAAAGAAAAAATCGCTTTAAAGCTCATCAAACCCGAGATTGCTAAAGATAAAAAAACAATCGAACGCTTCAACAACGAGCTGAGGTTGGCCCGTAAGATCAGACACAAAAACGTCTGTCAGATGTTTGACCTTGGGGAGGATCAGGGAACGCATTTTATCACAATGGAATTTGTCCCTGGACAGGACTTGAAGGGATTGATAAGGCAAACAGGGCAGTTAGCGGTGGGTACTACGATCAACATCGCAAAGCAAATTTGCGATGGATTAACAGAAGCCCACAAATCGGGAGTGGTTCACAGAGATCTAAAACCCAGTAACATCATGATCGACAAAGAGGGGAATGTGCGGATCATGGATTTTGGGATCGCCCGGTCTCTTGAGGCAAAGGGAATAACCGGTGCGGGCGTGATGATCGGAACACCCGAGTACATGAGTCCGGAGCAGGTGGAGGGAAAGGAAGTCGATCAGAGGTCAGACATCTATTCATTGGGAATCATCCTCTATGAAATGGTAACAGGAAGGGTGCCGTTCGAGGGAGAAACGCCTTTTACAATCGGGATGAAACACAAAGGAGAGATGCCTCAGAATCCGAAGGAGCTTAATACTCAGATTTCAGATGATCTAAATAATGTGATCCTGTGTTGCCTGGAAAAAGATAAGGAGAAAAGGTATCAGCGTGCTGGTGAAGTCCATACAAATCTGATGCAAATAGAGCAGGGAATACCCACTATCGAAAGAGAAGCAGCCAGGAAAAAGCCTCTGACATCAAAAGAAATCACCGTTTCATTCAGTCTCAAGAAGCTCTTCATCCCATTAGCGGTGGTCTTAGCAGTCCTAATCGCAGCATTGATTATTCTCAAGCCGTGGTCAGGAGAGAAAACAGTCCCGGTCCCGACGGACAGACCCTCCATCGCCGTGCTCCCATTTAAAAACAATACAGGAGATGAAAAATTAAACCATTGGCGAACAATGATTGCAGATCTGCTGATAACGGACCTAACCCAATCACGATATGTAAGAGTTTTGGGTGAAGATGAAATTTATAATATTCTCAGCAAACTGAATCAATTGGAAGCAGACACCTATTCCTCAGATGTACTCCGCATTGTCGCCGCTCAGGGCCGGGTCAATAATATCCTGCAGGGCTCCTATGCCAAAGCTGGGGATGAATACAGAATAAATGTTGTGCTGAAGGATACGCAAACCGGAGAAAATATGGGTTCCGAGTCTGTTTCAGGAGAAGGAGAAGACAACATTTTTTCCATGGTGGACGAGCTGACAATCAAAATTAAGGCTCATTTGAACATCTCAGCCGAAAATATTGCCAGCGATGTAGATAAACGCATCGGAGAGATCACGACAAAATCTGACGAAGCATACAGCTTATATTACGAAGCGGGAAGATATTTTTATCATGGAGAATATTCCGATGCTGTGGAGCTCTTTAAAAAAGCGATAGATATCGATCCTGAATTTTCCACAGCCTATAGATCCATGGCAAATGCTTATGGAAACCAGGGCTACAGGGCAGAACAACGGAAATACCTTCAGAAGGCTATGGAATTAAGCCACAGGGTATCGGATAGAGAGGCCTATCGAACCCAGGCTGACTTCTACAAACTATCAGAAAAAACCTTTGATAAGGCAATCGTGGCCTATGAAAAGCTCTTAGAGCTCTATCCGGATTATGCAGCAGCGTACAACGGATTTGGAGTTTTATACAGAGATTTAGAGGAGTGGGATAGAGCTATTGAACAGTATGAGATACCAATTCGTGATGGAACCGACAACTGGTTTCCATATGGAAATCTTGCAATCGCCTACAAAGCAAAGGGATTATATGACAAGGCCAAAGAATCCATTGAAGATTATCTCAATAATTTTCCAGACTCCAATCGGGTGCTCCATCTGAATTCAGCCAATACATATCTCTGCCAAAAAAAGTTTGACCTTGCCCTTGCAGAAGCGGATAAAGCATTTACTCTTGCTCCGACAGATACTCGCCATTTCACTGTGAGAGGTGACATATACCTCTGCATGGGAAACGTGATTGATGCAGAAAATGAATACATGAAGCGATTTGATTCAACAAATCCTTATGATCGATCAGAGGCGGGAATGCGGTTGGCATGGCTGTGTGCATTACAAGGAAAATTTCAAAAACTTATTGATTATGCTGAGCAAGTTGACGAACTTGTGGAGAAATTAGGGCGTGAAGGTTGGCATTATGATGTGGCTTCAGCTTATCAACAGTCAAATAAACTTGATGAAGCCCTCGAGCAATGGAAGAAAGCTTTGGATGAGGCTGTAAAAGCCGATAATCTTAACCAACAGAGACAGTGTTTGCATGGAATAGGAATGACTTACCTAAAGATGGGTCTGATGGAAGAGGCCCAGAAAACTGCAGATGAGATTATGAAACTGATTGAGCATGGAATGAACAAGAAACACCTGAGGTATTACCTCAACCTGATTGGAATAATAGAGCTTAAAAGAGGGAATACCTCAAAGGCCATAGAATATTTAGAGAGGGCCGTATCCCTGCTGCCAGGTGAATATAACAGCTATCACGCACAATCAGTTTTTGTTAACTCTTTAGCTTTCGCCTATTTTGAGGAAGGCAATTTAGAGAAGGCTCAGGAAAATTATGAAAAGATAACCGCGATGACAACAGGAAGGATTTTCTCGAGTGATCTATACGCAAAGGCCTTTTATATGCTCGGGAAGATTCATGAAGAGCAGGGTGATAAGACCAACGCCATTGAGAACTACGAGAAATTCCTCGACCTCTGGAAGGACGCCGATCCAGGCCTCCCCGAAGTCGACGACGCCCGCAAAAGACTCTCTAATCTTATTTCTTCTTGAATTGGATGCGGACTCGCCCTGCATCGAGATAAAAGCCGGTGATTCTTTTGCCTCTGCCTCTAATAAACTCCACTTTCCCATAACCCGACAGAAATTTATCCTTGTCGATGAGTTTGAGGGGCTCTCTGGGGGCATTTTTGTGTTCGAAAAGCAGTTTCCCTTCTTCGATGACGAGTTTGTAGGTTGCCGGAAGCTCATCGTTATAATAGGAGCCGGCGTAAACCTTGAGTTGTTCCGCTGTCAAGGGAGCAATCGAGGGGATTTTATTGAGCTGGGTCTCCTGATTTCCCTCGACAGTCAGTTTGGCTCCAATCGCTTCGCCATCGGCCGGGAAAAACTCGATCGTGATATCCATAGGAGCATCCTTGGATACAAATTTCGACTGAGAGATCGGAATGAGGGGGAATGATATGCCCCTCGCTTCCACGATCAGTGTGTCATCTTTGAGTGAGATATCTGCAACAAAGGATTCCTCTTCGTCGGTGTATTTTCCAGTCTTGTTTTTCAGCTCGTCCTGTGTAAGTGTCCCAGGAATTTTCGACTCGGCTGCCTCCTCTGGAGCCTTTTCTTCCGTAAATTTTTCGGCCAGGTAGATATCCGCAATTTGCCGGCACAGCCTGGAAGGGTTTATGCTGCCCAGATTGGCAAGGCAGATGACAGTGAATTTTTCTTCGGGAAACCGGATTAAGTCGGCCCTGAATCCGACGAATGCGCCTCCATGGGCCACCAGTTTCAATCCATTGTACTGACCAACGTTGAGCCCAAACGCATATTTCAGTTTTTTTCCGTTGTTCAGCACCCCTGTCTGGTGTACTTGGTCCATCAGCTCTTTACCCAGCTTGTCGTTATAGAAGGCCTGGTCCCAGAGATAAAGATCTTCGACAGTGGTAAAGACACCTCCGTCACCTACATGATTCAGGGTGGTATTGAGGATCTTGAACCCGTCTTTAGTTTTGATGTGGCCGTCAGCCCTCTTTTTAACGATTTTCCTGTAGTCATCGTGATAGTGGGTGTTTTTCATGCCCAAAGGCTTGAAGATGTGCTCCTGGGCAAACGCATTGAGGGATTTTCCGCTGACACGGGAAACGATGACACCCAACAGGAAGTATCCGGAATTGGAATAGAGATGTTCGTCGCCCGGAACAAAGTTCAACCCTTTTTGTCTTGCTACCATGGCCACTGTTTCTTCCGCTGTGTAGAAATCATCACCGGATTTCCCAGATAGATAGGCCAGTCCGAGATAGTCGCGGATACCGCTTATATGATGGACCAGGTGCCTGACGGTAATAGGTTTGTCGTAATCCGGGAGTTCCGGTATATATTTTCGGATATCATCATCAAGCGATAGCTTTCCATGGAGGGAAAGGATTGCGATACAGGCCGCTGTAAACTGTTTGGATGTGGAACCGATACGGAAGACAGTCTCCGGTGTGATGGGCACACCATGCTCCAGATTGGCCATGCCGTAGCCCCGTTCGTAGATGATCTCTCCATTATGGATAATAGCCATAGAAACCCCGGGAGATGCCGTCGAATCCCATTTTTCGAAGAGCTTGTCGACTTTTTCCGTCTTGTCATCCGCAGCCGCGGATAAACTCAATGTGACAATGAGTATAAAAAGCCAAAAGGTTTTTGAAATTCGCCGCTGGTTTTTCATATTCACCCTCTCTGATTTGTAAGTTTTGATTAACCGAAACAAGAATTATATCTTAAAACCGGAAGGATAAAAATAAGAAAGGTTGAACTCATCTAAGATAATGACGTATATATAAATAATATTTTTGCGATTGAAAGGATAGGAATATGTCCAAAAAAAAGGCCCAATCTTCTCGATTGAGCAGGCGAGGATTTATCCAATCGTCTCTTTCCGTGGCCGCCGGCCTCGGAATAGCAGGAAAAAATAATCTGTTTGGAGGAACCGACCAGGAGATCCCGGCTGAAAAATCCAAGATCAAGGAATACAGAACCCTGGGGCGTACCGGATTCAAAGCTTCGGATATCGGATTCGGCGCCGGGAACCTGACCGATCCAGCTCTATTAGCCGCCGCACTGGATGCGGGAGTGAACTATATCGACACGGCTGAACATTATGCCCGGGGAAACTCGGAACGGACCATCGGCCAGGTCATCAAGGACAGAGACCGGAAAAAGTTGTTCATCACCGGCAAGCTAAATTTTGTGTTGGGCAAATCCAGCAAAGAGGGACTCAAGGAACGGGCGTTAAAATGCCTGGAAAGACTCCAAACAGATTACCTCGACTGCTTGATGATCCACATGACTCCCACCATCGATCAGGTGAAGCATGAAGGATACCATGAGGCTATAAAAGAACTTAAAGCCGAAGGCAAGGTCAATTTCACCGGCCTTTCCAACCATGGCATCGAACACCGGTATGCGGGTTTCATCAAGGACCCGATGGACCAGGTTGTCCTCGCCGCGGCTGAAGACGGGCGTTTCGATGTGGTGCTTTTCACCTACAATTTTATCCAGAGAGAAAAAGGCGAAAAGATCCTGAAGGCCTGCCATGAGAAAAACATGGGGACGACCTTGATGAAAACCGATCCTGTTCGATCATACAATGATATCGAAAACATGTACGCAAGGATGAGAGAGAGAGGGAGGGTCACCGAGGCGGCCGAAAAAATCATAAATGAGTTCAAATCCCGCGCGGATAAGGCCAGGGAATTCGCGCTAAAATATGGTTTGAGCGGAGATAAAGAGGTAAGGGGCGCTGCCATCAAATTCTGTCTCGGCAATCCTGATGTGCATTCCGTGTGCCCGACCATCAACACGTACGAAGACCTCGAGTTTTATGTGTCCCTTTCCGGGGGGAAACTCGAACCGGTCGATGAAGGAATGCTGGCCGATTACAAGTCTTTCTCCGGAAGCTTGTACTGCCGTCACGCCTGCGGTGAGTGCGAACCTCACTGCCCGCATGATGTCCCTGTCAACACCATTATGCGCTACCAACACTACTTCATGAGCCAGGGCCGGGAAAAACACGCAATGGAGAAGTATGCCGCACTCCAGAGAACGAATGCGGCGGTCTGCACCGACTGCAAAGGGCACTGCGAGGCAGCCTGTCCGTTCGGCGTTTCGGTCCAGGGGCTCCTCATGGCCGCCCACCAAACGCTATCTCTGGATTCTTGAACGCGCAGAGGGTTTGTCGATTGGTTTTCCTGGCGATAGAATATTTCATAAAATGAGAAAACGATGCACTTAACTTGGATTATTCATACTAAAACCATTGAGGAGGAACAGAGATGAAAAGAAGGGACTTCTTAGGAAAAACAGGCTGCGGTGTTGCCGGTATGGTATCGGTTCCGGTGTCCTGATCCCACCGCAGATCTGGTGGCCAAGATTACCCGCACCCTGATCGCTTGATCATTGCCTGTGACGGCTTGCATTTTTAAGGCATATTCACTAACATTTTATTCATGATAATCATGAAGGAAAAGGGGAAAATGAAGCATATACTAATAATTTTATTCGCTATATCTGCGTTTGGCCTGGCCTGGGCATCATCCGAACAACGCCCACGGCTTAGGGAATTCGGAATCATAACAGGGATACTCAACCCCGGCCCTTTAAATGCTATTACCGATGTGCCTGGCGTCAAAGTCGGGCAGGTTACATTGATCGAGGGAGACAGCATCCGCACAGGTGTCACAGCCATCCTCCCCCATGGGGGGAACATCTTCCAGCAAAAAGTCCCTGGAGCAATCTATGTGGCCAATGGATTCGGGAAGCTGACGGGCGTAACTCAAGTGGAAGAGCTGGGAAACATCGAAACTCCGATCATACTGACCAACACCCTTAGCGTCCCGACAGCGGCTGATGCTGTCATCGACTACATACTTTCCCTTTCTGGCAATAAAACCGTTACGTCTGTAAATCCTGTTGTCGGCGAGACAAACGACGGATACCTGAATGATATCCGGGGAAGGCATGTGAAAAAAGAACATGTCATCGAGGCCATCAACAAGGCAGCAACAGGACCTGTGGAGGAAGGCTGCGTCGGGGCAGGAACAGGCACATCCTGCTATGGATGGAAGGGAGGCATCGGGACCGCATCCCGCAAGCTCCCTGAATCAAGAGGTGGCTACACGGTTGGTGTTCTTGTCCAGACGAATTTCGGAGGCATCCTCCAGATCAATGGATATCCTGTGGGAATCAAGATTGGAAACTACTATATGAAAAGCTCTGTTGAGGAACGGCAATCCGAAGGATCCTGCATGGTGGTTGTGGCTACGGATGCACCTCTGGACAGCCACAATCTGAAACGGCTGGCCCAGCGGGCTCTTCTCGGTATCCCCAGAACAGGAGGATTTTATTCAAACGGAAGCGGGGATTATTGTGTTGCCTTCTCCGCAGACGAAGGCGTGAGGATTCCATACAGGACAAGGGAGAGCACATTGAAACAGGAAATTCTCCGAACCGACCGGATGTCTCCTCTGTTTCTGGCTGCGGCCGAAGCTTCGGAGGAAGCCATCTTGAACTCCCTTTTCAAAGCAACAACGATGGAAGGGAAAGACGGACACAAGGAAGAAGCCCTTCCTCTGGATAAAGTCAAGGCCATCATGAACGAAGCGCCCAAAAGATGAAAAAAACCATCGGGATACTGGGAGGGATGGGGCCTGAGGCTACAGCCTATTTTTACGAACTTATAATCAACCAAACCAAGGCCGAAAAAGACCAGGAGCACATAAAGGCCATCATCTATTCCAATCCGGAGATTCCACCCCGGACGGATGCCATCCTGGGAAAAGTACCGATCCCCACTCCCCTGCTCGTGGAAGGATTCCAACGCCTGAAGGATTCAGGGGCAGACTTTGTGGTCATGCCCTGCGTGACAGCCCATTATTTTTATCCGGAAGTAAAAGATCAGGTGGATATTCCTTTTGTCAGCCTGCTGGATGAGGCTGTCAAATGGGCAAAGGATGAGGTGCCAGAGCTCAGAAAAGCCGGACTTATAGCCAGTTCAGGAACCATGGAATCAAGGCTTTTCTATAATGCCTTCGCAAATGCTGGCATTGAGGTCCTCAATCCTGAGGAAGAGGAGCAGAACCAGGTGATGGAGGCGATCTTCGGACCAAAAGGAATAAAAGCCGGTTTCATCTCAGGTTTTCCAAAAGAAACACTTGTCAGCATCGCCAAGGTCCTTATTGCCCGGGGGGCGGATGCGATCATCGCCGGGTGCACCGAAGTGCCCCTAGTTCTGAAAGATCTGGATATTCCCGTGCCCCTGATCGAGCCGTTGCGAATCGCAGCGCAAGCCTGTATATTAGAGGCAGGATACGAGCTTAAATAATTCAGGTAAGTTAGGAGGAATCGGCATGAAAACTAAACATCTTGTAACATTTTCGGCAATTATCCTGTTTGTGTTTGCGACTGTCATCCAATACGGGTGCAAACCTAAAGAAGAAGAAATAGCCGATGAGGTCGCTGTGACAGAAATCGCAGGTTATTCGGTCGTCCCGGATATCAAGGAGCGTTTGGCCCAGTTTGCCCCCATCGAGATCGCGTTCGATGAAAGCCTGTTGAACGAGGAACAAATGCAGGTGCTCGAAAAACTGGTTTTGGCTGCCAAGGAAATCGATAAAATCTTCTGGAAACAAGCTTCCCATGTGGGGTTGGAAATTCAGCAGGATTTCAAGAACGCCGACCTGGAGGCAGCCAAAGATTTCCTCCGCTATTTGGCCATCAATTTTGGCCCATTCGACCGGCTGGATGAGAACAAACCGTTTATCGGTACCGATCCAAAACCTGCTGGGGCAGGATTTTATCCTCCGGATATGACCAAGGAATATTTCGAGGGATACGTGACTGGAAATCCTGACATGAAATCCAAGCTGGAGGACACATACGCCGTTGTCAAAAAGCAGAACGACAGCCTGATCGCGGTTCCCTACAACGAAGCCTACAAGGAAGACCTGGAGGTTGTAGCTAAATACTTAAGGGAAGCAGCAGCAATCTCTACGGAGGAACCTTTCAAAGCCTACCTCAACCAGAAGGCCGCCGATCTGCTGGCCAACGAGTGGTACAAAAGCGACACGATGTGGATCGACTTGGAGGGAAATCTTCTGGAAATCTTGATCGGGCCTTATGAAGTTTATGAGGACAGCCTGTTCGGATTGAAGGCCGCCTACGAAAGTTTTGTCTACATCAATGATTTTGAGGAGATGGCCAAGCTTAAAGCTTACCTTGACTACTTGGGGGAAATGCAGAGCCTGCTGCCTGTGGAACCAAAACACAAAAACGCCAAGATCGAAGGGATGGCATCACCGCTCAATGTGGTAATCGAAGTGTTTGCAGCCGGCGATACAAAATCAGGCGTGCAAACCCTGGCATTCGTCCTTCCTAACGATGAAAGAATCCGCGAGGAAAAAGGCACCAAAAAGGTCTTCCTCAAGAACATTCAGGAGGCCAAGTTCAACACTGTGCTTGTGCCCATCTCGAAAAAGATCCTGGCCGATGAGGATTCCCAACATATCTCATTTTACGCCTATTTCACAGAAACGCTTCTCCACGAGATCTCTCATGTGTTCGGGTCCAACTACATCACCCTGGAGGATGGGACTGAAACAACGGTAGGGAAAGCATTGGCTGATAAATATTCGCCCATCGAGGAGTGCAAGGCAACCATCGTGGGCATGCACAATGTGCCTTTCCTTATCGAAAAAGGATTAATCCCCAAAGAAAACGCACAGGAAATTTACACCACTTACTTGGCCGGGATGTTCCGTTCCATCCGGTTCGGCGCTCATGAGGCCCATGGGATGGGCACACTGATGCAGCTCAACTACCACAGGGAGACAGGAGCCTTCATTTATGATCCGGAAACACAAAAATTCAGCGTAGATATGGATAAAATCAATGATTCGATCACAGAGATGGCCCAGAAGATTTTGATCCTTGAGGGCGACGGCAGCTACGAAAACGCTGCCGCCTTTATCGCCAAATACGGAGAGATCGATAGCGTGATCCAAGGCTTGCTGGACAGCCTCAGCGATATTCCGGTCGACATCCAACCCATATACAAATTCTAGAAATTTCTCCAAGTCATGAAACGGCTCTTGTGTCTATGTTGAAGTTAATACCATTTAAATAAGAAGGTGCATCATGTTATACCGGAGTATTAAACGATATTTTAAGAACAAAAGAGTGTCGGTGATTATATTATCCGCACTATTGGCAGCCGTTTTCTTCATGTGCGGATGTACCATCGTTAAAATGGGTCCGCTTTTCTTGAGCGGTACCTCTGAACAACAAAATTTTAAAAGCGAAATCGACTGTACATTCCGCAGGGGATTGTTGTTTTTTCCAGTTAAGATCAACGGCGCCAACAAAACCTATCAATTTATTTTCGATACCGGTGCATCCTTCAATGTGATTTCCAGTGAAATCGCTGTTGAGTTCGGGCTCAAGACAAAAGCAGAAAACGGTATCTCCGATTCCGCCCAGAGACGCCGCAAGCTCCAATTTGTTAAAATTAAAGATATTGAAATCGGAGGCCTTCATTTCTCCAATACCGCAGCGGCAATCCTTGACCTGGTGGAAACACCGGAACTAACATGTTATGCCGCCGATGGCGTAATCGGGATGAATTTAATTCGATTGGCACCCGTATGGCAAATCGATTTTCCAGAGCAGAAAATGGTCATTACGGACGATCGAAACCTGGGAACTAATTCGGAAAATAACTATAAGATACCTTTCAATCCCAATATCCAACGCATTCCGGTTATCAAGGCTGCAATAGCCGGGCACAGAGAGATGACCTTTAGTGTGGATTCAGGTTCTACTGGTGGATTTTCCGGTAGTATAAAGCAATGGGAGACCCTCCGAAAATCAAATCCGGGCATTTCCTATATAAAACGGTATGGTGAAGTATCCAGTGGTGCCCTGGGAACAAAGGTGGGAAACGCTTATATTATAAAAACAACGGATCTGAAGATTGGTGAGTGGAAACCGAATGTCGTTACCGTCGATTTTGTGAAAAACATCGAACCTAAAATAGGTACCGCATTATTTAAAAATTCTGTGTTCACATTAAATTGGGCAGATAAGCACATCCTGGTGACAGTGCCGCCGGATATCGATCCGCAGGATTACGGCCCGCAGGTTGGAATAGATTCTTTCGGGTTTTGGTTCGGCTATCACAAAGAAGGCCAATACCTGTATGTTAACTGCTTAGATGAAAACTATTCCGCCTGGGACGCCGGTATCAAAGTAGGCGATAAGATTGTGGCAATAAATAGAAAAAATCTTTGCCCATTGACATTAGAGCAGTATTGCAGATATTTTTTCCAACCTAACTTGTTGGTGGGAGAAGGCAATGCCCTTGAGATAGACATTGATCGGGAAGGTAAGAAAATAAACGTGATCCTGGAAAAGCATGATGGACATCTCAAATAGTAAGAACCTTTTCACTTATTTAGGCGTCTTTAATAAAATGTAAACATTCGCCGTTCCCATTGCGGCAAACCGATTCAACAGAGCATGGTCCTGA
>CAYPGQ010000022.1:0-47174 GCA_964410125.1 uncultured Eubacteriales bacterium | reverse complement strand
GGATACAGCCAAGGGGAACCTGAAGCCGCCTGTTCTCTCCAGTCTACTCGACAATCTGAACTATTCATAAATAATGCCGCTGATTTTTTTATTTCAGCAATATCAGGAAGTTATCCTGACATTGCTAAAATAAACTTCTCAAGAAGAATCTTTTTATATTCCTCGGCATTTTTTACCCTTTGGGCAAGCCGATCTCACTGCATCTGCTTTGTTGCGTATCCATTTGCAGTACACTTGTACGGCAGCATGGACCGACTCCTCGTATCTGCAGCAAGCTAGGCTCGTGAATAATCCAGGTTAATTGCTCAATAGAGCACTTTGAGGGAAGCCGTCGGCTTGTTGACAGGGGAATGATGTGTTATAATCGGCATCGCTTTCCAGCCTGCCGGAGTGGCGAAATTGGCAGACGCGCTGGACTCAAAATCCAGTTCACTTCACCGTGAGTGTGGGTTCGACTCCCTCCTCCGGCACCAGTTTTTCCCTGGAAGTTTCTGGTTTTACACAGGTTCGCGATTTCACTCCTGATACCGTTTAACCAAGGCTTTTAACAATTTTTGGCACGGATTTGGCACGAGGGGAGAGCATTTCTGTAGGCTTTCTTGGCTTCTTTATGTGGCTCTGGAAAAATCCAACCAAACTCCCGCTGTCGTTTGTCATTCATAGCGGAGGGAATCCGCCGGATTGACCGTTGCAGCTTTGATGGATTGATAGCTGACAGTCAGTAGGGCAATAATGAGCGCCAGTGCGCCTGATAACAAAAATGACCCTATCTGGATATTCGTGCGGTAAGCAAAGTTTTGAAGCCATCTGTCCATAAAATAATAAGCCACGGGCCAAGCGATGATATTGGCGATGACCACCCATTTCAAGAATTCTTTCGACAGCATCAGCACGATTCCTGGGACCGAGGCGCCAAGAACTTTACGTATGCCGATTTCCTTGGTCCGCTGTTCTGTCATGTAAAATGCCAGTCCGAAAAGGCCCAGACAGGAAATGAATATCGCCAAAAATGTGAAGTAATTGAAAAGCGTCTTCACCTTTTCTTCGTTCTTGTATATATTGCCGAGAAGCGTATCGACAAAGCCGTATTCAAAAGGATGGCGAGGATTATAGTGCTCCCATTGGGTCTTTAAGAATTTGATGGTAGCGGACATATCCTGGCCTTTGATTCTAAGGAACATGTAATTCAGTTGTCGGTTTACCATAACAAGGATCAGGGGTTCTATTTTGTTATGTAGGGACTTGAAGTTATAGTCCTGGACAACGCCGATAATGTTTCCTTCCCAATCGCCGATCGAAAAACGCTTTCCGACCGGCGATCGAAGCCCTGTGGTATTAATGGCGGTCTCGTTCAGGATGACTCCGGTATTCTCGTCTGTTGTGAACTCCCTGGAAAAGCGCCTTCCTTCTTTTATCTGCATTCCGAATGTTTCGAAGAAATCATAGTCAACATCCACCCCCTGCATCAGAATCGTTTCCTCCGGATTTCTTCCTTCCCAGTCCAGATTGGCTGTCGACCAGTTTCTTCCGAAGGTTGGAAGGTTAGAGGATGCCGTAACATTCACGATATTGGCATTTTTCAGCCATTCGTTTTTCACGGTTTCGTATTGTGTGCGTATCGTTCCGACAAGTGGCATGAAAATCAAGTTTTCTTTGTCGAAGCCCAACTTCTTGTTTCTGATGTAGTCATTCTGCCTTTGAATGATAGTTGTCCCTATAATCAGAATGATCGAAAGGGAGAATTGGACCACCACCAAAATCTTCCGGAAAACCGATCCTTTGGGATTGGCTGCGAGGCTCCGTTTCAAGACTTTTCCGGGCTGAAATGATGAAAGGAAAAGCGACGGATAGCATCCGGATAAAAGCCCGGTAAAAATAGTGATTCCTATCAGTCCGACGGGGATCACAATATTTCCGGTAAAATCTATGGCCAGCCGCTTATTGGAAATGTCGTTGAAAACCGGAAGAAAAAGAAAAACAAGGCCAAGCGCAAGGCCGAAAGCGACAAGGGAGAAAAATAGAGATTCCCCGAAAAATTGTCTGACAATGTCATTCCTTTTGGCGCCGACTACTTTTCTCAATGCAACCTCTTTGGCTCTGTTGCTCGATCGCGCGGTTGTCAGGTTCATGAAATTTATGCAGGCAATAAACAGGACAAAAAGAGCGATCGATGCAAAAATGGATATGTATTTGTGGTCGCTATTATTGATAGCCAGAACATCGTACTCAAAATTTGAGTAAAGGTGGATCCTTTTTATTGGCTGGATAGACAATCTCGTCCCGTTTTGAGGATCGATCGTTCCCAAATAGCCGGACATCTTTTGACTGACTTCGTCAAGCGATGTATTTTTATGCAGCAACACATATGTGAAAAAATTGAAATTTCCCCAGTTGTTGATATCCTGGCCGAGGTCTTCTAGCCACTTGAACGGGAGGATAAAATCGAATTGAAGATGCGAATTTTTCGGGATATTTTGTATAACGCCCGTTATCTCAAAGTCGATCCTGTCATTGAAATTCAAGGTTTTTCCTAGGGGATTTTCCGCACCAAAATATTTTTGCGCCATTTTTTCCGTAATGACTATCGACCGTTTCGCTTCCAGGGCGGTCGCTGGATTCCCTTTGAGAAACGGATAGGTGAACATTCCGAAAAAGGCCGGTTCGGCAAAAATGCTGTGTATCTCTTTGAATTGCTTGTCCTCGTATCTCACGCGAAACTGTTGCCCTAGCTGAATCCTCGTGGTTTGGACGATTTCCGGGTATTCCTCCTTCAGCGCTTGGGCGAGCGGTGCTTCTGTTACGGCCCATGGCCTCTGTTTGGAATATTCGACTTCAGCAAGAACCCTCCCCAACCTGTCGGCATGGTTATGAAATCGATCGAAACTCAGTTCGTCCTGAATCCAGAGTAATATCAGGATGCAGCAGGCCATGCCGATGGCCAATCCGGAAATGTTGATAAAAGAAAAGGTCTTGTTTCTTCCGACATTCCTCAAAGCGATTTTCAGATGATTCTTGAGCATTCCTGTCCTCCAGTAGATAAAATGAGAAATCGTAGAAGGCTGCGATTTCAGGACCTGCCATCTATACCAGCGGCGGGCGCTTTTCAATCCTCTTTCGCTGCAGATGGCATAAAACTCCTCCTCCAGGTCACCGAGAAGAGGGATTTTGCTGTAGGGTGACAAAAATCTCTTCATGATCCACCTAAAGATCATCGGCGGAGTTTTTTTGCTCTTGATCTTGATCAGCATCTTCTCATATTTCTCATTGAGCCAAAGAATCAAGGGCCGCTTTCACTCCCTGCCACAATTTATCCTGCGTTTTCCTGTGTTCAAGGAGGGCCTCGATTCCTTTATTTTTGACCCTGAATATCCGTTTGCTTCGGCCTCCCCTCTCCTTGGTTGGTTTAGATAGAAAGGATTCCAGCAATCCTTTTTTTTCCATGCGGTACAGGGGATCATAAATGGCCCCGATCGACCAGTTTTTGCCCGTTGCTTTCGAGAGCTCTCTTCGGATATTCATGCCGTAAGCGTTTTCCTTGAGTTTCAATATGGCCAGTAAAAAAATTTCATCATGGCTTGAAAGAAGTTTCATGGGTTCTCCCTTCGGCTTTTACATAATATTCTTGCAGATTGCCGATTAGTCTTGAAATCCAGAACATATATATATAACGTACCAACGAATAAAAAGGTTGCCTTTTTGGGAAAAGGAGGAAAATACCGTAACTCAGAGGTATACTCATTCTAATGTGGAAATGAAGAGAAGAGCAGTTGAAAATTTGGCATGGATTTGTCACTTAAATGATGCGAGATTCGTGGAAC
Organism: uncultured Eubacteriales bacterium; assembly: GCA_964410125.1. GTDB lineage: Bacteria > Acidobacteriota > Aminicenantia > Aminicenantales > Aminicenantaceae. The sequence goes on along the minus strand of CAYPGQ010000022.1, from coordinate 43,356 downwards.
CTCAAGTAGAATCAATAAGTCAGAGGAGGTCGGCATTTTTGATGGCAAATAAAGTATCGATGAATGAAATAAAGAATGTTATAATGCAGCATTAAATTAATTTTTTATAGATGCTAAAAACGAAAATTCTTTTTCGAGGTTTGTCATGAGTTTGGTCAATGCAAAAAATTTAACAAAAATCTACAGAATGGGAGAAATCGAGGTAGAAGCCTTAAAATCAGTGAGCTTCGGAATAGAGGCTGCTTCCTTCATTTCTTTTATTGGCCCGTCCGGCAGCGGAAAAACGACTTTACTAAATCTTATCGGTTGTCTGGACAAACCCACGTCGGGGACATTGAAGGTAGCTGACATTAGTACATCCGATTTGACCCGAAAAGAGGCTGCTGTGTTTAGGGGCAAAAATCTTGGATTCATCTTTCAGGATTTTAACCTCATTCCCGTTTTAACGGTTTATGAAAATGTCGAATACCCACTTCTAATGGTGCAGAATGTGCCTGCAGAGGAAAGAAAAAGCCGGGTTATTTCGCTCTTGAAAACTGTAGGAATGATAGACCAAAAGAATAAATTTCCTGACCAGATTTCTGGAGGACAGAAACAGAGAGTGGCTGTGGCCAGAGCGCTGGTGACAAACCCAAGACTTGTGCTGGCTGATGAGCCGACGGCTAATTTAGACAGCAAAACCGCTTTTATGGTTATTGATATTATGCGGCAGATGAAGGAGGAGTTTGGGGTGACCTTTATCTTTTCCACCCATGACCCAAAGATTGTCAGCGAAGTGGAAGCGGTTTATACACTCCAGGATGGGATGCTTATCGGCCGGTCCCCGGAAGAAGGAGGCCGGCATGTTTAAGCTTTTTAAAATCGCTTTAAGGAATTTGTCGAGATACAAAAGAAGAACTTTCCTGACATCCTCTCTTATTGCGATTGGTGTCATGTTTGTGCTGGTGTTTATTGCTGCCTCCGGATCGTTTAAATATATTATGATCGGCCAGATCACAGATTCCATGCTCGGCCATCTCCAAGTCCATAAAAGAGGCTACGTTGCCTCCATAGATAGTCTGCCTCTTACATTGAACCTCAGTGCGAAAGCGGAAGGAAAACTTGAAAAAGCTATGAAAACCATTCCTGAGATCGAAGCGTTTTCCCCCAGAGTAAAATTCGGAGGAATGTTCAGTAATTTTGTCGAGACAACCAATATCAGGGTAAATGGTGTCTATCCCGAAAAGGAAATTGCTACAGTCCCACTTTTTCTATCCAGGATAAAACAGGGCGAAAAAACTATAAAAAAAGGAGAGATCCTGATTCCTGAATTGTTGGCAAACGGCCTAAAAGTCAAGGCTGGAGACACCGTGGTTGTGATTGCGACAAACCGGGATGGTTCGGTCAACGGCAAACAGTTTGTGGTTGGAGGCATAATCGAGAGTGTGACGGGGCCTGGAGGCCGCGATGGTTATATGCATATCGAAGATGCCATGGAAGTTTTGCGTCTTGAAGAAATGGAAATCAGCGAAGTGGCTGTTAGGCTTAAAGATTTCAGCAAGCTGAATGCTGTGAGCAACAGACTGGATGAGATGATGTCGAAAGAACTCAACAAAAAGGGGCAGCCTGTTTTTGATGTTCGCACATGGGAGAAACTTTCTCCTTTCTATAATGTTGCCCGCATGATAGATGTCATGACATTTTTCATTAAGCTCATGCTTATCGCCATAGTTCTGGTCAGCATCATGAATGTCATGATCATGGCCGTGTTTGAACGAATCAGGGAAATCGGAACAATTTCCGCCATCGGCACCAAGCCGAAAAAAATTCTCAGCCTGTTTTTGATCGAAGGATTTTCCTTGGGTGTTTTTGGCGCTGTTGTTGGAAATATCCTGGCCATTGTTATTGTATTTTTGATTAACCTTGTGAAAATCACTTTTAATTTCGGAAGACAGTCAGGCCTTGTACTCTCGCCCAGCTTGAATACGGGCGATATCCTCTTGATTTCAGCCATTGTGATCGTTGTCTCGGTAGTTGCAGCGCTTCAGCCGGCTTTCAAAGCGTCAAAAATGGAACCTGTTGAGGCACTAAGACATATATAAAAAAAATAGGAGAACAAGCATGCTTAAAATATGGATTGTTTTAATGACAGTCGTTCTGATGTTCCAACCTCATCTCATGGGAGAAGAAAAGGTTGTCATTGCCGTTGCTTCTGAAGGAGAAACTTTTGAAGCTGCTGTAAGTGATGTCGCTGGGCGGTGTCCTTACTTTCTTATTGTTGACAGCGGGGGAATACTGTTGGAGGTTGTAGAAAATCCCTACAAGGATAACAAAGGCAGTGCTGGAACATCGGCGGCAAATTTTCTGGCTGAGAAAAATGTGACCATAGTTATTGCTGGTAACTTCGGCAACAAAATGAAAGATGCGCTGGAAACGAACGAAATCGCGTATTTTGCGTTTGAAGGAATCGTCGAAGATGCAATTCAAAAGATTCTGGAGGAGAAAGACAGCACATGAAGAAAATCGCAGTTGTCTTTTTGATGTCATATTTTTTGTTACCTCTCTGTGCCGTTGATAACGCGCAACTCCTCAAGCAGGTAGATAGGAACCTTAATCCGGAGTCCTTCGAGTCTTACCGGAAGCTTATCAACATCGAGCCCAATGGGAGAGAAAAAGAGTTTGTGCTCTTCACAGTAAAAAAAGGAAAAGATAAAATCGCCGCACTTTTTATCTCACCGGCAAGTGAGAAGGGCAGAAGTACGCTGCGCCTGGATGAAAATATGTGGTTGTATATCCCTGGTGTTGGGAAGCCTATTCGAATAACCAGTCTTCAATCCGTTGTTGGAGGAGTGTTCAATAATTCGGATATTCTTCGGCTGGATTATGCAGAGGAATATAATGTTGTTGAGGTCGAAGATCTGGGAAACGAATATCTTTTGCACCTGAAAGCAAAAACAAATTCCGTTGCCTATGACCAGTTGAAGATGTGGGCAGATAAAAAACAAAAGCTGCCGAATAAGATAGAATGCCTCACAGAGGCTTCCATGCTGATCAAGACCATTTATTTCAAACAGACTAAGGACTTTGGAGGAGGTATTGTCAGGCCTTCTGTCATCGAAACCGACAGCCCTCTGCATCAAGGATACAAATCGGTTATGATCTTTGCCAACATAAAGGCACGGGAATTCAAGGACGAAGTCTTTACCCTGACCTTTATTCCTCAGCTCGACTCTTTGCGCAGGTAAATATCGGTAGGAAAAACCGATGGAGAAAAAGAAGTGCCGCAATGCGCGCCTTTTAGGATTTTGCCTTTTGAGTCTGTTTCTGGTCGGTGTCATGGCATCAGGCCAGGAGAAAGAATTTGAATTCGATGTTGACAAATTCACCCGCAAGGCCTTTTCCCTGAACGGGTATCTGGAATTCCGGCCGTCCCTCTCCTGGCTCCGTCAGACTTCTTCTTTTTACACACTGAGATACTACGACCGGGACAAACGAGAGATAAGGGGGGAGGGATACTTTGCACTGCTGGCGGACCTTGCTTATCGAAGGGGCATTTTCGAGGTTCTCCTGGAACCATATTTGGATTATATAGTTTCGCCCTTCGAATCCGAGGCAGGTGCCAGCCTTTTTCAGGGATACCTGTCGCTGAAACCGTCGCCTTCCTTAACAGTCTATGCGGGGAAGAGGACGCTGCGATGGGGGAAGGGATATGCCTGGAGCCCGACCGCTTTAGTCGAGCGCCCGAAAAATCCCAACGAGCCGGATCTGGCCCGCAAGGGGTACTGGATGATTGCGGCCGATTACACGAAAAGCTTCCAGGGGGCGCTCAAGACATTATCTTTCACACCCATAATCATCCCGGTTTCGCGATCGGTCAACAACACTTTCAGCAAGAAGGAAGGTTTGAATTTTGCCGGAAAAATCTACCTGTTGTTCCTGGATACCGACATTGATTTTGTGGTTTTGGCAGGGAAAAGCCAATCCACACGGTTTGGCCTGGATTTTTCCCGGAACCTTCGTTCTAACTGGGAAGTTCATGGTGAGATAGCTGTCCTCAGGGACCTGGAGCGAAGCAGTGTACAAAAAGATGGGCGGATCCAAAAGGAAATTTTTGACGCGACAAGATACCTTTTGGGAATGCGTTATCTTTCTGAGGCTGAAACGACTTACATCCTGGAGTACTATCACAACGGCGGCGGCTATGGCTCTCTAGAGATGGAAGATTTTTATTCCCTTGTGGATTGGAGCTATGAAAGATATCTTGTCCTAGAGGATGACATGCAAATAAGGGCGGCAGCCGCACTCGAATCCTATGGCGGATTTACTCCGATGAGGGACTACCTTTTTCTGAGGATCATGCAAAAGGATCCTTTCGGGATTCTCTATTGGAATCCGGCGGCTACGGCCATTGTCAATCTTGCGGACGGGAGTGCTTCCTGGGCCCCTGAATTGACATACAAGGGCTTCACTAATTTTGAATTGCGGCTTAAGGCCGTCATTTTGACAGGCAAAAGCAGGGAAGAGTTCGGCGAGAAGCCAAACCGGTTCCGGCTGGAGTTGCGGGCCAGGTATTTTTTTTAGGGATTAATGATCCTTCCTTAGATTCCATTGTTGAAATTGCCTGCTTTTTTTTCTAACATAAAAAAGAGGGAGCAACTATTTTGTTTGGTTTTTATGGGGAATAACAATGAGGAAAATTATTAGTTATCTTATAGTCCTTTTACTAACGGGCCTATTTTGTCAAGCGTGGCCTCAACTCACTCCGGAACAGGTGGCTGAAAGAGCCAAATGGGAGGAATTCCTCGAGACTGCTGAGATCGTCGGGTATGATCAGCCTTTAAATCCACGCGATGCAGTCACTGAACCCTGGAAATTGACTCTGAAGAAAGATGGAGTCACGATGTACGCCTGGTGGAAAAACGTTGAGGGGAGACCGAAGGGCTTTCCAGACAACTGGAAATGGGAAATTGCCGCCTATCGTCTGGATAAATATCTTGGACTGAATATGATTCCACCGATCGTGATGAAGCGCTTTCATGGAGATAGAGGTAGCTGTTCGTTGGATTATGGGAATACAATAACCTTAAGGCAAAAAAAGGCACAGGATCTTAAGCCATCCTCAGGTGCTCAAGTTGCATCCTTGAACAGAGTAACCTACCTGCAACGTGCCTTCGACAATTTAATTGCCAATTCCGATCGCAACGAGGGAGATGTTTTATATACAAAAGACTGGAGAATGATCCTGATCGATCATTCTCGGGCATTTTACACATCCAAAAAATACACAAAAAAACTTCTTTTTGATGACAATTCCAAACCCACCCCCAAGCTGATGAGAAGATTGCCTCGAGCTTTTGTCGAAAAGCTCAGGTCTATGAATTCTGCAACCATCAAGGAGGCTGTCGGAGAATACCTGACAGATAGGGAGATTGAGTGCGTCCTTATCCGGAGGGATCTGATCATCGAAAATCTCAACAAACGGATCGAAAAATTCGGCGAAGCTGCAGTCTTGTATTAGCTTTATCACTTGATGGGACGATTTCTCTGTTGTAATTATACAATACTCTAAATTGATTCAAGAGGAGACAGAATTTGAAAAACAGATTTGTGCTTGTTATCATCAGTTCTATTGTCCTATCCGTTTCGTGTCAGAAAAAAGTCCCAGTTACTTCCTGGTTGGATTCATTGCATGAGAAGGGAAAGAGTATTTTTTATAAGACTATCATGGAAGAAATAAGTGCACACAAGCTGAAATCTCAACTTACAGACAATGAGCTAACGAAAATTTTAGAGGCGGAGACCAGATACGACAGGCTCTACGAACTTCTGATAAATATTTTCTATCAAAAGGATGAGCCTGCATTTTATAAGCTTATTGAAAAAAGCGACAAAGAATCAAAGTTTCGTTTCCAAGCGATGTATCAGGAACTTGCGCGATTTTCTGCCCATATGTTTGTGGAAAGTTTTTTCGCTACCGATCATTCAACACAGCTCATCCGTGATATGATTCCCGCATACAAAGAATTGGATGCTGTCGATCTTGTAATCAGATCTATCGGCTATCATGCTAAACTGGACACACCAGCGCAGCCTGCGGAGACAAAGCCTTTGAATCCCGAATTCGATAAACAAGGAGCCCTTGGTGCGGCTAAATTCCGGGGGGCTCATAAAATAACAAAAGGCAAGGGAGCTAAAATTGCCCTACTGGACACAGGCATTGATGTGAGTCATCCGATATTCAACAATACAAATCAGGGCAATCATTTCAGCTTAATTGGGAGAACAGGTAAACCTTGGGCAACAGACGCATCTGTTATCGACTGGGGTTTTCATGGGACAGCCATCTCTTCGATCGCCGCTCGGTATGCGCCTGAGGCTCAGATAACAATGTACAAGTTTGGAGATGGAGAAACCCAGAATGACCCTCCCTATCAACTCCTGATGCAGTGCATCGTTGCTGCATCGATCTACAGAGCCGTTCATGATGGCAATGATATCATCAGCATCAGCGCGTCGGGATCATCTTTTGATATCGATTATCTCAGGGATGCATGCCAGTATGCGTATGATAACAACATAGCCGTTGTTTGTGGCAATCTTTATTCCCGTTGGTACAAAATGGGGAATGCCTTGAATTTTCCGAGCCAGTATGAAACAGTTGTTTCCGTGACGGCCGCGGAACCGCGGGATGACGGCACTTATGGTTACTGGGACATCTGTGCTCCTGATAAGACAACGTTTGTGGCGGCTCCCAATGATATTTTTGCAGCTTTCCCGACATACATGGATGGTGATGACTCTTACATCCCGAGCATTTCTGCAGCCATTCCTGTTGTGGCGGCTCTTTTTGCCTTGACTATATCAGAATATCCACGCCTGGGGACGGAAGGACCTGGGGAATATGCTGATGCAGTCATGGATTTGGTCAAAGAAAATGCTAACCCGAAAGCTGTTGGCTTTGATGGGTTTTCACCTGAGTGTGGGCATGGATTGATCGATGCTGAAAAAACAGTTAAAAGTGCAGTGGAGCAAAATAAAAAACGTAATTAAGTGATTGAGTATCCCGGTACTGAATTATAAAATAAGGGGGATGCGATACAAAGAATTTGGAAAGACAGGAAAAAAAGTTTCGGTGCTGGGATTTGGGGGGATGCGGTTTGACCCGAAAGATGGGGAGACGGCCATCCGGGCAGTCCAGAGGGCTGCGGAACTGGGAATTAACTATTATGACACAGCACCCAGTTATTGTGAGGACACATCCGAGACGTTTATCGGGAAGGCCCTTTCCTCCCTTCCAAAAGAAAAACAGAAAGATATCCACATTTCGACAAAGTCACACATCGGAGCTGATCCTAAAGCAGACGATGTGAGGCGCCGGATCCATGACCAGCTCAAAAAGTTCAAACGTGACAAAATCCAATTCTACAATATGTGGTGCATCCTGGATCTGGGGCAGTTCAAAGAAATAATGGCACCGGGTGGGCCATATGAGGGAGCTCTCAAGGCAAAAGAAGAAGGTTTGATCGAACACATTTGTGCTTCCACACACGCATCCGGGGAAGAAATCGCAGAGATTGTAAAAGCCGATGTTTTCGAAGGTATAACTCTGGGATACAACATCCTGAATCATGAATTCCGGAAAGAGGGCATGGAGGCTGCGGCAGGGGCTGAGTGTGCCGTTGTGACCATGAATCCTCTCGGCGGCGGCATGCTGACCCGGGATGAGGAAATGCTGAACGTCCTCAAAGAGGACAAATTCGACTCTTTTATTGCTGCTGCTCTGCGGTTTAATTTTTCACACCCCGAGATCACGGTTGTTCTTGCAGGTATGAAAGACGCCGCAGAAGTGGAATTCAACGTGAACGTGGCAGAATCTGTCAAAGAACCTGATTCTGAGGTGGTCAAACGCCTGATTCAAAAATTTGAATCTCTCGGCGAGTCCTTTTGCACCGGGTGTCAATACTGCCTCGAACACTGCCCGGAAAATATCCAAATCCATCTTTATTCCGGATTGTGGGACCGGGTGAGGATGAAAATGCCTGAGGATGCAGAGCGGGTATACAAGGTATATCTGGCTGAGGAAAACAACTGGCTCAAGGGGAAACGAGCTTCAGACTGCACCCAGTGTGGGGAGTGTGAAAAGGCCTGCACCCAAAAACTGCCCATCCGCGAATACATGGAAAAAATCGCCAAGTTCCTCGGCGAAGACACGAAAAACTCCTCGCCCGCCTGAAAGATGCGATAAAGAAATAATCAGAAATAATTTATTTGTTTTGAGATTGTAATTTCCTGCCATTTTTTATATTTTAGATTCTGTTTCTTAAAGTGCAGACGAAATTTCATTACTGCAATAAGGAGGTTTCCATGATTATCAAAAAATCGGCATTTATTCCCAAATTTCTGATGATTTCTTTTTTATTTTTTGTGGTTTTCTTTTTAGTCCAGGATCAGGTTTATGCGCAAAAAATCGATCCAAAGGCGTTTAAAAGCCTCAGGTACCGGCACATCGGACCGGTAGGGAACCGTGTGACTTCTGTTGTGGGTGTTCCTGGCGATCCTCATGTATACTTTGCCGGGGCAGCCTCTGGGGGAATATGGAAAACAGAGGATGGAGGTATCCGCTGGCGGCCCATTTTTGATAAGCAGGATGTACAGTCGATCGGAGCTCTGGCTGTGGCACCTTCAGACCACAATGTCATCTGGGCCGGAACGGGCGAGGCTTTTATCCGGAGCAATATATCGATCGGCGCCGGTATTTACAAATCTACTGACGGCGGAAAAAACTGGAAACTCATGGGATTGGAAAAAACGGCCCGAATCGGAAGAATTGTGATCGATCCGAATAATCCGGATGTCGTATTTGCCGCAGCCCTGGGACACAGCTATGGCCCTCAGGAGGACCGCGGCGTTTTCCGCACCACAGATGGCGGAGAAACATGGGAAAAAGTACTGTTTGTAGATGAAGATACCGGCTGTGGAGACATGGCCATTGATCCCAACAATCCCAGGATTCTGTTTGCCGGGATGTGGCAGTTGGAAATTCACACATGGGGAAGGGAGAGCGGCGGTCCGGGAAGTGGCCTTTATAAATCCATCGATGGGGGTACGACGTGGAAGAAAATCAAAGGCAGTGGACTGCCAAAAGGGCCGCTTGGGAAAATCGCCCTGGCCATTGCGCCCAGCGATTCTAGCCGCATTTATGCCCTGATCGAAACCGGAGACGGTGTGCCCTGGAAGGGGGAGAAAACATCGACCGGAGTGCTCTGGCGTTCTGATGATGGCGGAGATTCCTGGAAATTAATGAGCCATGACCACAACTTGACCCAGCGTCCCCATTATTACTCGAGATGTGCTGTATCTCCAAACGATCCGGATGAGGTGTATTTTTGTGCGGTTCGTTTCCAAAAAACAAAAAACGGAGGAGAATCCTTCCAGATGGCGGCCATGGTGGGCGGTGACAACCACGACATTTGGATCGATCCCACCAATGCTGACCGGATGGCGGTCGGGAACGACCAGTACGTCTCTATATCAACCAACAGGGGAAAAAGTTGGCGGGGCCATGGGCTTCCGATTGCCCAGATGTATCATGTGGCTGTCGATAACCAGATTCCGTATTATGTGTACGGGAATCGACAGGATGGGCCTTCCACCCGCGGTCCGAGCAACAGTCTGTATGGGGGAATGGGAATTCCTTTGGGTGAGTGGCATTCTGTGGGTGGGGCGGAGAGTGGATTTGCCATCCCCGACCCTGTGGACAACAACATCATCTGGTCCGGGAATTACCAGGGTGCTCTTGATCGTTATGACGAGCGATCACAGACAGCACGAAATGTGACGGCCTGGCCGGATTATGCGATGGGCACACCGGCTGCTCCGTTGAAATACCGCTTCCAGTGGACATTTCCAATTGCTATTTCTCCGCATGATCATAATAAAGTCTATGTGGGCAGTCAGCACGTGCACATGACGATCAACGGGGGGCAGAGCTGGAAGGTCATAAGCCCCGACCTCAGTTTTAATGAAAAGAGCAAACTGGGGAGTTCTGGTGGATTGACTCCGGACAATGCAAGCGTTGAATACGCCTGTTTGATTTTTGCACTGGCGGAGTCGCCCCTAGAGGAAGGGGTGATCTGGGCTGGAACCAACGACGGGTTGGTGCATGTGAGCAGCGATGAGGGAGAAAACTGGGTCAATGTCACAAAGAACATTCCGGAGCTGCCGGAGTTGGGCACGGTGAGCAATATAGAGCCTTCTCGTTATGATGCAGGGAAATGTTATATCACTGTGGATTTCCACCAGGTGAACAATCGCGATCCTTATGTTTATAAGACGAGCGATTACGGGGCAAGTTGGACGTCAATCAGTTCGGATATCCCTAAGAGTGTGTTTAGCTATGCCCATTGTGTCCGGGAAGATCCAGTGCGGAAAGGGTTGCTTTATGTGGGAACAGAGAATGCCATCTATGTTTCCTTCAATGACGGGGAGAACTGGATTCCATTGCAGAGCAATATGCCGCATGCGCCGGTGCACTGGATGGTCGTACAGGAGCATTTTAACGATTTGGTGGTGGCCACTTACGGACGTGGATTCTGGATCATGGATGACATAACGCCGTTGCAGCAGTTGACGCCGGAAGTGTTCAAATCGGATATTTTTCTGTTTGCGCCGAGGCCGGCCTACCAGTTCCGTTTTAAAAGCACACCCATGGCCGATATGCTGCAGCCCTCAAGGGGTCAGAATCCTCCCTATGGAGCCCAGATAAATTATTACTTAAAATCCAGGGCAAAGGGAAAAGTAAAGATCGATATTTTCGATGAGGCAGGAGAAAAGGTCAGATCCCTGAATGGAACCAACAGTGTGGGGATTAACCGCATCAATTGGAACATGAGATACGAGCCCTCCGAGAGGATTAAGCTGAGGACAAAGCCCAAATATGCCGATTGGGTAAAGATGGGGAAATCCGGATATCGTTCCTATGTGAGCTGGGGAGGACCGGTCAGTTTATCCGCTCCCCCAGGGAAGTACACGGTAAAGCTTGTTATAGGAGATCAGGAGCATACACAGGAGCTTGAGATCAGAAGGGATCCGAATGCCCCGGGATCAGAGGAAGGCATCCAGGAACAGTTCCAGATGCTGAAGGAGATTTGGGCTGATAGTCAGGCTGTGGCCAAGATGGTCAACCAGATCGAATGGGTCCGAAAACAGATCTATGATCTTAAAGAAATGCTGAAGGAAAAGGGAACGATCGAGGATATTGTCAAGGCAGGGAAGATGTTGGATGAGAAGCTGATCGGTGTGGAAGAGAATCTTGTTCAGTTGAAGTTGACAGGCGGAAGCCAGGATATTTTGCGGTGGCCGATGAAATTGTTTGGGAAGGTCAGCATGTTGGCAGGCAGTGTGGCCAGCGGGGATTTTGGGCCGACTGATCAGTCAAGAGAGGTTCATGCTATGTACAAGGAAATGATTGCTGACTATCAGGCGCAGTTGAAAGTACTGATAGAAAAGGATATCCAGGATTATAACAGCATGCTTAAGGAGAATGATCTGGGGGGAATTGTAACTCAGATTAAGTGAAGGAGCGGAACATGGCATATTATCTTGTAATGGGAGCTGGGAAGATGGGCGTTGTCCTGGCGAAAGATTTGATCGAGAGTGATCCTGAATGCCAGGTGACTCTTGTGGATATTGATTTTGAACGGTTGGGACAGGCTGCTGAATTCATAGGAAGTGATAGGATTTTGCCTTTGCAGAGAGATATCGAGGATAAGAACCAGAGAATGGAGGTCATGGAAGGAAAAGACGTGGCACTATGCGCTATGCTGCACGAGCAAAGTTTGATTTCCCTGGATGCGGCCGTATCAAATGGGGTTCATTACATAGATTTAGTGGGAGAGGCGCCGCTAAAGCGGATGGAGTACGATTCAAGGGCAAAAGAAAAGGGGATCGCTGTGATTTCTGGCTTGGGCGTTTCCCCAGGCATCACCAATATCTGTGTGGGCCGGGCGGTTCATTTGCTGGATGAAGCGGAAAAGGGCATCGTAGGTGTGGGAGGAGTTCCTGTGGAGCCCAGACCGCCTCTCAATTACAGGATCGTTTATGCCGTCGAAAGCCTTTTGGGTTTGTACGAGCGCGAGGTGTTGGTACTAAAGGGTGGAAAAATCGAACGGGTGGCTCCTTTAGCAGGTCTGGAGAAGGTAGAATTTGAAGATCCTTTTTCTGAAATGGAGTGGTTTTACACCGATGGCCTGAATTCGATGACCTATACGCTGCAAGGGAAGATCAAGGATTTAGCCGAAAAGACCATCAGGCATATGGGACATGTGGAAGGGGTGGAAATCCTCAAAGCCTGCGGATTTTTCTCGAGGGAGCCCGTGGAGGTGGATGGCCAAAAGGTAAAGCCGCGAAGGGTGCTTGAGAAGGTTCTGGATGAACGAATGAAGCTTGGAGATGGGAGGGATGCTACCCTGTTGAGAATTTTAGTGTCGGGAAAAAAGGACGGAAAATCCGTTACTCATGTCTTTAAGATGGTCGATTATTTCGACACAGAGAGACAGTATACTTCCATGGGCAAAACAACGAGCTTCCCAGCTTCCATTGGGGCCCAGATGATCATGTCCGGTCAGATCACGAAGAGAGGTGTTGTGTTTCCGGAAAATATGTTTGATGCAGATTTATACGATCCCTTTATGGACGCTTTGGCTGCGCGCGGAGTTTATGTTTCCCATGAGGTTGTTCAATAAGTTAGCAAAGCCAAGCTACCTTCGGGATTTTTGAAAGAGGACGGCGCCGACGATGATAGCGCCTGTGAGCATCAACCGGCTGGCTTCTCCCACGGCGTTTATGCTGAGAATTTTTTCCAAATATCCGATAGTCATGGCCCCGATAAAGGTCAGCCCGATCCCGCCGCGGCCTCCCATCAAGTTTGTGCCACCGATCACCACGATGGCGATGGCTGTTAGTTCATAGGTCATTCCTGCTTCAGGATCACCCTGCAGTTCCTGAGCAGCCTGACAAACTCCAGCGATGGCACAAAAGAATCCACATAAGCCATAGGTGAGAAGTTTGGTTCGGATAACAGGAATTCCTGATAGTCGGGCTGCATCCTCATTTCCCCCAATGGCATAGATATACCGGCCCCATCGGAGTTTGGTCAGGATCACCCAGCATATCAAAACGCAGGCAAACAGGATCAAGGTCACCACGGCCAGATTTTCGTTGAGGATCTTGGAATTGAGAAAGTCAAAGATCGGCGGAACATCGACGTATTGATAGGTCCCATCAGGTTGGAGAACAGCTGTGGATATTTTCTGGCCTCCAGATACCCATTTGGCAATCCCTCGGGCAAAAACCATCATGGCCAGGGTGGCGATAAACGGCTGAATCTTGAATCGACCGATAAGCCCACCCGAGGCAGCCCCGAGAGCAGCTCCGATTACCAAACACGCCGGCAGTGCCAGCCAGGGAGACCAGGCTTTCTGCAAAGAAAACAGCGAAAAAAATACAGCCGTCAGCCCCAACAGGCTGCCCACGGAGAGGTCGATGCCGGCGGCTATGATGACCAATGTCATCCCGCACGCCAGTATGGCAAAAACCGATATGTGCCGCAGCATGTCCCTGTGGGTGTTCCACTTGAAGAAGGCCCCGTCGGCATTAAACATTATTCCGATCAAAAACACCAGAACAAGAGCCGCAAAAGCACGTAACAAGGGGGATCTCAGCCAATTCCTCTGCTGGTCAGATCTATTTTGAACTTTCTGTTTTATTTTCATGCTGTTTTTTCCTCTCCCATGGCCGCGTTAGTGATTTTTTCCTGTGTGGCCTCAGCCTTTGTGAATTCCGCTGTGACCCGGCCTCGATGCATGACCATGATACGGTCGGACATGGACAGCAGTTCCGGGAGCTCGGAAGTGATCAGCAGGATTGCCATTCCGTGTGAGGTCCACTGATTCATCAATGTGTATATATCGTGTTTGGCGCCGATATCCACGCCCAATGTAGGTTCGTTCAACAGCAAAACCTTTGGGTTTGTCTCTAACCATTTGGCCAAGACCACTTTTTGTTGGTTGCCTCCCGACAGAGTTTCGACTTCTTGATGCATGGACTGAGCCTTGATTCCGAAGGTTTCGATATGGTCCTGTGCTGCATTTTTTTCCTTTTGAATTTGCATCCATCCACCGGGGGAGTATATTTTGAGGGAAGACAGAGAGATATTGCGGAGGATATTCATCGGCAACACCAGGCCTGTGCCTTTTCTGTCGTTGGTTAAAAGCACCAAACCATGCTTAATAGATTGAATAGGGGATTGGATTTTGAAGGGTTTCCCATCCAGACGGACTATGCCGTCGACAGATTTCCCGTATGTGCCGAAAAGCCCGTGGAATAATTCGCTATTGCCCGATCCCCTAAGGCCTGCAATACCGAGGATTTCGCCTGCGTTCAAGGAAAGGCACACATCCTCTACCACCCATTCTTTGGTTCCGGTCGGGTCTGGAAGATAGAGATTCTCTATTCTGAGGCGCTCTTCGCCTGTGGCGGGCGTACGGTCGGGAAACTGTTGGTTGATCTCGCGGCCCACCATCCATCGGATGAGTTCTTGGGGGGACAGGTCGTCGACTTTGGCGGTCCCAACGTGTTTTCCATCTCGGAGCACACTGATTCGATTGCTGATCTCGTAAATTTCTTCCAAGCGGTGGGAAATGTAGATGATGCCATATTTTTTTTGTTTTAGGTCTTGGATTATTTGGAACAACCGCTTGACTTCCAGTTCATTCAGAGCGGATGTGGGCTCATCCATGATGATGATACGGGCGTCATAAGCCAGGGCCTTAGCGATCTCGATCATCTGGCGCACAGAGACAGGATATTCTTCAACAGGGAGTATCAGATTGACATCAATCCCCAATTGCGCAAGGAGTTTTTGGGCCTTTTCTTTTTGGGTGCGGTAGTCCATCCACACATTTGCGTGGGCATGTTCTCTCCCTAAAAAGATATTGTCGACAACCGTCATGGCACTGATCAATGACATGTCCTGGTGGATGGAAGAGATGCCGGATTCTGCCGCGTCGTGGGGATTTTTGAAGCGGATGGATTGTCCATTCAGCCGAATTTCCCCTTCAAAGTCTGTGTGTACGCCGGCCAAGATTTTGATTAGTGTAGTTTTTCCTGCCCCATTTTCCCCTGCTAACACATGAACTTCACCAGGGTTGAGATCAAAAAACACATCCTCCAGCACCTTGACACCGGAAAAGGATTTTGTGATGTGATCCATCTGTAGGAGAGTATCTTTTTGCTCTGTCATCGACATCGAGAGATATAACACAACCTATAGTTGGGGTCAAACCTTTGCCACCCCACGTTTTCCCTTGTGGAACGTCCCCCTTTTATCGTAAAATACATGGTTCGCGATGGAAAAAAAAGGCACAACCTATGCTCTTTCCAATCCTCTGGGAGAATTCTTAAACAAATCCCCCAAGGATTTCAACAGAGGGGACTTTCTGAATGTTATCGAGCAGAAGAAAATCGAACAAGTGACCTTCCATTACACAGCCCTGGATGGGAGGCTAAAAGAACTCAAGATTCCGGTGACGGGTAGGGATCAAGCCGAACTCATCCTGACTGAAGGAGAGCGGGTGGATGGATCTTCGCTGTTCAGGGGAATTCTCGAGGCTGGCGTTTCTGATTTGTATGTTGTGCCCGAATACAAAACAGCCTTTCTGAATCCGTTTGCCGAGCGCAGCCTGGACTTTATCTGCCGGTTCTTGGACAAAGATGGAGAGAGAGCGCCTTTTGCGCTGGATAATATATTGAAAAAGGCCCAATCTCATTTTCGCCATAATACGGGATTGGATCTTTACGCATTGGGGGAATTGGAATTTTACTTGATTTACGACAGCGATCCAAACATTTTCCCGATGAAAAAACAGCTTGGCTATCATGAAGCAGCCCCGTTCAGAAAAAGCGGAGAGATTCTAGACGAGATGATCCATCATATATCCCGGATCACTGGGGTGGTGAAATACAGCCACTCTGAGGTGGGTTTTATCAACAGTGTCCAGAGCGATCAGGATGAAATCAGTGGGAAGACCGCCGAGCAGTTGGAGGTCGAATTTCTTCCCCGGCCGGTCGAAGAAATGGCCGATTATCTTGTCATAGCAAAATGGATCATCCGGAATGTGGCTTTCAAACACGGGTGTGTGGCCACGTTTGCACCAAAGATCGAGTTGGGTGTGGCCGGAAACGGCCTTCACTTCCATTTGCAACTGAGAAAAGAGGGCAAAAACATCATAACCAGCTCAGAAGGTGGATTGTCCCAACCTGCCTTGAGGCTGATTGGAGGATTGTGCCAAAATGCTCAATCCCTGACAGCTTTCGGAAACATGGTCGCCTCTTCTTACTTAAGGCTGATACCGCATTATGAGGCTCCAACCCTGATTTTCTGGAGTGACCTTAACCGGAATGCTCTGATCCGTGTCCCGTTGGCCTGGAACGCCGCACATAATCTTGCCGATCGCATAAATCCCGCGTCCCCGTCCCCAAACAATAGTCCTGAGAGCCGTCAAACCGTAGAGTTCCGCAGCCCTGACGGGAGTGCTCTAGTACATCTTCTTTTAGCCGGAATTATCGTGGCGGCTGATTGGGCTTTTGCCGATGATGAATCTCTAGCCTTGGCAGAAAAGTTTTACCTCAAAAAGGAAGAGAAGGGTGAGGAAGGCATATTAGATAGTCTTCCTGTCCTGCCATCAAGCTGTGGAGAATCGGCGAGAATCTTGATTTCAAAAAGGAAGTTTTATGAGCGTGAGGGGATTTTTCCTTCAAACGTGATCGATTACATCATTGAGATGCTTAACGAAGAAAATATCGAAGTCCACTCCTTGAGCGGCTCTGTGGATATGCGGAAGCTTATGCACAAGTATCTCCACATCGGCTAACCTGAATTATTCATAAAAGCTGTTGATACACCTTTTTGACTACAATCTGGATGAGTATATTCATATGAATCAACATCTTTTACCCCACGGGCGAGCCAATCTTACTGCATCGGAATTTCTTATGAAGGTTCTCTCGCATATTGTGTGCGTAAAAAAGCTAAAGGTCTATCAGGTATGTCCTGAACGACATTGAGGATTTAGCCTTCATGAACTGTCATCTGAGGGTAACAATTAAGGGACGTTCCATTCGGGGACACTCTATAATATTTTTTTCTAAGAAACAAGTTCGGTTATATAGGGTGTCCCCAGATGGGATGTCCCCATATTGTCGGCGAGGATGTATTGAGCACGACTTTGCTTAAGAACAAAAGATTCGAACAAGCACGAGAACAGAGGCTGGGGTGGAGGAGATTGGGAGTTAACGTGCGCAGTTCCGCAGCCGCCGAGAAGGATGGTGAGTGAATGGTGTTAAAAATCGTCACTAAAGTGAAGGACATGTCTGATAGAGTATGGATACATAATCAAAAAAGGTCCACGCAATATAAAAGAGAAGCTTTATGAATAATCCAGGACACCTGAATTATATGTAAAATTTCATGTTTTCCGGTGGGTTTGGAATTCTTGTTTTAAAGTTTTCCAGAGGGAGTTGAATCTATCCTGGAGTTCTTCATAAAGGGCAAACATCTCAGGCCGGGGTTCGATTGCCTCATCCTCCAACTTTACCATTTTGCCTGCCAGGTCTTCAATTTTTACTTCGTCTCCCTGATTCATATGATAATTCCAAATGGACTGGATAGCGGCTCCCAAAGCCGCCCCTTCTTCTTCCTTGAGTGTGCGCACTGGAGTTTTAAAGATGTCGGCGACAATCTGAAGCCAGAGTTTGCTCTTGGAAGCCCCTCCGGTGGCTCTTATTTCCGAGGGAATCAACCCTAAAGATTTCATACGCGAAAAACCATACCCGAGATTCAAGATCGTTCCCTCCATCACGGCTCGAGCCATGTGGGGAGCGTTGAAGTTTTTCCTGGTCAGGCCAAAAAAGACCCCATTGGCATAAGGAAGAACAGGAACCCGCTCTCCATCGATAAAGGGAAGGAACATGAGCCTCTCGGATCCTGCTGGGGCTTTGGAACCCAAGTTCTCCAGATCCTCGTTTGATAGTTTTAGGAGGGCCTTGAGATATTCTGTGGTGTTGGTGACATTCATCGTACAGAGAAGGGGCAGCCAACCTCCCGTGCTGTCGCACATTGATGCGATTTCTCCATGGGGATCGACACAGGGTTCGGCAAAGTAAGAACTTATGGTTCCCGAAGTGCCGAGGCTCAGAGTGCATAATCCGGATTTGACATTTCCTGTGCCGACAGCGCCCATCATATTATCTCCACCTCCGCTCCCGACCAGGACCTTTGCCATCCCGAACTGTTCAGCAATCTCGTCCCTAAGGTAGCCCACAGGTTCTGATGGGTGGGAAAGATCAGGAAGCTTTGCCTCCAATTCCGGACCGATGACATCAATTGCTTCCTTGTTCCATCGACACTCTCTGATGTCCATCAACCCGGTTCCCGAAGCATCCCCGAATTCCATATGGGCTTTGCCTGTCAGGACATAATTGATGTAGTTGTGCGGAAGGAGGACTGTTTTGAGCTTCGCGTAATTGTCAGGCTCATTACGCTTTAGCCAAAGGATTTTGGACGCTGTGTAACCGACTGCCAGGTTGATACCGAGTTTCTGGATATAACTCTGTTTTCCTCCCAGGCTCTCTATGATTGTATCTGCTTCCCGGGCCGTGGATGTGTCGTTCCACAGCTTGGCGGGTCTTATCGGATGACCCTCCTCATCCAATGGAACAAAACCATGTTGCTGGCCCGAAACTCCCAGAGAAACGATCTCGCGGGGATTGATATGGACGTTTTGTAGAGCTTCCATGATGGCCTTTTCCAGAGCTTGAATCCAAACGCGAGGATCCTGTTCGCTTTCGCCTGGCCTTAGATCGTCGACAAAGCGGTGAGGAGCCCTCCCACTGGAAATGATTTTTCCTTCAAAATCAACGATTAATACTTTTATCCCCTGAGTTCCCGAATCAATTCCTATTGTATACATGGTTGAATCCTGAAAATTATATCACTGCCGTCGCAGCAGGAGCAACAAATTGCTGATTTTTTAACGAATAATTAACAAAAGTGTTGCTTTTTTTTGCAATTCTGGTATAATAGAATCAAACTCTGCTTTGCTGGCTGGGTAGGGTTTTTAATAACCCTCCTTCATTATCCCCTTTTTGCTTATTTTCCCCATACCCAAAACAGCCAGCACTCTATTACAAAGGAAAATTTTATTTGAGAGTTGAACAAGAGTTGAACTAAAATGGGACACTAAAAACCATGTGGAACAGACATTTCTTTGTGGCTCTTGTCGGATTCTTTTTTCTTTTTATGAGTGTTACCCTGTTTTTCATTTTTCCGTTGTTTTTCGAACAGTTTCACACCTCCAAAACCCAGATCGGATTGATCATGGGAATCCACAGCCTCACGGCCATTTTCATACGCCCTGTGTTTGGAAGAATCATCGATATCAAAGGAAGAAAAAAAATCTCTCTGTTTGGCATAGGCTTTTTAATAGCAGTGTTGCCGCTGTTCCACTTGATCGGAGATGCGGGCGTTTTGCCTCTGACCCTCCGGGCCTTAGGAGGCATTGGATGGGGGATCAGCATGACAGCGGCCATGACGATTTGTTCGGATTTGGCGCCGGTCTCCAGGCTGGCACAATCCATGGGCATTATCGGTGTTGCCGGTCTTCTCTCAGTTGCCCTGGGTCCTCTTTTGGCTGAGGAAATTGTTCGACAATATGGCTTCGGCGGTCTTTACAATACAAGTTTGCTATTCCTGATCATTTCCTTTGTTTGTCTTGCCCTGACTAAAGAGATCATCAAACCCAATCACAACAGGCAGTTCCGAAAACCTGACGCATTAAATAATGTGGCTCTGTATTCTGTCTTTCTCCTTTTTTTATTGCCTGTATTCCATGGGGCGATAAGAGGAGCTGTTGTTTTTTTTATCGCACTTTTTGGGAAATCGATTCCCCTTGATCGTGTCGGTCCCTTTTTTGTCGCTTTCTCTGTGTCTGCTATCTTGACGCGTCTTTTTCTGGGCGATCTATCCGATCGTTATGGAAGAAAACAAATCTTATTCCCTTCAGTCTGTATCATCAGTCTCAATCTGATTTTTCTCTCTCAGGTCCAATCATTGAGTATGTTTGTCCTTGCAGGTTTCATCGGCGGTTTTGGACAGGGAATGATTTTTCCCGCCTTGAGCACTTATGTCATCGACATACTGGGTCAGGAAAACAAAGGATTTGCTATAAGTCTCTATTTAACGTTCTTTGATGTCGGGATGGGCCTTGGACCCCCTCTATTCGGATTGATTTCCGACCTTTATGGATACCGGTCCATGTATCTTATCGCCGGATTGATATTTTTCCTGGCAGGGGTATTCTTTACTTGGAAAGCACCTCCCTTGTCAAAAAACAAAACTGAATAGGCCAGGTTAGTTGGCTATATATCCTTGCCTGTATGTGACCTTGTATTCCTGGTTTTTCACTTTAACTTGGATCTTTTTGTAAGTCCCATCGCTTGTGTAATTGGCTGGGGAATAGTACAGAAGGTAATAGTTTTCTGCAGCTTGGAGGGCGTTTTGAAAGGCAGCGGATGGATTCCGGGAGCTATCGACAATGCCTCCTGTGGCCAGGGCTGTCGTTCGGAATGCCGAGAAAAAATCCTCGGATTGTTCTCTCATAGTGATGCCACCAGTACTTCTTTCCTGTCTGTCGACAAATAAAAAGTTGAAACAAATGGATGCATCCGTGAAAGCTTGGCAAATTTTTTCTGTATTAACCCGATCATGTCTTTGATAGAACTGGAAAAGGTCTTGTATGTCTGCAAGGACGCTAGGTTCGCCTTGGTAATTCGCAACAAGGCTATTCACAACACTTGTGCTGAGTTCCGGTCGGAATTCCCTTTCATAGAAAAAATACACGAGCTTTTGTCCGGGGATGGATTTCACTTTGGTGGCGAATTGGATAAAAATGTCTTGATCGACGATACGGAGCCCTTCCAATTTATTCAAGTTGTTCCTGTATCGGCGGAGCAACATCCCAATACCGCTGCTTCCCTGGTCAAGATCGGAAGAGCCATCAAAGCTGGTCATCGAACTTCCACCGGAGATGGTGCTTACAAGCCCTCTTAAACTGTTCATCGAACTCCTGTATGCCGAAGAGCTGATCTTTGTATCTTTCCTCAATAATTTCAACATTTCTTTGGCTATGGCCTCTTTTTTCTTTTTTTGGAGAGCCTCACTGGATAGATGATAATTTTTCTGGGGAGTCATCAGAGTCAATGTGTCTTGGGGAAGGAGTACATTATTGAAAAAGTACTTGATTGATGCTTCAAGTTTGGGATTGTATTCGATAATCTGGAAAAGGAGAAAGTAGTGTCTCGCCGTCTGAGGAGAGAAAGACTTCAATTCCTGTTGTCTAGGGATGCTATTTTTATTGACGAGATAAAGCGCTTCTATTTTCTGTTGGATACCGTTTTCGTAGATTTCAAAATCGTCGATAGTCAGGTTATCCACGAATTGCTGGCCCATAAATACCCGAACCGGGATTTCGATATTTCGGACTGTGACTGCGTGCTGTTCTTGATGCGAGAAAAGAAAACTGATCAATAACAAAATTGTTACAAAAAATAAGATTTTTTTCATTAGCTTTCCTCTCAAGTATGTTTTTTCTTTATTATTATAAAGCGTTTTCTTTTTTTATCCTAACATTAATTTGCAAAATAACCTGAACGATGGAAGATGTGGTACTTTTTGTTTTTGACTTTCACTTGGATTTTTTTAAATTGCCCATCATTAATGTAATGGCTCGGCGAATAATATAACAAATAGTAGTTCTCCGACGCTTCTACAGCACTTTTAAACAGGAAATCTGCCCTTGCTGAGCTATCGATATATCCACCGGTTGCCACTGCCATTTCTCGGAAAGCAGAATATATGTCTTCTGAGTGATCTGCCATGTAAATGCCGTAATAGGATTCTGGGGGAGTCGTTAAATACAGAAAATGGATAGAAATTGAGCAATCCGCATAGTTTTGCTTGACCAATTCTATATCGATCGGAACCTCTCTTCTGTAAAACTCGATTACATTGGATATCGTCTGAAGGATTACCGGCCTATCTTGATAAAGGCTCATGGTTTGGCTCAACAATTTGGGATCCAATTGGGGGATAAATTCCTTCTGATAAAAGATTGTCACATACTTTTGTCCTTTTTTATCTTTCAAATATTTTGCAAAATTGATGAGTTTTCCTTGGTCCATTCTCCTCAGATTATCCAATTTGTTTATATAATTTTCATATAAAGTGAACTCTTCCTCCATAGACCTTCCCTCATACAAACCGGAGGAGGATAATTCCGTAATCGGAATGCCTACTTCTTCGATGATTTGTCCCCTATCAGTCACACTCTTACCGCCCTGTTCCATGCGTATAGATAAGGATTGGGCAATCCCAGCGATTTCACTGATCATATACCGGTATTCCGAATTTCCGGTCATGGTATCTCTTCTGACTAAACTGATAAGTTGTTTAGCCACTTCGTCAGGGGATGTAACTTCGAAAGCGATATTTTTCATCCGATAAGTATTCATTGAGGTGACAAAGGAAAGGCTATCGCCAGGCATTAACACATTGTGCACGAAATATTTTATAGCGTCACCTATTTTGGGATCGTACTTGGAGAGTTCAAAAAAGAGGAAAAAGCTGCGTGCTGTTTTTGGAGAAAATCTTTTCTTTTCCTGACTTCTTTCGACCGACCTTTTTTTGACAAAATAAACAGCTTCGATATTTTGAGACACACCATTCTCTAAAACTTCAAAATCGTCGATGGTCAAATTATCGATAAAATTTTTTCCGCTGAATACTCTTACAGGAACTTCAATGTTAATGACAGAAGCCTCTTCCTTGATTTGTTGTGAGAAAAGGACCAGGCTCATGAGAAAAACTGAAGAAAAAAGCAGTATCTTTTTCATTATCCTTCCCCTTTCATATTATAGCAAAATGCGAGAAAAACTAAGTGGTTTTTTTCGGACTGGTTCTGATTGGACAAGACAATCATCAATAGAACAGGCAGCAAATATTGTGCCAAAAATGTGAAAAAAGGAAGTTTAGTTTTTTCTTCGGATACGCTCGAATCCCGAAATTCCCACAAACTGGAGTTTTGCCTCTTTTTCTATTTCGTCGAATAAAAGATTGAGGCCGAGGACATCGCTGGATATATGGCCGGCGATCACAACATTCAAATTGGCTTTTTTGGCATTATCCAAGTGTTCTTCGCTGAAGTGCATGCCGACCAGTGTGCTTATGCCGCTGTTGGCGTATTTTTCCAAGATCTCTTTGGCACCCTCTGTTCCACCGGTCATCTCGATGAATATTTTTCCACACTTATTGTTTTCTGTTCCGTTCACGATCTTGGGAGGAACTTGCTGCATGGATGACCTTTTGTACTCTGGGATGTTTTTCAGGATCTGCATCAGGTCCTTCAGTTTGTATGGCTTCTTTTGATCGAATGTTTTTTTGAGATAATTTGTCACACAGTTATCCGCGGGCGTATGGATGCACATCATCGGAATTCCTAAGACTCGTGTGGCGTCTACCGCTCGGGTGTGATTGAGTGGAAGCAGTCTTCGTTGGACTTCGGATATTCTCTTCTCCATAAGCTGTTCTGCTACGCTTATGTTCACACCGTATGCCGCCATTAAATCGGCCTGGAGTTTCATAACATCATGCAGTTGAGCCAGTGCATATCCTTCAGGATGATGGGAGATGATCAAATCTATTTTTTCATTTTTTTGTGAGTTTAGAACCTGAGTGAGAAGAATTTCACCCACCTCCATATCGATACCGGTGATAACTTTCTTTACATCTTTGTTCGGATCTCCGTAAAGAATTCTTGTATCCGCGAAGGGATTAAAAAGCCTGTCTTTGTCGTAATACTCGATCTCGTCTTTTTTTAAGGAATCGAATTTCTCCTTTTCTTCCTTCAAAATTCTTGTTATTTCCGCCTTTCCTCTCAGATCATTGGCGATGCCGACTTGAATGGCTTTTTTATAAAGTTTCTCTAGTTTCATGGCTTTAACTCCTTTTTCTGTCTGTGCTTTGAAGACTTCCTATTTTAAAGAAAACATGAAACCAAAATCAAATTTCCGTTTTTGACATTTTGTATATCATATGCTATACATTTGAGCAAAGCTGGGGAAACGCGGCTAACTTCTCGTAGTAATAGACCGATGATCGGCAAAAAGATATCTCATTACAAAATACTAGAAGAGCTGGGTTCTGGGGGTATGGGAATAGTCTACAAGGCAGAAGACCTCAATCTGAAACGGACTGTCGCGTTGAAATTTGTCGTTCCTCGGATTCTCAGGAAAAAAGAGGATAAGGAGCGCTTCCTACGAGAGGCTCAAACAGCGGCATCGTTGAATCATCCCCATATATGCACCATCTATCATATCGATGAGGTTGGGGACAATACTTTCATTGTCATGGAGTATATCGAGGGCCAAAGCCTGAAAGAAATCATAGGAAAAGGCCCATTAGAACCGGAGAAGGCTTTAGATTTTGCCATACAAATCGCAGAAGGCCTCGAGGAAGCCCATGAGAAAAATATTGTTCACAGGGATATCAAAAGCTCGAACATCATGGTGACTTCCAAGGCCCAGGCGAAAATCATGGACTTTGGGCTGGCGAAGATTGTCAGCAAATCTCAGCTAACCGAGACAGCTTTGATCATGGGAACGGTGGCTTACATGTCGCCTGAACAAGCCTGTGGCGATGCCATCGATCATCGTTCAGATATCTGGTCTCTTGGAATTGTCCTGTATGAGATGCTTTCCGCGCACGTTCCTTTTCAGGAAGAGCATGAACAATTGATCTTGCATTCCATTCTCAACAAGTATCATGAGCCCATTACTGATTTGCGCAGCAATATTCCATATGAGTTAGAGAGGATCTTGGATAAGTGTTTAGAAAAAGACCCGACCGAACGCTATCAACGTGCGGACGAGCTTCTTATGGATTTGATGCGGCTTAAAAAAGAGACAGAATCCGGGATCATCCCTCGCACCAAACCGATCTGGCAGAAGAGACGTGTGAAGAAACTTAAAAAGCTTGTCCTCCCAGGAATTTTTGTATTTGTGGCGGTCATTTTGGTCTCCGGGTATTTCTTATTTGACTGGTTTAAACCTCCTGTTCGATGGAAAGCATCGATAGCTGTGTTGCCCATGGAAGACTGGACTTTCCAAAAGGGATATGAGCATATATGTAGGTCCACGACAAAGGATATCATATTTAAGCTTACAGAATATAGTCGTGAGCTAAGGGTGATCTCTTTTTATTCAATGAGAAAGTATAAAGATTCGGAAAAAGAGATTAATGAAATTGGGAAAGAATTGGGCGTTGATTATGTTCTTGTTTCCAGCTTTATGAGCGAGGGTCAAAAGATTCGAATTAGTCTTGAGCTGATTCATGTAGAAACAAATAGAAATATCCTCCCTCTATCGCAAGTGTTTGAACTTAAAGAGCTTTTTGATGCTCAGGATAAAATTTCCAAAGAAATCGTGGATGAGTTAGGTGTTCATTTTACCGAAAGCGGGTATATTGCAGCAAAAAAGAGAGAACCTCAAAATATTGAAGCTTATCAGAAGTATGCCCATGGATTAGAAATTATTGATAACAGGGATGTTTATTCGGATCCGGACGAATGGTTTCCTGATGCGATTAGAATGTTGAATCAGGCTCTGGATTTAGATCCCAACTATGCCTTGGCTCATTGGGGGATAGGTGCTGCGTGGGAGGCCTATTATGTCGCAAAAGGCAATGAAAGATACCTTGAGTCAGCTATCAAGCATTTCGAGAAAGCGTATGAGCTGAACTCAGAATTAGCAGAAGCAAATCTTGCTTTAGGGTGGACTTATTTTTATAAAGAGAATTTGGAAAAAGCCACAGAAAGTTTTAAGCGGGCTCTCGATATTTCGCCGAATAGTTCCTTGATCAATTGTGATGTGGGCATATTCCTGGTGAGCATGGGTCTTTATCAATCATCCTTTAAATATTTTAATAGAGCCATTCAGGTTGAGCCTTCTTATCTTAGAGCTTATGAACTGAGCTCTCCTTGCTATTGGTATATCGGTGAATATGAAAAAGGAGCTGAACTAATAAAAAAAGCGTTGGAATTAGAAGACTCCAATGCCAAGCTCTATTTAGAGCTGGCAATGCATCTCATCATGTTGGAACTGTTCGATGAGGCCGATAAGGCTATCGAAGAAGCTGAAAAGATATCGCCTATATCCCAGGAATTCAATCATATTCGAGCTCTGCTGTTTGCCGCCGAACAAAAAAAGAGCAAAGCTCTCGAGCTTATTCAAGGAACAGATATGCCTTATCTCTATTCTGTTACGTGTGTTTATGCTTTATTGGGGATGAAAGACGAAGCGATCGAAAACATCCAATTGGGAATCGAGGTGGGATTTAGTGAGATACAGCATTACTTATATTCCTACCTGGTCTTAAAGGAGAATCCTTGTTACGAAGGCCTCAGGGATGATCCCCGTTTTAAGGAAATTCAAGAAAAGGAAAGAGAAATTTATTACACAAGATTAAACAAAGCCAGAGATATACTATAAAGAAGAAATTAAAACACAACTCTTCCTCCATAAGGACATAATGGGGGAAGATAGAATTATAGATGTTTAAGGAGATTAGACAAAAGGAGGGAACTATGAAATCGAAAACTTTTTTTGTTTTATTGTTTTTTGTTTTGTGTGTTGGTTTTATGCTTTTTTGCGGATCCAAAAGTCCTGATAAGCCCATTATTCAAACCACCAAGGATATTGTGGAAAAAATTGTGGTGGAAAAAGGGGTGGATGTATCCGAAGAACAGAAAATTGGTCTGGCCAATCAAATCATTGAGGAAAATAAGGACTTGTCCAAATGGTTTGCTGACGGCAATTTTCAAAACATTGCCGTTTATCTTGAGAAAAAGAATGGAATAATAACAGAAGCTAAACCAGAGTACAAACAGATTAAGGGAATTTTCACATTAGAAAGACACTTGCGTAAATTAAAGAATGAAAAAAGTCTTGAGCTCACAGAAGGCCAGAAACTTGAACTTGAAATAGAGACAAAGTTTATCTTTGTAGAAGCGATAGACTCTCAAATTTATTATCAACCAGAAAGAAAGTATGACAAAATTAATCTGGTAGCTCATGAATATTTTAATTATTACATCCGGATTAAACAAGGTGAAGAAACCGTTTCCAACTCCAACGGTGGAGGCAATCGAGATCACAAGCACAGAGCGGGATGTCCCTGGGATGGATGATAACGTGTGAAGAAAAGATCGTATTTCTACCTAGAATAATAATTTTCTTTGTGTGCATTTTTCTAAAAAAATTTGGAATGGAACGATGAAAGAATATGATGTGATCGTTGTCGGGTCTGGAGCTGGGAGTGCGATTGTGAATGGAGCGTTGGCCCATGGTTTGAAAGTGGCATTAGTGGACAGGGGACCTTTGGGAGGGACATGTCTCAATGTGGGGCGTATTCCAGCATGCGCATCCATTCCGCACTGCTGGAAATCATCTATGATACGCTGAGAAACCTCAGAGAACCGGATTGAATTTGACTTCATCCTTATAATCGCTATAAAATTACTAATCTTTTCATTTATTCACACGAGGAGTAAGAGATGCGAAAAACAGTCCTTCTTTTTGCAATCCTTTTAACCATTTCATTGTTGCTGATTAAAATTTCTATCGTTGTCCAAGCAAAAGCACCAGAGATTCGATCCACGGTGGATTTTAGTTGCGAAAATAGTAACGGCAAATTAGTCAACAGGGAAGGAAAAGTCATCGCCAGGTTTGAACCCAGAACAGAACCGGATGGCAAAGAAGCCGTCACCGCGATCGAGGAGCTGGGCAAGAGACTGTTTTTTGACATTAGTCTGAGCGATCCCGCTGGACAGGCATGTTCCACGTGTCATGGTTCTGTTGCCGGCTGGTCAGGTCCCGATTCGAACTTTAATGCTAAAGGTTCAGTGTATGAAGGGGCCATGAAAGGCCGGTTCGGTAACCGTAGACCCCCGACTGCTGCCTATGCCGGTGATAGCCCTGTCTTACACATCGATGATGAAGAAACTTTTGTGGGCGGCATGTTCTGGAATGGCAGGGCAACAGGTGAAGAATTGGGCGATCCTTTGGCTGAACAGGCCATGGGACCCTTTTTAAATCCTCTCGAGATGAACAATGTGGATGAGAAGAGCGTGGTTTTGATCGTGCGTGATTCCAACTATGCTAATCTTTTCAAAAAAGTCTGGGGCCCCGACTCATTGGATTGGGAAAAGGACATTCACGGCACCTACGTAAAAATAGCCCGTTCCATCGCTGCATTTGAAAGATCGGCCGAAGTCAATCCCTTTAACTCCAAGTTCGATGATTTTTGGTACAATGCGAATGCCAAGGGAATGGACGTGGAAGCAATCGATGAGTCCAACTGGAAGAAATACAGGACGTTAGGCCTGGAGGATGAGGAACTCAAGGGTTTGATGTTGTTCCACACAAAGGGACTGTGCTCCGAATGTCACGTCATGACATCTGTAAACGGCAAGCCTCCTGTATTTACGGATTTCACATACGACAACCTGGGTGTTCCCAGAAATCCCGATAATCCATTTTACACCATGGATAAAAAATGGAATCCCGACGGAAATAAATGGGTCGATAAGGGATTGGGAGGATACCTGGAAGGGATCGAAAAGTACAAAAAATATGCGGCGGAAAACTATGGCAAACACAAAGTCCCCACGCTCCGCAATGTGGATCTGAGGCCCTCTGAGGGATTTGTGAAAGCCTACATGCACAACGGTTTCTTCACGACTCTCAAAGAAGTGGTGAACTTTTATAACACAAGAGATGTGGACGGGGCCGAATGGGCTCCTCCTGAGGTCAGCGAAAATGTCAATGTGGATGAGTTGGGAGACCTTGGCCTGACACCAGAAGAAGAGGATGCCATCGTCCTGTTCATGAAGACCCTTTCTGATAGGCTTTAACCTGAATTATTCATAAAAACTGCCCATACTTTTTTTTCTAAGACAAAGTATTCAAATCCATTTAATTATTTATCGGCAGTTTTTACCCTTCGGGCAAGCCGATCTCACCACATCGGCTTCGTTGTAGCCCAATCGTAGTATACAAATACAACTCATGGGGCTACTTCCTCGCCGCTGCAGCAATCTCGGCTTGTGAATAATCCAGGACACCTGAATAATCCAGGGTAGACAGTCTTATTAGAATTCAAGCAGGAAGAATCTGGATTCCAACGCGTTCATCTTGATTTTTTCAACGGCAGGGCCGATTGTTTCACCCAGGACATTTATCTCTACAACGCTCCAATTTTTTCCGTAGTTATTAGGGGAGAAAATTTGGAATTCTGTAGGTTTCCCTTCTGTTTCGCGGAGATGCAGGATGATCCCATTTCGATCGGCAGCCGGTTTTGTGCTCACGAGCAGAATATTATCGGCATCGATATGGAGCAAAGATCGCTCAGGGGGGATTTTTGAAGATTTGCCTGGAGGAAAGACCCTGCATAACAGGGGAATCCGAGAACCCCAACCAACACGCGTTGCAGAGGCATTGGATGTGTCCTGTGCCGATGTGAGAAAATAGCTCCACTTGAATTCTCCCTCCTGGCTTGCCTTGAAGTTTGTCACCCAATAATTGTTCATCACCCAGGAAAACACATGCGGCTGTTCCACCGCAGCGATGTACCGGAATTTCCCAAGATTCAAGCCGCCAAATTGTACCAGCGGCACTTCATCGCTTCCGAGGATGATTTGCCCTTCGGGATTGCGGAAAACGAGAAAATTTTGAACGGCATGCCAGTCAGAGGAAGTCCCTTCCAACTGGTTTTTCCCGGGATGAACCAAACCGCCATGGGCCTCGTATAAAACATAAGCTCTTGGCAAGTTAAAAGGAAAGGCGATGTAGATGGCTTCCGGTTCTGTAATATCCTTTTTGATCAAGGAATAATGGAGCTCGATCCTTTTTTCGTGATGGTACAGCCTTATTTCAATTTGGAGAAGCGTGTTCTCTTCGGCCGTGGGTGTCTCTCCGGTCAATCGCAAGCTTTTCCAGACAGGACCATCCGTTCCTTTTTGTACAGCGATATTCTGTAACGAATTTCTCTGGCAACTCACCAGATGAAACTGCTCCAACTGACTGCGGTTGGAGATGGTTTCATGGATAAACTGTCCAATATTCCAGGGGCTTCCGGTATCAGCCAACTCCTTTCCTAACTGTATGTCATAAAGACTGGAAATAGCACCGGTTTTGGCATCGACTTTAATCCGGTAAAAAGTATTTTCGAAAATACCTTCTTTTAATCGAAATTCTTTAGGTCGTACGTGCAATCGATCTAAAACTTCTATGCGGTAGACTTTATATCCCATCGGAGGAATTTCTTTGACCTGGAGGTTCCAGTAGGTTCCATCGGCCCGGCTTTGGAGAGCCTGGGCAAAAATTTCATTCCCCTTGTTATCCACCAGGCAAAAAGCTTTTCCTTGAGGCAGAATTTGATGGTCGATGTAGACCTCCACCATGCCAGACCGTGACCAATTCAGCGTGTTGAACACAACGATGGTCGGCACGTCTGCTCTTGGAACATTGGGCTGTAGAAGTCCCATGGCGGCTTCCTGCAGTATGCGGGCCTCTTTTACCGCTTCCCAAACATAAGCGGATTTTTCTGCCCATTGCACCACACTGTTTTCCACCAAAGGGGCACTGATGCTTTCTGCAGCACCCATGGTGTGTTCATCCCAAAAGAGAAGGGCATCATAAATTTTGTCAACTTTTGCCATCGTGGTAAGAGGGATGCACATTCCCAGTAGTTTTGCCATAGAAAGAAGACCTTGATTTGCGATCAGCTGCATTTGGGTTTTTCGGGCAGCGGCCGTTTCCTGGGCGGCTGATCCGAATCCA
This sequence comes from uncultured Eubacteriales bacterium, assembly GCA_964410125.1. GTDB lineage: Bacteria > Acidobacteriota > Aminicenantia > Aminicenantales > Aminicenantaceae. The sequence continues at coordinate 12,369 of CAYPGQ010000022.1, read as the reverse complement.
TCGGACCACCAATCCGGCCAGGCCACTCGATGGACAGGAAGATTGCCTCCCTGTTTTTCCTTTATAAATGCTGGAAATTCTCTTGCCAGGGCACTTCTGAGTTTCGGCCATTCGTATTTATCATTCCATTGTTCGATCATGTCGCACCCTGCCGTTGAAGGAGGGGCGTTGTCGGTGAAATAACCGGAGTACTGGACGGCTATCCTGTCATAAGAATACGCTCTGGATTCCAGGTCATTCAAATATCGCATCAACTCTGTTTCCAGATTTTGAAAATTTCCGGTGTGAATCCCCCAAAAATTTCCTGTCATGTAATGATCGGCGCGAAAAGCCAGAAGCCTTTTTCCTGAAGGGGATTCCCACCAGAACGGAGTGGGTTTGTCGAAGGGGATACGAGCCTTGTGCCCGTGCTGTCCCATGATCAAATATTCGATTCCCGTATCTGGAAAGTAGTCCGCTAGGCACCACGCGATGCCGTTGACATCGTTCTGCATGGCGGTCGTGATTTTCAGACCGAAATCCTTGAATTTTTTTATGGGCTGGAGGGAAGCCGCATAGATGTTTTCATCGGCAATTTCTGACATGTTGAACGGCATGCCTGTTATCTCTATCCGTCCTTTATCGATGCGTTGTTTGAGCCGAGCGATCTGATTTGGTGGGCGGCTGTCCAGGTATTGGCTGACTGCCCAGGATGCTTCACAGGTCCAGCGGAATTTGGCGTTATCGGGATAATCATCCGTAAGATCGCAAAAGTCCAGAGCGTAGTCGATGAAGCGGAGATGTTCTGGCAGGATCTCCGATTGAGGCCGGGTGTAGCCGATATCTGTGTGGGTGTGCTGGACAAGGTAAACAAACCATTTTTTGACGGGACCAAGGATGAATTTTTTGGTCATGGAAACTTTATCAGCTATGTGGATGGTGATGGTATGTTCTTTTTTTTGGGGGACTTCTGGGAATGTCATTTCAATCCGGTTGAATCCAAAGTCCAATTCTTTTTCTACCGCAGTCTGGCCTTCTGTCGTCAATTTTGCATTCACGGGTTCTCCCAGATGGATAATATCTACCTTCACAGGTTGAAAAAGGCTGTTATTTCGGCGAACCAGGGCTTGTTGCGGGACGATCTCAGCCCCGGCTATGACCGGGCTTTGGAAGGTCATGTACCACACACGGCTTCCGGCTGTTTCCCCTACGACCTTTAAGATAAGCGGCTTTCCGCGCTGGAGGAAAGAAGTAGGTATCCGCATCGAAGCGTATCCATGGACATCGTTAAAACGGTCGATCAGGGTTACACGAAAGGCAAGCTCAGCATCGCCTGGCCCTTTTAGTTCCCACTCTTTGCGGGTGTTTGTGATTGGATTGGAAAAGTGGAAATATTTTTTTCCATTGACGAACAGATCATAGTCATGGGGATCGGTATCAACATCCATGGCAAAGATCCATATGAAATTCACGTATTCACCTCGATAATCTGCGGGAACAGGCTCTGTTTCCCACTCGATGTAATCTTCCGCATTAAGATTGCGAAGAAGCAGTGCTTTTGTCACATCGGGCTGAGAAGAGTGGTATTCGATCGTGCCGCCCTTTAGGCTTTTGTAGTAGCCCTGAAGCCAGTTCGTTTCAGAGCTTGCTGGAAAGAGGAAAATAGGGGAGAGGAAGGGGACAATAAAAAGAATCGAGAATACGATTGACCATTTGCTTTTGAGTTTTTGCATCACCGAACATTGTAAAAAGAATCTCCCTCCAACTTCAACACATATTTCCCATTTGGCATACCTAATGGTATATGATTCTGAATAATCCAGGTTAGTTGGAAGGACAAAAATTAGCTGTAAAAGAGTAAAATAATTTTACATATTTTTGCAGAAAAAAGAAAGATAAAGAAAGGGAGATTTGCCGAAAATTTAGTAGTATGGGATATTTCAGTAAGTGAAGTTGCTGTCGGGCTCGGTTGTGATGATATCGAATTCAGACAGACGGTTGATCATTTTTTTGTTGCGCATGTATTTCTTGATTTCCTCTGATTTTTTCTTGTTGAACACACCCAGGAGGAACTTGTTTCCCGTCTCATCATACATATACAGGACTTTCTTTGCCTTAGCCCTTTTGAGGGCTTCACTTATCTGGTTTTCGTATTCTAAATTTTGTTGTACTTGCATTTTTTTTCTCTCTGTTTGTCAAAAATTATTACTGCAAAAATCGTGCCAAGAAATCTTCTTGAGCAAATTCCGTCGATGGCTGGTGATGGCATGTCTGTGCCTATCAGGGGGGATTATCTATCTTTTGCCTTATCTCCGGGAGGTCTATTACTTACCGCTCTTGGAGGCGTTGAGCCTGACGGATACTCAGCTTGGGGTATTGATGATTGTGTTCCGTGTTTTCCCTGTTACTTTTTGATATAGCCTGGTCCTCGGACAATCCGTCCAGGTTTGACATCGGTGTGTTTTCCATCCTTGATGACGGCTATCCCGTTGACAAAAACATGCTGAACTCCGACTGAGACTTGATGGGGATTTTCGAAGGTTGCCCGGTCGCCGATTGTTTTCTGATCGAAGATGACAACATCTGCATAATACCCCTCTCGAATCAAGCCTCGATCCTTGATAAAAAGCCTGTTGGCTACAGCCGAGGACATCTTCCGGATCGCTTCTTCCAGTATCATTGCCCGATCTTCGCGCACATATTTACCGAGAATCCGCGGATAAGTCCCATAAGAGCGCGGGTGGACCAGCCCCTCCGGATTATCCGGATCTGCACCGCTGGCATCGGTGCCGAATTTGATCCAAGGTTGCTGCATCTGAAGCTTGAGGTTATCCTCGGTCATCATGAAGTATATTGTACCGATGCCCTGCTGTTCGGATAAAATCAGGTCTATGATCGTGTCGATCCAGTCTTTGCCCATGTCGGCTGAGATTTCCGAAAGTCTTTTTCCTGTGTATTTCTTGTTCTCCGTCTTGTTAAGACCAAGAATCAGAATACCCTCTGGGGTGGCTAGTGCGCCTAGATTTTCCCACTCTGTTTTTGGATGGAGGATTTCTTCCCTGATTTTTGCGCGCATCTCAGGATCTCTAAGGTTTTCCAGCAGTTTTCCATCGGCAGATGCCCAAGGAGGAAGGCAGGCGCTAAGGTCCGTGCTTCCTGCGATGTAGGGGTACATGTCGGCCCCGATGTCCAATCCTTCGTCCCGGGCAGCTTCTATCCTGGCAATGGCCAATGTGGCCTTGTGCCAGTTGCGCCGGCCAGCGGCTTTAAGATGATAAACCTCTACCGGAACCCCAGCCTTTCTTCCGATTGTGATGGCTTCATCCAGGCCCTCCAAGAACTTATCTGCCTCAGAACGAAGGTGGGTGATGTACACGCCACCAAAAGGGGCCATGGCCTTGGACATTGCGATCAACTCTTCTGTAGCGGCAAAACTGCCAGGAGGATATATCAGGGCAGAGGCAATCCCGAATGCCCCATCTTCCATGGCATTCCGGACTAGTCGCTGCATCTCTTCTACTTCTGCACTCGATGGCGATCCCATAGCCATCCCTTTGACAAAAGCCCGAACTGTTGCAGCACCCAGGAACGAACCAACATTGGCAGATACGCCATGTTTTTGCATGGCTTCAAGCCAGTTGTTGAAACCTCTGGGGCCTGTGAATTCCATGACCAGCTTTTTTATCTCTTGGGGAATATCTCCATAAGTGGCCAGAATCTTTTCATTAACAGGAGCATCGGTCCATCCCTCGCCCAAAATCTCAGTCGTGATTCCTTGGGTCACTTTGCTGATCACACGGCCATCACCAAACAAAAATGCCCCCCGGGAATGGCTCTGGATGTCGATAAATCCAGGTGCAACAACCAATCCATGCGCATCGATCCGCTCTTTTGCTTGCTTATCCTTGAGTTGTCCAGAAGGCGTGATTCTGATGATGCGATCATTCCGGATGGCGATGTCACCCAAAAACCATGGATTCCCGGTTCCGTCCACAATTTGGCCATTCAATATAACCACATCATAAGTTTCGGGAGAATTTGCGATAAGCATGGGAATGAATAAAAGAAATAAACTGAGAAGTATTGAAGCTCGAAGGTATTTTTTCTTTTTCATAATTTTCCTCCTAATCTCTATTTATAGCTAGATTACTCCATTGCTTTTTTTACAACGGTCATAATGTTATTCTCCTTGAAATGTTATTTTTTTATATATATCATAACATCAATATAAGGAGAGAGAGAATGAAAATTTTCAGTGCTATTGGAATTTTTCTGATTCTCGTTTTTGTCCTTTCGAGCTGTGTGGCCGGGCCGAATAAGCTTGAGAAAACGCCAAACGAAGAAGGCAAAGTGGCCGGATTCTGGAAAGGATTGTGGCATGGCCTCATTGCACCGATCACGTTCATTATTTCGATTTTTTCCAAAACCATTCGATTTTACGAAGTGCACAACAACGGATCCTGGTACAATTTTGGTTTTGTCCTTGGTGCCGGACTTTTTCTGAGTGGCGGTATTCTAGGGAAAAAGAGCAGCAAAAAAAAGAGGTAATCGGCAACCAAAGCAACAAATACTAAAGGGGCAATCCTCCCTCTGCCAACTGCTCTAAAAAAGCAAGCTTTTTTTCATAAAGATCTGGGAGATTTCTAAACCGGAAAGCTCTACCGCTCTGGACCGTTACTGCTGCAGAAGCAAGATCGATAAACGGCTCGATCATATGGGAAACCACAACCACAGTCGCTCCAGATTGTGTATGGTTTTCGATCCAGCCGAGGATTTCTTTTTGGATATGCCGGTCCATGCCCTCAAGAGGCTCGTCAAGCAGGATGTGTGAAGGCGTTCCGACAAGACAGGCCGCAAAAACCGCCCGCCTTCGTTGTCCCATGGACAGTTCCCTAACGGTCCGGTGGGCAAGGTGCTGAAGGCCAAAGAATTCCAGGGCTTTATTTCCCTCTTCGAGAGGTTGTCCCCGAAGGCGGCACACAAGGTCCATGATTTCTTTTATCGAGGCATACGGAGTCAAATCAGGATGTTCGGGCATATAGGCCAGTCCTTTTCTAGCAGAAACTTCTTCTTTCCAGAGGTCATGTCCATTAATGGCTATATTGCCAGCATCCGGGATTTCCACTCCAGCAGCCAGTTTGAGGAGCGTGCTTTTTCCGCACCCGTTTGGACCGAGGAGCAAAGACAGGCCGGGCTGCAGCTCCAAGTTCGCGGAATGGAGAACTTTTTCTTCCGTTTTGTATGAAAATGAGACATTTTGGAACCGGATCATCATTCACTCCAAGATAAAGAATCGCCTGCCGCAAGGTGGTGAAGCTCCAGCCATCGGGTGACTTTTTGATGTTTTTCCGCCTTTGTCGCCAAATTTATAATCATTGGTGTTAGAGCCAGAAAACAGACAGAACTCCACGGGATGAGACAAAGGAAAAGAGAACCGAATATGCCGAGCAACAGAACCTTTCCCGATGCGCCCATCACTGATTCGGGAGCTTGACGGATGGAATAGGCAGAATAGACTGCAAAAATAGGGAGGCTCAGGGCAAGGGGTAGCATGGATTTGAGGTTCATGGCTCCAACGAGGACGACGAGAGGCAGCGCATGAAGGCCGATAAAAGAAGAGTCCCAGAGGATCCTGGTTTTTGCCGACCAGGGCAAGGAACGAATCCAAGGCCAGGGAGGTCTGCGTGAGGCCAGCATGTTGGCGAATATCGAACAAAATAACATTAAATCCAAGGCTCCTCCGAAACGGATCATCTTTTCGGCAAGGAGAGGAGCAGGATTGTTGTTTGCTATAAAAAGCTGTGCAGCACCCAGCAATGGCAGTGAGAGCAAATAGAGCCAAAGGGATCTCAGGCGAAGGGCACGCCAGTTTATGGATGCCACGAGGAGCAATCCTCTGGAAGTTTTGTGGAATTTTGCGTGTTTCTTTTTCTGGACAAGGGGGCCGGATATCCTATCCGCTGCGATCATCAAAAAAATTCCTCCTGTGAGAAATGCCCAATTGTTGGATGCAAAACCTATGGTGGCCAGTGCTGCCAAAGGTCTTGTGATGAACTTTCTTTTAACGGGCAGAACGCACAGTCCAGAGGACAATCCCAAAAGAGGCAATCCTGCAATGAAGGGAGCAGCCGATACCTGGTAAAGTTTCATGGCCATAACTGCCAAGCCGGCTATGATGGCCAATGCCGGGATTTGAGCGATGGATATGGCGAATCCAGCCATTCGCCTTTGAACTATTCCTTCTATCGGGAGATGGCGAATCCATCCGTTGAGTCCCAGACAGATACGGCGGGAAGCGAAGCCAGAGATGAAAAGACAGAAAAAAGTTGTGGTTATTCCGCTGAGCAGGAAACCGCCATCGAGAATCTGGGCCATTAAGGAGTTGAATAACTCGGGCCTCAATAAATAATATAGGGCGATAAAGATGGAAACAACAGGTACGAAAATTCTCAAGGCTAAACGTATTCCGACATGCAGGTGAAACAGGAAAACCGCTTTCATCATCAATCTTATAGCAAGGCAAAATGGCGAAGTCAATTCATAGAACAAGCTAATTGATCCCAGTTTTTTATCCTGTATCTTATGACCTTCACCTCTCCTGTTTCTTCTGAGTAGGTTGTATGGTACATAAACCCGTCTCTTATGCTTATTGGAACAAAGGGAAGTTTTGTGGTGTAAAGGTAATACCCGTCGTTCCCAAAGATATCAAAAACCATCTCTCCGTTTTCGTCGAGGACGGATTTGCGTTGTCGGATATATATTCTTCCTTCATCATCCACCCTTATCCTATCGAAAAAAGGCCGGTGTCTTGGCAAGTTCGCCATCTTTTCGACCAAACTCTTCGACCATCCCAGTCCAGTCTCAGCCGTATTCTTCTGCACGTCATTGATGATTTTGTTTTTTTCTTTGCGGCTGATGGTTTGAGAAGGCTGATCTTTTTCGAATATAATGACATTTTTTCCGGACCAATCCGCGATGTACAGTTTGTAATCCATATTGTAACCATAGATGAATCCCTTGTCTGTAATTGAAGAGAATGTGATTTCAGGCGAGTAATCATGAGAGATTGTCATGCCTGTTTCGTGCTTGGGAAGCCCGGGAAATTCGGCGATTTTTTTTCTCATTTCTCCGTCCGAATCAAGTATCAGCACGCCCAAGTTTTGTGCTCCCTCAATTGTGATCCGGCCTGTCACAACAAAATTTCCCTCACCGTCCGGAGCGAAATTCATGAAAAAAAATGGGATTGTTGTCATCTTCACGAATTCTCCCTCTGGACTAAACATATGGATCTTCACCATTTCACCGACATACAGGTTATTACTCTTATCAAGGCTCAAAATAATCGGCCTCTCCAATTCACCCGGTCCCTGTCCCTGTCTTCCGATGGTTCGCAGATATTTGCCGTTTTTGTCATATTTCTGGATCCTGGTGGCTCCGGAGTCCAGGACATAAATATTCCCTTGATTGTCTGCTTTTACATCCCATACCCTGTAAAAAAGATAGTCCTCATCATTTTCGCTCCCGAGGGTGAGATTTTTCTCTAAATCGAGTGTGATCTGACCGTAAAGAGGTTGGGCTGGATTTTTAATAATCTTGATGCCGTCCTTTATTTCGATCTTTCCCTTAAATTCAACATCTTGTCTGACCGATATAACAAGAACGACGAAGGGGAAAATAAAGCAAATGAATGGTACTTGAATTGACTTTTTCATTTTATTCCTTTTATATTTTAAACGAGTTGCGTAAAAAAGAGTTTCAAAAAAGAAAAAAATCAGTAAAATCAGAGGAGAAACAGGAGAAATTGTTATGGCAAGAATAAAAGTGAGCGTAGAAAAAATCGATGGTTATTGTAATCTCCCTGTCCAGGTGGGAGACTTTTTTTATGTAGAGGATTCCAAGCTATTCGTTCCCGATGGGCAGCATGTGTGCATCTGGGCCTTACAGAGCATGATGCCGATATTTCCTATCCTGAACGTTCGCGATCGTTTGGAGGACGGACACTGGGTGAAAACGGTAAAAAACTTTGTTTGCCCAGATCCGAAAGGGCTGGTGCACTATCGCCTGGAAATAGAGGATTGACAAGGAGTGTGACTTGATCCAGGTTGACCTGAACAAATGTACCGGATGCAAGAAGTGCGAGGTTGCCTGTGCTTTTTTTCATACAGGGAAAGTCAGCAACCGGCTGGCCCGGATCAAGGTCCTGAATCTTTACGAACTGGGCATCGATGGCCCCGTGGTGTGCATCCAGTGTGAAGAAAAATATTGTTTGAAATGTCCAGAAAAAGCTTTGTCCTTGGGCTCTGCGGGACAGATTGTCGTCTCGCCCACTGTGTGCACCCTGTGTGGTGTTTGTGAAAAGGCCTGCCCAATCGGTGCAATCGAAATTTACGAAAACATCGTGTATGTGTGTGATCTCTGTGGGGGAAAGCCCAAGTGTGTGGAAGCCTGTACAGAAGGAGCCATCACGTTTGCAGAAGGAGAGCATGGACCATATCTGGATGTAATTAAAAAAGAAACAAACAAGATGAGCCCGAACCAAAAACGGTTGTATTACCTGAAAAAACTGGGATTTTCTCTCAGAGAGAAATGGAGCCGTAAGAATGCTTGAATACGGGTACGGCGGAAAAATCCTCCGGATCGATCTAACCGAGCGGACGTTCGAGGTCGAGCCTCTGGATTCATCCTGGATAAAACCTGTCATCGGTGGAAGAGCGGCCAACTCCAAAAGGCTTTTCGAGGAATTGGACATAAATTGTGATCCGTTAGGGCCGGACAATATCCTGATATTTGGTGTCGGTCCCTTAACCGGGTCTTTTCTCACAGCATCTGCCTACTACACGGTCACCGCTAAATCGCCGCTCACAGGAATTTTGGGAGACTCTGCTGCCGGAGGACAGTTCGGGGCAGAGATGAAACTCACAGGATTCGATCAAATCATCATCACTGGCAAGGCAGATAACCTTATTTATCTTCTTGTCACCGACGATGGCATAAAGTTTGTGGATTGCCCGGAATATAAAGGCAAAAAAATCGTTGAAACGACAAAGGACGTAAGAAAAGAACAAGGGGATGTTGCCATCCAGGTAGCTGCCGTCGGACCGGCAGGGGAAAACTGCGTGGCATTTGCCACGATTGTATCCAGCGGGAACAGGGTGAGCGGCCGCACCGGGATGGGCGCTGTGATGGGATCCAAAAACCTGAAAGCTCTGGCCGTGCGCGGTTCCAAGCCTGTCGAGTTTGCCGATCCGCTCGCTTTTCTTGAAGAAAACCGGAAGATCGATCGAGAAATATTGGAACACAGCGAATACACAAAACGCCACAACCTTGGCACCACGATGCTGATGAAAGACCTCGACAGCATCGGTATCCTCCCGACCAATCATTTCCAGGATGGTGTATGCGCGTATGTGGATGAGATCTCCGGGCAGAAACTAGCCAGTTCTTTTAAAGTCAAGAATAAATCCTGTTTCAACTGCAATGTGCACTGCTCCCGCTATTATGTGGCTGATGATCAGGAAGCCGAAGGGCCCGAATTTGAAACCCTGTGCGGATTCACATCCAGGATCGGCAATCAAAGTCTTCCATTCGCTCTTGAAATGAATGCTTATCTGAATCAAATCGGAATGGATTCGATATCGACATCTGAAGTGATCGGCTGGATCATGGAGTGCCAGGAAAAGGGGCTGATCCATCCCAAGGATCTGGACGGATTCAGCATAACCTGGGGTGAAAAAGAAAAAATCCGTCAGATCGTAGACATGATCGCTTTCCGCCGGGGAATCGGGGATGAACTGGCGAAAGGCACAAAAAAACTGGCAGCGCGATTCAGTGAAGAAGCACAAAAACTGGTCATGCATGTCAAGGGATTGGATATCATCTGCGGAGATCCCAGGGGCATCAAAGCTTACGGGTTGACCTATGCTATCGCTTCCCGTGGAGCTGATCACCTTCGCGCCGAGCCCTATTTTGAATTGACCAACAGGAAAGAAGAAGCCAAAAAACGATTCGGTACAGAAAAGGCGGCTGACAGGCTCGAAGAGGAGGGCAAAGCGGCACTGGTGAGCTACTCGGAAAAAATTGCGCTTCTCACCGATTGTCTGACCATGTGCAAAAATATCGGGCTTTGCATGGATGTTTTGAGTTTGGAGAGAACCTCATCCCTTTTAAAGGCTGGAACAGGATTGGATTATGCGCCGGAATATTTGGAGAAAATTTTGGCAGATGCTATCGATTTGGATCATGCTTTCAACAAACGTCTGGGAGTGACCAGAGAGCATGACACACTTCCCGAAAGATTCCAGAAGGAACCTCTAACCAAAGGACTTACTAAGGGTGCAACCGTCGATATCCAAAAAATGGTGGACGAGTATTACAAGATCCATAAATGGGAAGACTGACGGTTGAAAAGAGAAACATTCGCCTCCAATTTTGGCCTATTGATGACCATGGTCGGCGTTGCGGTCGGATTGGGAGCTGTTTGGCGGTTTCCGTACATGGTGGGGAAATTCGGAGGCGCCGCGTTTGTTCTTTTTTATCTGGGAGTTGTCCTTTTTATCGGAATACCGGCTTTGATGGCCGAATGGACCCTCGGCCGGCACACACAACGAGGTACCCTGGGGGCTTATGAAAAGGGGGCGCTGCCCGGCGGAAAATACGTAGGTTATTTCCTTTTTTTTATAGTGTTTTGGGCAACCGGCTATTACTCCAATGCCTTGGGATGGGTGGGATTTCATGCGCTTGGGGAACTGGTTAATGCCTTTGGGGGACATTTAGATGCGGGGATTATTCTCCCTCCCCAACAGGGTTTCGACCTGACTTCCTTTCTGCTGCAGCTTTCGATGACGGCCTTGGTGATATTCACCTGCGGAATCGTTCTCGTGAAGGGTTTGCGAAAAGGAATCGAAAGAACAAGCAAATGGATCGTGCCCTCACTGTTCGTGATTCTGATAATTTTGATTTTGCGGTCTGTCACGTTGTCTGGTGCTAAACAGGGGATCGATTGGTTTATCGGGAGTTTCCGTTTCGATGCATTAAAACCATCGGTAATGGCGGCGGCTTTGGGAATGGCGTTTTTTTCGATGTCTCTGGGCGGAACGTTTATGGTCATTTATGGCTCTTATCTCGAAAAAAAAGCAGTAATTTCAAAAAATGCCGTGTTTACGGGAATTGCAGCTTCTATGGCAGGCCTTCTGGCTGGATTCGCAATTTTTCCGGCGGTTTTTGCCTTTGGTTTGGAGCCTAATTCCGGGCCCGGGCTTATCTTTTCTACTTTGCCAAAGACCTTTGATTTGATGCCTGCGGGTTGGGTGTTTGGGCTTTTGTTTTTTGTGGGATTGTTTGGTGCCGCCTATCTGTCTGACGTGGCGGCCTTTGAGGTCTTGGTTGGTGGCCTCCTGGATAACACGAAATTGAACAGAAAAAGCGCCGTATTTCTAATATGCGCCATCGTTTATGTCCTCGCGATCCCTCCGATGATTAACATGAAAGTTTTTATGCCCTGGGATTTGACGTTCGGTTCGGGCATGCAGGTTCTCGGTTCCCTTTTGGCAGTCGTGACCGCAGCCTGGTTCATAAAAAGATATGAATTTCTGAAGGAACTCAATATAGGGAACAGTTTTTTTCAAACTTTTTTGTACTGGTGGTTGAGGATTATCGTTCCCGCTGCTATCCTGTTTGTGGGCATCAATTGGGTACTCGAGTCTGTGTTTGATTTCAAAATTTTTGGATGATTCTTTTTGATTAATCCAGGTTGAATTTTTGTTTGCTGAGTGCCATCGGGCTCTCTTTTTTTCTTGAGAAGGGGCGCAAACGGAATTTGTATGCGTACTCTTTCGGAAATAGCGTGTATTTGTCGTGGGGCCTGGCACCCCAGCTGTCATCTCCGCCAACACCCATTTGTTTGTAGTCCAGGTTCCATGTGACCAAGTCTCTTTTTTCGAGATCTGCTGCATGTCGCTGTTCTTTTTCTGGCCCATTCTCAAAATCATCCATAAGGTAATGATTGGCGCTGACGCTCAACAGAGGCATCCCCACAGCCAGAAGGCCGATACCTTGATCATCCGTTAATGCAATCCAACGTACATCTGTTTTGTTGCCGCTTTCCTGCGGCCGGATGTAAGGATGATGTTGGTCGATGACTTTGCCATGATAGAGGTCGACAGCCGCGCTGATCTTCCTGTCCCAGTAGCTTTCATGGGGGCCGCGTCCGTACCATTCCATGTTGTCAAATTCTACCGGGAGGATCATCTGCATCCCGAATCGAGGGAGCTCAGGAATATCTCGGTTTCCAGGGGAGAATCTGTTTTCGATATAAATATCCCCGCTTCCAAATATGATGAACCGGCTGTCGTATCGGGAATTTCCTGCTTCGAGAATTGAGGCCACATCGAT
>CAYPGQ010000021.1:0-48942 GCA_964410125.1 uncultured Eubacteriales bacterium | reverse complement strand
TAAACCCTTGTGCTCTCGTACCGCCCCTTCGGCCACAAGTTATTGAGTAATTACAGGATAAGATAATAATTCCTTTATTTTCAATACATAGGAAAAAAAATGAGGGGAAAATATTAATCACTTAGTTTGGGAATATGGAAAAATTCCCATAAACTATGGCAGTTATTACATATATCTCTTTCTTCAAGCTCAGGTTAAAGTTTTTTCTTCCCTTGCCTCTTTCTTACATCCTCTACCTCAGCTATGTAAGGATCGGCGTCCTTAATTCTTGGACGATCGATTCTTGGGCCGTTATGAAGCATGGCCGTTTTTACTGTTTACTCGAAAAAGAAAGTGGATTCAAGGAGTTAGTAGTTTATCGGACCAAGTGGGAATAGATGCATACCTTTATTCTCAAAATGTACTATGATAAGTAAACAGCCATCTTGATCGGCTAATACGCTATAGCATGAATGAGTAGGAGAATAAAGTGAAAAAACTTTTGCTGCTGGCTTTTATGGTGTTTTTGGGCATTATCTCTGCTTTTCCTCAAGAGGCATTCAAAGAAGTTTCGCTCGTTGTGAACATTGAGGTTCCAGTGCGGGTTTATGACGACTCGACATTCGTGGATGATTTGACCATTAATGATTTTGAAATATTGGAAGAGGGAATTTCTCAGAAAATAGAGGCGGTTTACCTGATAAAAAAGATGGCCGTCGAACGCAGCGAGGAAAAAAGAAGATTCAATCCGGATACAAAAAGAACCTATTTTTTGTTTTATGAGGTGGCTGACTACCAGCCGAGGATAGGCGAAGGCCTCGAATTTTTTATCAATAATATCTTCTCTCCTGAGGACGTTCTGTTCATCACAACTCCTCTAAAAACATACAGACTAAAAGAAGGGGCTTTGCAGATCAAACCGAAACAGGATATCGTAGAGGAGCTAATAGGAATAATCAGAGGAGATACCGAACAAGGAAACCAAGAGTACAGAGAGACGATCCGTATCCTTTCAAATATTTCCCAGCGCTTGGCTGTTTCATTGGGAGCTTCCTCGACACAGAGCTCATCTGTGCCTGTCCTCACACCACCAAGAGGAACCCCTCAGGATGAGACCTTGGAACTTGAGATGCTCCTGTTGCAGTACTCCGATGTTTTAGCCAAACTGGAAAATCTCCGCCGGGTTGACCAGATCAAACTGTTGGATTTTGCCAAATACCTGAAAAACAGACAGGGACAAAAGTATGTTTACATGTTTTACCAGAGTGAATTTATTCCCCAGATAGATACGAGAATCCTTAGTCAATTTGAAAGTTTATATCAGGACAATCCTGCGATGCTCCAACAGATGTCTAGCCTTTTTGACTTTTTTACGCGAGAGAAATCATTCGACGTGGACAAGGTTAAAATGGCCTATTCCGATGCTTCGACATCGATCCATTTTCTCTTCTTGACAGAAAGACCTATAGGGATTGATGGGGTGCGCATGGTAGAACACTCTGAGGATATCTTCAGTGCCTTCAGAGAAATGGCGATTGCAACAGGAGGTTTGGTGGTGACCTCAAGAAATCCTGCTTACGCCTTTCAGCAGGCTTTGGAGGCCTCTGAAAACTATTATCTCCTGTACTACCGGCCAAAAGACTATATCGTGGATGGCAAATTCAAAGAAATCAAGGTAAGAGTAAAAGGCAAGAAGTACAAGGTCATCCATCGCGCCGGATATTTTTCCAATTGATGGACCTTTTCTAGTCTGAATTATTCAAGAAATGATCAACCATTTTTATAAATAATCCAGGTTAATTTAGTTTTAGCGGCGCTGGTCGAAGGGATTATAGGTTGTTTTGGAGTATCCTTCGGGCAAATCATATGTTTCGGCGGGCACCCCTGTTTTCTCGACAGATGTGACTTCTTCTCTGTATTTCTGCTGTGCTCCCATCATATCCATCGAAAATTCGGTGAGCACTGGATAACCGTCAATCTTTTCAAAATCTTGGATGAAGTCTTTAAACATAGGATTAGCAGCAAGCGTTTTTGTATAGAGCTCTTTAAACTCGTTCATGTTGACTCCAAGGTCTTTGGACGTCCACATGTTCATCTTCATGGGCATACCCATTCCCATCATCGAGACAGAAATTTCAACAAGGTACTTTTTGCACTTCCAGTTGTTGATCGTTTGTGTTTCTCCGGTGTCTGTAATGCTAGATGAAATGTCCATGGCATCCATCATCTGTTTGGCTTCCGGAGGCAACATTTCTTCCAACTTAAAGGGCAGATCCATCTCGGAGTAGGTTTTGTCGGAGTGATTGATCATATACATTTTATTTTTATCTAATCTGATCAGTGTTGTAACTTCCCCGACGTCTTGTCTCATTTTGTCTTTTCCCAGCCAAGTGGTCGTCTCCTCATCTTTTGCAGGTTCAGACCGTCCCATCATACTGAAAGCGTCGGTATGTTTTTTTCCCTTGATTACATGGTCAGCATTAGCCAAAATAGGTGAGAATGCTAGAGCAATAATAATCAGGATAGCTGGAGCCAGAAAAAAAACTTTCTTTTTCATATAATTCCTCCACAAATTAATTATGCCTAATGTAGCTTATTTACGGCTGAAAAGCAATGTGTAGAGTTTTAGGCGGATTTTTGTTTTCGGGATATCCGGACATTAAGAAAAATGAGTGTTATCGATATCAGGAAAATTATCCCCCACAATGTTTTTTCTTTGAAAGGGACAGGGGATGCCGCACTCACAGGGCTTTTATAAAACCGCGTTCCATCGATCTCTCCCTCGATACGTTCGCTTCTTTTTTTTGGCCATTGATACGGAGATTTTTGAAGAGTATTTCCGAAATATTTTTCGAGAATCAGGTTTTCTTTGTAGGCAATAAATAAATTTTCTTTCTGACTTTTCTCGTTTGCTGTCCCATTTGCTTCCCAGAATCTTTTATTTCTCCGGAATACGTGAACCCGCATCTCATAAAGAAAAGGTTGTGAATAACCAGGAAAATAATTCAGGAAGTCTTGATATTTTTTTTTCGTCCATTCCTTAAAAATTTGGCCGTACTCTTCTGCTCTTTCTGTATCGATCTTATTTAGTTCCTCTATTTCCAAGCGGGAGAAAAAAACTCCAATTTCAGGATCCATGTGTTTATACTTCAATTCATTCATGGGTTCTTCTTTTTGGAGGAAAGAGAGAAAAGGCAAGACTTTTGTGTAGCTTTGAACCCGGTCGGGAGTGTTGGAGAAACAGAGACCGAAAAGGACAAGATAACTTATCAAAAGATAAGAGATTATTCTAATAGACTTGAATTGTGAATGAATACCTTGCAATTTTGGTCTTATCCCTTTCCAAATTGCAACAAGCAACAGTCCTACAGAGAGAGCGTTTATCCCCAGATCGCGAAAATCCCACACACGGCGAGGGATCATCCATTGGAGAGATTCATCGAATATTCCCACTAGTGCCCCGATCAAAAAAGCGATGAAATAAATACCTTTATCGTGGATATGATGCTTGAGAGCTTGATAGAGAAGGAATCCGAGTAGGCCGTATTCCAGGAAATGGATAGCTTCCTCTGGCTTATTCCAGAGTTTGATCGTAAAGTAGATATAAATAAAAGCGACGGCAGCCAGCCAGAGGTAATTAGAAAAAGTGCGGATTTTAAGCCGGAACCAGAGAAGATAAAGGCAAAACAGAAAAGTACATATCACGACAAACAAGACAGAATACCCGAAAAGAGAAACATTCCAGTTCGCTTCTACAAAATTGCGAAATGTTCTCGCTACCGGGACAATCAGAAAGATGGATAATACACAAAGGAATACCAGTAACCAGGAAAGAAATATCTTTTTTTTTGACGACATCATTTGTTTTTTTTGACTTTTTTATATTTATTTCATTATAATATACGCAGACTGCTGGCTGGAGAGGAATCCTCCTTAGCCCCGCTTCCTTTTCTAAACCTTGGCGCCTCGACAGCCAGCATCCCAACTTCGTATCTACAAATCTCCTATCCAGTGCAATTTGCGGGTATAATAATACCATAAACACATTTTTTTGGTCAGGCGTAATACTTAAATGAGAGATGATTCGATGACTGACGAACAGCTTCTGCGAAGCTGTCTTAATGGGAATGTCGAGGAGTATCACAAAATTGTAGAAAGATACAGGACAAAAGCATTGGCCATAGCTATGAACATTCTTGGGAACCGCGAGGATGCCGAAGATGCCAGCCAAGATACCTTTATCCAGGTATATAAAAATTTGGAAAAGTTCGATTTTCAGAGGAGTTTCCCAAATTGGTTTTATTCGATACTGTACAAAAGATGCCTTGACCGGCTGAGAAAACGGAGAAGATTTGCCCGGTTTTACCAAAAAATCAAGGTCGAGCCATCTCAGTCTTTTAGCATTCCACCTGCAGATCCCAAATTCAGCCTTTTGGACAAGCAAGAATTGGTGAAATTCCTAAATCCCAAAGAGCGTATTTCCTTATTTCTCTGGGTAAACGAAGGGTATACAGGCGGTGAAATCGCGAATGTGTTGAAATGTTCTTCGAGTACAGCAAGGGTCCATCTTTTCAAGGCACGAAAGAAAATCAAGGCTTTTTTGGAGAAAAAAAATGTTACATTGTAAAGTTGTCACATTTCTATTATCAATAATCCCATTTAAATCTTGGCAGAGTTTCCTGATCCGTTCCCACATTGAGAAATGTGAACTCTGCATGAGCCGAGTGGCGGGTCGAGATGAGGTTAAGGCCCTGATTATCCAAAAAGACGATGTTAAGGATTTTCGAGACCTCTGGCCGGCTATCAAATCCGGAGTTGTCGAGAAAAAGCCAGAGATGAAAGCAGAGTTTTTCTCTCATTGGAGATGGGTTATTGCAGCTGCCAGCATTGTCGTTGTAATGCTTACCGGATTCTTGTTTTATACCATCCTTTCACAGAATGGAATCCTTTCAGAGCAGGAGGGAGAAGCGAGATTTCAGATCAATTCCATTCGAGTCGGGGATGAGCCGGCAACACCGTTTGTTTATCAGCCCAAAGATTCGGACATGATATTGGTCTGGGCTGAAAAAAGTTTGTAGAGGAGGAATTCATGAGACAAAAAAAGATACTGTTTATAGTGTTGGGGATATGTGTATTTTCCGGTTTAATGCTTCAGGCCGATTATGTGGTGGAGTTGAAGACGAGATTTTATGAGGGAGCAAGGGAAGGGGAGGTTGAGACTCTGGAGTTTGTCACGTCCTCTTATCTCCAGCCGACTGTGACTGCGACCATACCTGCAAGGTTTTTGTTGGCCGAGGAGAAGGCGCAGATCGGTAAAGTTTTCAATCTGAAGGATGTGAATTTGATCGCTGAGGCAGATCTGCAGTTGAGCGCCAAAAAAGGAAAAATTTCCCAGCACCTCAGGCTCAATGGAAAGGCCTATCGGATGGAAATTGCCATTCAGACAAAAAAAGTCAAGATTTCTGCAGAATCGGACAAACAGGATATTGTACATCAATTCAAGATTGGAGTTTTTGAGCAGGCTGAGGGAAAGGAAACTCATCTTATGGATACAGATGTCATCCTCCCACTGAAAAAGATGGCTGTTTTAGGATTCGAGGACAAAGAGGGAAAACCCTATTTTCTTTCTTTCCATGTGACAAAGGTCGCCGGGACGCCACCCCCACCGCCGCCACCCCCGCCTCCACCTTCGGCAACATCTTATCCAACATCCGCACCGGCTCCTCAACCGCCACCGCCAAAGGAGATAAAGCAAAACAAAAAAAAGATAGAGGAGTTCGAGAAAGGGGCTGTACGTTGTGTGGGGGAGATCAAACCCCCGAGACTCATCAAAAAGGTCGATCCTATCTACCCGGAGCAAGCAAGACAGGCTAGAGTTGAGGGTAATGTCATTCTCGGAACGAGAATAGACACCCAGGGTCGTGTATCACGGGTGATGGTGTATAGCAGCAAAGAGTTTTCGCTGGTTCAGGCTGCCATGGATGCTGTGAAACAATGGGTTTACGAACCCTTGATAGTTGAGGGAAAACCTAAAGATGCGGTTTTTACAACACAGGTCCGCTTTAAGCTAAAACCACAAAAGACTGAAAAAGCTGAAGTTGTAGGCGGGGTTGTAGGAGGTGTACTTAAAATCGGAGATTCGGTTGATGTTCCCCGGCTTATAAAAAAAGTTTCACCTATTTACCCGTTGGAGGCCAGAAAGGCTTTTGTCCAGGGCGTTGTTGTTCTAGAAGTCACGACGGATGAAGAAGGCAACGTAGCAAAGGTAGCGGTTTTGAATAGCGAGAGTTCTCTTCTTAATCAAGCATCGATCGATGCGGTGAAGCAGTGGAAGTATGAGCCGATGATGAGCAAGGGAAATCCGATTCGTATGTCCTTCAATGTTACGCTCACATTCAGGCTAAAATAGGACTGCTTCCACGGACAAAATGGGTGGATGTCATGCTGACTGCTTGAGGCAAGTTTGTGTCTGAGTAATCCAGTTCAGAACCCAGAAGGCTATGTGGGATAAGAAACACAATCAGGAGCAGAATGGCTGCGGCAAACACCCATCCCCGGGCAGGATTTCCTTTGCGGCCAGCGATCAGGGCGATGGCCCATCCTATAAAAGCGATCAAAGTTTTATTATCCGTCAGGTCATATCCAAACGGGAATCCGGTCCATAGAGCGCCGAAAGCGAATTTTTGCACAAGGGGTCCCAAAATGAAGCCCCCGATAAATAGAATCCCTGTTGTCCAAAGAGCTAGCTTCCGAGGATTGCTTTTGGGCCTGAGGGCTTCGATCCCAGCACGGGCGGAGAATAACATGGCCATAAACATGACGATCACATGAGGGATGAGAAGCCAGATGGGAACAGCCCCTTTAAACCGAATGATCACCGGTTTCTCTCCGGTAAGAGATGTCTCCTCTCCTTGGTGTGTAAGTACGACTTTGTATTGCAATTTTCCTGCCGGAGGTTGGTGGGGAAGATACCCGACAAGAGAAATTTCCTGTCTTTTCATGGGTATGCTTGACCATGGATCAGATGTTTTGTGTCTTTTATATAGCACTGTTCCTGAAATTTCCGGGTTTTGCGTCTCGATTTGGACCGGACAGTTTTTACCGCTCTCGTGTGTTGTAAGCAATTCATACTGGATTTGGGTATTGCTGATCGTTGTTTTTCCTCCAATCGGATAGGTCGGGCCTGTCATTCTCTGGTAGAGCGCTGTGGAAGCTGTGATCAGGAATGCGAGTATCCATAGAGCTGCTTTTTTCATCTATATCTCCTTCGGCATAATTTCATCTTCAAAAATCCTACTCATTCTATAAAAATTATAACAAATCCTTTTTTTATTCAATCAAAATTTATCGGTTCTCTTCCATATTGTGTGGGCATAATTTTCAAGGTATTTCTTTGCCATCAGGTTTGTCCTCCGCTCTAGTTCGGATCTTTAACGCCATTCCCTCACCGCCCTTCTCGGCGGCTCAGAACTGCGTACGTTAACTCCCAATCTCTTCCACTCTAGCTTCTGTTCCAGTGCTTGTCCGGATCTCTTATTCTTAAGCAAAGTCGTGCTCAATACAGCCTCACCGACAATTTGGGGACGTCCCCAAATTGTTTCCCTCGAAGAACGGTTCGTGAAGGCTAGATCCTCAATGGCACTGCGGACATACCTGATGTCTTTTTCCATTAAAGTTTACCCACACAAAATGGAAAAGAACCAAGTCGCTGTGGGGATGCCTGACGGGAAAATGGAAGAAAATCGTCTGTTTCGGAGGAGAGGGATGATTAGGGAGGGAACAAGGAGGTTTGATTAAGGAAGGTTAGGATATACCTTCATCGACTCTGAGATTTTGGACTACGCTTGCTTTTTCTCTTCTTTGTCCTCATTGCTTCCATCGCCTAAGCTCGCACCTTGATCATCTTTGTTGAGTTCGACTTCGACTCCTAATAGGTTGGCTGTGGCCTCATATATCCGCTGGAAGTGTTTTTTCGATGCTTGGAGATTTGCCAGGATTTCTCTTGTCTTTTGGATCTCCTGTTCCATTTCAGCGTCAATGTTTTCGAACTGGGCTTTGGCTTCTTCCATAGTCTTTTTGTAAAGTTCTTCTTGCTCTTTCGTTAGAGGCATTTTTTTCTCCTTTGTGGAGTTTTTACAGTTCATTGTAATACCTGGGGATTTCAGAGGTCAATCACCCCTTGAGAGGATTCAAGCGATGAATTTTCTTATGCCTAAAGAGGAAACTGGGATGAAAATCAGCGCCAGGTAATATAAATATTCTTACGGGAATATTATCACAGTAAAATTGTATACTATATGACCTTAGAAATCCAATTTTAGGAGAAGAATGTGCAAAAAAAAGTATGTTTGTTGGTGCCGCTTATGTTTGTTTGTGCTCTTTTGGCAGATGTTGAGAATGCCGATAAACCCAAAAAAGGAGTGTGGGATTTTCAGCTCGAGAAGGTTTGGCAGATCGAAAAGGCAGGAGAGGATGTGCTTGGCCGCCCTTTCAGCCTGTCGGTTTCGGATAAGGGGCGCATGTACATTTATGATGCCGGGAATGATATCAATTATATTTTTGATGGAGATGGCCGATTCTTAAAGGCTTTTGGCCCAGCAGGCCAGGGTCCAGGAGAGATTCAAGGGCAAGGGCTGTCATTTGTCGTTGATGATAAAGTGATCATCGATAGCATGGGCAGCCTACATTATTTCACCGGAAAAGGAGATTACGTCAAATCCATAAAAAAGGGTACTCTTCAGTATGACCCGCATATTTTTCTTTCCGCTGATGAGTGCATAACAGCTCCGCTAACCAGGATTCACATGTCCGATGGAAACGGAAAAATACATAGGCTAAATCTTGAATCAGGGAAGGAGAGAGACATTGCTTCATTTTCCATTTTCGAAGGTGGGGTGGCGAGCAGCAGTAGTCAAGTCGTCGATGTTATCGTACCTGGTTTGTCTCCCACGATGACCATGGCCTATGCAGACGGCAGGCTTTATTGGGGAATGAATGATTCCTATGTGATAAATGTCACGGGGTTGGATGGGAAAAAACTCGGCGTTTTCAAAGTCAGGCGAAAAAAAACAAAGGTATCTGATTCGTTCAAAAAGCAGTACTTCAGCAACGATGATATCCCCCCTGACATGCTCAGACAACTCGTGGATAGTCTCCCCGGTGAGATTTCCAGTTTTCACAGGCTCGATGTTCAGAATGGGCTTGTTTACGTGTATGTGCCTGAGCTGGAGCTGGGACAGAGATGGCCGAAGATTAAACAGATCGACATTTTTTCGTCAGAAGGAGAATATCTTTACAAGGCGCAATTGGAGTTCGGCAAGGATTTGAAGCCTTTATTTTCTCCTTTACATAATCTTATGATAAAAGGGAAGAATCTTTATATTGTTCTCACAGACAAAGATGATAATGTCCTCGTTTCCAAGTACAGAATAAGGCTTCCAGTTTATAGCAGAGACTGACGATACTCTCAAATTGTTACGATGAGATCATTTTATCGGAGTGATGTGCAGTTCGTAGATGTCGGTATCGTAGTTATAGGCCAGGCTGTAAATTTTATCTTGGTAAATTTCGTACTCGTCAAGATGCCCTTCAGCCTGTTGATTTGGTTTGCCTTTCGTCCTGAAATAAAATCGGGTTAGTTGGCTAATGGTTGATCGATTACTAACGGCAAAGGGATATCTATTTCATTCAACCGCCTTGCTGAATCTTGATAGAGCGATTTTTTCAAAGAAGTAAACCCGCAACCTTTTAAAACCATTCCCAAAGTTCCATGATCAAAACAGTAGGCTAAAAACAGTTGGAGAGTTTCTTTCAGGCTTTCAATTGCGCTCTGTTGGGTCTTTCCACATGCCCAAACATCCAGGGTTGGACAGGATGCGAAAAAATATCTGACCTCTTTTTTGACTTCGATCGGGAATGATACGGTAAAAGTGACTGTTGCTTTCATCTATCTCACCTTATTCATTAATTTCATCTTAACTTCCATATATATATACGCAACAGAAGGCCTTTTTGTTGCTGTTGGTCAGTTTTCTGCCGAATTCTTTGTCAAATTTGTGTTTGGCCTCTTGGATGAAAGAATTCATATACACTTCCATATTGCTTTGTCGGCAAATTATTGCGGCAAGAATTATGCCAAAGTATCAGAATACTTGATTTTGAGTTTAGCCTTGATGAGATCGTTATGCTTGAGTTGAAGCAGTTTTGCCAGTTTGTGGACAAAATGGTCTTCGTACTTGTCTAATTTTTCATCAACATAGATGATTTGCCAGACCGCTTCGACAACTTTTATCTTTCCTTCCTTTGTGTAGTTTTCGTTGATTATATGGGTAAATTCCCAGAGATCTATGCTTTCTTCCCGTTTCCGGTCGGCTATCTTCATCAGTTCTTCGGCGGCCTCTGCCGAGAGTTTGAATTTCTTTTTCAAAATGGCTGTCAGTGTTGTTTTCTCTATGCTCGAAAATTCATCGTCGGATTTTGCGACCTCAAGAAGGATTATGCATGTAGCGATTTGTATTCGTTCGGATTCATCTTGCTCTTTCGAAGCGGAATCCACCTCTGGGATTTCCAACAACCTCTTTTTCAAATTGAACATGACACGACCTCCTGATAAAGAATACCAGCTAGCTCGACTCGAGTCAATTTTGTGCGGGCTTACCCACACAAAATGGAAGAAAATTCCTCTGGTTAACTAAGCGAATTAGGACATCATTTTTGGTAATCGTTACTAAAAATTGTTTAAACTTGGACATACGATGTTCACAAGCGAACGAAAAGAAAGCGACCTCAAGAGATTTTTTTAACTAAAACAGTGTGGATGATGAAGGCATAGGAGAACGATACAAGGATGGATACTAGAGTTCCCAGGAAAAGTCCGAGGGGAATATAGGTGTAGCGGACAAGAATAGCATATAGAACCACACTGGAAGCACTGAGAAGGGCCACTTTCATCATGGCCGAGGAAAACATAGATCCCTGAGAAATATACGTGATCAATAGTGTGCCCGTGAACATGGCAGGGAACATGGCGAACATCCCGCCCAAAAGCGGGCCGCCGATTTTTCCCATAATGACAGCTAAAACAATGATGGTTCCGCTGAATAACCCTCGAAACATCAGAGTTTTCAGCGTGCTTTTCGCCAGGCTCGCCCGCTCTGATTTTACCTTGATTCCTTTTTCGATAAGGAAAAATGACAGCAAAACCACAACAAAATAGATGATGATCGAAAGCAAAAAGTCGTTGAAGTTCAGAAGAACGAGGAAAAGGGAAAGCCCGCTCCAAACAAGAAATGAGCTACCTAAAGCAAGAAAAAAGTTAGTTCTGACAAATAATATATAAACTACTAAAAACAAAGCGTTTACAGCGCCAATGGCAGGGATGATTGTTGTGGCATCTACGGCAATAACAGGAGACTGAGTCCACCCTATAAAGAACAAGGCAATAAGGGCTGT
Organism: uncultured Eubacteriales bacterium; assembly: GCA_964410125.1. Classification (GTDB taxonomy): domain Bacteria; phylum Acidobacteriota; class Aminicenantia; order Aminicenantales; family Aminicenantaceae. The sequence continues at coordinate 37,512 of CAYPGQ010000021.1, read as the reverse complement.
GGAGGGGAGGCCGGTGATGATGCCCCCGATTTTTGTCCCATACCTATCGGCAAGGTGGGTGGCTGTTGTTACCCAAGCTCCGCCAATCAGAAAAGACAAGACTAATTTTAGAATGAAAATGTCGTTCAATCGATAATCTCCACTGATCTACCCGCTTTATCATTCAACCTGTACTATTCATAAAAAATGCCGATGCTTTTTTTGCTTCAGCAATATCAGGAAGTTATCCTAACATTGCTGCAAATAACAACAAAACATTTTCAAGAGTACCATTCTTTCGAGCTTATATAAACCTTGATGTTAGGGTTGGCTGGGAGATGATGTTTTGGTCATGATGAGAGGGGCAGATGGATGGCGGCTCGTGAGTTTATTCTTTGAAAAATAGGAAGGCCTTAAAAGGCTTGAACTTTTGTGATCAATTGCCTTATTTCATCTATCGTCTTTTGTATGCCTTCCTCTTCGTTCAGGGCGATTCGTTGGAATACCGAATGTTTTGTCCGAAGACATTTGTCTTTTGCGTCTTCGAGGACTCTGATTGCTTGGCTGAGCTGGTTCGATACTTGTTTGCATATTCTCCCGAACTCTAAATCTTGATCATGAGTCATGCTTTCCCTCCCTTTCTTCTGCTTTATATTACTTTTTTGATCTTCTGTCCAGTATTTTTTATGAATAGTTCAGGCTAGATGAACTTGCCAAATTGAATACCAGATATTCGATTTAACTTAGGGGGAAAAGTCAGATTAAATTATTGCAGTTTAAGGGATTATTTCAGGTGAATAAACAGGAGGAAAAAATGAGGACGCCTAGCAAATTATTTGTTTCCCTAGGGATTGTGCTTATCATCCTGGGTGTTGGCAGTAAGCAGAATTGACATCCGGGCTTGTTCCCCATATAACTTTGTTGCTGATGAAAGTCATCCGGAAAACAACTGAAATCGTTATCATTTTTTTATTAACGGTCCTCGTAGCTGTTGTGTTTTATCAGGTCGTAGCCCGGTATATTTTTAACGATCCCCCCTCCTGGACAGAGGAGTTGGCCCGGTATTGCCAGGTCTGGATTATTCTTCTCACATCCTCCATCTGTATCCGCAAGGGCAGCCACTTAGCTGTCGACTATTTTAGCCACAGATTAAGCGTGGGGGTAAAAAGAGGAATAAACATCGTTATGAGTTCACTCATCGTGTTGTACATTCTTATCGTTATTATTTTTGGATGGAAATTGATGGTCGTGGGGCAGTATCAGCTTTCTCCAGCCTTGCAGGTAAAAATGTCTTTTGTTTATGTGATTTTTCCCCTGAGTGGAGTTTTGATGTTGCTGGAAGCGGTACTCAAAACAGCTGGTCTAATAAAAGAAAGAAAAAAAGAAATATTGTGAAATGCTTATTTTATTTTTATCCATCTTGATACTCCTTTTACTAGGAATGCCGATCGCCTTTGCTCTGGGAATTGGTTCCAGTTTTTCTCTCTTGTCTGATAGCACATTGCCCATGGTTTTGGCGCCCCAACGGATGTTTACAGCCCTGGACTCATGGCCCATCATGGCGATTCCGTTGTTTATGCTGGCCGGTGAATTGATGGATAAAGGAGGCATTTCCAGAAGGATCGTGGATTTTTCCGGCGCATGTTTCGGTTTTGTCAAAGGCAGTCTAGGAATGGTGTCGGTTATGGCTTCGATGATTTTTGCCGGCGTTTCCGGGTCATCGACGGCGGATACGGCAGCAGTCGGTTCTATCATGATGCCTGCCATGAAGAAAAAAGGGTATGACATGGATTTTTCCACGGCATTGATCGCGGCAGCCGGAGCTATCGGTCCGATCATTCCCCCCAGCATATTGATGATACTGATAGGTTATGTCACGGATACGTCAGTGGCCAGGTTGTTTTTGGGAGGGATCGTTCCCGGTGTGCTGATCGGATTTGGTTTGATGGTGGTGTCCTTCCTTCATGCGCAAAAGGGAGGCAAGGCCTATCTCTCTACTTCAAAATTCCGTTTCCAGGAGGTTTTGAGAGCCGGGAAAAAAGCACTCCCCGGCCTCGGCTTGCCGTTCATTATCGTATTCGGCATTCTGGGAGGTATCTTTACAGCCACGGAGGCGGCAGTCGTGGCAGTGGTCTACGGATTGATAGTAGGCATGTTCATATACAGAGAGATAACTTTTAAGCAACTTCCGAAAATATTTTTAAAAGCCGCTGAAACATCTTGTGTGGTCATGTTTATCGCCTGCACGGCCTTTCTTTTTGCCTGGCTTATAACCGTGAAACAACTGCCTGTGCATCTTGGTGATTTTCTGAAGGCCAATATAGGAAGCAAGGTGATGTTTTTGGTGCTGCTCAATATTGTTCTACTTATCATCGGTATGTTCATGGAGAGCTTTTCCGCTATTATCGTTTTTATGCCTATTCTATTCCCCATCGCTCAGAGTTTTGGGGTGGATCCTGTTCATTTCGGGATAATCGTCACTGTTAACCTTGCCATAGGTTATATAACGCCGCCGTATGGGGCGACCCTTTTTGTATCCTGTGGCATTTCAGGGAGAAAGATAAGACAAGTCACGCCCAGGGTAGTTCCGATCATAGTGGCAATGATCGTTATTTTATTGATCGTGACTTATTTTCCGGAAACGTTTATGTGGATTCCCAAGTTGGCGGTCAAATAATTGTTGGGATAATAAAAAAAAGTTAGAAATGAAGATTATCCAGATTATAAAAGGTGTAGTTGTCGTCGGTGTATTGATCTTTGGTCTTTCGTGCAAAGGCAGCGGAGAAAAAATATATGTCATCAAAACCAGCCTCAGCCAGAATCCCCAGGAGCCTCAAGTCAGGGCTGTGGAATTATTTAAACAGATCGTCGAGGAAAAAACCGCCGGAAAAGTGAGAGTCGAGATCTACCCGAATAACCAATTAGGAAACCAGCGTGATGTGGTGGAAGGAATCCAGTTGGGAACGGTTCAGATGAGTAATTGTGCCAGTGTTCTGGCCGGGTTTGTCCGTGAATTGAATATCTTCGAGCTTCCGTTTCTTTTCGAGAATCGAGACCATTTTTATGTTGTCTTGGACTCTGAGATTGGGGAAAGCCTGAGGCCTGCATTCGAGAAACGAGGATTTCATCTTTTGGGCTATTTCGATGCCGGTATCAGGCATGTCATGACAGTGGATAAGCCGGTAAATGCCATTGGGGACCTTAAAGGCTTGAAGATCAGGACGATGGAGAATCCGCTTCACCTGGAAGCATTTAAAGCCTTTGGGGCCAATCCGATGCCCATGGCCTATGGTGAATTATACACAGCTCTTGAACAGCATGTGATAGATGGGGCAGAGGCGGCTAACACCAATTATTTTTCTAAAAAATTCTATGAGCCCGCTCCTAATTGGGCCCAAGTTGGTTGGATTCATCTTATTGAAACAGTCATCATGAGCAGGTACTTTTATGAGAGGCTGCCACTCGAGTATAAAAAAATCATAGATGAAACGGCATGCGTGATGATTCGCAAAGAACGGCAGTGGTATGCAGAGAGTGAGAAAAAGGCCCTTTTACAATTGATTGAAAAGGGAGTGAAGATCACTTCCCCTGACCGGAAGCTGTTTGTGGAGGCTTCGCAAAAAGTTTATGAGGAATGGGCGGGAAAAGTGGGTGGGATGGATCTGATCGAGAGAATTATTCACTTCAATTACAGCCGGAATAAAAATTCTATGGAAGAGAGAGGGAGGAAATAGTGGAATATCGTCTTTTGGGTCGAACAGGGTTGAAAGTCTCTTCTCTATGTCTGGGGACGTCAAATTTTGCCGATCCCACACCGGAAGAGGAATGTATCGCAATCGTCAATAGGGCCATCGAGGCCGGGATAAATCTGATCGATACCGGGGATAATTATGCCAATGGGGAATGTGAACGGATTATTGGAAAGGCTCTTTCTTTGAACAATAATCGGAAAAAAATACTGCTGGCAACGAAAGTCCACTATCCAATGGGACCGGGACCTAATGATAGGGGGAATTCGCGGCTCCATGTTTTAAAGGCCTGTGAAGATTCGTTGCGCCGGTTGAAAACAGATTATATCGATATTTATCAGATCCATCGTCCTTCACCGGATGTGGCGGTAGAGGAAATACTGGGGGCTTTGACAGATCTTGTCCGGCAGGGGAAGATTCGCTATGCAGGTTGTTCCACCCATCCGGCCTGGCAGGTGATGGAAGCTTTGATGGTCAGTGAAAAATATGGATATGTGAAATATGTTCTGGAACAGCCGCCGTACAACCTGCTGGACAGGCGAATAGAGAATGAGCTCGTTCCGTTGTGCAAGGCTTATGGGCTGGGGATTATTGCCTGGACACCGATGGCCATGGGTGTCCTGATCGGGCGTTATTCTTCCGCCAAAGATTATCCCGCGGATTCAAGGGCTGCGCTTCGTGGAGGAGTTTATGCAGAACGTGTGACTCAGAAGGGGATCGAGGTGGGAGACCGTTTTATTCAACTGGCTAAAGAAAGCGGAATTTCTCCGGCACAGCTTTCCATTTTGTGGGTCAAAGATCAGGAGGGGATCACGGCTCCGCTGCTAGGACCACGGACGGTCAAGCAGCTGGAAGACCTCCTTCCTGTTGCGGAAATGCGCCTAAAAAAAGAGATGAGGGAAGCCTGTGATGGAATGGTCCCACCGGGAAGTGCGGCTGCGAATTTTTTTAATTCTGCGGCCTGGATGAAGATGAAAATTTTATAACTGGATGTCTCCGATTATATCCGGGCCATCAAAATAACCGCCAAAGCCATTCTGGAATGGGGAAAATAAGTCGACTTGGGATCAAAAGTCATATCCTTATTCGTACCTCAGGCTGTTGACGGGATTCGCCGTGGCGGCCCGGAGAGTCTGGTAACCGACAGAAAGAAGGGCAATGAACAGGCCCAGGCCTCCCGCCAGTACAAATACCCATATTCCGATAGATGTCCGGTAGGCATAGTCCTGAAGCCATCGCTGCATGACTAGGTATGCTGTGGGCCATGCGACGGCGTTGGCGATGATGACTAGTTTCGTGAAATTCAGAGATAAGAGAGAAATAATTTTCCATGGAGAGGCCCCCAGCACTTTGCGGATACCGATCTCCTTGGTTTTTTCTTCGGCGGTGTAGAAAGAGAGGCCTACTAAGCCGAGGCAGGATATAATGACGGCCAGGACAGCAAAGGAAAAAAGTATCCGTGACAACCTCTGCTCGTTGGTATACATGCGGTCGAAGGCTTCGTCCAGAAACTCGTATTCGCAGGGAAAGCCCGGATTGGCTTTCTCCCAAACCTGCCGGAAGTGTTTAAGGGCCCTGGTGGGATTGCCCGGCCGCAACCTCAAAAGGAGATAGTTCCGGTTTGCTCCCCAACTGCCGGCAGACAGTATCATTGGAGCAGTGGTAGAGGACATATGCCGGTTGGTGAAATCCTTGACGACGCCGACGATCTGTCCTTTATGCCCCCAAAAGCGCAGTTCCAGGCCAATGAGATTTTCAATTCCTATCTGCCGGAAGGCTGTCTCGTTGATGATGAAATTTTCCGCGTCCACGGGGCGGGACCTGGAAAAGTCCCGGCCTTCGATAACAGTCAGTCCGGCTGTCGTGATAAAGTCGTAATCGACAGACATAAAAGCCGGAAAAACCCGCCTTTCGGGAGAGCGCCCTTCCCAGTCCAGATAGCCGATCCAGCTTTGGATATTGGAGGGCAGACTGCTGCAACCGGCGATACTCAGGATATCGGGATGTTTAAGGAGTTCCTCCCTGACAACCTCCACGGAGTCCCGGGTTTTTTTCTGCATCAGGTGATAGACAATGTTCTCCTTGGACATCCCGAGGTCCCGGTTCATAATGAACGAAATCTGGGACTTGACGACGAGAGTCCCGATGATAAGCATGGTCGAGAGAGCGAATTGGAAGACGACGAGCATCTTGCGGAATAGGGAACCATGTCCTCGGGGATGTGAGAATGTTTTGCTAACTCTCGCGGGAGCGAATGACGAGAGGAACAGGGCGGGGTAAAGTCCCGAGATGAATCCGGCCAGAAGAACGATCGCCAGGAGTCCGAAAATAAGATCGGTATGGGAAAGGTCGAGGCTAAGCCGGCGGACTGTGATTTGGTTGAAGGTAGGCAGCGCGAGTTCCACAAGAAGCAGCGCTGCGGCCATAGCCAGCCCGGAATGGAGGAGGGATTCGCTGAAGAACTGCCGGATGAGCTGCCATCGCGTTCCTCCCAGCGTCTTCCGAAGAGCGACTTCCTTGGCGCGCCCTTCAAAGCGGGCTGTGGCCAGGTTCATGAAGTTGACGCAGGCGATAAGCAGGATGAAGACGGCGATCAGGGTAAAAATACGGACGTATCGCATCGCCCCGTCCGAACCGTCGGGTTTGAACAGGTGGATCCGGGATAGCTTTTGAAGCCGGAGGACTTCTTTCTGGCCCGGGGTACGAAGTTTCAGGAATCCGGCAATTTTCTTTTCCAGGAGCACGGCGGAACTGTCCTTTTGGAGAAGGAGATAGATGTGATAGTTCTTGCCGCTCCAGTTGGCTTCCAGGGGAGCCAGGTCGACGTTGAATAGAGGATAGGATTGGAACGAGAAAAAGAAATCGAACTGGAAATCCGACTCGTCCGGGATATGAACGACCCCGGAAACGGCGAGGTCTGCTCTGCCGCTGAGGTTGAGGGCTTTTCCTATGGGATCTTCGCCGCCGAAATATTTCTCGGCCATTGTGTCGCGGATCACGATGGAATGCGGATCGGCGAGGGCCTCTGCGGGATTTCCTTGAAGGAAAGGAAAGGAAAATATTTCAAAGAAGGAGGGATCGACAGTTAAAAAATCCGTTTCTGTATAGGCCTTCTCCTTGTAGCGGACGACCATATCGTCGGGACGATAGCGGGAGAAGGCGGCGATTTCCGGGAATTCGTTCTTGAGGGCGGGTCCAAGAGGGAAAGTGAGCCAAGGATGGACCGAAATGCCGTCGTTCAGGTGATCTTCCATGATTACCCTGTAGATGTTTTCTGCACTCTTGTGAAACCGGTCATAGGAGAGTTCGTGCCGGACCCAAAGAAGAATCAAGACGGAACAAGCGATCCCGACGGCCAAGCCTGTGACGCTAATCAGCGAATACCACTTTTGCCGGCGTATCTTACGCAGAGACACCTTGATGGAGTTCAGGAAGAGGGCAGGGGATAGGCCGCCGGACCGCTGGGGCGGTGCCACAAATAGACCTCGGGCGTAGGTTTTGTAATACTCATGTCCTACCACATCGGCACTCTCGACCGATGCCGTCACTTCATGGAATGCATCTTCAGGGCTCTTTCCATGTCCGACGAGATCTTCAACCTCGTCCCTTAGGTGGGCCTCCAGCTCGGCTATCATTCCGTCCTCAAGAGCTCCGCTGCGCTTCATTCTACGACTCCATTCCGCGATGGCCTTATCAAGGTCGAAGGCTGTGCAAAACTTTTTCATCTTTTTCATGACTGGACCTCTAATGACCTCCACAACCTGGAAAAAACTTTATTTACGGTCATCCACTGGATTTTTTCCCGCTCGAGCTCCAGGCGTCCGGCGTCGGTCAACCGGTAATATTTCCGGAGCCGTCCCTTGTCGGACGCTTTCCATTTGGACGTGATGAAACCGTCCTTCTCCAGGCGATGAAGAACAGGATAGAGCATGCCAAAAGACCATTCCAGATGTCCTCCAGACAGGGTTTTCATTTGTTTTATGATCCGGTAGCCGTAGGTTTCTCCGTCCAAAAGGATCGAAAGAAGCAGCGGTTTCGTCGACGCTGCGACCAATGCTTTAGAGATCATGTTATACCTCACTGAGCTTTATATATAACACTGCTATATATGCAATTTGTATGCCAAATCGGTTCATATGGGACCAGAGTCCATTTTTTTTAGCCTGGATAATTTATAAATTATCCAGGTTACCCTGAATTATTCATGTACAAGCTTAAAATCAAGGGACACATTGCCAGAAATTGGGGACATGTACCGATTTGTTTTAAAATCGGTAACGTGTCCCCTGAATTTCTGCATGTCCCTGATTTCAATGCATACAGCATTAAATCCCGTTAAAAAAATCATGTTTATGAATAATTCAGGTTAAATAAAACGAACAGACTGTTCGATTAAGCACATGGAATGTCCGAATGCGGACGATCAAACGGACAAGTTAGAACACAAGCGTGTTTCATTTCAACTAATAGAGCAGGGAAGAGGCGAACACAAGAATTTATTTCAAATTTCGGAACAAAAAGCTTGACATATGTTAAACTATGTTCCATTATTTGGAAGAAATGAGAGAAAGTGAGGTATTATGAAACTTTTGTCAAGATCTGAAGAAGTTGTCTTGCTAGCCGTCTGGAAGCTTAGGGAAGAAGCTTATTGCGTCCCCATCAGGGAGCATTTGATGAATGTTACCAGGAAGAACTGGTCGTTCGGGTCCATATACGCTCCGCTTGACCGCCTCGAAAAAAGTGGGTTTCTCGAATCCTACACAACAGAACCGATAAAAGAGAGAGGGGGAAGGAGCAAGAGGATTTACCGGGTGACCAAGAAAGGGAAGGAAGCTCTGATGGAAATCCGCAGCATCCAAGATATGCTTTGGGAGGCTGTCCCAGATCTGAAGATTTAGCGACCTAACAGTCTTGAGGCCATGAAAGGATACCGACAACCGCCCCGCCTTGCACAATGGGTGTTGAAAATTTTCTACACCGATAGGAGAAAGTTCACCCATCTCGGTGATTTTATCCAGGTATACAATGAAATTTACAGGAAGAATGGAAGGCTCCGGGCATGGAGTTGGTACTGGATACAGACCTTCAAAACATTACCCTGGATCCTTTCTAATAAAATCTATTGGAGTTTTGTTATGTTTCAGAATTATATCACCACTGCCCTCAGGAATATATTTAAAACCAAGGGATTTTCCCTCATCAACATCACAGGATTAGCAATCGGAATGGCCGCTTGTTTGTTGATCTTCCTGTTTGTCCAGGATGAGCTCAGCTACGATGCTTATCATGAGAAGGCTGACCGGATCTACCGTATTGCTGTGGATTACAAATTGCGCTCTCAGGAGCTTGAAGTTGCTTCTGTCGGACCAGTTGTTGCTGATACGATGATCTCAAAATATCCCGAAGTGGAAAATGCCGTCCGGTTTCGCGATCTCGGAGACCAAATCATTCAGTATAAAGATAAAAGTTTCCGGGAGTCTAGAGTAATCTTCAGCGACTCCACATTTTTTGATATATTTTCCATTCCCTTGATCGCCGGCAACCAGGACACCGCTCTTGCAGAACCTCATTCTCTGGTCATGAGCAAGAAGATGGCTGAGAAATACTTCAGGAACGATGACCCTCTCGGAAAAATTCTTAAGGTGGGGAACCAGGACGATTATAAAGTCACGGGTGTTATTGAAAAAATTCCGGATAACACTCATTTTCATTATGATTTTCTATTATCCATGGCTTCATTGGACGAGAGCAGAATTCCTGTATGGCTCACCTTGAATTTTCAGACCTATCTTCTTTTGAAACCGGAATCCGATCCAAAGGTTTTGGAAGCCAAGTTTCCCGAACTGGTCACAAGATATGTGGGGGGGGAAATTGAAAAGATTACAGGGATCTCTGCAAAACTCATTTTTGGCAGCGGCCAGTTCAGGTTCCAGTTGTATCTTCAACCCATAAGAAACATCCACCTACACTCAGACTTGCTTGCAGAACTGGAGGCCAACAGCGATATCAAGTATGTCTACATCTTTACTGCGATCGCACTTTTTATTTTGATTATCGCCTCCATCAATTTTATTAACCTGTCAACGGCGCGGTCGGCCGGCCGGGCCAAAGAGGTTGGCGTGCGTAAAGTACTCGGTTCACAGCGCATCCAGTTAATCAGGCAGTTTTTGGCAGAGGCAATTTTTTTTAGTGTCTTTTCTATGATCCTGGCCCTTTTCCTTGTGAGCTTATTTTTGCCTGCGTTCAATCATCTTTCCGGAAAAAGCCTCTCCATCTCCAGCCTCATCAGTCTTCTTACCATCGGCATGACCCTCCTAATTACGATTCTGACAGGGATTTTTTCCGGTGTTTATCCAGCCTTCTTTCTCTCCGCCTTCCAACCGGTGAAGGTTTTCAAAGGAGAACTGCATCGTGGTGTCCGGTCCAGTTCGCTCCGCAACAGCCTTGTGGTATTTCAGTTTATGGCTACCATCATCCTGATTGTCGGAACACTCAGCGTCTACCAGCAGCTTCAATTCATACAGAACAGAAAACTGGGATTTGAAAAGGAATATGTTCTTATCCTGGATAATGCTTATCTTTTGAGGGATCAGACCCCAACCTTCAAAGAGGAAATGCTGAAGCATCCCGAATTTGTTTCGGCTGCTATCACCGGTTACCTTCCGGTTCCATCTTTCAGGAACGCAACCACAGTCTTTCCGGAGGGGGATTTAAGAAGCACATCGACCGTGCAGTTTTGGACTGTGGATTATGATTACATCAAAACTTTAGGAATGACTATCGCTCAGGGGAGGAATTTTTCAAGGGAGTATTCCACGGACACGTCTTCGGCGATAATTAATCAGAGGGCGGTCAGAGAATTCGGATGGGAAGATCCTATCTGGAAAAAAATTTCCCTACCCACGTCAACAAAAGGTGATTTTACAATCTACAATGTGATTGGTGTTGTTGAGGATTTTCATTTTGAATCTCTAAGGGACAACATCGCGCCTTTAATCATGCATCTGGGGGAAAACCGCGGGCAGATATCTTTCAGGATCAGAACAGAAGATATAAAAAAAAGCGTAACCCTTTTGAAGAAAAAATGGAGCGAATTTTTACCCACTCAACCTTTCGATTATTACTTCATGGACGACAGATTCGACACCATGTACAGGTCGGAACGTCGGATAGGGGAAGTTTTAGGCGTGTTCACCTTCCTGGCTGTCATGATTGGTTGTTTGGGTTTGTTCGGGCTAGCCTCCTTCACCGCTGAACGCCGGACAAAGGAAATCGGCATCCGAAAGGTTTTGGGCGCCTCGATTCCAAGCATCATGAAGCTTCTTCTCAGAGAGTTTTTTATCCTGATCGTCCTAGCCAACATCATCGCTTGGCCTATCGCATATTATATGGTGAATAGATGGCTTCGGGGGTTTGCTTACAGGGCTCCGCTTTCAATCTGGATCTTTCTTGCCGCGGGTTCCACAGCCATCCTTATCGCCATGCTCACCGTCAGTTATCAAGCTATTAAAAGCGCCGTGACTAATCCGGCCAATTCGTTGAGATACGAGTAGGCTAGCTTGTAATATTTCATGCCCTCTCGGATAATATTAAAAATGTGCTAAGCAAGGGAATTATATGTATCCCTGTAATTCAGTGATTAGAGAATTCTCTTTGTGAAAGGGAGCTTCTTGATGAAATAGCCGAGAGCAAAGCAGAGAGGTATACCGACCAGGGTTACCAGTGTGAACTTGATAAAAGGCGACACGGCTAAAGAGACTATGCTGAACTGAAGGCCGACAACTACCAGAAGATGAATGATGTAAACCGTGTAAACAGAGTCTGAAAGAGCAGACATAAACTGACTCTTTTTGTTGAACAGCTCACGAAACAGGATCACTAATCCCACACACATGCCTATACAGATGAAGGCTTCCCATGTGCTCCAGACTAATGAACGCCAGTTAAAACCTCCGGTATCAGTTATTTGGGGCAGAAGTCTCCATCCCCAGTAGCTGTAAGCATAACGGGCTGCTGAGGCAGTCAAGCCGATTCCCAGCCATATTTTACCTGTCTTTGTGGGCATTTTACGGAACCAGTCTCGACGAAAAGCTACAATCCCTAATACAAACATGCTGAGGTACTGAGGCAGATGAGCGATCTCAGAAGGAATTATGAATAGTAGTTTTTCCCAGCGATCGATCGGATACCAGATGCGCACAACCGCTGTGACCAGGGCCAGGGCGATCGTAAAGGTCAGGATCGCTTTATTACCCGGGACAGGTTTGTTGGAAGTAGGTGTGGTTGTCCTGCGCTTCATGATTAAGCGCCAGAGAGTATAGCCTAAGGCATACACAAGCAGATGAGCCACAAACCACATATGGGCTATCTCGACCTGCCACTGGCCGATATAGATGCGGAGATAAAACTGCCAGAATGAAAGCCCTCCCCCTTGTGAAGCATACCCGGAATAAACAAAAGGACTGAACACCACAAACCCCATAAACAAAAGAGGGATACCCAGGCGCCTGAGGCGGTCTTTAATAAATATACCGGCTTCTTTGCGGTCAAAAGAACCCGGAATAAAATAGCCTGATAAGAGAAAAAAGAGCCCCATGAAAAAAGCTGCGTTTACAGGGAAAAATGGTCCCAGGAGCGGAGTGCGGTCAGGGCTGAAAATCGGCCAATCACCTCCGGTTGGGCCGTAAGCCTGACCGGCGTGATGAGCCACGACCAAAGAGATAATCAAAACTCTCAAGCTGTCAACAAAGAACAGCCGGGAGGGCATTATTTGCATTTTTATCTATCCTTTTGGATTAAATTTGTCCTCAGTTACTATCATAAGAAATTTCCAAAGTCAAACAAGATCAACCTTTCCACCATGAACACCGTCTATAATAGTATATGATTGTTATGCCTAGAACGAATCAGGTGTTTTATTGTATTTTTATCGGGAGAAATCATGATTAAAAACTATCTTAAGGTTTCCATTAGAAATTTGCTCAAACATAAGGGTTACGCCTTTATCAATATTCTGGGCCTAGCCGTAGGTATAGCAGCCAGTGTCCTGATATTTTTATATATCACTAACGAAATGAGCTATGACAAGTTTCACGAAAAGGCCGACAGGACCTACCGGATTACGGCCGACTGGTCAAACAAGGGGGATTCCCGGATCCACCAGCTGGGGACACCCTTCATCCTGGCCCAGACCATCCGGGAAAAATACCCGCAGGTCGAGGCCATCACCCAGCTCTCGGGCCCTCTGGGCGATGTGATTGTAAGATACCGGGATAATGCTTTCAAGGAAACCGAGGCCTTCTGCGCCGAACCCTCCTTTTTTGATGTCTTCAGCTTTCCTCTCCTCAAGGGCAATCCTGAAACTTCCCTCAAGGATCCCAACATGTTGGTCATGACCCAATCCCTTGCCAAAAAATATTTCGGCGATGAGGATCCCATGGGCAAAACCATCGAAATGCAGGCCTCTGGTGATAAGCTATTTTTCCAAATCACGGGTGTGATGGAAGACATCCCCCAGAACTCCCATTTCCGGTTCGACATGCTCATTTCCATGAAAACTGTCTACCCGGAGCCCAGCATGGGCTGGACGTGGAACAACTACACCACCTATGTCACCCTTCAGGAAGCCGTGACACAAAGCCTCATGGAGGAGAAACTTGTAGAGATAGACAAGGTCCACTTTAGGGGAGGAGCCGAGCACATCCCCTGGATCTGGACCCTGGAGCCCCTCACCCGAATCCACCTTCACTCAGACCTGGTCACGGGAAACCAGCCCAACGGAAGCATGGCCTACGTCAGATTGTTCACCATAGTGGCGGTCCTCATCCTTCTGATCGCCGGCATCAATTTTGTCAACCTGGCCACAGCCCGGTCCACCCGCCGCGCCAAAGAGGTGGGACTGCGCAAGGTCGTCGGCTCTCTGCGAAGGCAGCTCATCCAGCAGTTTCTGAGTGAATCCATCCTGATGAGCCTGATAGCCCTGGTCTTCGCCGTCATCCTCATCCAGGCCGCACTGCCCTTCTACCGGAATCTTACGGGAAAGACTTTGGCCCTCTCCTATTTTGGAAATCCATTTGTCATCCTGGGGCTGCTGGGCCTGGCCCTGTGTGTGGGAATTCTCGCCGGCCTTTATCCGGCTTTTTTCCTCTCTTCATTCAAACTGACCAATGTTCTAAAGGGATCCCCCTTGGCCAGCAGGGGGCGCGGGGCGCTCTTCCTGCGTAATGGGCTGGTCGTTTTTCAGTTTGCAATGTCAGTGCTGCTTATCATCGGGTCTCTGGTTATTTTTAGGCAGTTGGAGTACATCAAGAATCAGAGGTTGGGTTTTGATAAGGAGCATGTGGTAATCATCCACAATGCCGACACTCTGGGCGGCCAGCTGGAGGCCTATATGGAGCGGCTAAAACGGCAGTCGGATGTTCTCGGCGTGACGGCGGTCCGGTCGGTTCCCGGCCGGGGGAGCCCTAATTGGGGAATCGGTGTGGAGGGCATTGAGCTTGAACGCCCCTTGAACATGAACTTTATGACCTGTGACCAGGATTTTGCCGATGTCCTGAATATTAAAATGCTGGAGGGCAGATTCATGTCCCGGGATTTCCCCGCCGATGTTGATTCCGTCGTGATCAATAAAAAGGCCGCAGAGTACTTCGGGATCGAGAACCCGGTTGGAAAAAAGCTGCGGATCTGGTGGACGGAGAAAGATCTGACCATCATCGGTATCATCGACAATTTTCACTTCGAGTCCCTGCACCGCTATGTCAGGAGCATGGGTTATCTGCTCCCAGAGGCCATCGATTCCACGCAGAAGCCCTATCTGCTTGTCAAAATAAAATCCCAGGTGACCTCCGGTGTTCTCTCCAATCTCCAAAAGACCTGGGAGTCCATGTCGGCTGGCCTTCCGTTTGAGTTCACATTCCTGGATGATAAAGTCAATAGCCTCTACCAGAACGACAACCGGGCCGGCAAAATTGTCACTCTCTTCTCCTGTCTGGCCATTTTTGTCTCTTGCCTCGGTCTCTTCGGCCTTGCCGCCTTTGTGGCCGAACAGCGGACCAAGGAGATCGGTGTCCGGAAAGTGCTGGGCGCTCCGCTGTCCAATATCATGTGGCTGCTGACTGGGCAGTTCGTCAAATGGGTGATCGTTGCCAATTTGATCGCTTGGCCGGTGGGCTACTGGATCATGAACCGCTGGCTGCAGGGGTTTGCCTTCCGGGCCTCTCTCTCTCTTTGGATCTTTCTGGCCAGCGGGCTGGCTGCGCTGGCCATCGCCGCCTTGACTGTCAGTTCCCAGGTGATCAAAGCGGCCCTTGCCAATCCCGCCGAAAGCTTAAAATACGAATAACTTCCGTTAGGCACTTCGCAAGATAATCCAGAGGGAAAGGAATTTTTCAAGCGAAAAACTCAAAACCGGGCAAGTGGCTGAAAAACAAGGGAATAAGGGTGGGTGAGTGAGGGGTCTCGAACCCCCAACCTCTGGATCCACAATCCAGTTATTTAAAAATAAAAAACCTTTCTAATGACCTGATTTTAAACGATTTGCGGTCACATTGATTGCGACCTCTCCTATGGGACTGTCAACTTTTTGTCGTGTCTGTTCGTAAATTTTGGCTAATTTCTCAACCGCGTCTCTCATGATCTCTGTGCTTGGATGGCAATATCGCATTGTCATTTGAATGCTGCTATGGCCGAGAATCCGTGAGACGGTAACAAGATCAACACCGGCTTCAATCATCCTGGATGCGGCTGTGTGTCGAAGATCATGGAATTGTAAAAGTCCTTGACTTTTACACCCACATTATAATACGTTATCTCACCTCCTTTGGTTGCCTATCTTGATAACATCTTTTCAGCTATCTCAAATATTGCACATTCGCCGTCGTCTTCTTGGGGCTGAGCTCCAGGCCTTTCTCTGATTATATACCATGCACAATTATCTCGACAGTGCTGTACTCCCCCTTCCGACATAATAGAAAACAATGGACAGAGTTTAGATCTAGGCATCCTTCCCTCCTTTACTTTTGACGCTATAATATTATTCCTAAGTTTGCTTGAAATCAAGTATAAAAATTAGACTGTCGACTTTTGCGACGTGTTTGATGGCATTTCATGTCCATAATTGTCCATAATTGTCCATAGGCAAAAATCCAGAGAAATTCTATAAATCGTTGATTTTCTTGGGGTAACAGGGGGAAATATGGTGGGGTGAGTGAGGGGTCTCGAACCCCCAACCTCTGGATCCACAATCCAGTGCTCTAACCAGTTGAGCTACACTCACCACAAAAAAGAGAATCAAATTTTCGCATCAAATCCCTTTATTGTCAACATTTATGCGCTGCCGGCCAACACACAGAAATTCCGGGGACACGTTACCGATTTCAAAAAAAATCGGTACATGTCCCCAATTTCTGGCAATATGTCCTGATTTCAATGCATACAGCATTAAATTCCGTTAAAAAATCATGTTTATGAATCATTCAAGTTTGATGGGGTTTGAAATCTAACTGGTAGTTATAAAGAATCGGAATTCAGCCTATTTTATAACACAGGGTTATACTTACTGTCCCTCGATTAGATCCAGCACATCCGGAGAATCCCGCCAATTCTCCTTCACTTTTACATGCAGGTCTAGGTAAACTTTTGCCTCCAGGATGTCTTCCATCTCTTTGCGGGCGTCTGTCCCGATTGTCTTTATCAAGCTGCCCCGTTTGCCGATGATGATCTTTCTGTGCGTGTCCTTTTCAACGAAGATTCGTGCCCTGATGTATTTTTTTGCCTCACCCCTATCTTCTATTTGGTCGATATGGACTGCTGTCACAAACGGAAGCTCTTGTCTTACACGACTGAGCAATTTCTCCCTGATGATCTCCGACAGCAAAAACTGGAGAGATTGATCGGATATATCATCATCTCCGTAGAGCTTTTGCGCTTCGGGTAGAAATTTGTAGATGTTTTCTTCCAAGACATCTACGTTGGTCCCTTTGAGGGCGGAGATGGGGATGATCTCCTTGAATTCCAACAGGTCCTTGTACTTATCGATCAAAAGCAGGATTTTTTCTTTTTTGATGATGTCCACCTTGTTGATCAACAAAAATATAGGAGTGGAGACTTTTTTCAGTGTGTCGATCACGAACTGGTCCCCATGTCCGAACTTGAGCGTCGCATCGATCAGCAGACACATAAGATCGGATGTCTCCAGCGCCGAATACACAAAATTCATCATCCGCTTGTTCAACCGGTGGAGAGGGCGGTGGATGCCCGGGTTGTCCACAAAAATGATCTGGCCTTTGTCTGTGGTCTTTATCCCTATGATACTTGTCCGCGTCGTCTGAGGTTTATCGGAAATGATGGCCACTTTTTGACCGAGAATCTTATTCAGGAGTGTGGATTTCCCCACATTCGGGCGTCCTAACAATGCCACATATCCGACTTTCATTTTGATTCTATTATGCCACCTTCGAAACTAATCTCCTTTTATGGCTTTTTTTATCCGCAGCTTTTTGATCCTTTTCTTTTCCACGTCGATAATTTCAAGCGACAGCCCTTTTAATTCGATCTTTTCGCCTTTGTCAGGAAGCCTCCCCAGGGAGTGTGTTATCAATCCACTGACCGTGACATAATCGTCCTCAGCCAGGTCGAGATCGAATAAATCCTCCAGATCTTCCACTTCTGCATCCCCGAGGACGATGTAATCCAACGGGCCCTGCTCAATAAACTGCACTTCTTCGCTGTCGTATTCATCCTGGATCTCACCTACAATTTCTTCCACCATGTCTTCCATGGTCACCAATCCAGAGACACCGCCATGTTCATCGACCACAATCGCCAATTTTTCTCTTCTCGCTTGAAGTTCCTTCAGCAGCTCGGACACTTTCATGGACCATGGGACAAAATGCACCGGCCTTATCAATGACTCGATAGACTCAGTCTTGTGCGCCTCGTCCGAGAATTCGAGCAAATCTTTAGCCAGGATGATGCCTTCGATATTATCCACTCTGTCTTTATAAGCGGGGATCCGGGAATGTTTTTCCTTAATGACAAGTTCCCTGAGTTTTCCGATATTGGCGTCTCTGCGTATACAGATCATGTCCACCCGAGGGGTCATGATTTCCTTGGCAATCGTGTCTCCGAATTCCACCACACTTTTAAGAAGAACTCCTTCCTCTTTCTCTATGATCCCCTCTTCCTTGGCCTCATCGATAAGGGCCTGGATTTCCTCATCAGAGGCTTCCCGTTCTTCCTCGTCTTCTTCCTTGGCGAATGTCTTGACCTTCGAGATCCAGAGCAAAGGCTTAGCCAGAATATACGGAACCCGGTACGAAGGGAGGAAAGAAGCGAGAATTCTGTCTCTGTTTCTTAGCGATATCAACCGCGGTATGATATCGAAGGCCACGATGTAAATCCCCAACGAGATAAGGAGCAGCCAGAGGGGCCAGAGGTTGAGACGGGGAAATACCATGTAGATGTATATCAAAAACGCTATGAGGAAGATGATCCGGATGAATTCCACAGCCACTTTAAGTTCATCATAGATGTTGAGAATTTTTTGGCGGTATTTTTTGTCCTTGTCCTCAAGAAGACGGCTTATCGCAATTTTCGAGGAGGATGCCAGGGAGATGTGAAAAACCGATACAAGAAATGTAGCTAAAAAGCTCAACCCAAACCCTATCCATTTTTCCAATTCGACTTCCATGTTATCCTTCGAGCATAAGTTTTTTTATTTTTTTTTCTTCTTTTTCCAACCCTTTAAAATGTTTATACCCAAGAAGATGGAGAAATCCGTGGATGGCCAATATTTCCATTTCTCTTTCCAAAGTGTGTTTCTGTTCCTGAGCTTGCTCACGGGCTTTTGGGACAGAAATGATGATATCTCCTAAATAATAATTGCCGTCGGCTCCCTTTTCCCCGACAGGAAAACTCAGCACATCGGTCGGAGCATTTTTATTCAAGAATTTATAGTTCAATTCCTGAATGGTTTTATTGTTCACAAAGGCCAGAGTGACCTCAGGATCGTCCAGCTTATAATGGTTCACCAATCTTGCCAACAAGACTTGGAATCTATTCTTGTTTATTGTTTTTTTTCTCTGGCGGTTTATGATTTCTATCATTGTTCGTTTTTTTGTTCGTTTTTTTCTTTTTTTTCATCTCGAAGTCGAACCCGGGATATTCCACCCTTGGATGGTAGATTGTATCCAGGGTTTCAAGGAATGTCTCTGCCACGTCTACCAATTCTTTAATGGAAATCTCACAGTCATCGAGCTGGCCATCCTGGAGGGCATTGTTGAATATCTCAGAGATCACACTCTTGAGGTTGGATTTGGTCGGTTTTTTCAAGCTGCGGGAAGCGGCTTCGACTGCGTCTGCCAGCATGACCAGAGCAGCTCCCTTGCTTTTGGGCAGAGGGCCTGGATATCGATAGCTTTCCTCACCGATTTTCTGCATCTCGGGATCATAGGTATCCTTGGCTTTTTCGAAGAAATACCTTACGAGGGACTTCCCATGATGTGTCTCGATAATTTCTATAATTTTTCTGGGAAGCTTGAGTTTTTTTGCCAGCTCCACTCCTTCTTTAACATGGTTCAATATCACCAAAGCGCTCATCGCAGGTTTGAGATCTTTATGCATATCAGGAGTTCTTGTGCGGTTTTCGATAAAGTATTCCGGCCTTTTGATTTTGCCGATGTCGTGATAGAGTGCGCCGGCTTTCACCAGCAAGGAATCGATTTTTATTTCGTCGGCCGCCTGCTCGGCCAGAGATGCGACAATCAAGGAATGGTGGTAGGAGCCTGGGGCTTCCATCGCCATCTGTCTGAAAATGGGAAGGTCAGAGTTTGTCAGTTCGTGGAGCTTGGCCTGTGTTGCAAATCCGAACAGCATTTCGAACACAGGCAAAAACAGAAATGCAAGACTTGCGCTTAAAATACCCCCGAGAAGTCCCATCATGATATCGCTTGAGAACGCGCCTATCGGAATCAGCCTTTCTTTGATCAGATGGAAGGTGATGATGACAAATATATTGATAGGGGCGATCAAAAGCAGCCCGGTCCGAAATGTGGATGTCCTGTCCTGTCTGCCGTAGCATTTGATACCATAGATGGCGGCAAACCCCCCGATGAGGCTGAATATAACCAGTTCAATACTTGTTTTGAAAAAAAGGCCCACCAGCAGGCTGTTGAGAACAGCGTAGATCAGAGCCACAGGACTCGAAATGAGGAAGGCAACCAGCATCACACCGAATTGGAACGGAAAAGCATAAAAATAGCTGTCCAACGAGGAGAAGAGGAAGAAGTTCGTACTCTGGCTGAATGTGCCGGATAAAAATTCGGCAAACTTGTAGAGGAGAAGGCTCATGATCAACAGAATGCCCATAATGACATAACTTCTGAATGCATCGTCCCGGGCCAGGAAAGATTTGAGATAGTACCACAGGGTGGCAAACAGCAGGCCAAACAGCAGGAACGTACCGACAAAATTGACCCACCAGCTGGGTTGTGCTTGTAGATTCTCATTGATGATCGTGATTTCTTTCAGGACTTCTTCGTCGGCTTCGTCTCCTTTGCGGATAATAACCTTTCCCTTTTTTATCGTGTAAAACACATCTTCTTCACTTGTCCGTGCTTGCTGCTGGCGGATTTCGGTTTCCGCCTGGTTGTAGAAGATATTTTGGGCTATGAAAAGATGGGATAGGTTTCTGAGGAGGCTTTTTTTGTTCTGAGGGAGATCCAGCTTTTCTACCTCGTCGGTGAGAGCCTGTTTTGCTTCGATGATTTCCAAAACATCCGTTGCGTTCAAGGTGCTTTCGGTTCCCTCGCTCGTAATAACCGTTAATCCTTTCTGCTGCTCATCATGATAAAAAAGATTTTTCGAGGTTATGATGAAATTTGTGGAAACCATCCCGGTGAGGTTGATCAAGTTTTCTTCGATGGCCGTCTCGAATTTATTCGTAATTAAAGAGTTGAGATCGTTTGAGGAAATCTCAAGCCCATAGTTTTCGAGCACCAGATTTTTGAATTCCGTTTTCCTTTGACTGGTGACTTCTTCTTCCAGAAATTTTTTTCCTGCGCTGAAAAGTCCGTGTATCTTTTCCTGTGTGTTCAAAAAAACATTGGCGTTAAAAGAATACACGGGAGGGACGGCTTCTGCCGCCTCTTTTCTTCTGTTTTCCGTTGTCTCTGTGTCTATAATGGTTATTTCCGCCCGAGCTATGATGTCTGAGGTCGCAATTTCCCCTAATTCCAGAACCGGCAAAGTCCGTGATGGGACATGGGCAAGAAAATAGGCTAAAATGATGACAAAAATAAATAGGTACAGGAAAGGATTCTGGATCAGTTTTTTCTTGTCGATTATCTCTTTTTCTTCACTTGGTTTAGATGAATTTCTTTTGGATTTATTCGAAGGGGTATCCTTGGTTCTGAAGAGTTTTATGTCCTTAAAGGAAACTGGATTCATCTTTTTTCTCTATTTTTTCTTTGCCTTGGATTCCGCTTTTTGGTATGCCTTCACGATTTTTTGGACGAGCGGATGCCGGACAACATCTTTATGGTTGAATTCAAGGATAGCGATTTCTTTGATGTTTTCAAGAATCTTCATGGCATGGATCACTCCGGATTTCTGCGGTTGGGGCAGGTCGATCTGTGTGATGTCTGCCGTGACGACGAGTTTGGAATCGAATCCGGTTCGGGTCAGGATCATCTTCATTTGCTCTTTTGTCGTGTTTTGTGCTTCATCCAGGATGATGAAGGCGCTGTTGAGTGTCCTTCCTCTCATGTATGCCAGAGGAGCGATCTCGATGATGCCCCGTTCGATGAGCCGGTTTGCCTGATCTGTCTTGGCCAGGTCGAAGAGCGCGTCATACAGAGGCCTGAGGTAGGGATTGATCTTTTGTTGTATATCTCCTGGCAAAAACCCCAGCTTCTCTCCTGCTTCTACGGCCGGCCGGGTGAGAATAATCCGGGTCACGGCCTTGTTCTGGAGAAAGGAGAGGGCCATAGCCATGGCGAGGTAGGTTTTTCCTGTGCCGGCCGGTCCGATTCCGAAGACCAGATCATGCTTTTTTATGGCCTGGATATAGTCTTGTTGGTTGAGTGACTTAGGTGTGACGGTTTTGCGGGAGAGGTTGAGAGGTTTTGCGGGAAAAAACTTTTCTAATCGGTCACCGCGTCCTTCTTCTAGGAGATCGAGAGCGATGTGGAAATCTTCTTCTTTTAAGGAATTCCCCTTTTCTTCAAGATTTTTGATGATATCGAAGTATTGTTTGGCAAAGTCTAGCCGATCCTGAGGGCCATCGACAAAAAGGCTGTCTCCTCTCAACGACAGAGAGACGCCCAGTCTTTTTTCGAGCTTTTTCAAATTTTTATCCAGAACGCCAGAGAAGTCACTTTTCCGGATGTAGGGATGCTCGATTTTTTCCATTTCAAATGGCGGGGAAGGACGTTTCTGTCATTGTTCATAGATTATAAACACCAAAAGCCTCCTTTTGTCAATAGCTAGAATGGCTCGGAATCATCTCTATTTCCGCGATACTAAAATGCTTTATATCGGCTTTTAGGAATGGTTTTGCTCCCGTGACGATTTTTAACGCCATTCCCTCACCGTTCTTCTCGGCGGCTCGGAACTGCGCGCGTTAACACCCAGCCTCTACCCCTCTGGTCTCTGTTCCCGTGTTTGTCCGGCTCTCTAATCCTTTGGAAAAGTCGTGCTCAATACAGCCTAGCCGACAATATGAAGACGTCTCCATATTGTTTCCCTCGAAGAACGGATCGTAAAGGCTAAATCTTCAATGGTCGCTTCAACCATTCCCAAAAGCCTCCTTTTGTCAATAGCTAGAATGGCTTGAAAAAATGGGGAAGCTGATGTATAAATCTTATTCCTACTTGATGCATCAAAATGCATGAGAGAAACGGTTTGTAAGGAGAAAAAGAATGGAAAAAGAATTCACTGATATTGCGATTCCAACGTCTTTGTATCAAAAGATCGAGGAGAAAATAAAAGGGACAGAATTTCCCTCTGTTGCAAGCTATGTCGCCAAAGTCTTGGATGACGATCTTTCGAAAGAACAGGGGACCAAGGAAGCGTTTACTAAAGAGGAAGAAGATAAGGTGAAAGATAGGCTGAAGGCACTGGGTTACATCGATTAATCTGGACTATTAATAAAAAATGCCGATGATATAATGAGGAGATTTTATGGATAAAAAGGTGTTGGTTATTGGATTGGACTGTGCAACACCGCAGATCGTTTTCGACCGAAAGGAAGAATTGCCGGTATTGCGGGAGTTGATCGGAAACGGCTTATACGGAAATCTGAGGAGTGCGGATCCCCCGATCACCATTCCTGCTTGGATGGTGATGTGCACAGGAAAAGATCCCGGCAAGCTGGGATTGTATGGATTTCGGCATAGGAAGGATTATTCCTACAAGGATATCTGGATTGCCACGTCCTATTCCATTCGCGAAAAAAAGGTCTGGGATATAATAGGGGAGAAGGATGGCCAGAGCTGCCTGGTGAGTATCCCCCCAAGCTATCCTCCCAAGCCGGTTAAAGGGAATCTTATCTCCTGTTTTATCACACCAGGGGATGATAAAGAGTATACCTATCCCTCCGATCTCCGGATCGAGTTGGAGGAGAAGTTCGGACCCTATATTTTTGACGTGGTTTTTCGCACGGATGAAAAGGATAAACTCCTGGAACAAATTTACAGTATGACAGAACAACGGTTCAGAACCCTGAACCATTTAATCACTAAAAAGCCTTGGGATTTTTTCATGTTTGTGGAGATCGGTGTGGACAGAATCCATCACGCCTTTTGGAAATACATGGATCCTGCTCATCATCTGTATGAAAAAGGCAATCCTTACGAGAATGCCATCATAGATTATTATAAGCGTGTGGACACCCTGATCGGAGAGCTTCTCTCCAATGTGGACCAGGACACAACGGTTCTTGTTGTTTCCGACCATGGGGCCAAGAGCATGAAGGGGGCCTTTTGTATTAACGAATGGTTGATCGAACAGGGAGACCTTGTGGTAAACGAAATGCCTCAGTCTGCGATCAGCTTCGATAAGCTGGATGTGGACTGGTCCCGCACAAAAGCCTGGGGATGGGGTGGGTACTATGCCCGGATTTTTCTCAATGTCGAAGGACGCGAAACGCAGGGCGTGATAAAGATCGAAGACTACAAAAAGGAAAGAGAAGCTTTAATAGAAAGGCTCGCCGTGGTCAAAGGACCGAATGGAGAAGAGTGGAAAACAAAAATTATCAAACCTCAAAAATATTTCCAGGATCTGAACGGGGATTACCCTGATCTGATGATCTATTTCGACGATCTTTACTGGCGTTCGGCCGGCACTCTGGGTCACGGCACGAAATATCTCCTGGAGAATGACACTGGGCCCGATGATGCGGTTCATGCTCAAGATGGCATCTACATCCTTTATGATCCGAAAAATAAATCCAGCGCGAGAAAGGATGCCAATATCCTGGATATTGCCCCAACGATTCTGGATGAAATGGGGCTTGCGGTTCCCGAGGACATGAGAGGGAATATTATCACCAAAGCATAAAAATCAGCAAAGATTTGGAGTTAAATATGACACGGAAGTATTTGGTGACAGGAGGAGCTGGTTTTATCGGATCTCACCTGGTGGAATCGCTGGTGAATCAAGGGCAGGATGTAAGAGTACTCGATAATTTTCTGACTGGAAAAAGAAAAAATATAGCTGACTTCATCGATGATATTGATCTTATCGAGGGAGATATCAGGGATTTCAGCACATGTGAGCAGGCTTTGGACGGAGTGGATTTTGTGCTTCATCAGGCCGCCCTGCCGTCTGTTCCCCGTTCCATCGAAGATCCTGTGTTGACAAACGCTATCAATGTCGTGGGAACGCTCAACCTGCTCACGGCGTCCAAAGAAGCAAAGGTCAAAAAGTTTGTTTTTGCCTCTTCCTCTTCGGTTTACGGTGATGATCCGAACCTTCCGAAAAGAGAAGGTACAGAGGGAGCTCCTCTTTCCCCTTATGCTGTAACCAAGCTTGTGGGAGAGAAATACATACGGATTTTTAGCGAGATATATGGTTTGGGAACCGTCTCTCTCAGATATTTTAATATTTTTGGTTCCAGACAGGATCCCCATTCCCAGTATGCAGCCGTCATACCGAATTTTATAACCTGTATGATTAAGGGAGAGAGCCCCAGGATATTCGGTGATGGGGAGCAGTCCAGAGATTTTACCTATATCGCGAATGTTGTCAAAGCCAATATGTTAGCAGTGGAATCGGAAGAGATCTCCGGCGAAGTCCTTAACATAGCTTGTGGTGATCGGATAACAGTCAATACTCTGTTTGAAAAAATCCGACATTTTTTCCAGAAGGACATCGCTCCCGTTCATGATAAACCCCGCCCCGGAGATATCCTCCATTCTTTTGCGGATATTGCCAAGGCGAGGAAAATGATAAAATATGAACCTACCGTGTCATTCGATGACGGGCTGAGAGAAACGATCCAATGGTATAGAAGCAAGGAGTAACATTTGGCTACATCCAATATGCCCTATTATGTCGTGTCGAAAACCATCGAAGAGTTGAAAAGGAGAGAGCCATGAGGATTGGGATTATCGGAACCGGCTATGTCGGGATAGTGACGGCCGCAGGGCTGGCTGAACTGGGCCATGAAGTCGTCGGAACAGATGTTGTCCCGGACAAGATCGAGAAAGCTTCTCAGGGGATTGCTCCTATTTATGAACCAGGACTGGAAGAGCTGTTAAAATCCAATCTGGAAAGAGGGAACCTTTCGTTCAGCCTTGATCTGGTTCAGACCATTTTATCCTCTGACGTCCTTTTTGTGTGTGTGAATACCCCTCAAAGGCAAGATGGGAGCGCAGACATGTGTTATGTGGAGAGTGTTTCACGGGATATCGCCCAAAACCTGAATGGATATAAACTGATCATCGAAAAAAGCACTGTTCCTGTCCAGACGTCCTCATGGATCAAGAGAACCATCAATCTTTACAAAAAGAAAGATGTGGATTTTGATGTGGCCTCTAATCCTGAGTTTTTAAGGGAAGGATCGGCTGTTCCGGATTTTATGAATCCGGACCGCATAATTATCGGTGTGGAAACAGACAAAGCAAAAGATATCCTGGTCGAAATATACAAGAAATTCGAAGACCGCATTTTGATCACCAACATCGACACAGCCGAGCTCATCAAGCATGCCTCCAATTCTTTTTTGGCTATGAAAATATCCTTTATCAATCTTATGGCTAACTTATGCGAGCAGACGGATGCCGATGTGGAACTCGTTGCTGAGGGGATGGGCCTTGATTCCAGGATTGGGCCCCGCTTTTTACAAGCTGGCCTTGGATATGGAGGGAGCTGTTTTCCCAAAGATGTGCGGGCTCTGATTAAGATTGGTGAGGACCTGGGAGTCAATCTTGATCTGTTGAAGGAAGTCGATAAAATCAACACAGATAGGGTAGGAGCTTTTATCGATAAAATGAAAAAAGCCCTCTGGATACTCAAGGATAAAAAAATTGCCGTTTTAGGACTTGCTTTTAAGCCCGAGACGGATGATATCCGGAATGCGCCTAGTATTCCTCTCATTCGAGCGCTACTCGGGGAAGAAGCCATTCTCTCACTGTATGATCCCAAAGCCGCTGACAACATGAAGACGGTTTTTCCAGATAAAGAGCCGCAAATTCAATACACATCCTCACCCTACCAGGCAGCAGAAGATGCAAACGCACTCCTTATTGTGACAGAATGGGATGAGTTTAAAGATCTGGATCTGCAAAAAATAAAAGAGGCCATGGCTAATCCCATCATAGTTGATGGCAGGAACATTTTTGATTCTGCGCAGGTCAGGTCCCTTGGTTTTGAATATTATTCAGTAGGCCGAAAATAGGGGGATGAGAGTACTCGTAACCGGCGCCAGAGGTATGTTGGGAACAGATCTGGTTCGTATTCTTGAAGAAAAAGGTCATGAAGTATTTGCCACCGATGTTGAAGAATTGGATATCACCAAAATAGACTTTCTTCGCAAGATGATAGAAAACATCTGTCCTGATGCCGTCATTAACTGCGCTGCATATACAGATGTGGACAAAGCTGAGGAAGAGCCGGAAAAAGCCTTTTTGGTAAACGGTTTGGGTGTCCAAAACTTAGCTCTCGTGTGTAGAGAGTTGGATATCGATCTTTGCCACATCAGCACAGACTATGTGTTTGACGGGACAAAAGATGGGCCTTACACGCCGGATGACCCTCCGAATCCCATAAACACCTACGGGAAATCCAAGCTGACTGGAGAAAAATACATCCAGGATATATTGAAAAAGTTTTATATCATCCGGACAAGCTGGCTGTACGGCAAATACGGCAAAAATTTTGTTTATACTGTTTTGGATCTGGCGAAGAAACAGAAAGAGTTCAGAGTTGTTGATGACCAAATCGGTTCTCCCACCTGGACTGTTACCTTGGCCCGGGTGATTGCGGACATCGTCGAGACAAAAAAATACGGCATATACCATGTGACTGACGAGACCGAGAGGGGCATCAGTTGGTATCAATTTGCCAAGAAAATTGTAAAACTTAGCTGTCTTGACGCAGAGATCATTCCGATTAAAACAAAAAAATCCCCTCAATCGGCAAAAAGACCCAAAAACTCTGTTTTGGATACAACAATGGTCGAATCTGTGCTGAATGAAGATTTGCCCAGCTGGGATGAATCATTACAGATGTTTTTATCAGAGTTATAATTTTGATTAAAGATTATTTAAATATAGGCAACTCAACAGGAAATCTGCTTGACTAATTTTAACTAAAGATTTAATAACTATGAGTAAGTCCCATATATTTGTTTTATAGAAGGAACTTAAATGGAAGAAAATGAAATTGAATTGATCGATTATTTAAAGATCATTTGGAAGAGAAAATGGATTATTATCCTTGGGACACTCTTATGTATGATTGGAGCAGGTGTTGTTAGTTTTCTCAAGGAACCAATTTATGAAATTGATGCGATTATCCAGCCTGGAAAGTTATTTATCGAAAGTCCAGAAGGAAATATCATGGAATTCGTAGTTGAGGATCCTCAGCAAATTGCCGACAAAGTAAACCATAAGTCGTATGATGCCTTAATTGCAATTGAATTAGTTTTAGATAAGACAGAACTTCCAGCAATAAAAGGAGAGAAGATAAAAGACACATTATTAACCAGAATATGGATAAGAAACCATAGAGTGGAATTGGCAAAAAAAGTTTTAAATTTGTTGATTGATAATTTAAAGGAAGATATTGATAAAAAAATTGATGTTGAAATAAATAATATTGACACCAAAATTACATCCAATGAAAGTGTGATAAAATCAAAGGGAATAGAAATTAATTCAAAAAAGATTGAAAAAGAAAGAATAAATAAGGAAGTTTCCAATCAAGGGAATAAGCTTAAAATCATCGAGAAAAGAAAAGAAGAGATTATGGCTGAGATGAAAGAAGCTAAGCAAAGAATTGATACCTTAGAAAAAGAACAAATCAGTATTCTGAAAAAAGAAAACAGAACTGAGAGTGAAACCTTGGGAATGTTACTTTATTCAAACGAGGTTCAACAAAATCTGCGATATTATAATTCTTTACAAGAAATGCTGGCGAATAAAGAGCTAGTCGAAGAGGATATAGGTATACAAATAGAAAGAATGAAAGAAACAACAAAACAATTAGATAATCAAATAGAAAAAATAGATAATGAGATTGAAGAATTAAAAAATCAGATTGCAAATCTTAAAGAAAAAAAAGGTAGAATAGATTATACCAAAGTGGTAAAAGAGCCAACATCTTCTCTTTTTCCTGTTTCTCCCCGAAAGAAATTTAATGTCCTGATTGCCTGTATATTAGGATTAGGGATCTTTACCGTACTAGCCTTCTTTCTCGAGTATATCAAAACACAAAAATTGAAAAGTGAAATCTGATATTTTGCTCAGAAATCTTGCAACTCATAATTTTCCTGTGAAAAAAATCTCTGCTGTAATTCCTGCATACAACGAGGAATCAAGAATTGAAGATGTTATTTCCAGAACAAGTAATTACGTTGATGAAGTTATTATTATTGATGATAATAGCATTGATAGAACCGCGGAGGTGTCGAGAAATGCAGGTGGGAATGTTATCTCAAATAAAGAAAACATAGGTTATATTGAATGTATAAAAAAAGGATTTTTGCATTCGACAGGAGATATAATCGGTACTCTTGATGGTGATGGAGAGCACGTTCCTGATGAAATTCCTGTTATACTAAAACCAATTGTAGAGGGAAAAGCAGATTTAGTTTTGGGGAGAAGAAAAAAAATAAGTAGAATATCGGAACGATTTTTGAACTGGTTCACAAATTTTAAGGTAAAAGTAGAAGATTCAGGAACAGGATTCAGAGCAATAACTAAGGAATTGGCCTTGAAGCTTGAATTGAAAGGAAAATGCACTTGTGGGATATTTATTTTGGAAGCTGTATCTTTAGGAGCAAATGTCGCTGAAGTGCCTGTTAAAATAAAACCAGTTAAAAAGAATAGGCGAGTGGCTTGGCATCATTTTTTACAATTTTTTTTTATACTAAAATGGCAGCTTAAATGATAAAATCTAGTTTGCCCGATAATAAATCTTCATATATTCTTCCAAATAGAATACCTCGAATTCTCATTACAGGTGGGTGTGGATTTATAGGAGTTAACCTTGTTATGCATCTTATTAAACACGGGTTTAGTTATATCCGAATATTTGATAATTTAAGTACAGGGAATAAAGATAATTTGGAAGAAGCACTTAAGGGATTTGGTGGCATAAAATCAGTAACAAAACAAAGTCAATTCATTTATAAAATTAAAAAAAAATCTAAACCAGATAATGGAAACAAATGTACCGTTGATTTAATCGTAGGTGACATTCGATCTCGGGAAATGTGTCAAAAAGTCATGAAAAACATTGACTCAGTTATACATTTAGCTGCTCATGCTGGTGTGGTTCCCTCTATCAAAGATCCTTTTCATGATTTTACGGTAAATACTCAAGGAAGCCTTAATTTACTTTATGAAGCGGTTAAAAACAAAGTGGATAAATTTATTTTTGCTTCCTCAAATGCGCCTTTAGGAGAGCAAAATCCTCCCATGCATGAGGAAAAAGTACCAAAGCCTCTATCTCCATATGGTGCGAGTAAACTAGCTGGCGAGGCATATTGTTTAGCTTTTTATGGATCTTATGGTCTAAAAACTGTTATTTTTAGGTTTTCAAATGTCTATGGCCCTTATTGTTACCATAAAAACAGTGTAATAGCCCGATTCATTAAAGATGGCTTCATCAAGAAAACTTTGACGATTTATGGCGATGGCAGCCAGACCAGGGATTTTCTTTATGTGGGGGATCTCTGCCGAGCTATTTTATTAATCCTCAATGTTGAATCATCATTGAAGAACCATGATATTTGGGGTGAAATTTTCCATATCGGAACGGGAAAAGAAACTCCTATTGCACAGATAGCAAATTCAATCAAAAGCCTTTTAAGTAATGATATTGAGATTATTTTTGAACAAGGGATAAAAGGGGAGATTAAGAAAAACTATTCAGACATATCCAAAGCAGCAAAATTACTTGCATACAAAGTGAAGGTTCCATTGCACCTAGGTTTGAAAGAGACTTTTAGATGGTTCAAGATTAAGTTTGAAGGGGGAGAGAATTGAACAAAATCTTCATTCTTGATTTTGGGGATCCCCAACATGTCTTTAAAACCTATCTTCCCCACAGCTACACCTAAATTCCTTGGATCAGATGTGCCAAATGCCCTCAAGGGATTCCATGTTCTACTGACTTTTACCAATAAAATAACCTCTTGATCGACTTCCTCCGGAATATAATATTCATAGGTCTTCCATATACTCTTGGATAAAATTATCTCACCTAATAACTCCTTCTGTTTAAAAAAATCCTTTATCAGGTAAATTTTGACCTTGACAGGGTTTTTTCTGATATCGGGATGAGACGCAAGCAATGGAATCTCAATCACTGGCTTTTCTATTTTAATTGTCATTCCACCATAGCCTCTTGTCCATTGAAATTGCATTCCATCGTGTGTTTTCTCTTTTTGATAGAGACCAAAATTTTGATCCAGGCCTAATTCTTCTGTTCTGGATTTTAACGATTGGGAATGAATTGAATTCCATGTGTGGACTACGCTATAAAGAACTATTAGACTTATACAAAATATCTTGAAATTCTTACTGAAAAGCGACTTTTTCTTAAGTTCTGTTTCTCTTCTTCCCAAACAAAAAATCAATCCTACCAAAAGCCAAAAAGTATATTTAACCTCGTAACTTCCAATATAGGTATGAACAAAGAAAATCATGAAAAGAGAGATTATCCCGCAAGAAATTCCAATTTGAATGTACTTCCATCTATCATGAAATAAATATTTACTCAAACTTCTCTTTATTTGTTTAAAAATCTCCCAAAATATCCAAAAAGAAAAAAACAGGGTTAATATTCCAAGTTCTGATACTACTTGCAGAAAATAGTTTTCTGTAGATTGTGATTCTCTATAGCGAACTTTATTTAATTCAGAATAATTAGAGGACTCAATGATAAATGCTCCTATTCCTACTCCTGTTAGTGGATAATCCTCAATCATATAAGCAGCCAATTTCCAGTGATAAGTTAACCTGCGCCCAAGTATTCTTTCTATTCTCCCTTTATTATATCTGTTCACCAATACTTCTAATCGTTGGGATGTTCTTGAATTTTGAAAGGAAACGATTAAAGCAATGACTGTAACAACTATGAAAATAAATATCACTAATAAAGATAATATCTCTTTTCCTGAAGGAAAATTTATTTCTCTCCATTTTATTTTAATCAAAATGAAAATAAACAATAAAAGAGAGATAATCATAGCGATAAATCCACTTTTAGAGCCTGTATGAGGGAAAATAAAAAATGCTGGGATAATGATCAAAATAGAAAAAATTCTAACAAATCCTTTGAAAGCCAAAATTAGGGATAATATCACAGGGATGATTATTGCCAGAAAGCCGCCAAAAGAAAGAGCATCTTTAAAGGTGCCATTCACAAGCCCTTGATTAAAACTTCTTATATTACTCCCAAATTTTAAATCTTCAAAATGCTGATAAAAACCGAACGTAATGGAAATTAAAGTGCTTACTAATAAAACAATTAATATTTTTTTTAAAAATTCTTTTGATTTTACTGCGTTTAAAAGAATAAAAAAAAAGCCAAATCCTGACAAGTAATTCAAAGAAGTAAGAACAATACTCATAATAGCTCCACCAGCCGTAACACCTTTAACATTGGTGGTGAGTTCATAAATATAATCAGATAAAAAAGGATAAAAATTTGCATACCTAAAAAAAGTGATGACGCTCGAAATGATAACGAATAGGGAAAATATGAAAATTGGCTTAAATATTTTGTAACTTAATGCGAACTCTTGCTTGTATAAAGTATTGTGAAGAAGCCAGCCCAAAAAATAAAATAAGAATAGAACCAAAGCTGTTGGAGCATGAGGAGTATTTTCAAATATTCCAAAAAAATAGGGAAGAATACTAATCAAGGGAAAGAAAAAAATAAAAAACAATGTTCCCCATTGAACATTGATGGTAGTTAAAATAAAAACAACAAAAAGAATAGGAGCTAAAATTGCCTGGAAAGGTTTTACTATTGGAACATACTTAAAATAGAAAAAGTAAAGAGCGGTAAGATAGGTTACTGTGGATAATAGAAAAAATGGACTAACTCTAATATTTTTAATCATATTGCTTATGACTTTATTATTCATGATCAAAGAAGTTACTTCATCAAACCAACAGTTCAATCATTTCTGAATATTTTACGAACATACATTTCCTTTTTCAATTTCTATCGCAATAGATTTTATATTTCTCATAACTAATACTCAATCGTTTTCTCCTCATCGATTTTTCTGGATTTTTTCTATATGTTTTTCTCCAAAAATATTCAGCCACTAACACCTCCATGATGACCCATATAAAATTCTCTAATACGTAACGGTATAATCAAGAAGTTTTGGTATTGAAAATTTGGTGAAAATTACTTGACATTAAATAAATTTTTATTTACTATTCAACCCACCAACCAGTTAAATGGGTTAAAGAGGAGCGAATAAATAGCAATTAGCAAGGTTAAATTCTTTCCCCATAATTATTGTACTAACAGTTTACATAGAAACATTTCCACAATTTTTTAAATAAGGAGGACAAAGAATGATTAAAAAATTAAATTTGGTTTTAGGGATCGTGATTTTAATTTTATTTACAGTTGGAATGTGTGAGGCTCAGGTGACAAGATATCTTCAACTCAATTCAACAGCTTTCAGACCTCAAAATGAAGAGGTAGATTACTATTCTTATTATCTTTATTCATATGCAGACAACACTTCTCCTGCCGGAAGCGCCGTATTTTGGGCCCCGGTTCATCTTCCTAATGGCGCAAAGTATAAAAAAATATATTTGCGTTGTTATGATTTGGATTTAAACTATGACATCACGGTTGGGTTTATAAGAACTAGTATAGTCGATCAGAACGACTATGATATCATATATGCAGTTTCAAGTAGCGCTGCTGCAGGATGGCAAACTTTAACCGATAACACTACCAGTGTTGGGAGAATAGTAAACAACAAGAAATGGAGTTATGTAGCTTATGTATTAATAGGTAATGTAGCTGCTGATAGTGACCTGAGGTGGCAGAATTTTAGACTTCTATACGAATATTGATTTTTTAGCAAATTACATAAAAACTTTTCCACAATTTTTTAAATAAGGAGGACAAAAAATGATCCGAAAATTAAGTTTGGTTTTGGGGGTATTTATTTTAATTATCTTAACATCTGGAATAGGAGAGGCTCAGGTAAACTACTATTATTCAATTAATCCAACAGCTTTCAGACCCAGGGCAGATAGCATAGACTTTTATGTTGCTTCTGATTGGGGTTGGGCTGAAAATACAAGTACTCTTTCCTACGCATATTTTTATGCCCCGATTCATCTTCCTGAAGGAGCTAAGATAAAAAAGATATATTGTTATGTCTATGATTTAAATTTGACCTGGGATATTACAATTGGGTTAATAAAACGTAGTAATGTCAGTAGCGAGAATTACATTATGTATTCTGCCACGAGCAACGCGGCACCGGGAGCATATACTCTACAACAAACAACTGCCTTTACAGTGACAGGTAGGATAGTAGCAAACAAAAAATGGAATTATTTAGCTTATATTTACATTCCTTCTGTTCTTGCTGATTCCAATCTGAGATGGGGGGGATTTAGAATTCTATACGAGTATTAAACAAAAACACGGCATCAATAATAACGACCACATGAGTTGAATCTGAAGTCATGACTTAGATAAGAACTGTTTAGCCACCCAAGAGGAGAATATTCTGACTTGGGAAATCGTGCGCGAAAATTTTCAACCTTCTCTAGTAGCCCTTTATTTATGAAACCGGAGAAGCAGTTACTATGAGCCGGATCTTAATCCCACTTATTTGGAGCTGGCGCGACACTACGGAACCGCTGTCCTTCCGACCAGGGTCAACCATCCCAA
Source organism: uncultured Eubacteriales bacterium (assembly GCA_964410125.1). Lineage (GTDB taxonomy): Bacteria > Acidobacteriota > Aminicenantia > Aminicenantales > Aminicenantaceae. Next base: position 3,175 of record CAYPGQ010000021.1, on the reverse strand, counting down.
AGATAAAGCTAAAGTGGAGAAAGGTGTGCAGACTGTCGAATACTGGCTTATAGCCGCTTTGAGGAAGAGACAGTTTTTTAGTATCGCTGAGATAAACGAAGCTCTGTGGGAAAGACTCGAAGATCTTAACGCTCGCCCGATGCAGCATCTGGACAAAAGCCGTTTTGATGAGCGTTTCGGTCTTCTTCTGGACAGAGAATGGGACCTGCGGCAGAACCGAAAGCTGCATCGCCGAATGAGGATGGCACGGTTTAGAGAAAAGGCGGTCATAGAAGATCTCGATATATCCGCAAAACGGGGACTGGATCGAAAACAAGTCCTTTATCTGGCTGAGGGAAAATGGATAAACGAAAAACTCAACATGGTCATAACCGGCCCTACAGGTGCCGGAAAAACATATCTGGCATGTGCTCTTGGAAACGCGGCTTGCCGAAACGGATATTCGGTCCGCTATTTTCAACTCTCCCGGCTGCTTGAAAAACTAAAACTTGCCCGTGCCGACGGATCCTATCCCAAGTTTCTAGATCAGATCGCAAAATACAAACTCCTCATCCTCGATGACTGGCTTCGAAATCATCTCACTGAAACACAAACCAACGACATCCTTGAAATCATCGAGGACAGATACAATCACAGCTCGACTATGGTTGTCACTCAGATACCGGTTACAGAATGGCATGAACAGTTCGCCAATCCAACGCTTGCCGATGCCATAATGGACAGAATCGTTCACAATGCGTACAGGTTGGAATTAAAGGGAGAATCTATGAGAAAACGTAAGTCATCCTTGACTCATTCCGGCCACTTGGAAGTATAATGAAAAGCCAGCGTCGCTTCGCTCCGAAAGGTGGCCGGATTGGCCGGAATAAGCACATCTTTGTGGAGTTTCGGGACAAAAAGATACTTAGTCCCGACTTTCGCCAATATGATTTAAGCATCTCTTAATTCAATTATTTTCAATCATTTACAAGCAATCAACTGTAGCACCTAACTAGATGTTGTGTTATACAATCGCTAACATCCTTTATATTGTGTATTTTAGCAAATAAATACTTGACAAGTAGTACCTAATGACGTATATTATGTGTATGGCATACATAATGAAAAAGCGTATAAAGGGTCGTACCTATTATTACCTGGCTGAATCTCAACGAATAAATGGCAGCCCCCGGATCGTCTGGCAGAAGTATCTCGGCTCAGCTGATAAAATAAAGGAAAAGCTTCTGGAGGCGAAAAAAGAGTACCTCGAAGACATCGCAACATTTGAAATCGGTTCCCTGGCTGCTATCGAATCTGTAGAGAGGGAGATTCATTTTCAGGAGATTGTCGAAGGAATCGTACCGAAAAGGAACCAGGGCATGAGTGTCGGCCAATATCTTTATCTTATTGTTTTAAACCGGGCTGTAGAGCCAAAGAGCAAAGCCTCTTTGGGGGCTTGGCTGAAGAAGACAGCCATCAGTGAGTTTCGAGAAGTGGATTTTTCACTTCTTGATTCGGCCAACTTCTGGGACCATATGGAAAAGGTCAGTGCTCAACAGATCGAAGCGATAAGCGATGAGGTCGCAAAGCGGGTGATTGAGAGATATGATATTTCCCTGGATTGTTTGCTTTATGATACAACGAATTATTTCACTCAGATGAGTGCTGAGACAGAATCTGAGCTTAGCCGCTACGCTCATTCCAAGGCCGGCAAACACCAGCTGCGGCATGTGGGCCTGGCTCTTTTATGCAACCGGGAAGAAGGCGTGCCCCTTTTCCACCGCCTCTATTCTGCCAATACTCATGACTCAAAGCTTTTTTCTCAGATTCAACAAGAATTGTTTCGACTGCTTTTGTCCCTGAGGAAAGGGAAAGAGCGGATGACATTGGTTTTCGATAAGGGATGTAACTCCCCGGAGAACTTTTCTGAGATTGACAAGAGCGATTTCTATTTTATCGGCACTCTTTCCACCTATCATCATCCCAAGCTCTGTGGAGTGCCTCTGAGTGAGTACGAAGAGGTCAACTATGAGGGAAAGCCCCTCTATGCCTATCGGAAAACAATGGAGATCTACGGAAAAGAGAAAGCCGTGGCAGTGACCTTTAATCCCCGCACATACAAAAAGAAGATCCACTGGATGAGCCGCACGATCCTCAGGACAAAGCGGAAACTGCAGGAGTTGCGCCGGACACTCAAGAGTGTGGATAAACGCACAACGGTTCAATCGGTGGAGAGAAAAGTGCAGGAGATTCTCTCGGAAAGCCATATCGCTCCTGTGTTTGATGTTAAGGTTAACTCCTATTATGGCAAGTACCACATGTCGATTCGCACGGCTCCGCTGGTCATCAAAGAATACAGAGCCCGGTTTGGTAAAAACATTATTTTTACAGATCATCTTGACTGGAGCAATGAGGATATCATCTTGGCCTATAGGGACAGGCATAAGATCGAGACCTCTTTTCGATGGACAAAGGATCCTTTTCTGGTACGCTGGACACCGATGTATCACTGGACCGACAGCAAGATCCGGGTTCATGGACTCACCTGTGTGATGGCTTTGCTTTTCCTCTCTCTGCTTTACAAGAAAATGAAGGAAGCTAAAGTGTCCATGTCATTAGAGAGAGCGATGGAGGTTCTGCGGGGCATCCGCCTGGCACACTGCTATTATCCCCGGAAGGCGCAGCCGGTGCGAAAAATCTGCCGGCTCAGTAGCACCGAAAAAGAGCTCCTAACTGCGTTGAACCTCGAAATTCCAGAAGTTAGGTAGTACATTTACAAGCAATGTAACATGCTTAATTTAAACAAATTAAGATGTGTTTTGAAAACTAATGGCGAAGGTCGGGTTTGAGTTTTTCAGTAGACCCTAATTATAACAATATCAATAGGTTATTGTATGTTTTTGAGTTCTTCAGTACACCCTACTTGGTGCTCTTACTTCTTAGTACAAACTTTGGTTTCAACCACAACCAGCCTTATCTATTAGACTTTCCATTGAACTCCTTTGGAATTTTCTTGGATATTTCCGTAAATTTTATATTAGTAGCTGTCGTTTTAACTTACTACTTTCAATTTTTTTAGTTATTCAAAAGAATTTACGATGGCCATATTCTAAGATATAAAATGTCGAACTCGATTTTCTACAGTGATTCAGACAGTAAGTGTAAGCCACAGGATAACTCGTTAATTTTCAAAATC
>CAYPGQ010000020.1:0-49162 GCA_964410125.1 uncultured Eubacteriales bacterium | reverse complement strand
GCATAGCAGATAGCCGTTGAAATGTCCAGCGCCTAAGGGATCTACGATTGCTTACAATAAAATGGCGTTAAATATATACATTTCACGCCATTTTTATTATTCAGAGATAGTCTCTCCATTCTTTTCCGAAGGGATTTAAAATCTTTACGTCACTTACGACTTGACCATCAGGCAGGTCCTCACTGAGTAGTAGGCTGGTCTGACTTTGAATAGCCGCTTGAATAACCAGGGAATCCCAAAAAGAAAACCGGTATTTTTCCTGGAGATCAATCGCTTTTAAAGTGATGTATTTATCATTAACAACAACATTCCAGCTTGATAAATACTCTAGTATTATCCTTGCATTTTTTAAAAGCAAAGGTTTAACAATCTTTTTGGTAACGCAAACAAAAAATTCTTGTAAGACCTGAACACTGATCACCCCTTTCCTGCTTTCCCATAAATAATCCATAATATCTCTTGCTACTGCGTGCTTGTCTCCACTGCTGCGGTCATGCGCATACACGATGATGTTTGTATCGAGGAAGACCTTATCTTTCATGAAGTTCCTCCCTCTTCCAGGAAATTTCTCCTTCTAAACCAAAATCATAACCTTTTTTTAACAAACGACGATGTCTTGTTTGTGCAATTTGATAGGCCTCTTCTTCGTTTGCTATCCTGGCTAGATAATCACTGAGCAATCCACTTAATGAAGTGTTATTCCTTACTGCGATAATCTTAACCTTTTGAAGCAAATCTTTAGGAAGGGATAGAGTAATATTTTGTCTCTCCATAATCGTTCTCCTTTGTCACGTAATTATGTGTAACACATTTTCACGTGTAAATCAATAGAAAGGCAAGATTTTTAATGTTCAATACAAGAAACGGATTAACACATAGAGATGTGGAGCCCTAATTTTATTTTCGTATGCGGAAAAGGGCGCTGAAAAGGATCATGACGCCAGCGCCGATGATGATCAGCGGCCACCACGATCCAAGACCGTAAATGTTAGAGGCACCCACAGCAATGAGCACCAACCCCGCGATCAGCTTGCCGAAAACCGGCCTGCGGTATGCCGGCATGATGGATCGTATCAACACCTCGAAGATGAAAATTCCCCCCAGGGCCAGCAAAAAGTATGCCCACCAATCTTCCCAGGCGATTTTATCCTGCGAAGCAAGGAAGAACGAAATCCCGACGGCGATGACGATCAGTCCGAAAATAACACGCCCGAGAGGATCGCGTCGCCATTTTTCTTCCTGACTCTTCTCGTCTTTTTCGTCCCGAGATTTTTCATCCTTTTCTTGCTTTTCCTCTTTCTCGTTACGGTATTGCTGTTCAGGCATCTAAACCTCCTTTTATGTGATTCTTTTCGCTAACTTTTGTTTATTGAAGCCTATCATAATAAATTCGAGTTGCCAAGCCGTGGTCGGTAATTCTACAGCTTGTCCAGATTGAAGCTGCTGACCTCTCCCCACGCATAGACCAAGGGTGTATACCAGTAGTCCCGTCCGATACACCGGAAATAGGGAGGACGGAAGGCGCGAATCAGGTCTCCGATCTTGTATCGGGCAAGGATGGGTGTGGAAACGATAAGGCTTCCCATTTCACCAGGTTTCATTTCGTGCAGCATTTTGATGCCCGTGCGGGTCTGCACCTCGAAGAAAAAAAGGTCATAGTTGGGAACCCAGGCCCTGGCTGTGTCCTTCTGCTGGCCGAACATGCCTTCAGTGGCACCGTATATCTCTCGGATCTCGACAGTTCCATACATGGCCTTGAGAATGGGTTTTAGGCGGGTGTTGATCCCTGGAACACTCCCTAGAGTCATGAGTTTCACATCCCATAAATCCTTGGGATACTTTCCGTATTTTCGTCGCAGAAAACGGCCAAATTCAATGGCCGTGGGCGCAACGCCGCCGACAAGCGTCACATTTTCCTCCTTGCACTTCTCGTAGGCCAGGTCGAACCGGGCTTCCCAATCTTTGAGCGTCTTACCTCCGCCCAAAGCATCGATCTCTTCCTGGGTCGGCACTGACCGGATGGGCGTGGAGGCGGAGACGTGCTTCAGATAAATCCCGGAGCTGTAGCCGTACTCGATTTCCCGCTCATCCGTACGGACCTTGCCCACAACCGAAGGGAAGTTGAGGTTGAGATTGGCTCCCTGGAAAATGTCAAAACTCCCGGTGTTCAGGACATGTTCCATAACAGCCCGGCCGGCACTGACACGCATTTTCAGGTCGGTAGGAGTCATTGGGATGAATTTGGATTCTCCTTTGGTCGTTCCTCTAGTGATGGCCCAGCCGATTGGGGATTCGCTTAGCAGGAGGGGAACCTCTCCTGCCATGACCCGCTGGATGAGGGGCTTGAAGTCTTCATAGCTTACCACAGGAAACACATTACGGTAATCCTCGATAGTCTCAACTTTGGAGGCACCATGTTTCTGGCCATATTCAGTCTGTCTATAATGTTCAAGAAGTACACCCAGCACCTTTTTCTGGGCTGCTTCTGGATCGGCAATGGACTCGTACCACGGCTGGAGAAATTCTTTCAGCCGCATAACGGCTTCTTGTGGATTTGGTAAAGTCACTTGTTTATCTCCTCAGATGGATTGCTTTATTTCCTTTGCTGTAGTCTAATAAATAAATCAGACAGAGACAAGGGGAATAAACCAAGTGGCTTATTTAAACGTCTTAACTTATGATATTGGATAATTCATGATGAGGAGTTTATCATAATGTTTAAAAACTACTTAAAAATTGCCTATCGGAATATCAAGAAACACATGGGCTACAGCTTGATCAATGTGGCAGGCCTGGCTATCGGAATGGCCTGCTGCATCCTGATCCTGCTCTTTGTGTTCGATGAGCTGAGCTATGATAAATTCCACGAAAACCATGACCGAATTTACAGGGTCACACGAAAGTGGTTCAACGCAGACGGGGTGGTCAATCTCCACCTCGGGCATGTCGCTCCTCCGATCTCCCCTCTTCTCAAAAACGATTTCCCCGAAATCGTTCATGCAGTTCGTATCATCGGAGCAGGAGGAATTCTTGTCGGCAGCGAGGCCGCATTCTACGAGGAACCGCGGCTTTTCTTTGCCGAAGAGAATGTCTTCGACGTGTTCACTTTCGATATGATCGCCGGAGATCCTAAAACAGCCCTTAAGGATCCCTTCAGCATGGTTATCACTGACGAAATGGCTGAGAGATATTTCGGGACCGAAGATCCGATCGGAAAATCGTTGACAATCAAGACTTCATCCCAGAAAGCGGACATGAAGGTGACAGGAATCATCAAACCGCTTCCGCACAATTCCCACTTCCATCCTAATTTACTCGGATCATTCAAAACATACGAGGCTGTCGTTGGTGACCGGGAACTTCAGAGCTGGTCGAGCAATAACTATGCCACCTATCTTCTCATGCAAGAAGGGTATGACATCGATCGGTTGAAAAGCCAGCTCGATCCTTTTATCGAAAGGCACTATGGTGAAGGGAGGAGCGAAGGAACCAAGCTGGAACTGCAGCATCTTACCGATATCCATCTTTATTCCCATCTCGATTCCGAGGTCGAAGCCAACAGCGATATCACATATGTATATGTGTTCTCCATCATCGCTTTGTTTATCCTGCTGATCGCCTGTGTCAACTTCATGAACCTTGCCACTGCCCGCTCTGCAGGCCGGGCCAAAGAGGTCGGCCTGCGCAAGGTCATCGGGGCCCAACGGCCTCAGCTCATCCGGCAGTTCTTGAGCGAGTCCATCATCACAGCAGTCCTCTCCCTTTTGATCGCATTAGGTCTTGTTCTCCTGGCCCTCCCGAAATTCAACCAATTTATCGGAAGGGACCTGTCACTGAATATCTCAGCAAATACATCTCTGTTTATATCACTGTTTTTCATCGCGATCTTTGTCGGTCTTGTTTCCGGTATCTATCCAGCTGCTTTCCTCTCTGCATTTAAACCCGTCCGGGTCCTAAAGGGAAACCTGGATGCAGGGAAAAAGGGATTTTCCTTCCGGACCGTGCTAGTGGTTTTCCAGTTCGCTATTTCTATCATATTGATCATCTGCGTGGGCATCGTCTCGAGCCAGTTGAACTATATGCGGACAAGAAATCTCGGTTTCGACGAACAGCATGTGGTCGTCCTCCCCAGCAGCCCTGCCATCATCTTCCGGTTGGAGGGTTTCAAAACCCGTCTGCGCCAAAATCCGAATATCCTGAGCGTCTCGGCTGCCAAACGGGTGCCTTCAGGCCGACTGCTCGATTCAGCAGGAGCCCGAGTTTTAAGCGGGGAGACGAGCGAGCCTGTCAAATTCCGCATCGCTCAATTGAGGGTGGATTATGATTATCTCCCGACCTTCAAGATGGAGTTGGCAGCCGGCCGGAATTTCTCGAGGGAAATGGGAACCGATCCCACCCTGGCATTTATCATCAATGAGACAGCCGCTAAGAGAATCGGTTGGGAATCGCCGGAAGAAGCAATCGGCAAAGGATTCGGCTATGGGCAGCGAAACGGGCAGATCATCGGCGTTGTCAAAGACTTCCACTTCGAATCCCTGCACCAGGAGATCTCCCCCATCGTGATGTTTTTATCGAAATCAGACTTATCACAAATCTCTATCCGCATCAGCCCGGAGAACATTCCCCAAACCATGGCCTTCCTGAAAGGTATCTGGGCGGAGATGCGGCCCAACTATCCCTTTTCCTACTATTTCATCGATGAAAACTTCGATCAGCTCTACCGTTCCGAGGAACAACTGGGAAGTATATTCGGCCTTTTCGCTTTTTTATCTGTTCTTATCGGATGTTTGGGTCTTTTCGGCTTGGCCTCTTATTCTGCCGAACGGAGGACCAAAGAAATCGGCATCCGCAAGGTTTTGGGCGCATCGGCCACAGGGATCACAGCCCTTCTTTCCAGAGAGTTCACAAAATGGGTGTTGCTTGCCAATGTGATCGCCTGGCCGGTAGCCTATTGGATCATGTCCCGGTGGCTCCAAAGCTTCGCTTACCGGTCCGGAATCGGCATCGGGACATTTTTTCTGGCAGGAGGAATCGCCTGGATCATCGCTTTCCTCACCGTCAGCTACCAGGCGGTAAAAGCATCGATCGCCGACCCCATCACCGCGCTGAAATACGAATAGATTTTTTTTGTTGACATAAACACATTATGATATCATTTATTGTAATGCGATATTTTGCATAAGGGGGAAAGCATGTTACTCACTCCGGCTTTTGAAATAGGGATTTGGAATGCCTGGATCCTCCAAGTTGTATTTTATATGTCCATGTTTGTCCCAAATATTTTTCTCGACAAAGAAGCGAAAAATATATCAAAAAGAATGAGCCAGTTCCCGCCTTTTAAAAAAACCGCGAAGATATTGGCCATTTCCACTCACGCTATTATCATGCCGGTTGTTTTTATCTACTCCATTTTTCTTCCGCTCAAGTTAGGGACAGCATGGCTCTATACAGGTCTTCTCATCTTTCTTGTTGCCTTGGTCATTTCCATTACGGCTCTTTTAAATATTGCTTCTGCTCCGGTTGATAAGCCGTTAACTATGGGGGTGTACAAAATCTCCAGACACCCCATGTATTTCAGCGGCTTCCTGATGTTTATCGGTGTGGGGATATCCTGCGCTTCTTGGATGGTTTTGCTTCTTGCCGTAATATGGATTGTATTTTGGCAAATTGCGGTCCCCGCCGAAGAAAGATTTCTAATCGAAAAGTATGGAGACAGTTATCTTGATTATGTGGATAGAACGCCAAGGTGGATAGGAATTCCTAAGTCCTCACCTTTTACTTCTTCTTGATCTTTTTGTCTTCTTTTTTTCCTTAACGATCCCAGTCTTTATTTACCCTGAATTATTCATAAACATGATTTTTTTTAGCGGGATTTGATGCTATATGCATTGAAATCAGGGACATGTACCGATTTTCCGAAATCGGTAACGTGTCCCTTGATTTTAAGCTTGTACATGAATAATTCAGGGTAACCTGGATAATTTATGAATTATCCAGGTTAATTAATTGATATTTTCAATAATATTTATTTGAATTTTTCAATTAATTACGATATAATACGTTTTTACCAGTAAAACCATGCTGAGAGGATAAAAAATGAGAGAACTCACCCAACAAGAACAAAACATTTTGCTTTCCGTGCTTCACCTCAAGGATCAGGCATATTTGCTTGCTATCCGCAACCACCTCAAGAGCATCACAGGCAGAGAACAGGCTATAGCAACCATCTATGTCCCCCTCGAGAGGCTTAATCGGTTGGGCTATCTCAAATCGACTTTAATCAAGCCCGAGCCTAAGGTCGGCGGCCGCTCCGTCAAGTATTACCGGCTTACCGAAGCCGGAATTGAGGTTTTAACCGAGATGAAAAGAATCCAGGACCGCCTGTGGCTGGGATTCGAGGGTATCGCCTCCAACAAATGAACCGTTTGAACAGAACTCCTGTCTCCATTCCTCTATTAGCCTCTGCCATCCTGCGAATACTCCTGCCTCAAATCGACCGGGAATATCTTTGGGGCTGTTATGAAAAGGAGTACCGGGAAATATACACACATCAAGGAAAGAAACGCGCCCGGAAATGGATATCGAGGCAGTTATTTGCCGCCTTACCTGTCCTGATAAAAATGAAAATTTCAGGAGAATCTATCATGATACGCAACTACGTCATCACGACTTTTCGCAATATAGCCCGCCACAAGGGATATGCCTTCATCAATATCGCCGGGCTGGCCGTCGGTATGGCCTGCTGTCTTCTTATCTTCCTCTGGGTTAACCACGAATGGAGCTACGACCAATACCATATAAACACCGAAGATATTTACAGGATCGTCTGCCACTGGCCCGGGGATGAAGGAGAAGGCTGGACGTGGCGTACCCCTCCTCCTCTCGCCACGGCTTTGAAGGAAAAGTATCCCGAAATTCAGCAGTCTTCCCGGTTCTATTGGAGAAACGGTCTTCTGGTGGAACAGGGGGAAAGGCGTTTCAGGGAGAACATCGGATTTGCAGACTCTTCGCTGTTCCGTATATTTACGCTTCCTTTGATGAAGGGAAATGCGGACGGTATTCTCGATGACCCGAAGTCCGCTGTCATCTCGGCAACAACAGCTCAAAAATACTTCGGAAGTGAGGATCCAATCGGACAAACCCTTGTTGTAGACGAGCGCATGAGTTTCCAGGTAACGGGAATTATGGAAGATATTCCCTCGAACACCCTGCTTCACTATCCGGTGATCATCCCCTTTTCGCAGCTTGAGGAACTGGCTCAGATGGGAGCCCTGGATAATTGGGGGGATTTCGGATACAACACATTTATTCTCCTGCAGGAAAATGCGGACCTGGGCACGGTCCAGGATAAGGTGCGTCCCTTCATGGATGAAGTCTTTAGAGAGAATAATGTTGCCCTGGAGCTTCAGCCACTCACCCGCATTCATTTATACACTTTGGGAGGGGGTGGCCCCATCGTGTATGTTTGGATTTTTTCGGCCGTTGCAGTCTTCATCCTGATCATTGCCTGCATCAATTTCATGAACCTGGCAACGGCCCGATCCGCTACCCGGGCCCGGGAAATCGGCATGCGAAAAGTCGTCGGCGCCAATCGCTGGAGAATCATCCAGCAGTTTTTGAGTGAATCGGTTTTGATGGCGCTGGTATCTTTGGTTTTTGCCCTGGTTCTGGTCGGACTATTGGCCCGACCGCTTGCGCGGCTTGCAGAGTTCCCGGAAGGAAGCCGAGTTTTCGATCCGGGAATCCTTCCCGTCTTTCTGTTGATCGCAGTAATAACCGGTCTGTTATCAGGCAGCTATCCCGCCCTTTTCCTTTCATCCTTTCAACCGACAGCAGTGCTTAAAGGCCGGCAAAAATCCGGTTCCGCTCTTTTCCGCAGGATCCTTGTTGTTTTTCAGTTCACAGTTTCCATATTCCTTCTGGTGGGTATGATATTCATGTCCAGACAAATCTCTCATATGGGCCGCCAGCCCCTAGGATTCAGTAAAGAGCATGTTGTCTATGTTCCCATAAACGATTCCTTGAAAGACAAGCTCGATCCCATGCGGCAGGAGATGCTCCGTAATCCCGGTATTAGCAGCGTGACGGCGGTTTCAAATTACATGGGCCAAAGCCCGATGTGGTCAACAGGCAGCATTGAGTGGGAAGGGGGCGATTCCACACATGGAGTTAGCTTGAGCATGATATATGTCGACCAGGAACTCTCTGATACCTTCAATCTAGAAATGGCAGCGGGCAGGTTTTTCTCCAAAGATTTCGACACGGATGCTGATAACTTTGTTCTGAACGAGGCGGCCATCAGGGCTATGGGAGTCGAATCGCCTATAGGATTGAGATTGAAAGTGGCCGATCAACAAGGTCACATCATCGGAGTTGTCAAAGACTTCAATTTTCGTTCCCTGCACAGTGACATCTCTCCTCTTGTACTGATCATGAATCCCAGATATTACCGTTACATGGCCGTCAGGATCGGGGCATCCAATGTCCCAGGCACACTGGGGGCTATCGAAAGGGTATACAAGAGATTTTCTCCAAAACAACCTTTTGAATACCGTTTCCTGGATGAGGTTTTGGACCGGTCTTACCGGGCCGAAGAGAGGTCCCGGCGTCTTTTCCAATACGCAGTCCTTCTGGCTGTTTTTATCTCCTGCCTGGGGCTTTTTGGGCTGGCCTCTTTCATGGCCGAGCGCCGCACCAAAGAGGTCGGAGTGCGTAAGGTGCTGGGAGCCTCAAAATCCGGAATATTTCTCCTGCTTGCCCGAAGCTTTATGCTGTGGATTTTAGTCGCCAATATAATCGCCTGGCCTGCGGCCTATTATTTCATGAAACGGTGGCTGCAAAATTTCGCCTACCGGGCTTCGATCACACTAGATGTTTTTATTATAGCCGGATTTATCACCATTGGTCTGGCTTTGTTAACAGTTAGTTGGCAGTCGCTGAAAATCACCCGCACCGATCCTGTTAAAGCCCTGCGTTGGGAATAGCGTGCTTGTTCATATAGCGCGTTGATCAGGCATTTCCAGTATTAGGATACGCAAACAACAGAATTACAAAGCAAAATATATCAGTTTTTCAGATATCGCGCGAAAAAATTGATCATTTTTTGCACCAGATTCACAGAATCCATGAATAGCACTACGGATTTCATCACTTCCATCTGACCGGGAAAAGCATGATAGACATTAGTGGCGGGAGCATGTGAAATATTACATTATACGGCATTAGCCAGATCATCTGATTGACTCAGCTTTGGGAAGTTGATATTCTTTCGTTATAATAAATGCAAATGAGGAAGAAGGAAAAATGGGAATAAAATGCCCCAAATGTCAGTATGAGAATCCTGAGGATACTCTTTATTGTGGCAAATGCGGCGGAGCTTTAAAATCTGCCGAAGGAATCTCCGTTACGAAAACTTTCATAACAGGCACAGAAAGTTTGCAGAAGGGAAGCACTCTTGCAGGTAGATACACTATTATCGAGGAGCTGGGCAGAGGGGGGATGGGGGTCGTCTACAAAGCCGAGGACACAAAGCTGAAAAGAACGGTCGCCCTCAAATTTCTGCCGCCGGAGCTAACACACATCTCAGAGGTTAAAGAGCGATTCGTACGCGAGGCACAGGCTGCTGCGGCATTGGATCATCCCCATATATGCACTGTTTATGAATTTGACGAAGCTGAGGAGACTACCTTTATTTCCATGGCCTATATCGAAGGTCAAAGCTTGAGAAAGAAGATCGAATCGGGCCCATTGGAGCTGGATGAGGCCCTTAAAATAGCCACGCAAGTCGCAGAAGGATTGCAGGAAGCCCATAAGAAAGGAGTCGTACACAGGGACATCAAGAGTGCCAACATCATGGTGACGGAGAAAGGCCAGTCAAAGATCATGGATTTTGGACTGGCCAGGATGACAGGGACAACAATGTTGACACAGGAAGGGACAACGATGGGGACGATCGCCTATATGTCTCCGGAGCAGGCGCGTGGTGAAGAGGTTGACCATCGCACAGACATCTGGTCATTGGGTGTGGTTCTTTATGAGATGTTCTGCGGTCAACTGCCTTTTAAGGGGGATCATGAACAGACTGTTTTGTATTCGATCCTGAATAAAAAGCCCAAGCCGATCACAGATTTAAAGACTGACATTCCCGTGTCCATAGGACAAGTTGTGAGCAAAGCCCTCGAGAAGAACCCGGACAAGCGATACCAGCAGGCAGAAGAACTGCTGGATGATCTAAAATCCATATCGGCAGGGATAGTTCCAGAAGAGATCAAGGCAAGGCTGAGGAAAGAAAAGCTGCGCAAGAGGAAAAGGACTATTCTTTATGCGGGAGCAGCCGGTTTGATCATCATCATGGCTGTGATAGCCCTGAACTTATTCACAGGACGTGCCAAAGCGATAGATTCCATTGCCGTCCTGCCGCTTAAGAACCTCATGGGGGATCCAGAGCAGGATTATTTCGTTGATGGCGTGACAGATGAGTTGATCGGGCAGTTGGGTCAGATCAGTGGATTGAAGCGGGTGATATCACGTACTTCGGTCATGCAGTACAAAGATACGGATAAGTCTTTGCCGGAAATCGCCCGGGAGCTGAACGTGGATGCCTTGGTGGAGGGGACGGTCTACCAGGTAGGTGAAAGCGTGAGCATCAAGTTACAGTTGTTCGATGCGCTTCCCGAAGAACGAAGCCTCTGGACAAAGAGGTACGATCGGCCGAAAACCGATGTTTTGGTAATGTACAATGAAATGGCGAGCGCCATTGCCGATAACATTCAGGTCAAATTAACCGCTGAAGAAACAACGCGTCTCGCCGGTGCCCGCCAGGTCAATACTGAGGCCTATGAGGCATATCTCAAAGGGATGTCTAGCCTTATGCGATTAAACCCGGAGGACATTGAAGCGGGAATACACTACCTCGAAACCGCCCTGGAGAAAGATCCGGATTTTGCGCTGGCTCATGCAGGAGTTGCCAATTTCTGGTGTTTACAGCAGGTCATGGGATCATTGCCGCCCAATGAAACAACACCCCTGTTTAGAGCTGCCGCCCAAAGAGCCCTAGATCTGGATCCTACCCTGGCGGAGGTCCATTACGTCGACGCTTTCGTCAAATGGTTTGGTTGGGACTGGAAAGGTGCGGAGGAGGCGTTCAAACGGGCCATTGAGATCAATCCCAACTATCCTGAAGCCCGGGCGCAATACTCTCAACTGTTAGCTATTCTGAAGCGTCCGGAGGAAGCGATCGTGCAGGCTCAGCAGGCCATTGAACTGGATCCTTTCAATCCTGTAATCATGGGACTTTATGGAAGCACATTCTCTATGGTTGGGCGGTATGATGAGGGTATGGCAATGGCTCACAAAGAGCTCAGGATGTCTCCGAACAGTTCACTAGGGCTCCAGATCCTCTGGTGGGGACATCACTATAAGGGGGAGTATGATCAGGCGTTTGAAGGTGCCAAGGCGTATTATACGGCCATGGGTTTGGCTCCGATTGTACAAATCATGGAAGAGGGATATGAAACAGGCGGCTATTTTGAAGCCATGAGAGGTGCCGCTGAGGCCATGGCATCTGCTGCACAAGAGCAATATATCCAGCCTTATTGGCTTGCTATTCTGTTTGCCGTTGCCGGGGAAAAAGAAAAATGCCTCGACTGGCTGGAAAAAGGATATGAGACAAAAGATCCGATGCATGCTTATTTTACGGAATTGGAATTAAGAGGTTTGATCCATGACGAACCGCGTTATCAGGAACTGCTGCGGAAAATGAACCTGCCGACGGGAAAATAAGAGGAAAACCAGAAATATCAGTTTTTCAGATGCCGGGCGAAAAAATCGATCATTTTTCTGAAAGCAAATAGGGTTTGAAAGGAAGGGCCCAGGTCCCATCCGTGTCTTGACTGGGGAAAAACCACAAAATCGACATCTTTCCCCTCCCTGATCATTTTTTGCACCAGGTTCACAGAATCCATGAATAGCACGGTCGTGTCTAAAATCCCATGTATGATCATGACCGGCGCCTCCAATCCTTGAGACCAGAAATAAGCAGATGAATCTTGATACGCCTTCTTATCGACGGATTTCATCACTTCCATCTGACCGGGAAAAGCATGATAGACATTGGTGGCAGGCGCACCGGCAATCCCACAGGCAAAGGTCCCTGGGTTTTTAAACATTGACATCAAGGTCATAAGTCCGCCGTAACTTGATCCCCAGATGGCTATCTTTTCCGGCATAATGTACGGAAGAGATTTTAAATAAAGGGCTGCAGCTTCCAGGTCTTGAATATCCACCACCCCATAGCCTTTGAACATGTCTTCCCTGAATTTTCTTCCGTATCCAAGGCTGCCCCGGATATCCACGTTCACTAAAACATACTTTTCCACCTGGATTAAATACTGATCCAATCCCCAGGTCGGGTGCGAATCGCGGCCTCCCCACTGGTTGAGAACTGCGTTGGAATAGACCGAACCGATGATGGCGGGATATTTTTCGTGGGGGTCGAAATCAGGTGGGAACATCATCTTTACTCTGATTTTCGTACCATCTTTGCCGCTTGGGATATCCAGGTACTGCGTTTCTACCCAGGTATATTTCTTGAATTCAGGGAGTGGAGACTTGGTAATTTGCCTGAGTCCATCATCCTGAATGAAATACAGGTCAAAAGGTGTCATATCATCGGAAAAAAGAACGCTGACGTTTTTCCCGGAACGCGAAAAATAAGGCCTGAATACTCCATCCCTGTCGCCCAGCCTTTTTATCGCTTTTTTCCCTAGCTGAATCCTATAGAGTCCCCTGTTTTCCGGACGCAATTTATTGGCAATAAAATAAAGATCGCCCTCTTTTGTAGGAAAAAAGCTAAAAACTTCCCATTTGCCTGAAGTCAGCTGTTCGATCTTTTTATCATTTAGGTCCAATAAGTAAAGATGACAAAATCCGGATCTGTCCGAGGTCAAGATAATCCGATCGTCATCAAGCCACTGCGAACTCCACAGCCAGGAAAAAGTAAACAGAGGGCTTTCCTCCAGAAAAACCTCATCCAGGGCCATATTTTCAGCATCACAAACATATAGATTCCTTTTGCCGGCATCCTGGGTCGATCCTTCCAAAAGAATTTTTTTACCTGATGGGGCCCACGAATAAGACAGCAAGTTTTCAAACTCTCTCGTAACCCACTCGATTTTGCCTTCGGCAATATCAATCACACCGATCTTTGATTTAATCACCGGATCCCCCGGAAAAGGCCTGGCAACTTTTCTAAGCTTTACATCCTCCTTACCGAACACGGGGATCCCCACCTGCCTGACCCCGGTAGAATCCTGGTAATTAAACAGGATGTGTGTAGAATCCGGTGACCAGGAAAAACGGCTTATTCCTTCATGTGCTGGCTCGAATTTGGTGAGTTGATAGGAAGAACCGCTTTTAAGGTCATATATCCAGAGATTCCTATTCTGAAGATAGCCCAAACGAGTCGCGTCAGGAGATAGGGATAGGGATCTGATCCTTTTTTTATTGTTCCATATCTCCTTAATAGTCAGGTCGTTTACATCCAGGGAAAAAACAGACGTTCCTTTGAGAAAAAAGAGCTCATTTTCCGTACGGCCCCAGCAATATCCTGTAATCCCCTCTTTTTCAAAAGATGTCAATTGAATTGGTTTATCTCCGGAGCTTGGTGAAAAGCTGTACAGATTCTTTATCCTTCCCGATTCGCTATTCCATAGGAAAGCACAGCAGATTTCATCCGGAGACCATAAAACATTCGAGGGGGGAACTCCGGTCAACGGGTAATCGGGATATAATTTTTCAAGAGTGAGTTCTTCTCCCCGAATAGTCCCCGTGAGCACCAAAATTAATATCAAAACAAATTTGATTTTTTTCAACGGTTCCTCCAGTTTACCAGAGCTTTTTCACCTCATCGTTCAGGCCTGTCATTTCCCAGCAGATCAGCGTTATGGGAATCGAACCGGAGGCGAGGAATTCATCGTGAAATTTCCCCAGGTCGAAATCCTTGCCCAATTGACGGGCGCGGTCGGACAAGAGTTTTTCGAACTGCACTTTGCCGGCCAAGTATGTCATCCCGTAAGCAGGCTGACGGAGATAGATCTGCAGGTCATATCTGGCAAGGTCCTCCTCCATCAGAGGGACTTCATCCACCAGAAATCCGATCGCCTGCTCGAGGGTCAACTCTCCGGTTTGCATCTTGATCTCGGCAGGGACTCTGAGCACACGCTTCAATTGGGCGATATAGAAAAGCTCACGCGTTCGGGGACGATCATCCAGAAGTCCAGCCTGGAGGAACATCTCTTCCAGGTAGAAGGTCCATCCTTCGGCACGACCGCCGTCCCCGTAACGTCCTCGGATCGGGTGTGTGTTGCGCCGCTGGATGAGGTTATCGAAGCGGTGTCCCGGAATCGAAGCGTGTATGTGATTGTTGAGCGGGTCACGATAGGTAATCTCTTCCCAGAAATGGCGTTTTCCCCCTGGCCGGACGATCCAAAAGGCATCGGTTTCGAACTGTGGGGGCATATAGTCAGGGATGGTTAAAAGATCGTGTTTGTCGATAAACGACCGGACGAGTGTTTCCGCTTCCCGCACTCTCCGTTCATGTTCTTCTGCTGTTTTTGCCGGCTCAAGCTCGGGCAAACTGCGGTTTCTGTGCTGCTCGATCCTGAGAAAGGCCCAGGTCCGATAGTATTCCACATCGGCAATTTTTAGTACATCTTCGACTGTGTAAGGCATCAACCGGACATTTTTGAGATACCAATTGTAATTGTCGAGGCCGATACTGACCGGTGCTGTCATCCGGTCTTTATTTGTCTTAAGCCAATCGCGGAAGCTTTCTACAGACAAAAGAGCTTGGTTGGCATCGTGAAAAAGTTTGGGATGATGATTGGACAGCCGTTCGATAAGATCCTTATACCAGCCGATGACTCCCTCTGGAGGCACGTCGCGCCGGGGTTCTCCCTGGTTGACACCGTCGGACCGTTCGAGGCGACGGATGGTGATGTCCGCCAAAGCTTTCGCAACTCCAGTCAGGTTGACTTTTGCCTTTTCCAGGATTTTGGGCACAGTTTTCAGTCGATCTTGTACGTTTCCTTTCGATTTTACAGAAAGAGGCGTATCGGCGAAGGGAATCCTGGCCACCATGTCCACATAGGTGCCCGGATCGCGCGCCCATGGACGCGTGACACGGAGTTGAAAATCCAGTTCATTGAATTTGGCTCGCACCAGCAGGTAATCGATTTTTTGCGCAACAGTCCAATCCTGGTGAGAAATTGCGGACAGTCGCTGTTGGAAAGATTTTAAGTCTTTTTCCTTAGCATGGATGGCCGCCGGACTGTAATCCGGCACCCCATCGATAACCACATGCCTGCGGATTTTTTGAAACTCCTGGTACATTTTAACAAGTGCCTGATGGCCGTCATCCGAGCTCTGGCCAAATGCCACAATATTCAAAAAAACTCCTACATACAAAACAAATAAAATTCGCCATACTATTCTAAAGACTTGCATCTCATTCCCTCCTGATTCTTAATTACACTCCATAAATTATGACTCCTGTCCCGTTATGACCGCATCGGCCTTTATCTCGACCAAACTTCCCTTTCTCTCGAACTTTGCCTGTTTCAATGTGTTTGTAAGCTGAATTCCGCGAAATCGTTCCCCATGGGCCCGATCCACCACCCCTGCGTCTGCCATATCATGGATGTCTACGCTAGTGCAGACGATATCCTCCAAACGTCCCCCAAGGGAGGTGAGCGCTCCTTCGATCTTGTCGACCACGAAATGGAACTGGGCCACAACGTCCTGTCCGCCGATGAGCCGATTGCCATAGGTCGAATCCGTTGAGGAAACAGTGATGTGTTTATCTCGGCGAACCGCCCGGCCCTTTCCGCTCAATACAACAATTCGGCTATCTTCTGTATCTTGAGGCTCATAAGGCAAAGGGATAGAATCGACATGATGGCTCAAATCTCCCGATGCCGTGAGAAAGGGCGGTTTGCGATACTCATCGCCACAATCGCCAGGAATGGGCTTCATCCTTGCCAAAACATCTCTGAGCTTTGACCGGCTCGATTCATCGAGGGAAAATTGGAAGATACGAAGATTATTCTGGATGTGCTCGGTTTGCCCCAATCGTGCTCCGATGATGATGCCACCGACTGCAGGTTCTTCGAGGATGTAACGGCTTGCGACATTGGCCGTCGAGACTCCTAATCTATGGGCAATCTGATCCACTCTGTGCAAAAGGTCCTGGAATACTTGCCAACCGCCCGCAGCATCGATGAATCGTTTGTACTTCATTTGCGGCCAGCTGGAAAATTCGTCCAAGTCAGGTTCTGGCTTTCCAAGCCATCGCTCTGTCAAAAATCCGCCAGCAACCGTGCCGAATGCCAGAAGTTTTACCCCCTGTTCCATACACAGATCGGTCATGCCCCTCCGGGCACGCTGATCGAGGAGTGAGAAACAAACCTGGTTGGAAAGAATCTCGATGCCGCTGTTTAAAACAATCCGCAGGTGTGAAGTATCAACATTGGTCAAGCCCAAATGACGGATGAGCCCCTCTTGTTTAAGCTCCTGCAACCAGTACAGGCAGTCCAGCCAATTTGGATCGGCATAGTTCCATGTGTGGAACTGTAAAAGATCCAGTCGGCTGGCCTGCATGCGATCGAGAGAACGCTGCACAGCAGCCCGGACCACTTCTCGCTTAACTTGCCCTGGCTTGGGCACCCATTTTGTCAGAAGCTCAGCACGAGGACCATGCTCCTTCAAGAATAGACCGGCGATCTCCTCTGCCGAGCCGTAGTGATCGGCCATGTCGAAGGTCGTGAAACCCGTATCCACATAAGGGATCATCGCATCTGCGGCAGCCTTTAGATCCAGAGAACGGCCATCCCGCTCCATATCTGCGATCTGCCATAATCCCGTAAGAACACGAGAAACGGAAAATCCTGGAGCCAATTCACAGCGTTCAACAATTTCATTCATGGTCGATCACTCCGGTGGAAGTTTTGAAAACAAGGCTTTGACATCGACTCCCTTTCGGCGCAGACGCCGCACCTCTCGTGCATAGATTGCAGATGCTACGGCCATAACGATGAGCCAAATGGGGGTGGAATGAAAGTACCACGCACGCAAAGAGGTTGTGAGATCTTTCCATATGTGGATCACGAGGAAGCCGCCCAACATCACCACCCCGAAAGAAGCCAGCATAATCTGAACTTTTCGCGATGTTACAACACGAACACACTTTGCAAGCTCTGGATTCCTGTGTGGGAAGGCAAGGACAGAAAGACACATCAGCAGAAAATTCACCAGCATGGATATGACAAGGATGTCCACTCCGAGAAAAAAATCATTGGCCAGGTGATTACCCATGATGCCCGCCGATGCCAAAATCCCGCTGACTATAATGGCCACATGCGGCGTGTGCCACTGAGGATGAACGCTGGCAACACGACGGGGAAAGATCCCATCTTCACCCCATGCGAATATCAATCGCGAAACAGCAAGCAGCATGGCCGGTAGATCATTGATCAAAGCAATCGCTGCTCCGGCCACGATCGCCACTGTCCAGCCTGTAGGAAGAAGGTAGCCGAGCAGCCCGGGTGCTGTAAGATCTTTTGTCATCCCCTCCTTGGCGATGTAACTCCATGGGACAGCATGGTAAACTGCCCCTGTAAACAAGATGTAAAAAGTCCCGACGGTAACGACAGCAATCCCGATCGCCAACGGCAAAGATTTGCCTGGATTTCGAGCCTCCCCTCCGGCTTGAGCGATGGAATCGAATCCGATAAAACTGGCAAACAACAAAGCAGAAGCGGCAAAATAAATGGGGAGTTGGAACGGAACCGGTCCTGACACAGGAAGGGTCTGACCATCCTGCTGAAGGAGAGCGGCAGCAAAATCGCTGTGATCGAAAGAGAATCCAGCTACGATGACCACAGCTCCCAGTGCAAACATCAAAAACATCAGCGGGATGAGTATTTTTTCATATAGCTTCACACCACGCAGGTTCACAGCGACAAAAGTCCAAAGAAATGCCAAAGCCAAAGTCACACGGACGGCCCCCATGTCCAAAGTCACAGCAATAGCCTGCAAATCCAGTGCGGCTGCGATGTCACGCAGAAAGGGAATCAGGACATAGGAAACAACACCTATTGCAATGCAAAGCCCGAACCACTGGGAGAAACTTGCTACGAATCCCAGATAAGGATTGAGAGCCCGGCTGGCATAAACATAGCTTCCTCCTGCCCTGGGCATGGCTGAGGCCAGGATAGCATAAGCCAAAGCTGCAAAAACCGCGGGAACAGCCGCAAACAAATACGCCGGCAAAACATACGGGCCGATTCCCGGTACGTTCCTCTGGATCATGAACGGGATCACGTTGATGGCCGCACCCAGCATCGAGCAGATGCCCGTCGCAGCCAGGCCTAAAAGGCCCATCTCTCTCAGTAGGCTGGTTCGTTTGTGAGGAATACCTGAGGCACCATTGGTTTTTGGATTCATAGAATTATCGGTCGTAAAATTTTTCTGTGTTTTATCATACATAGAATCGATCCTGTTTGACAAGGATCGAACCTTTCTATATAAAATCAAATAACGGATCACTTTGATAAAGTCGTTTTTGTTCCGCTCCCTGTTGACATCTAGGGTAAAAAATTAGTAAAAATAAAGTCTATTGTTTCTAGAGATTCGCTATTATTTCAAAAAGGCCCTGTAAATGATAAAATTCGGATCCAAACTGAGCATTGTCATTCAAGGCTCGGTAGTTTTGTTATTCAGACTAATGCTTCTGGCCGGTTATCAGGCTGTTGCCTCTATTGAAACTCATCCGCAAACAATCGAGATATGCCCAACACGGCCAGCGGTAAATTGATCAGCTTCAAGGAATCCTACAAACTCTGCGGCCAGTGTCATGATCCTCACTCTCCAAAGTTCAAGAAGATGAAACCTGAACCTGCGCCTAAAAAACCTGGTAAAATCAGGAATGCTTTTATTTTGAGAATCCCACAAGGCTTGAATCCTGATATCTTTTTTTATAAGATAATGACAATTTTCATTTGAAGGAGATGGTTATGAGTTTATGCTTTTGTCGCTTTTTGTTAGCTGCTGCCATCGTGGTGATGGCCCTTTTCTTTTTGCCTGCAGCCTGGGCAAAATGGGTTATTGTCGCCGCCGGCACACTGCTTGCCATCATGAGTCTGTTTTACAACAAATGTTGCTGCGCCAGTAAAGTAAAAAAAGCAGAATAAAATTTAACGCTCTAAATCCGTCTTCCTTTTTTTCTCGAACAGGGTGGATACCCAATACCCTCGAAAATAGGCCAGCATCATCGCCACTGGAATTAGACAGGCCAGAAGGACAGCTCTAACGAATCCGTATTTATCCAACAGAAGCGGGAAAAGAAAGGCAAGAAGGCCTATGGTTATTACTACCGTCAAAGCCACCCAGAATTTATTGAACAGCTTTGTTGACATTTAATCTGTCCTCCTATTGAATATACTCCTGATCACAGAGAAAAAGCCTACAATTTCGGGGATGCAATAACCTGACGTTATTTTCGTCTTTATAATGTGAGGATGAAAATGAATACAGATGAATCTTCCGATAAAAAAGGGCCTTTGGCCGGAATCGGCCGTCATGGGGAACACCCGCATGGAGACCTGGGACAGATCATTATTCTGCTCGGATTTCTAATAATTTGGATACTGGATTCTTTTGTTTTTAAGTTTTCCATTTTTTTAACTCCATATGTTCCGCTATATCTCCGGTTGATCGCAGCAGGCCTGATCCTTGTTCTCGCGATTTATGTGGTCCGATCCGGACACAGAGCCGTCTCCGATGAAGTTCTCTCCTCTCCTCGCCTCCTCACTGATGGTGCCTTTGCCCGTGTGCGTCATCCCCTTTATCTGGCAGCGCTCCTGTTCTATGTATTCCTGATTGCCATAACTCTGTCCTTGATTTCTTTGCTTTTGTTTATAGGCATCTTTATCTTTTACAACTACATCGCTGCGTACGAAGAAAATTTTCTCGAACAAAAGTTTGGACAAGATTATCGCGATTACAGAAAAAATGTCTCCAAGTGGATCCCCCACCTTTAGATTTTTTTTAAGATTTTGGTAACTTTTTTTGACTCCTCTGCGTCTAATTAATTGAAGTTTGAATTTTTCAAAGTCCTATGCTATACTTAACACTTTGAATAATTCAAAGTAGTCGGCGACAAGGAGCGACACATGAAAATCTTCACCAAAAAAGAGGAACAGATCCTGCTGGCCATCTACCATCTGAAAGATGAAGCCTACCTGATCCCGATAAGAGAAAAAATCAAAGAGTACACGGGCAAATACTTTTCTGTCGGCACAATCTATGTCCCTCTAAACCGGCTGCATGGCTACGGGTACTTGGATGCTCATGTAAAAAAGCCCGACACTTCGGCCGGCGGCAAACCTATCAAATATTATGAGCTGACTAAAAGCGGGCTTGCTGCACTGGCCGCTCTTGAGAAACAGAATAAATTGATGTGGGAAGGATTCAAAACGCCCGCGTTTGAAGATTAGTCACAAAATGAAAAAAGCACAGGCTAGGATTCCTGGATTGGCCTCATGGTTGCTTAGGTACGTCCTGCCCAAGCAGGACTATGTCTATCTGAACGGCAATTTCGCAGACATGTACACCTACAGAGCCCAGGCCGAAGGCCGTTTCAAGGCGGGAATCTGGATCTGGGGGGAGATCATCAAATCTCTGCCGGGATTTATGTATGCATCGCTTTACTGGAGGATAACGATGTTTAAAAATTATTTCATAATTACCCTTAGAAATATCCGAAAACACACACTCCATTCGATCATCAACATTGTGGGGCTTTCTATCGGGATGGCTGTTTGTCTTCTCATCTTCCTTTGGGTTCAGGATGAATTCGGGTATGACCGGTTTCATGTGAATAAGGATGACATCTCCCAGGTTTACTCCGAAATGTTGTACACAGGCGGAGACAGCCAGATAAACATGGGCTCTTACTACCCGCTGGCCAAGGTCCTGAAGGAGGAGTGCCCCGAGGTTCGAGAGGCTGTCCGGTATGAATCGGCTTCGGGACTGCTGCTGAGTTACGGTGAAAAACAATTCACGAACGATGCTGTCGGCCTGGCCGATCCTGCCTTTTTTGATATCTTTTCCTTTCCCTTCGCCCAGGGCAATCCTTCAACCGCGCTGACAGAAAATTATTCCATTGTCCTTTCAGAAAAGATGGCCAAAAAATATTTTGGGAATGATGACCCCATCGGGAAAACGATCACTTTGCTCAACGATTTTGACCTCCAGGTCACAGGCGTTATGCAGGACCTTCCGACACAGTCCTCTTTCCAGTTTGACTGCGTTATGCCCTATGCCCTTAAATTTGCCCCGAATTTTAAGGAGCCCGAACACTGGGGAGGAAATCCGCTAAACACCTATATCCTGATGCACAAAGATATCGATCGTCCCCCATTGGAGCAAAAGATCACCGCGATCGTGGAGAAACACGCACAGTGGGAAACGGCGAAGGTCACATTTCACCTGCACTCCCTGACAAAAAAACACCTGTATTCCCCTCATGGAGGAGGCTTGATCCAAACTCTGTTGATTTTTTTTGCCATTGCCCTGTTTGTTCTGCTTATCGCCTGCATCAACTTCATGAACCTGAGCACGGCCAAGGCAACCACCCGGGCAAAGGAAGTCGGGGTTCGCAAGGTGATCGGTGCGAGGAAGATCGATCTTATCCGCCAGTTCATCGGTGAATCCCTGATGATTTCCTTCATCACTTTGGTAATTGCGGTTTTCCTGATGGCAGCGTTTTTACCTTCGTTCAACGAACTCTTGGGGAAACAACTTTCGCTGCGCCTCCTTCTCACACCAGTCGTTGTCCTTGGATTTTTGGGAATTGCCCTGTTCACAGGAGCCTTCGCCGGCGCTTACCCGGCTCTGTATCTTTCGGCCTTTCAACCTGGGAGTACCATTAAAGGTCTGATCCGGAGCGGGTCAAAAAGTTCTCTTCGGAAAATCCTCGTCGTTGTACAGTTTTCGCTCACGATCATCATGATCATCAGCACGGTGGTCCTGTTCAGACAAATGGGATTTGTGATGAGCAAGGACCTGGGGTTCGACAGAGAAAACCTGGTTGTGGTCCAGATGAGCCAACAGATGCAGGAACGATTCGAGCCCTTCAGAAACGACCTGTTGAATAATCCACAGATCCAAGGCGTGACAAGAAGTCTTCAGGGGCCATGGAATATTGGGTCAACGGTCAGCGCTGTGGACTGGGATGGAAAGCCGCCAGACGAGTCCGTTAGCATGCACTGGGATTATGTGGGATACGATTATTTTACAACTTTTGGCATGGAGATCATAAAAGGCCGGGCGTTTTCAAAAGATTATTCCACAGACCAAAAAGAGGCCTTTATTGTGAACGAGGAAGCAGTGAAAATGATGGGGATGCAATCGCCTGTCGGGAAGCGGCTCTCGGTTTTCCGGAACGAAGGCCAAATCATTGGGGTCGTGAAGAACTTCCTCTTCCAGCCCCTTTATCATGAGGTCAAGCCATTTGTTTTTATGCTCAGGCCTTTCTCCGGTTCCCTGGGATTCGTCAGGATAAGGCCGGAAAACATTTCTGGGACTCTGGATTATACCACTAACACAATGAAAAAATTTGATCCAACCTCTCAGGCTGATCTCCTCTTCTTCAATGATGTCCTCACAAACTACATCTACACCACAGAGAGGCAGGCAAGAAAAATTGCCGGATACTTCACTCTGCTCGCCTTATTGATATCCAGTCTCGGGCTTTTTGGCCTTGCGGCTTTTATGGCGGAACGGCGCACCAAAGAGATCGGCATCCGCAAGGTAGTGGGCGCTTCCATAAAAGAAGTGGTGTTCATGCTGTCCAGAGACTTCACCAAATGGGTGCTGCTGTCCAATATCATCGCCTGGCCGGTGGCTTATTTTGTGATGAAAAAACTTCTCGAACGTTACGCTTACAGAACGCATATCGGGTTGGAAATATTCGTGTTATCCGGACTGGCAGCCCTCCTCATCGCGCTGCTGACCGTGAGCTACCAGG
The DNA here is from genome assembly GCA_964410125.1 of uncultured Eubacteriales bacterium. Lineage (GTDB taxonomy): Bacteria > Acidobacteriota > Aminicenantia > Aminicenantales > Aminicenantaceae. The sequence goes on along the minus strand of CAYPGQ010000020.1, from coordinate 26,076 downwards.
CTATCAAAGCCGCGCGGGCCAATCCCGCCGACTCCCTCCGCTACGAATAATAAGCGTTTCCCCCTTGACTCTATTGACAGTCCAATATGCCTATGATAGCTTCACCCTGCAGGGTGATGTGATGATAAAGAGGCTTCTCAAATGAAATTGACTGTTCTTGTTGACAACAACACATTGATCGACAGGTACTTTTTCGCAGAACCAGGGATTGCATTGTATATCGAACAAGGGGAAAGCGGATATTGTTTGATGTCGGGTATTCCGATGTTTTTATAAAAAACGCCCAAAAAATGAATATCGATCTCAGGAATTTGGATTATGTGGTCCTCTCTCATGGGCATTTAGATCATACCTGGGGATTGGATCCCCTTGCGAAGCTTTACACAGAATCCAAAATAGAAAGCATCCCCTATAAAATTCCCACAGTCGTGGCCCATCCTCTGGTATTCATCTCTAAAATGGCCGGTGATGGCAATGACATCGGGTCGATGATTTCGCAGGAAAAATTATCTCACCATTTTCCGATCAAGCTGAGCAAGGATCCCGTATGGTTAACAGAGAGGTTGTTCTATCTCGGTCAGATCGAAAGAACGAATGATTTTGAGTGCCAGAAGCCTATTGGATTTTTAATGAAACCAGAAGGAAAAGAGCCCGATTATCTGTATGATGATACGGCCCTTGCCTACAAATCACCTCAGGGCTTGGTGATCATCACTGGTTGTTCGCATTCCGGGATTTGCAATATCATCGAACAGGCCAAAAAGCTATGTAAGGAAGAAAGGATGATTGATATCGTTGGCGGCCTTCATTTGCTAAATCCTTCAAAGGAACAGTTGCAGGGAACATTGGAGTATATGAAGAAACTGAACCCAACACAGATGCATGCCTGTCACTGCACTGATTTAAATTCAAAGATTGCATTATCCAAAGTTGCGAATCTAAAAGAAGTCGGTGTTGGCTTAGTCCTCCAATATGAATAAATGAAACTGAACAAACATCCCTGAGAATTAAATATTCCCCAGCCATTTGATCCACTTCAGGTCTTTTTTAACTCTGTTGTAGAGGTTTTTATCAGCTGTGACCAACTCAATGCCTTTTTCATCAGCCACCGCCAAGTAGCTCGCATCATACACAGTTAGATTGTATGCTTCAGAAAAATGCATTATCCGAGGATAAAAAGAAGAAATATCTTTTTTCTCTATTTCCAGACACAAAAATCCCTCAACCGCCATAATCGTCTTATCCTGCTCGATCCTTCCTCTTTTTTTGGCAATTTGCAATCCATTCAATACCTCATACTCCAACAGCGACGGAGCGACTATTTCCAACTCAAAGGAAACATATTTATTTAGAAGTACAAGTGCGGGCTGACTGTATTCTTCATCTGCAAGAAACCATTTGAGGACAACACTCGCATCTATAACGATTCGTTTCAAGTCTTTTTCTCTAATTGTTTTTTGGACTCTTCAAATACATCATCCGCGGAAACGTCTGATTTCAAGAAGACCTCTCTTGCCTCCATGATCTTTTTATAACCTTCCAAACGTTTGGAATGTTTGTATTCCTCATAAGGAATGATCACGGCAACGGGCTTTCCCCTTTTTGTAACGATGAATTCCTTTTTGTCCTCAAGAGCATCCCGCAACAGGCTGCTGAATCTTTTTTTTCCCTCGGCAACACTTATTGTTGTGGGTTCCGGTTGTTTGTATTTTTTTATCTTCTTATTGGTCATCTTATATGACTAATTATATAGTCATTTGTGATTATTGTCAATGGGATGTCATTACGAACTTCTGAAGGAAGTGAAGTAATCCCAAGAACAGCTGTTCCTTTAAGCCCACCTATATGCTATAACCTATAAGGGGAATGGAGGCGATTATGAAACACTTGCGTTTTCCAATAATCATTGGGTTGGCCTTTCTATTTACGCTTATTACCTGTCAGATGCAGCCTGGTATAAGCCAGCTTTTGGTCGAAGAGGGCAATGCTGCCTCGGCTGACGGCATCCCTATTCATTACAAACTCTATGGAAAGGGGGAAGTATCACTGGTCTTTGTCCACGACTGGTGCACCAACATGAAATATTGGGAAGAACAGATCCCTTCCTTCGGTGTGAATTTCAAGGTAGTAACTCTTGATTTAGCCGGCCATGGGCAATCCGGAATCGGCCGGACAACCTGGACAATGGAAGCTTTCGGGCAGGATGTGACCTCTGTTGTGGAAAAACTCGATCTCCAAAATGTGGTTCTTGTCGGCCACGGAATGGGAGGGCCTGTGATCCTTGAAGCGGCCAAGCTCATCCAGGATAGAGCCATCGGCCTGGTGGGAGCAGATTCCTTTAATGACCTTTACATGGAATGCGTTGAAGAGGGCCAAATCCAGCTCGCAATGAAACCATATCAAGAAAATTTCCAGGAACAAATAAGAGAACACGTCAGGCTGTCCTGGTTTTCTCCTAATTCCGACCACGGCCAAATGAGCAAAATCATCCTCGACATGATAAAAACGCCAAAGGAAGTGGTTTTGGGAGCCCTCGAAGAATTGCAGCGGTACGACGCTGCCGAATCCTTCAAGCAAGTCCAGCTGGATGTGCGGGGTGTCCAAACGACCCATATGGATGTGTCCTACAATGTGACCCAAACCCATGCCAAATCCATCTGGGTGGAATATCTCGATGGACTGGGTCATTTCATCATGTTAGAGGATCCCCAGGCTTTCAACCGCCACCTTGCCAACTTCATCAACGAATTCGTCACCGGTACTTACTCCTACGAAAAATAAAAAGGGGACGGTTCTATTTTTTTTCTTTCTTGTTTTTTCCCAAAAGTTCAATATCAATCTTATCGGAAGGACGATCTGACATTTTTTTATTCTTGATCAAGTCATCTAGGCCTATAAAAGTGACTCTTTCAGAACCATATTCGCCCGTTACTCTATTCTGCCAGATATCTTGGAACTGAAATCCTTCTAACTTGTTCAAGAGATCGATCCTCAAAGGCTCATACCCGAGTTGCAAGATGCTGCCCTCGCGCATCAGATCCTCGAGGGATACGGAAAGTTCCCCGAATCCGAACTCTTCCAGAACTTTTAGGATCTTTTGGGCATTATCTTTGCTGGGCTCGACAAGGATGTCGATGTCTTTTGTGTATCTGGGTTTGGCATAAAATGCGACGGCAAAAGCGCCTATGATGCAATATTTGACGTTATGTTTGTTTAATAAGCTTAAGAACTCTTCGTAGTCTTTTTCTACCTTCATGGTTTTTATCCTTTTTCAGCTTCCACAACTCTTCACGGAGGAATTGAACCGTCTCTAATCTTTCGGTCGGCGTCCGGGATAAATAGTAAGAGTCATCAAACTCCTGCGCCTCTGCAAATGAATTCGACTTATTTACCCAGATTTTCTTTTTCATAGGGACTGGTACTCTTATGAGTATTATATCCTATTACTGGCCCGATATAAAGATTAGAGATGAGGTTGTTTTTTTTCTCATGAATTGATAATTTAATGGAGATGATTTGAGGGAAGGAACAGCATGAAATGTCCCAAATGCCAGACCGATATTTTAGATGATTCCCAGTTCTGCAGCAAATGCGGAACACCTATCCATCCGGGAGACAAAGTCTTTCTGTCCCACACCCACACCATCCTCAGACCGATCGATGAATTGGTACCAGGTACCGAACTCGTAGGGAAGTACAAAATCATCGATGTAGTGGGAAAGGGAGGCATGGGAATCGTTTACAAGGCTGAGGATACCAAGCTCAAGCGAAATGTCGCGCTCAAGTTTTTGCCACCGGAGCTGACCAAAGATAAAGAGGCCAAGGATCGTTTTGTGATCGAGGCCCAGGCTGCAGCCGCTCTATCCCACCCCAACATCTGCACCATCCATGAAATCAATGAGGAAGAAGGCAAGTCCTTCATAGCTATGGAGTATGTGGAGGGACAAAGCCTGAAGACCAAAATCGATAGAGGTCCGCTTAAAACAAAAGATGCTCTGGATATCGCAATTCAAGTGGCAGAAGGGATAGAGCAAGCTCACAAAAAAGGGATCGTTCATCGTGACATCAAAAGCGCCAACATCATGGTGACAGGTGCAGGCCAAGCCAAGGTCATGGATTTTGGGTTGGCCAAGGTCAAAGGAGGGACGCTGCTTACACGGAAAGGAACAACCCTAGGTACTGTGGCCTATATGTCTCCCGAGCAAGCCCGCGGTGAAGAAGTCGATCATCGCTCAGACGTCTGGTCATTGGGCATAGTGATGTATGAAATGCTCAGCGGCCAACTCCCCTTCATGGGAGACCGGGAAGCCTCTATCCTCTACTCTGTCGTGCATGAAGAGGCAAAGCCCGTCGCTGCCTGGAATCCCGATATTCCTACAGAACTCCAGCAAATAATTAGCCGCTCCTTTAAGAAAAAGCCAGAGTCGCGTTATCAATCAGCCGCAGATATATTGACGGACCTTCAGAAATATAAAGACAGCTTAAAAGCTGAGGAATTGGGCGCATTTTCAATCCGTTCATTTCTCCGCAAAATACGCAAGCCCATCGTGGCTATCCCAACGCTTCTCATCATCTCTGCCATCGTCATCACTGCCTTCTGGTACTCAAACCGTCAATCAAAAATCCGCTATACCCGCCAAGAACTCCTCCCCGAAATCGAACGAATAATTAGTGAAATTAAACCAGGAATTGAAAATTATTATGATGCTTACAAGCTGATTCTAAAGGCCGAAAAATCTATCCCGAATGATCCAAAACTCATTGAACTTCTTTTATCATGTGTGGTGAACAGCTCCATTCATACAGATCCTTCAGGAGCAAAAATTTACATGAAAAAATACTCTGAACCCGACAGCGACTGGGAGTTCCTCGGGATTTCACCACTTGAAAAAATCAGACTTCCTCGAGGAAATTTCCGATGGAAGATGGAAAAAGAAGGATACGAAACAGTCTTGGCTGTCTCTTCCACATTCGACATCGATATATCTAAACAAAGTTCGGTTATTCCTTACACCACAAAAAGAACTCTTGATAAAAAAGAAAGCATCCCGCCAGGAATGGTTCGGGTAAACGGGGCAAAAGTCCAATATTTAAACATCGGTGATCTTCCTGATTTTTTTATCGATAGATGTGAAGTGACAAATAAACAATTCAAAGAATTCATCGACAAAGGGGGTTATCAGAAAAAAGAATATTGGAAGCATGAATTCCTAAAAGATGGAAAAAAACTATCATGGGATGAAGCAATGGCAGAATTTGTGGATCAAACCGGCAGGCCTGGCCCCTCAACCTGGCATGCAGGAGATTTCCCTGAAGGAAAAGATGATTTTCCTGTTTCAGGAGTCAGTTGGCATGAGGCAGCCGCATATGCAGAATTCAAAGGAAAAAGTTTGCCGACCGGAATCCATTGGAATATTGCTCGAGGTGGTTATACTCCCATGGCGTCGTTCAGCGGCCTCTTCTCTATTTTGCTGCCGATGAGTAACTTAAACGGTGAAAAACTTGCGCCCGTTGGCAGTTTTCAAGGAATGAGCGCTTACGGAACTTACGATATGGCCGGCAACGTCAGAGAATGGTGTTGGAACGAAACAGGAAAAGGGAGACTGATAAGGGGCGGTGCCTGGAATGATTTTTCCTATATGTATGGCAATTGGACTCAAGCCTCTTCATTCGATCGCTCTGAAAAAAATGGATTCCGATGTGTTCTCTACATCGAGCCCGAAAATTTCCCAGACACAGTATTTGAACCCGATATATTAGAGGAAGAAGTTGATTTCTACAAGCAGACGCCAGTTCCCGATGATGTTTTCAAAGCTTATAAAAACCAATTCTCATATGACAAGACGGATTTGAATGCAAATGTGGAAAGTAAGGATGAAAGTGCCGAGGATTGGATCAAAGAAAAGATCACATTTGATGCCGCATATGAGAACGAACGAATAGTTATGTATCTTTTTCTCCCTAAGAATGCCTCCCCTCCGTTTCAGACTGTGATCTACTTTCCAGGATCTGGTTCTGTTCATAAGAGATCCAGTGAAAATATTGAGGGTGTTGGCGAATTTAAGCGAAACCTTACTTTTTTGCTTAAAAACGGTAGGGCAGTAGCTTATCCGATTTACAAAGGGACATTCGAGCGGGGAGACCCCAAATTGGCTCCAATACACACCGGTGATAACAGCCATTTTTATACACAATACTTGATAAAGCTTGTCCAAGATCTGAAAAGAAGCCTCGATTATTTAGAAACCCGGGATGACATTGACGTTGAGAAACTCGCTTACTTTGGCTTCAGCTGGGGCGGGCAATATGGAGCGATTATTCCGGCTGTTGAAGATCGTCTCAAAATAAGCATATTAATAGTCGGAGGGATGTGGGGAGAAGGCCGTCCTGAAGCCAACGAAATCAACTATGTCATCAGAGTTAAGGTCCCAACTTTAATGCTCAACGGAGAATACGATATGACCTTTCCGCTTGAGACAACGGTAAAGCCGATGTTTGATCTATTGGGAACGCCAGATGAACACAAAGTATTAAAGGTCTATCCAACAGACCATTTCATCCCAATAAGCGAACAGGTTAGGGAAGTTCTTGCATGGCTGGATAAATATTTCGGCCCTGTTAAATAATAAGGTCAGGCTTTCATAACTTTCATAATTTCAGGTAGATTTCTTTTCGATGGCCGATTCTGACTATGATGATTACTAGCTGATCTTCCTCCCTCCTGAATATTACTCTGTAGCTGCCAGTTCTTAGCCTGTAAAGACTATCCTCTGCACCGCCTATTTTTTTTATATTGTTTTTGAGTACTGTCGGATTCTTTGCCAGTATCAACAATTTCGCTTTGATAATCTTCTGATGCGCTCTATCGATCCGCTTCAAATCTTCTAGGGCTTTTCCCAAGAACTTCAGTTTGTACATCCCTATAAATCCAGGATTTTCCAAACATCATCCGCATCGAGCAATTTCTCCCGCCCTTCCTCCAGGTCCTTCAACCGTTTTTTCGCAAGCTTCAGATCAAGAAGATCAAAATAGACAGTCAGGGCCTTTCCTATGATGTAACTTTTTTTCTCTCCGAGTTCTTTGGCCAAAGTTTCAAGCTCCTTGGATATCTCCTCATCCAGAGTAATGTTGTGCCTAATCTGCATGTTTTCCTCCTGGGAATGCCTACGTATACACATATTATACACACATTCTGTGTATTATCAAGCTCAGGCACATCATCTTATTTCCAGCCTTCACATATATGACCCTGCCTTCTTGCTTTTTTTCTCATTAGTTGATAATCTTTTGGCGCGGGAATCAGGCGATGGAAAGACGATGAAGTGTACCAAATGCCAGGCAGATAATCCCGAAAATGCCTACTTCTGCGGGAACTGCGGGGCCCAACTCAAAGAATCCACAAAGCCTCTTCCCACTCCTCTAAGAGAACTGCGCCGCGGGGCCATTTTTGCCAAAAGATACGAGATCATCGAAGAACTCGGCCGGGGAGGCATGGGCCGCCTATACCGCGTGCTGGACACAAAGATCAATCAGGAAGTTGCCCTAAAAATCCTGCACCCTGAAATTTCCCGCGATCAACAGACCATCGGCCGTTTCAGCAACGAACTTCGTCTCGCACGGCAGGTGGCCCATAAAAATGTCTGCCGCATGTACCACCTGGGAGAGGATGAAGGAACACACTTCATTATCATGGAATACATCCCGGGCCAAGACCTCCAGAGCATGATTAAAATGACAAAGCAGCTCAGCATGGAAACATCCGTATCCATCGCCAAACAAATCTGCGAAGGATTGGCCGAAGCCCACAGATTGAGGGTTATTCACCGTGATCTAAAACCCGGCAATGTCATGATCGACAGGGAGGGAAATGCCCGAATCCTGGATTTTGGGATCGCCCGCTCCCTCGAATCCAGAGGGCTTACAGAATCAGGCCACCTGATCGGGACACCTGAGTACATGTCCCCCGAGCAAGCCCAGGACACCGGTGTCGACCAGCGATCGGACATATATTCCATGGGCATCATCCTTTATGAAATGGTCACAGGAAAAGTGCCATTTTCAGGTGATACCCCTATCAGCATCACCATCAAACACATAGAAGAAACGCCAAAAAGCCCTAAAACTTTGGCCCCTCAAATCCCGGATGTCTTGAACCAACTCATCATGAAATGCCTGGCAAAAAATAAAGAATACAGGCATAAAAGCGCCGGAGAATTGCGCTCGGAGTTGGCAGAAATCGAGGGAAGCCTTAAAGACACAAAAAAAGTCCCGAAGGTGCGAAGATCCATCGCCTTCAAAGAATTCACGCGGCCTTTTGGACTGCCAAAATATTTTTTCCCCTTCCTGGTCTTGATTTTGGCCGCCGCTCTGGTATTAGTGATTTGGAAACCCTGGCAAGCAAAAGAAGCCGCTCCTATGCCCACAGATAAACCCTCTCTCGCCATCCTGTATTTCAAGAATAACACAGGGGATGCTACCCTAGATCACTGGCGGACCGCTCTTTCTGATCTATTAATAACAGACCTCTCCCAATCCCAATACCTACGTGTCCTGAGCGGCGAAAATATGTTCGACATTTTAAACCAGCTCGAGCAATTGGAAACACAGACATACTCGTCCGATGTTTTAAGAGATCTTGCCAGAAGAGGGAGCGTGGAAAACGTCCTTGTCGGCAACTACACAAAAGCCGGCAACATGTTCCGGATAAATGTAACCCTCCAGGATGCCAATTCTGGGGAGCTCGTCGGTTCGGAAAGCGTACAGGGAACCGGAGAGCGAAGTTTCTACTCGATGGTGGACGAGCTGACACGGAGAATCAAAGAGAACTTCCAGATTCCGGATGAAGTCATCGCTGCCGATATCGACGAACAGGTCGGACAGATCACGACAAGTTCCCCTGAGGCATTAAGACATTTTACCGAGGGATCTGAATACATCCGTCAGGCTGATTATGGAAGAGCGCTTGAGTCACTTGAGACAGCGACAGAGATCGATCCCGAATTTGCCATGGCATACGAAGCGATTGCAACAGCCTACAACAACCTGGGATACACTTCCGAGGCGAGAGAGTACTTTCAAAGAGCCTTCGAATTCAGCGACCGCGTATCCGAAAGAGAGCTCTACCAGATCCAGGGAGAATACTACAGGTCAACAGAAACGACTTTTGACAAAGCGATCGAGGCCTACGAAAGATTGTTGATACTCTATCCAGAGGACGGCGATGCCAACAACCGCCTGGGATTGATATACAAGAGCATCGAAGAATGGGACAAGGCCATCGAACGGTACGAGGTGTGCATCCAGAACAGATATGACCGGTTCTTCTACTACGCGAATGCAGCCGAAACTTTCATGGCAAAGGGCATGTACGAGAGAGCCGGGCATATTCTTGAACTCTATCTGGATGAATTTGACGAAGTGGCCTGGATTCATGGGAATTATGCTGTGAATTATCTGTGCCAGAGACAATACGAGTTTGCCCACATCGAAGCGGATAAAGCCCGGGCTATGGACCCAACACACTTCCATGCCATCTGGATAAAAGGAGACATCAATCACGCCCAAGAGAATTTTTTCCATGCAGAAGCCGAATACCAGAAGCTCCCAAGGGAAGCAGAAGAAGTGGCCCGCCTTTACGGCTGGGATTGTCTGGGAGACCTGTATGTGTCTCAGGGAAGATGGGATGATGCTGTTGCGCAAGTCACGCAGGCCTTCCTGCTGGCAGAGAGTGTCCAGGAAAGAGCGTGGCAAGCATGGTTGTCCTCACGCCTGGCCTATATGTATATGAGGCAGGGCAATTACCAGGAAGCATTGAACGTTTGCAACAATGCCTTGCAGATCGATATGGGCGGTGTGCGGCTGGATCTGCAGAGGAGAGCCATGTACTTCAAGGGGCTTGTTGAAGTAGCCATGAATGCGCTGCCAGAAGCACAGAAGACGGCTGCCGCGTTGAGACAATCGACAGAGGGAGGGTTGAATCAAAAAGAGATCCGATTCTTCCTTCACTTGACCGGAATGATAGAGCTTGCCCGGGACAACTTTCCGCAAGCCATCGAAAATTTCAATCAGGCGATTTCCCTCCTGCCTCACCAATATTACAGGCATCCATGGATCGTGGGAAACGACCGGGCCATGTTCCTCGATTCCCTGGCTCTAGCCTATTTAAGGTCGGGAAATCAGGATGAAGCGTCAGAAGAATACGGGAAGATTCACCCGCTCACGTTGGGGAGACTGGATTACGGGGACATCTACGCCAAGAGTTATTACCGTTTGGCAAAGATCTTTGAACAAAAAGGCTGGGACCAGTTGGCCAAACAGAATTACCAGAGATTCCTATCCCTCTGGCAAAACGCCGATCCCGGAATCCCCGAACTCGAAGATGCCCGCACCCGCCTCACCACCCTCCAGTAGCGGCATCATTGCGAGGAGCGTAGCAACGAAGCAATCCCCTGTTGCATTTTTACTCCTAAATTGATATTCTTTTGCCGATGAGCGTAAGGGGAAAGCAAGCATGAAGTGTCCCAAGTGTCTATCGGACAATGCTTCTGACAGCCAGTTCTGCAGCAAATGTGGCACCCAATTGGGGCTTTCCGAAGACGTTTCTCTCCCTACCAAGACGATAGAAATCCCAAAAGAAGAGCTGACCACTGGTTCAACTTTCGCAGAACGTTACCAGATAATCGAAGAATTGGGCCGAGGGGGTATGGGCCGGGTCTATAAGGCTGTGGATACCGAAGTAAACGAAAAAATTGCCTTGAAATTAATAAAGCCAGAAATTGCCGCAGATAAAAAAACCATCGAGCGTTTTCGAAACGAGCTGAAATATGCCCGAAAGATCCGCCACAAAAATGTCTGTCAGATGTACGACCTCAGCAAGGAGGAAGGCAACTACTATATCACGATGGAGTTTGTGCCTGGGGATGACTTGAAAAGCCTGATCCGACGGATGGGACGGTTAAGTCCGGGACAAGCCATAACAATAACTAAACAGGTGTGTGATGGACTAGCTGAAGCCCATAAAACAGGAGTTGTGCACCGCGATCTCAAACCCCAGAACATCATGATCGACCAGGATGGAAATGCGCGAATCATGGATTTTGGGATCGCCCGATCACTCGAAGGAAAGGGCATCACTGGGGCAGGGGTGATGATTGGAACGCCTGACTACATGTCACCTGAGCAAGTCGACGGCAAAGAAACAGACCAAAAATCAGACATCTATTCCTTAGGAGTGATTCTGTATGAGATGGTGACAGGACAGGCTCCTTTCGAAGGAGACACTCCTTTCACAGTAGGCGTCAAACACAAAAGTGAAACACCTAAAGATCCAAAGGAGTTGAATCCTCAGATTCCTGACGATCTCAGCCGCATCATCTTAAACTGCCTGGAGAAAGAGAAAAACAACAGATACCAGAGTGCAGGCGAATTACGGTCTGAACTAACAACCTTAGACCAGGAAATACCAACCACAGAGAAGGTTATTCCTAAACGGAAACCTCTCACTTCACGAGAAATTACCGTCACTTTTGGGATGAAGAAGCTTCTGATTCCCACCCTCATTATTTTTGCCATAATCGTAACAGGATTCATCCTTTGGCGGTTTGTTTTCAATATAGGAGCTCCCCTCCTCCCCACAGAGAGGCACTCCATAGCTGTGGTCAGCTTCAGGAATCAGACCGGTGACCAGGCCTACGATTATTTACAGGACACCATTCCCAATCTTCTGATCACAAGCCTGGAACAATCAGGATATTTCCAGGTAACAACCTGGGAACGCCTCCACGACCTCCTCAAGCAAATCGGGAAAGAAGACACACCGGTCATCGACCAGGACTTGGGATTCGAGCTGTGCCGGATGGAAGGCATCGATGCCATAGTCCTCGGCTTTTTCACCAAAGCCGGTGATATGTTCGCAACAGACGTGAAGGTTCTGGAAGTCAGCAGTAAAAGTCTGGTCAAAACGGCCAGCTCAAAAGGCGAAGGAGAGGGCAGCATTCTAAAGAACCAAATCGATGAATTGAGCGCAGAGATTTCACGCGGCATAGGAATATCCGAAAGCAAAATAAAAGCCTCCCAAATCCCGGTCACAGAAGTCACAACATCTTCGATGGAGGCTTATGATTATTACATTCAAGGAAGAACCGAAAACGAAAAATTTCAATTCGAGAAATCCAGGCAGTCTTTGGAGAAAGCCATCGAGCTCGACCCAAACTTCGCCATGGCGTTTTTCTGGCTTACCTTGGTCTATGACAAACTAGGAGATGCAAAAGCCCGCGACGAGGCTATCCAGAAGGCCAAACTTAATGCGGACAATGCCACGGATAGAGAAAAACTTCTTATTGATGGTGCTTATGCGATTTTTGTCGAAAATGACATGGACAAATGGGGAAATACTCTCAAGATTTACTCGCAAAAATTTCCCAAGGAGAAACAAGGACATTACTGGCTGGGTGTGTATTTTTATGTGAATAACAACTTTGAAAAAGCCATCGAATGTTTAAACAGAGCTTTGGCACTCGATCCTAATTACGGAGAGGCTCTAAACCAAATTGCCTATACTCATATCGACCTTGAGAACAATCCCAAGGCCATCGAGTATTTTGAAAAATATTCTGTGGTCTCGCCCGGGGATCCCAATCCCTATGATTCCATGGGCGAAGTCTACTTCATCATGGGAAGGCTTGATGAGTCTATAGCAAAATACAAAAAAGCCTTGGAGGTCGACGACGATTTCTTTTTAGCGAATCATGCCATAGGGTATGTTTTTGCCTTCAAAGAAAATTCTGCTGAAGCGATGAAGTGGTGCAACCGATTTATCGAACAATCGCCCTCTACTGGAACCAAAGCTGAAGCCTATATGTGGCGGGGATTTTATAATTATTGGCTGGGTCAAGTCGGACAGGCATTAAGTGACCTGCAAGTGGCAACAGAGCTTGCGAAATCAGTCGAGAATGAAGAATGGGTTGGAAACATCAATCGAATCCTGGGATGGATATATTATGACAGAGGAGAGCTTGAGCTTAGCCGGGAGGCATTTAAAAAATGGTTGGATATGAGGCAAGAGATATATCCGTATCGATCTCCATACAATACGGCCTATACAAATTTTTGTCTTGGTCTTACGGATGTCAAAGAAGGACAAATTGCCTCCGCCAGAGAGAAGTTGGAGAAGATGAAGTCTCTTTTTCCCGATATTGTTGCGTATAAGGAAGAAAGTAAATTTGAACACGATCTTCTTCTTGCAGAGATCCTCCTTGCCGAGGGCTCCATCGACGAGGCCATTGCAATCAGTGAAAATACATCTCCATTAGGTTCAATTGGTTCGATGTATGTGCAATCTCTTCTGGTTTATAACTTTCCTTTTCAAAAAGATGTTTTGGCACGGGCGTATGAAAAAAAAGGAAAAATCGATAAGGCCATAACAGAGTATGAACGCTTGATCACTTTTGATCCCAGCCCCAAAGAACGCTGCCTGATTCATCCTTTGTACCACTACCGATTGGCTAAGTTGTATGAAAAAAGAGCCTGGCGGGGAAAGGCCAAAGAGCAATACGAAAAATTCCTCAACCTCTGGAAGGGTGCCGACCCAGGCGCCCCCGAAGTCGAAGACATCAAAGCACGCCTCGACGCTCTACAAGAATAGTCCACGCAGAAAAGTAGAAAAGGGGAGGCTCTGATTCTGGCTTTTTTTGTTATGAATTGCTAAGCTTTGTTTCGCGCAAGCAAGGAGGGAAATGCCATGTTTGCAAGAATGCTCCGAATTCAAACCCACTTAGACAGAATAGATGCGGCAGCAAAGCTTTTCGAAGATCAAGTTGTTCCTTCGATCAAGACAATAAAAGGCTACATAGGTGCCAATTTTATGGCTGACCGCAAAACTGGAAACTGCGTCATCGTGACAATGTGGGAAACTGAAGAAGATCTTCTCAAAACAGAACACAGCCGGCTCTTTCAGGAACAACTGGTCAAATTCATTCAATTTTTCATCACACCACCCACCCGCGAGGTCTATGAAGTTTTTTATAAAGAATAACTATAAAAATCTTGAAATTTCAGGCATGAAATCATAAGGGAGGATTAAATGGAAATCCTGTTACCTGCAATCAAACTCATGACCTACATCGGAATCGGATTGGTCGCTATCGGAATTCTTGCCATTCGCGGGATTTTCCGAAGTACCCGAAGCAAATCCAGCTACTTCCTGGGCTCCCTCATATGTTTTGCACTGGGAATATTCTTCCTAACCATGAAGTCATCCGGTTCGATCAAAGTCACAGAAGACAGATTGACTCTGAAGGCCATCTTATCAAAAACTCAGGTCGTTGAGACAGATAAAATCCAGCGTGCTTGGGTGGAAAATCTTCAGGATACCGAGTGGCGTCCGATCAGTAGAAGTTCCGGCACTTCGCTCGGCAATCTTCGCACCGGCTGGTTCAGGCTTCAAAACGGTCGAAAAGCGTTTCTCCTCCTCCAGGGAGAGCGAGCGCTTTTTATCCAAGCAGAAAAAGGCCGTGTGTTCTTGATAGGCGTAGAGGATTTCGATCCGTTTATCAGACAAGTCAAATCAAATTCATCCAAGCTGAGACGGTTGTTGCAATAATAAGTCAGAGATGTCAGAAGTCTATGCCCTACTCTTGATGAAGGATAAGGCCATCGATCAATATAGGATCAAACCTTGGAATTCTTGATTGTTCTCGGCGTAATCTTTATCATCATCGGAATCATCGGCTGCATAATTCCAGGAGTAGCCGGTCCTCCCTTTAGCTTTTTGGCTCTCATATGTCTGTCCATCGTAAAAAAATGGGAACCCTTTTCGGTCAAACTTCTGATCGTGTTGGGAGTCCTGACTGTTTTTATTCAAGCTCTGGATTATCTGCTTCCTGCCGTGGGAGCAAAAAAGTTCGGCGCTACGAAGTATGGTTTTTGGGGTGCAATCATCGGCATGCTTTTGGGAATCATTTTCGTTCCTCCTTTTGGCATAATCATCGGCGCTTTCCTTGGAGCGATTTCTGGAGAAGTCATCGCCGGAAAAGAAGCGTCCAAAGCACTCAAAGCTGGATGGGGAGTTTTTGTCGGAGTGATGGTCGGCATGCTTCTGAAACTGATCCTCGCCGGCATCATGACTTTCTATTTCATCAAAGCTCTGTTTTAATTGGGGACAAATGTTTTAATTGGGGACAGGATACTCAATCACTTAATTCGGGGACAGGTACCGAATTAAAGGGGAAGAATTTCGGCCTTTCAGAGTCTAAAGATATAAAGAATGGAGGAAAAAATGAAGATATTCGCAGTGCACTTCTTCCCGCTCCTGTTTATTACTGCCATCCTTGCCATAACCATTCCCCTGTCCGGATCTTTGGTTAATCCGGATACCGAGGACCTCGACGTCAGGGTCAAGAAATTTCTCGACTCCCATGACTGGGGGTGGGGCGATATGAATGTGCCGGCTGTCGACGGACAGACTCTCCATGACATTATTCTTAAAAATAAATATACAAGGGCACTCGAGATCGGGACATCGACCGGACACTCCACAATCTGGATCGCATGGGCGCTCAGCAAAACCGGAGGAAAACTGATCACCATCGACATCAACGAGCGGCGGCACCGTGAAGCTCTGAAAAACTTCGAAGCCGCCGGGCTTTCCGACTACATCGAGGCTCGTCTCGGGGATGCTCATGAAATCGTTCCCGCCCTGGAAGGGCCCTTCGACTTCGTGTTCAGCGACGCGGACAAGGGCTGGTACAAAAATTATCTGATTGCCGTGCTCCCTAAGCTGGAGATCGGCGGTTGTTACACCACTCACAATGTGTCGATGAGAAGTCGGGGCAGAAGCCGAGGAGGAAGCGGAGACTACCTGGACTATCTTCTCAGCCTGCCGAATATGGAGACGACAGTCGATAGTCGCGGTAACGGACTTGCGATAAGCTATAAAAAATCCAAATAATCTGAAAAAACTGAATTAAGGGGTCGAGCATCACGGCACCGAATTATTCAAATCAAAATATACTAAGGAAATGAAGCATGTCAAATGCAAATAAAATCGTCTTTTTGCTCTTGATTTTTTTTGCTCAGAGATATATTTTTCCCTAGGGACATGGATTATGCAATCCTTCCTTCAAAAGGAGGCAAAATATCATGAACTATAAAAGATGTTTGTATTTTCTAGTCATCATCAGCCTGGCCGCTATCATTTCCTGTGGGAGGCCTGCGCCAGCTGATTTGGTATTACATGGAGGAAAGGTGGTGACGGTTGACGGGGAATTTTCTGTGCATGAAGCGGTGGCTGTCCGTGGGGACAAAATCGTTTTCGTCGGCAGCAACCAAGATGTCGAAAAATACATTCTTCCCAGCACAATAGTGATCGACTTGGAAGGGCAGCTCGTGCTTCCGGGCCTGATAGACGCCCACGCCCATCTTCACAGCCTCGGCGCAGAGCTCACATCCTTAAATGTCACAGGAACCACAAGCTACCAGGAAATCATCGACACCGTTGCGATAAGAGTTCAATCTACAGAGCCTGGAGAATGGATCGCCGGCGGACGATGGGACCAAAACGATTGGGAGGATAAGGATTTTCCTGTGCATGATCCTCTGAGCAAAGTTACTCCCGACAATCCCGTCTTTCTGTCAAGAATCGACGGAAACGCCGCCTTTGCCAATCAAAAAGCCCTGGAACTTGCAGGCATCACAAAGGATACCTCTGACCCGGTGGGCGGATTCATCATACGCAAAGAGAACGGCGAACCCACAGGAGTTCTGATCAACAGAGCCATGAACCTAGTATTGGATAACATCCCTCCGGACTCCGATGAACATTTCAAACAAAAATTTCTCAAAGCTGTCAGAAGTTGCCTCTCGGTCGGCCTGACTGGCGTACATGAGGCAGGAATTGGGCCGCAACACATCGATCTATACAGAAACCTCATAGATAACAACCAACTCAACATGCGGGTTTATGCCATGCTGGGGGAAGAGAAGGACCTTCCCTTGGACATGGATTTGGCAGCCTATTTCAAGAAACACCGCATCAAACAGTACGGCCATCACATGCTTTCGGTCCGGAGTATCAAACTGTTTTTGGATGGAGCCCTCGGTTCAAGAGGGGCTGCTTTTTTTGCTCCTTATGAGGACGACCAGGACAACAATGGCCTGCTCAGGATCACACCCGAATACATCACCGCTATTTCCAAAGCTGCCCTGGAAGCCGGCATGGGTGTAAACACCCACTGCATCGGAATCCGGGGAAACCGCCTCTGCCTCGAGGCCTACGAAAAGGCCTTGCAAGAGAATCCCAAGCCAGACCATCGTTTCCGCATAGAACACGCCCAGATCATCGAACAACAGGACATCGAAAAGTTCGTTTCTCTCGCCATCATTCCTTCTATGCAGCCCACCCACTGCACCTCGGATATGTACTTTGTGGAAGATAGAGTCGGAAAAGAGCGGGCCAAGGGAGCCTACGCCTGGCGGTGGTTTATCGATGCCGGTCTGGTGATCCCCTGCGGATCAGATTTTCCTGTCGAATCGAACAATCCCCTGCTAGGCATCTATGCGGCTGTAACACGGCAGGATCCCAATGGTTGGCCCGAAGGCGGATGGCACCCCGAACAGCGAATGACGATCGAAGAAGCCATCAAAGGCTTTACCATTTGGGCTGCCTATTCGGCCTTCCAGGAAGATGTTTTAGGCTCGATCGAAATAGGCAAATATGCGGACTTCACTGTCTTGGATAAAGACATTCTTGAAATCGACTCGCAAGAGATTCTCACAACGAAAACCATCTACACCATTGTCGGCGGCCAAATCCGCTACCGGAAAAAATAGAACCGTCCCCTTTTTTCCTGTCTCGCTTGGATAGGCGCTTGACAATCCCCTGGGAATCCGTTAAACTCTGCCATCATCTTATAAGGAGGTGATTTCCTTTGGCATTTGTTGTCGTTGGAGAAAGCGAATCGCTCGAGAGCGCACTGAAAAGATTTAAGCGAAAAGTCCAGCAGGAAGCCATTATTAAAGAGATCAAGAAGCATTCCGTTTATTATAAACCTGGTGAAAAAAGACGGATGAAGGATGCCCAAGCTCGCAAACGCATGAGAAGACGCCTGAAAAGAGAACGGGAATTCGAATATTATTAATCGTTATAAAAAATTCAATAATATTATCTCTTTCCTTATAAGAAAAAACGGTAGAAAAATAATCAAAATTAATTTGCGCATCAAAAAGTAGAATTTTGTCTTTATCAGAATTACAGACCAAAAAAAAGCCATCATGGCTCAAGGTCAAACTCCCCTCTCATCAAAACTTTTTCCAGGTCTCCAATCTTCTCAAAAAGCATAACATCCACACCATATGCCAAAGCGCCAAGTGCCCAAACATTTCGGAGTGCTGGACGCACCGCACAGCCACTTTCCTGATTTTGGGCGACACATGCACCCGCAACTGCTCATTTTGTGTTGTGAAAAAAGGCACCCCTTCCCCTCCCTCTGAAGACGAAGCTTCCCGGGTGGCCGAAGCCGCCTCCTCTATGGGCCTTCGGTATGTAGTGATCACATCTGTTACCCGTGATGATCTCTCTGACGGAGGAGCGTTTCTTTTCGTCGAAACCATAAAAGCTATCAGGCAAAAAATCCCTTCAGCAAAAATCGAGGTCTTAACCCCGGATTTCAACGGAAACGACGAAGCATTGATGACCGTGGTGGCTGCCAAGCCAGACATTTTTAACCATAATGTTGAAGTCCCCGAGTCCTTGTATCCAGCTATCAACAGACCCATCGAAAACTATAGAGGTTCTCTTAGAGTGTTGGAGCGGGTCAAAGAATTCGGCGCCATCACCAAATCAGGGATGATGATAGGCATGGGAGAATCAACAGAAGACATCCTTCATACCTTTTCCGACCTCCGCCGGATGGGATGCAATCTGCTAACCGTCGGGCAATATCTGCAACCGTCTAGAGATAATGCTCCTGTGATAAAATTTTATTCACCGTTGGAATTCGAGCAATTAAGAAAAATCGCTCTGGATTTTGGATTCGAGGAAGTCGAAGCAGGCCCTCTGGTGCGAAGCTCCTATAGGGCCCATAGGATGTACACATCGTTTCTCGAAACAAGGACTCATTAGCTATGAGGTATCTCATTTTTACGGATATTCACGGAAACATGGAAGCCTTCCTGGCCTTCCTAAAGTTTGTACAAAAACGCAAAATCGACCATTACCTCTTTCTTGGAGATTTGGTCGGCTACGGCGCTTCCCCAAATGAGAGCATCCAGAGAATCCGCCTCCTCAAGCCCATATCCACAATCAGGGGGAACCACGACAAAGCCGTCTGCGGGCTTGACACAGTGCAGACATTCAACCCGATAGCTGCCTCGGCCATTCACTGGACAAGAGATCACATCACCAAAAAAAACATGAGTTACCTCTACAAACTGAAGCAGGGACCGGTGATCGTCAACAAGGACATCATGATCTGCCATGGGGCTCCGTTCGATGAAGATCATTACATCTTCGGCGAATTCGACGCCTCTGAAGCTTTCCTCCATATTCCTGTCCAGATCTGCTTTTTTGGACACACCCACTTTCCGTTTGTTTATGAAGAAAAAGACCATATCGTCGAGGGTACGTTCCTGACCGGCGATATTAACGAGACAAAAATCGAAAAAGGTGTACGATATCTGATCAATCCGGGTTCGATCGGACAGCCTCGCGACAGAAACCCGATGGCTGCCTGTGCCATTTACGACTCCAATGCGAAAAAAATTGAGTTCTACCGCTTCCCATACAATATCGAAAAAGCCCAAAAAAGAATCATAGATGCAGGTTTACCCCCTGCGCTGGCAGAAAGATTGGCCGTCGGTATCTAAGTCTTGGGATTGGCGTAACAATATAGACAGCAGTGGGGACAGAACTGGGTGTAACTCCCGATATCGACTGACTCTGTGCAGCGGCATTCAGCTCGCTGTGTCTTATCCTTTTTTGTCGAGAGTGCCTCCTTGTCTGGATGAATACTGTGGAGAAAAAAGCCATCGATACAGGAAGAAGGACGGATTTCAGGGATTTCGGTGAGAAAGTCCTGACTGCAAGAGAACAGATCGAGTCCCCACTCTTGGGCCACCCGAACAATAGAGCGGGCATCCTCCAATTTTTGCTCGTTCGGAGGATCGATGTACTGAAAACCATGTTTTGCCGCCCGCCTTTCAGCTTTCCTGTACCATTGGGCAAAGCTTATCCGTACATTTTTAATCCTTTTTTTTTGGAGCGACGGAGCCATTTTTTCAAATATTTGGAGATTTGAATAAATACCATCTCCCTCCTTCCAATAAACAATAGGATCGAAACGTACGGTGACTCTTTCTGGCATCCTCACAATGTCCACCAAATCTCCCAGCTGCAAAAGAGATGTTCGGTAAGCAGGCGCGCCTCTCTCGATGAAAGTGCCTCCTAAACCGGTGATCGTGAAGTGGCAATAGAGCTGGGCGTATTTTTGGAGCACATCCTTTAAGCCGGCATGGTTTTCGATCACATTGGTAAAATTTTTCGACCAAAGGACAACGGTATGAACGACATCCGGATTCAAATTAACTGTGTATGTGTATCCTGAGGGTCCATGGACCTCCACTTCCCCCTTTTTGAGGACAGAAGCAAACCATTCAGGAAAGAAGGCTACTAAGTCTGTTCTTCGGGAAGCGCTGATCACTTTTTTCATCTCATCTATTTTATCCGAATAAAACACATAAGAACAAACTTTCTAATTTCATCACAATGCCAGCCTGGATTGTCAGGAAATTTTATTTAAGGTAAGTGTCGCATTTTTTATCGTTTTTGATAAAATAGAGACAGGACAACAGAACTCAAAATGGCAAAGCAACCCCAAACCAAAAAGCCCAAAGTGTGGGTTGTCGGCGGCGGCAAAGGCGGCACAGGAAAAACCTTTGTGGCAAGCAGCCTGGGCATTTATCTGTCGGAGAAAAGAAGAAAAGATGTCATCCTGCTCGATGCTGACCTCGGAGGCGCCAATCTCCATTCGGTTTTCGGGCTCAAACAACCGAAAAAATCTCTCAATGATTTCTTTGAATTCAAAGTCCCTCTCGAGGAACTTAGAATAGAAACCGGGATCAGAAACCTTTCTCTTGTGGCCGGTGACATCCATTCTCTTTCTGCAGATAATATCCGGTTCACCCAAAAGAAAAAACTCTTCAGACACATAAGCCAATTGAATGCGCGTTATGTTCTTCTCGATGTCGGAGGCGGCAGCCATTACAACATCATCGACACGTTCCTGTTCGCCGACAAAGGGATCGCAGTCATGACACCGGATATTCTTGCCGTGGAAAACATGTACCAATTCATGAAAAACGTGATCTACAGAAAATTGCGTATGACGCTCAGATTCTACGGATTCAAAGGACTGGCTCAAGACACGTGGACAAAGCGGGAACTGTATAAGATCAGCAACATCCGTGAACTCCTCGATTTTTTTAAGCATTTCCCCGAAACAAGGGATATCGTCCATGAAGCATTTTCCCAGTTCAAGATTTACCTGATCCTGAACAAGGTCAGAAGCATGCAGGATATCCACCTTGGGGCTTCGATAAAAAGCACCTTCCAAAAGTATTTGGGAATGGACACACAGTATGTGGGTTTTTTGGAATATGATGACACGATTTGGAAGTCAACACGCCAGCAAAAACCCTTTTTAGTGCATCATGCCGAGTCCCGTTTTGCTACAGAAATCGAGCTCTTCACCGAAAATCTTTTGCGCGGAAACGAAGTTAACCTCTGGGAAGAGTGATTATGTCGAGAGAGGAGTATCATAAATATCTGGAGATACTCGAGCTTGGTCCGGATGCTTCTCTCGTAGAAATAAAAAAATCCTACTTGCACCTGAAAAGACTCTATTCCACGGATTCCATCGTGATCTCTCCGATTGCAGAGGAATTTCCTGAAGAAAAGCGCAAAGAAATCCTCCAACAGATCGAAGGGGCTTACACAAAACTTCTATCCCTCCTGGAAAAAGAAGACAGAAAGATCCTGAAAAAAGAAAAAAAAATAAAATTCGACATCGACAAAACAGAGAGAGAGGAAAAGCCCCATCCGCATATTGAAAAGATGTTGAAACAAGTCGGGTCGATCCTCAAGGCTAAGGACCTTCAAAAAAGCTTCAACAACCGGCTGGTTGTCAAAGGAGTGGACCTCCAAGTTCGTTCGGGCGAGATCATCGGTCTTTTAGGCAGAAACGGAGCGGGCAAAACCACAACCTTCCTGGTGATTGCAGGTTTGCTCAAACCTGACGAGGGAGAACTTTATCTTGACGACTCAAACATTTCCACATTTTCCACCCACCAGCGTGCCAATCGTGGCATAACCTATCTTCCCCAGGAAAGCTCTGTCTTTCTCAAGACTTCGGTAGAAAATAACCTGAAAATGGTTTGGGAGATCATGGGAGACAAAAGGAATGAGCGGAAGAAATTTGCAAAACAGCTCCTGGAAGAGCTCGGGCTAAAGAGCCAGTCCAATCAAAAGGCGTTCAGCCTTTCGGGCGGAGAACGGCGGAAGCTCGAGATCTGCCGCGCCCTTCTTCTGGATCCCAAGTTTCTCCTTTTGGACGAGCCGTTCACAGGCATCGATCCTCTTACCATTATCGATCTTCAAAAAATCCTCTTCAAGCTGAGAAACAGAGGCATTGGTATCGTTCTCTCTGACCACAATGTAAGGGACACGTTCAGGATCACCGACCGCGCCTATGTCATTGACGAAGGAGAGATCCTCGTCGAGGGCAATCCTCAAGAAATTGTATCGAGCAAGCTGGCAAGAAAGCACTTCTTAGGGGAGAATTTTAGGCTGGGTGAGGAAGTGACTTATTCCTCATAATGGAACAGGTGATCCCCCAACGTCTGTCCCAAAAACAAAAAGAACAGGAACAGATATACCGCTAAGAGAACAAGATAAAAGGCAACAACAGGAAGGACTGAAACAGAAATCAGTTTGAACAGGTTGGTGGACAGCATCCGGGAGGCGATGTGAAGGGTAACGATCCAGAGAGCCGCGATAAAAAGCACATCAAAAGCTCTTGATTTCAGCCAGGTAGAAAGTATGGAGGGAGGCGATTTCTCCTCATCCTCTAATTCCTCAGAATACTTATCAGCAAAGGGCAGGTTTTCCTGTTCGACTCCTTCCGGTATCCCCATGCCTGTATCGGGCATGGTCGCTTCCTCTACTTTCTCTTCTTCGACAGCCTCTTCTTCTCCGGTTTCCTCCTCTGGAATTTTCACATCTGGGACTTCGTCTTCAGGGGTTAATCCCATCGGCTTCAGGACTTCCTCCTTCTCCTCCGTTCCTTCTTCATCCACGATCGGAGGAAATTCTTCCTCAACTGCCTCTTCCTCTTCAGTTTGCTCTTCTTCTACATGCAGCTCTTCTTTCGGCTCTTCGAATTCCTGAACTTCCTCTTCGCCTCCAGTATCGACGGCAGGCATTTCATCCAGTTTCTCATCTTTTATCTTCTCTGCCCAGGGAGGAAGTTCATCTGTGGGAGGAATCTCCCCATCCCATTCATCACGATCATCTTTAAGAGATCTCAAGAATTTTTCAATTTCTGCCTTTTCCTTCTCTTCGGGATCGATCACTTTTTCAAGGTCTTCGGTACCGAATGCCGGTTCCTGCTTCTCCACAAAAAACTCGTCCCGCTCTTCCTCTGGAGGTTTTTCTTCTACTATCTCTTTATCATCCCCCTCTTCTATTTCTTGCATTTCAACTGGGATTTCATTCTCTGTGATTTCTTCTTCAGCTCCCTCTTCAACATCCTCCTCTTTTTCTGACTCAGCTTCTTCCTCGGTCTCAACCGCTTCCAATTCCTGCTGTTCCTCCTTCTTCTTTCGTCTTTTCGAAGAAGATCTCCCTTTTTTCGGATTTTCCTCTTCTTGAACCTCCTCTTCCACTATCTTCTCACCAGGGACTTCCTCTTGAATATACTCGTCCTCTGGAAAGAGAAGCTGGGTCCCGCAATTGGAGCAGTATTCAGAGCCTTCATCAATGATGGCTTTGCAGTATGGGCATCTCCGAATGGCCATTACCCTATTTATATTCAGAAAAAGCCTTCATGTCAAACAAATTTCCTGCAATCTTGGAACCATTTGACATCAGAGTGGAAATCGTCTAAAAATAAAGAACCATGGGCGATTAACTCAGCGGTAGAGTGCTACCTTCACACGGTAGAAGTCACTGGTTCAAATCCAGTATCGCCCACCATATTGTTTTCAACAACTTGCGGAATCTCGGGAGCCCCAAAATCATCGGGTGTGACCAAAACTGTGACCATATTTGGAGAAGGCAGCAGGGAAACGACATGATATAAGTGCTTATCACTTAAGTGTGCGTAGACCTCTGTCGTCCTAATCGACTTATGTCCGAGCAGCTTCTGTACCGCTCTGATGTTCCCAGATCTCATCATTAGATGACTGGCAAATGTATGCCTCCACGTGTGTAAGTTAGCATAAGTTAATCCCAATCTAGAGAGCTGCCTCCTGAACTTGCATTCCAGCGAGTGGACGTTGAGTTTCTCTCCGTCTTGTTTAATGAATGCCCATCGCGATGCCCTCGGTTTGTTAACCAGCAGCTGGAATAGAACAGGGTGCATTGGGATGATTCTTTCCTCCATCCCTTTCGGTTTCCAGAAATCCTTGGGTCTGACAACAATTTTCCTCCCCTCGAAGTCGATATCTTCCCATTCGAGGTTTACAAGTTCTCCAATCCGCATGCCTGTGTAAAGGAGAATAAGATAAGCATCTCTCGTCCATTCATCACTTTCGTCTGTCAGGATCAGTGCGACTTCCCGTTCTGTGAAGAATCTGGGGTGCTTGTTGATCGTTCGCAGGAGCTTTATTTTTTTTGCGGGGCTTTGGTCTAGGTATTCCAGCTCAACTGCCCGGCTAAAGAATCGCTTTATTGCCTTGATCTCGGTGTTTACAGTGCTTCTTGCAATAGTCATTCCCTTATTCTTGCGCGATTTTTTCTTCAACCGGAAGGATACAAAACGGTCGATCATTCCCATTGTCACTTTGTTAAGGTGACTGGCAGTTTCTTCATCTTTTAGGTAGTTTGTCAGGTGAGTTAACGCTAATGCATAGTTCGTATGCGTTTTTTCGCTCTGTCTTGCTCTCACATATTCCAGGAATTCGCTCTTGAATAGGTCGATTTGTAGCTTCTTTCTCTTGAATATCTCATTTCTTGACCTCTTGTACTCGATCTCTGCGAACTTGGTCTTTGCTTGTTCTTTATCTTTCCCTAGGCTTTTCCGTATACGTTTTCCCTCCATGTAAGCATCGTAGTACCAGGCATTTCCTCTTTTTACAAGTTTAGCCATTCTTTTGTTCGTTCAGGATCTTATCAACCGTGTTGGTTATAATATCCCTCCTTTCCTTGGATTTCAACCATCGTGCTATTTCTTCTTCTCTGAACCTGAGAAGACCATTTAGCTTTAGGTATGGGATCTGGTTTCTCGATGTCCAGGCATATAGAGTTGAGGGCTTGATCCCTAGCTGCTCGCAAAGTTTTGCTGGGCTCAGTAGTTTTTCCATATCTTTAGTCTTAGGTCTTCATAAGCTCAGTTATGAAGATCCTTTTTTCAATATCTTGTATATCCCTTTCCTCTTCGCAAAACTCCCCATTTTTTCTCGAATCTCATTGTTCTATCTCTATTTTTATCTCCCGTGATGGATCTTTTTTTCCCTAAAATCCATAACTTTTTCCTTAAACCCTATCTCCCTCAAAACCTAGGGAATCTCCTCCCGCTTCTCATCACTCCCCATTTTCTCTCGAATCTTTTTTGTCTATCAATATCTAAATCTCTCTGTATTTTTTCTCTCAAACTTCTTGGAACCATTTTCTTTCCCTTGTAAGTTCTTTTTCTTTTTTTATACCTTCTTTTGTATCTTCTATATCTCATCTTCCTTTCCTTCTTTTTCTCTTCCTTTTCTTATTCCCTCAGAAATAAATCACAAATTCCATGTAACTTTTTTAGTTTCACTTATTGATACCTGCATAAGTAATGTCCTATTTAAGGCGTAAAAAAAGAGGAGTAT
>CAYPGQ010000019.1:0-54140 GCA_964410125.1 uncultured Eubacteriales bacterium | reverse complement strand
AGGGTGTAGCGGAAGGTGTCCAAGGTGTTAGATTTATCGAAAAGTGCGTGGAAAGTTCCAAAAACGGAGTAATCTGGGTAGATTTTTGAGACTGGATCATTTGCGAGGCAAGATTGCTGCAGCGACAAAGAAGTGGCTCATGAGGCTGTAGTGAACTACTGCGAATGGGTTACGATGATGTCGATGTGGTAAGATTGACTCGCCCGAAGGGTAATAAATGTTGATTAAAAAAGATATAAATTTATAAAAAGATTTTTGTA
Source organism: uncultured Eubacteriales bacterium (assembly GCA_964410125.1). GTDB lineage: Bacteria > Acidobacteriota > Aminicenantia > Aminicenantales > Aminicenantaceae. Next base: position 53,880 of record CAYPGQ010000019.1, on the reverse strand, counting down.
AATTTATCGCAATATCAGATATTAATCTGATGTTGCTGAATTTGGAAGATCGACATTTATTACAAATGATTCAGGAAGGAGGTAAGAATGGGAAGGCCAGTAACTTTATTTACCGGGCAATGGGCGGATTTGACCTTTGAAGATATCTGCCAAAAGGCCAGCGGGTGGGGCTATGACGGCTTGGAGATCGCCTGCTGGGGAGATCACATGGAGGTACAAAAAGCTGCCGAAGATCCGGGATATGTGGAAGAAAAAAAGAAGATACTTGAAAAATACAACCTGAAGTGTTGGGCTTTGGGTGCACACTTGGCCGGCCAGTGTGTTGGTGACAGTCAGGATGAGCGTTTGGATGCCTTTGTCCCCGATGACGTCAAGGGGAAACCCGAAAAGATCCGCCGATGGGCCACAGAAGAAATGAAATTCACGGCCCAGGCAGCCAAAAATATGGGCTGTTATGTGGTCAACGGATTCATGGGATCGCCTATTTGGGCATTCTGGTATTCCTTCCCTCCGACAACTGACGAAATGGTGGAAGCGGGCTTCCAGAAGATACGCGAGCTGTGGACACCGATTTTTAATGAGTTCGACCGGTTGGGTGTTAAGTTTGCTCTCGAAGTTCATCCCACAGAGATCGCCTTCGATCTTTACTCCACAAAAAAGCTTTTCGAAGTGTTCGAAAACCGGCCCACTTTGGGATTGAACTTTGATCCCAGTCATCTTTTGTGGCAAGGGATGGAACCGCACATGTTTATCCTCGAGTTTCCGGATAAAATCTACCACGTGCATTTGAAGGATGTGGCGGTCGCTCTGGATGGTAAAGCCGGTATACTCGGATCGCATCTGCCTTTCGGTGACCTGCGTCGAGGGTGGAACTTCCGGTCCCTGGGGCATGGGGATGTGAATTTTGAAGAGATCATCCGGGCCTTGAACGAGATCGGTTATAAAGGCCCTCTTTCTGTCGAGTGGGAAGACAACGGAATGGACCGGGAATTCGGTGCTCAAGAGTCTGTGGAGTTTGTCCAGAGCATGAACTTTGCTCCGTCGGATGTGGATTTCGACAAGGACATGAAGGGGTGATCTGAATTTAATGACTTAGAGAGAAATAGAAATGATTGAAGCAAAGCATGGCAAAAGAGAAAAAAAGCTTTCCCGCCGGGATTTTATCAAGTCTTCGGCATCAGCCGGGTTGAGCATGGCTCTGGCAGGCCCTGCTCTGGCCAACTCATCATCGGTCCGAAGTGTTCAGGAAGAGAAAAAGCCGGCAGCACTGAATGTTGCAGTTATCGGTACGGGTGTTCAAGGGAGAGTATTGATCGAGTCAATGCTGCGAATTCCTGAAGTCAGCATCACAGCTATCTGTGACATCTGGGAGTACAGCCAGCAGTATGCCAGCCGGTATCTGCTGAAATACGGGCAAAAGGTCAATGTGTACGAGAACTACAGGGATCTTTTGAGCAAAGAAAAAAATCTGGATGCTGCGGTTGTGGCTTCTCCCGACTGGATGCATGCAGAACACGCCAACGCCTGCATGGAAGCAGGACTCCATGTGTACTGCGAAAAAGAGATGTCCAATTCGCTGGCCAAGGCAAAAACCATGGTGCAGACAACCCGGCGGATCGGAAAACTTCTCCAGATAGGGCACCAGCGCCGGAGCAATCCCCGGTATATACACGCTATCGACCGGCTGATTCATGAAAAAAAGATATTGGGCCGGGTGAACGTCCTGTATGCCCAGTGGAACAGCGCCAAAAGCGACATGCTGGGCTGGCCTAAAAGATATACTATCCCCCAGGCAACCCTGTCCAAATACGGATACCGTTCCATGTCCGAGTTCAGGAACTGGAGGTGGTTCAAAAAATACGGGGGCGGCCCCCTTGTTGATTTGGGCTCTCACCAGATCGATCTTTTCAGTTGGGTTTTGGGGACAAATCCCAAATCTGTCGTGGCCAGCGGGGGCACGGATTATTACAAAGACCGGGAGTTGTATGACAACGCCATGACCATCTATGAATTCGATACAGAATCTGGCCCGGCCCGTGCCCTATATCAGGTTCAGACCACAACCAAACACGGAGGATTTTACGAGGCTTTTATGGGCGAAAACGGTTCTATCGTTTTGTCCGAAATCCCGGAGAGAGGAGATTGGGCAATGCGGGAAGCCCATGCGCCGGAATGGGATTCTCTAGTAAAGGAAGGTTATTTAAAAACGGAAAAGCCCCCGCTCCAGAAAATCGACACCAAAAATATCTTTCTGGATGTGAGGGTAACGGCCGAGGCAGGACGGTGGCCGCTTCCTGTGGAATTGGCCAAGCCGGCCCATCAGCCCCATCTGGAGAATTTTTTCAGTGCCATCCTTTTTGGTACGCAATTGAGCTGCCCGGCTGAAATCGGTTATGAATCGGCTCTTGCGGTTTTAAAAGCCAATGAAGCCGTCAGGACTCGCCGCGTGATGATGTTTCGATCCCAAGACTTTAAAGTATGAAGTACGATAAAATACTTTTTTGGATTTTGATTGTAGTTCTTTTTATGCTGGGAGTGGCCTTGTTTTTGCCGGCCCAAACGTCCCAGGAAAAAACGACCTGGGACGGAAGCCGCACTACAGCCGTGCACTGGCTCCAGCTAAAAGACGAATTCGACCAGCTTATCGTTCCTTCGGATTCCTACGCGCTGCCGTATTCGGCACAATACACCTGTACACCCTGTCATGACTACAGCGTCATACAGGAAGGCCTGCATTTCAACGCTCCTTTTTCCTCCCAACGTGGCCGTCCTGGCGAACCATGGATTTGGACGGATCAAAAAACAGGGACTGTTTTACCCCTTTCCTATCGAGATTGGCCTGGAGTTTGGAATCCCAAAGATTTGGGTCTTACACGATGGGATTTTACCCTGCTTTTCGGCCGGCACATGACAGGAGGAGGAATATCGGAACCGGAGGATGATGAAGTCAGTCCCGAGTCCCGATGGGAAGTATCCGGAAAACTGGAGATAAACTGCATGGGATGCCACAATGCCTCAAGGCAGCAGAGCCACAGCGAGTGGGCCAAACAGGTCTTGCGCCACAATTTCCGCTGGGCAGCCACGGCCTCTTTGGGATTGGGAGAAGTGGGAGGCATGGCATCACGGCTTCCCGGGACATGGGATCTTTTTGACGGTCCCAACCCGGATGATACTGAATGGGCCGTAGTTCCAACGGTCAGGTACCGGCCTTCACAATTTGACAGCAAACACCGGGTGTTTTTTGATATTGCGCCTAAGATCGATGACCAGCGCTGTTTGGCCTGCCATTCTGTGACCCGGGTTGGGGAAAACAGGCTCACTGAATATCAGGACATTCATTCGGCTGCAGGGATAGGATGTGTGGACTGCCATAGGAATGACATCGGCCACAACATGATCAGAGGTTATGAGAAAAAAACTAAAGATTATCAGGATGACAAAAGAGGCGAGTTTTCCTGCTGGGGCTGCCATATGGACGAAGACCTGTCCAAACAGGGCAGTGAGACGGCAGGCCGCTTGGGAGCTCCTTATCCCGAGCATCCCGGGATCCCGGCAGTCCATTTCGAGAGACTATCCTGTACAGTTTGCCATTCCGGTCCTCTTCCAACAAAAAAATCGACCCAAGTGAGGACATCCCGAGGCAACAGGCTTGGCATTTATGGTGTTGCCCAATGGTCCACCGAGTGGCCGCAAATCTTGGAGCCGGTGTTTGTGAGAAATAAGTCCGGACAGATAGCTCCGTACCGCTTGATGTGGCCGTCTTATTGGGGAAAAATGGAAGGGGAAAATATCACACCGCTGCGGCCGTCAGATGTGGAGAAAGCTGCAGGACAGATCCTGATGGTTGAGGAGAGTATTGTTGAGGTTCTCAAGGCCATCGCTTTATACGGGGAGATCGAAGGTGTGCCCGTCCTTGTTCTTTCGGGAAATGTTTATGAATCCAACCTGGATGGGTTTCTGGATGTATCTGAGTATTCTGGGGAAGAGGTCAGTGCTGAGATTTATTGGGCCATCAAGTCCGATGGAGGAATAATTCCACTCATACCGGAGTTCGATCCTGATGCCGAAGAGCCCGATGTCGATGCAGAAGCCCGCATCCAGAATGTCCTCATTGCGTTGGGCATCCTTGAGAACGCGCCAGGACAACCTGGCGTAATCTATAAAAAGGCCATGTACCACCTCCCGGAAGGGTACTTGGAAAAAAAAGAGGGGCCAGAAGAGGGTGCCACGACAGCGAAGCTTGTTTGGTTGGAAAATGATAAAATCACGCCTGCGGTTTCCGGTTTTCAGGTGCGCTCTATGGTGGCCACGGTCGGGTCTGAACAAACCTTGACTGAGGAGCAGGTGACTCTGGTCCTCCAATCCCTGTCCCAGAATGATGCAGAGGATTCTTCTTATGTCTATGTGTCTGGGGGAAAGGTTTTCAGGCTCGATGAAGAAGGTAGGCTTACAAATAGCAAACATCCAGCCGCAGATCCTGTTGTTTGGCCTCTAGGCCATCGAGTGCGACCGGCCCAGCAGTCCCTGGGAATTAACGGGTGTACAGATTGTCATTTGGAGAACTCGCCCTTCTTTTTTGGAAAGATCAAAGGAAACGGGCCTCTGAAAACGGACAAATTCGAGAAGCGCTCTGCACATTCTTTCATGGATCTGGACTTGCCTTATCAAAAACTTTTTGGACTTTCATTCCGGGTTCGTCCGTTGTTGAAGGTGGTGTTGTTCGTGGCGGCAATTATCGTGGGCTCCATGCTTTTTATCATGTTGATGGTGAACTTGGGGCGATACACAGGGCTTTTCGAAAAAAGGAGGTGATTTTGACGTTCGTGATTATATCGATTTTCTGTTTGCTCGCCCTGTTTTTTGTGTTGTCCTATCATCGCTTTGGCAATAGCCCTGAAGATCGCTATTTTCCCTGGCTCAGAGGCCGAATACCCATATTTGTCAAGACTCCCTGGATTAAGCGCATCCATGAGCTTTATCAGTCCTGGTTCATTCAGAGATATCCGGTCAACCAACGATGGATTTTTTTGGGCCTGGCATTTACCTATTGTTACTTGGTTTTGAGCGGCTTTATTTTCGCACTTATAAGTGTCCGGCTGTACGGACTAGTTTTGCTCCTTCATGTTGTTCTGGGGGGTCTTTTTTCCGTGTTTTTGTGCCTGGCGGTCGTTTTGCGAGCCCGTTTTTACAAATGGAATGTGGATGATTTAGCCCCAGCAAATCTCAAGACAAAGGCAGGAAAACGGAAGGTATGGCAGATTGTCTTGTTCTGGATTTATGTGGCCTCTGGACTTGTTCTGATCGTGACGGCCCTGTTCCAGATGCTTCCCCAATTTTCCTTGCGGGCGCAACTGATTATTTTTGAAGTCCATAGGTATGGCGCTCTGGAAATTCTTCTTGCGGGGATCGCTTTTTTGTATTTCTCTCTGGTTGATGATGGTCAATGATGGATAAAAAGAGGAAATCAGTCTTCCGGTTTGCCAATTTTGCGATGGGTACCACCTTTGAAATCATGCTGGCTGAAGAGGATGAGGACTACGCACGCCAGATTTCCCAAGCCGTTTTTGCCGAGATCGACAGGATCAAAGATCTCACCACCCGGTTCAATCCCACTAGTGAAATCGGACAGATAAATCGCCTGCGAGCCGGCCAATCTTTGCGTATCGGCATAGAAACATATGAATGCCTGAAAACGGCTTTGATGCTGCAATCTCAGACTACTGGAGCCTTTGACATCAACGTCGGTTCCCTGATGAAATACAGAGGAGAGCCGCTTTTTGATAAACAATTTCCTCGAGTGGATATCCTTGAATATTTGGAATTGTCTCAAAAATCGCGGGGATATGCGGTCAAATGTCTTACAGATAAGGAGATGGAAAAGCCCATAGTATTGGACCTGGACCTTGGGGGAATCGGGAAAGGATATGCTCTCGACTGCACTTTGGAGATTCTTTCCGATTGGGGAGTAGACCGGGCCCTGGTGCATGGAGGCACAAGTACGGCCCTGGCTGTTGGCACTCCGCCTGAAGGCGAAGGTCAAAGGAAGGGTTGGCCTGTCGGGATCGGTGGGGAATGGAAATGCCCGAACACACCGAAAAAATTCTTCTTGAAGGACCGGGCTCTGAGCGGTTCCGGCACCGAAGTCAAAGGGGACCACATTTTCGACCCGAGAACGAACAAACCGGCTAAGGGACATTTGAGCGCGTGGGTTTCCCATCCGTCCGCAGCCGTTGCCGATGCGCTTTCCACGGCATTCATGGTCATGAACACCGAGGAAGTGCGGATCTATTGCAAAGAACACCCGGACGTTTGGGCGCTGGTGGTTATCGATCCCCAAACCTGCGAAGTCTTCAATCCCAACATCTCTGCCCAGTGAAAAGGAAAAATGTTATACTATGGAAAGATGATCAGACAAAGGAGTGAGCGATGATAAAAAGGATGTTTTGGGGAATGTTGACCCTGCCGATTCTAGTGCTTTTTGTTTGGGATACAGGAATTGCCTTTCAAGGTAGTGGCCAGGAAAAAGTTGTGTTGGAACTGAAATTGCCCAAACCCATGTTTGTCGGAACCCCGAGAAACATCCGCAGTGCGAACCTGGAAAGAATAACCGGGAAAAAACGCGGCCCTTTTTATGTCCCGCCGGGAACAGAGCTGCTTTCTCTGAATAAGCCTGTGACCGGGAGCGACACCGCGCCGGTCATTGGCGAGTTGGAGTTTGTGACCGACGAGGAAAAATCCGGCGAAGAGGGATATTTTGTAGAGCTTGGTCCGATGGTGCAGTGGATCCAGATCGATCTCGAAGACACATGCAGCCTGCATGCTATCCTTATCTGGCACTACCACAGCCAGGCCCGTGTCTACCGGGACGTGATCGTTCAGGTTTCCGAAGATCCCGACTTCATCACCGGTGTCAATACGATTTTCAACAACGACCACGACAATACTACCGGTTTAGGGATCGGGAAGGATAAGGAATACATCGAGACCAACGAGGGGCGCCTGATCGATCCGAGGGGAGTCAAAGCTCGTTATGTGCGATTTTTCAGCCGAGGGAACACCTCGAACGAGATGAACCATTATGTGGAGGTGGAGGTTTACGGCACGCCGGCAAATGAATAAAAAACCGGCCTTTTATGGGCTATTTCTGCTTGCCGTTTGTGCAGCCATTTTGTTTCGTGTGGTCCGCCTGGACCTTCGGCCGATGCACCATGATGAGGCCAACCAGGCGGTCAAGTTCGGGGATCTGTTGGAAAGAGGGGAGTACCGGTACGATCCAATCGAACATCACGGTCCTACTCTGTACTATTTTTCGCTGCCGTTTGCCTGGATAGGCACGGGGAAGTCCTTTGCCGCCCTCGATGAAGTGACGCTGCGGTTTGTGCCGGCACTTTTCGGGGTAGGAATCGTATTTCTTCTGCTCCTCCTCAAAGATGGATTCTCCCGTTCGGCCATCGTTTTTTCCGGGATTTTTGCTGCCGTTTCCCCCCTTATGGTTTTTTACAGCCGGTTTTACATCCAAGAAACCTTGTTGGTGTTTTTTCTCCTAGGGGCTATCGCAGCGAGTTGGCGCTACCATGTGGACCGGACATGGGGATGGGCGGCTGCAACCGGTCTTTTTATCGGGCTGATGTATGCCACCAAAGAAACCTGTTTCATTGCATTTGGAGCGCTTTTTGTCGGGTTACTCTTGGCCCGGATTTTCACAAAAGAGTCTATCAATGAAAAACCGCCTATAAGCCACGCCTTCATTCTTTTGGGTTCGGCTTTTCTTGTGGCATTCCTGTTGTTTTCCTCCTTTTTCCAAAATCCCAATGGGATCGTGGATTCCGTCCTATCCTTTCAGAGCTATTTTGGCAAAGCCGGGGAGGTCGGATTCCATTCTTATCCCTGGCCCTACTATTTGAAGATGCTGACATTTTCACGATACGGGAGCGGGCCCGTCTGGAGCGAAGCGATTATACTGGTCCTGGCAGTTGTTGGTAGTGTGGCAGCTTTTTATCCGAGATGGGTAAAAGATTTTTCGCCCTTGTTTATGCGATTTATCTTTTTTTTCACTCTTCTGACCACTGCTGTCTACTCCTTGATTCCGTACAAAACCCCCTGGAACATGCTTCCGCTTTTTATCGGAATTATCCTTTTGGCAGGAAACGGAGCCGCCTTCCTTCTGGATCGCAGTAAAAATTTAGCTTCCTGGAGTTTAATCCTGTTGATTTTATGCGCTGGAATATTCCACCTCGGGATCCAATCCCATGCCGCAAACTTTCGGTATTATGCGGATTCTCGCAATCCCTATGTTTATGCCCACACAAGCAAAGATTTTTTAAACCTTGTCCAGCGGATGGAAGATATCGCCCAATTTCATCCCGATAAAAAGGACATGTTGATAAAAGTCATCACACATCCCGACGAAGCCTGGCCTTTGCCCTGGTACTTAAGAGGTTTCTCCCGGGTAGGATACTGGCAGGAGGAGGATGAAGCCGGGGCATTGGAAGATGTTCCTGTCGTTATTTCCTCCATCGATAAAACAGAAAATTTGCTTGCAAAACTTCAGCAAACACATCAAGGGGAGTTTTTTGGGTTGAGGCCCGAGGTCTTGTTGGCTGTGCATATCCGTAAGGACTTGTGGGAGAAATTCCTGGAAAGCAGGCGGTAACCAAGTGGATATATCTATTGTAATTCCCGCTTTCAATGAAGAAAAAAAGATCGGTCACGATGTGGAGGTCGCCGCAGCTTTTATTGATGAGGAGTTTCTTCTCGGCGAGGTTATTGTAGTTGATGATGGGAGCAAAGACAAAACAGCTGAAGAAGCTCAAAATGCGACGGTTCCTTCGACGGTAAAACGGAATGTCATCCGTTTGAATGAAAATAGGGGCAAAGGATTTGCTGTTAAGACCGGGGTTTTAGCTTCCAAGGGGGATGTGGTTTTGTTTGCGGACAGCGGTACATGTGTGCCATACCCAAATGCACTGGCGCAGATCGGGAGAATTCGTAAGAGGGAAATCGATATAGCCATGGCATCACGGCGAATGAAAGAAACAGTGATCCATCGAAACAGAAGTTTGAAACGCCGGTTATTGTCCTTGTTTTTTCGTCTGGTTGCCAGGATCATCACAGGCGTGCCGAACCGGTTTTCAGACACACAATGCGGTTTCAAGATTTATCGTGGAGAAATTGCCAGGGAGTTGTTCGGTAAATGTAAAACGACCGGTTTTCTTTTCGAGCTGGAGGTTTTGCTTCGTGCCCTGAAGCGGGGATATCGTATCGAAGAGTTTCCGGTGGAATGGACGTGTGACCTGGATACAAGGCTAAGGCCAGGAAGCGATGCGGTCGGCGTGCTCAAAGAGATGTTTCAGGTCCGTTCAATAATCAAAAAAGACAAAGAATAAATGGTTCTCTTCCATCAGGCATATCCTCCTCTTTAGTGCGGATCTTTAACGCCATTCCCTCATCGCCCTTCTCGGCGGCTTTGAACTGCGCGCGTTAACGCCCGATCTCTTCCACTCTAGCCTCTGTTCCCGTGCTTGCCCACATCCCTGCTCCTTTGGCAAAGTCGTGCTCAATACAACTCGCCGACAATATGGGGACGTCCCTGTATTGTTACCCTCGAAGAACGATTCGTAAAGGCTAGATCCTCAATGTCGCTCCAGACATACCTGATAGAAGAGAACTGATTAAACTGTTCCCCTGATTATTTCTTTTCTAAGTCTCGGATCCAGATGTTGCGATACCTCACCGGATTGCTGTGATCTTGAAGCATAAACGGAAGCCTGTCTGCATGGGGCTGGTAGGGCAGACCAACCTTATATGTCTCTGTGGGTCCAAGAAGCTCGACATTGTATTGGACGAGGATTCCATTGTGAAAAACGGTCATACGACCTGCTTTTGCTAGATTGTCTAACTCATCAAAATATGGTCTGCGGAAAACAATATCATACGTTTGCCATTCTCCGGGTGGGCGGCAGGCATTGACTAGGGGAGGATACTGACCGTAAACAGCGGCCGTCATACCATCGGCATATGTTTTGTTGTCATAACAATCGAGTACCTGAACTTCGTATAGTTTCATCAGGAAAACGCCGCTGTTCCCGCGGCCTTGACCTTCGCCCTTTACGAGAACAGGGGATGCCCATTCGACATGAAGCTGGCAGTCTCCAAAGTTTTGTTTGGTTCGTATGGCGCCGGTCTTAGCAACAATTTCCATGTAGCCATTTTCGACCTTCCAGCGGGCCGGCTGTCCTTTTCCGTCTGTCCATTGGGAGAGGTTCTTACCATCGAAAAGGATGATAGCATCCGAAGGTGCAGGCACAGGTTTGCCTGCAGGGCCTGGATCGACAACCGGAGGCAAAGGCCTGTCCGGATCATGAACCTTCCATTTTTCGACTTCCTGTTTGGCGGTTTGCCCGTTCAAATAGACTCCTCCAAGAAAAATCAGGATAGAAAATAATGTAAGCCAAAGGGGTTGTTTCATCGAGGCCTCCAGGGTATTACAGAGACCAACCCGGTCTGTATTCTTTATGAAGAAACTGATTGGCTTCGGGAAGGTTGGTGAATTCCATTTTTTCACCGTCCCACTCAAGTTTTGTGTACTTGTCCTGCACAAGGACCGCGATGTTGGCCAGGAGCATGGCTTCTGTCAGGACTGCCGAGTAGGAAAAATCGGTCGTGGATTTTTTGCCGGCCTTGATGGCTTCAACCCATTCCTCGTGGATACCGGGGGAGCGAGGGATGGTTTTTTCCGGCCTATTGTACTCCTGCATTTTGGTTTCGGGAACCAATCTTGGACTTTCGCTATAGGTGTTGCACATCAAGTGACCTTTATCGCCAACAAACAGTACGCCGCCGTCATCATCGCCCATCATCCGGCCAGGCTCGATATCATGAGGCCGGGGAGGCATCAGCCCTCCGTCATACCAGGTCAATTTAACGGGAGGCATTTTGCCGCGCTTGGGAAAATCGTAGGTAACAACTTCGGCAAGGGGATAGGAATCTTTGGTGTATTTTGTGGAGCTGGCTTGAACAGAGATGGGATAGCCCAGTTTTAGGGCCCAGAAGGGCTGGTCCATCAGGTGGGCGCCCATATCTCCGAGGGCACCTGTACCGTAGTCCCACCATCCCCTCCAGACAAAGTGGCATAGATCAGGGTGGTAGGGCCGGAAGGGTGCGGGGCCTAGCCAGAGGTTCCAGTCCAGAGTTGAGGGCACCGAGGGAATTTCTTTTGGCGCATCGATCCCTTGGGGCCAGATCGGGCGGTTGGTCCAGACATGGACTTCGTGCACATCTCCGATGGCACCGTCCCAGATCCACTCGTTGATCAGACGGGCGCCTTCGCCGGCATGACCCTGGTTGCCCATCTGCGTTACGACTTTGGCCTCCTTGGCGGCCTTTGTCAGCAAGCGTGCTTCCTTGATGGTGTGGGTAAGCGGCTTCTGGACAAAGGTGTGTTTTCCCATTTTGATAGCCATCATGGCGATAACAGCATGGTTATGATCAGGTGTGGTGACGGTTATAGCGTCCAGGTTTTTCTCCTTTTCCAGCATGATCCGGAAGTCTCGGTATTTATTAGCCTTGTCATACATAGGCTGGTTTTGGGGATCGTTCCGCTCATGTTTCAGGAAATCGGCCATGTGGGTGTCATCGACATCACACAGGGCGACGACGTTTTCAGAGGAAACGTTCCAAATGTCAGATGTCCCCTGTCCTCCCACGCCCACGCATCCGATATTCAACTTGTCGCTGGGTGCCGTGATTCCCGGGCCTCCCAAAACATGGCGGGGAATGATCATCATTCCTGCGGCAGCCGTTGCCGAAGCACCGAGAAATTCACGTCTTGTGATTTTTGATGCTTTTTTCGATGGATTTTTTTTGGTTGCTTTCATGATTATTGTCCTTTCAAACGGTCGTTTTACATGAATTTTAATGGTTACCCAATATTAATATACTTTGAGCAACTTATAGTCAACATGAAACGTCAAAACCTTAAGGGTGCTATTTTGTCACCTATTTCGTGCAGCCAAGCAACCTATTGTGTTTCTACGGGTTTGGGTTCGAGGCCGAGATCGCACAGGATCAGGTAGACTGTGAAGCCGACAACAAAGGAGATCAGTGTTTCCAGTCCATATGGGAAGCCGATGCCGGGTATTACACCGAGGATACCGAAGAAAAATCCCACGCCCCAGGCAATATAGCCTGCCCAGTTGATCCCTTTTCTGGGTCCGATCCACTTGCCGTTCCGCAGATAGTCGGCAGTCATGGCCCCGATGATCGGCCCGAAGGAAGCTCCGATGATCAGGAAAAAAGCCACAAGGTTTTGAGAAACGCCTGTCGCTGCCAATACCGTTCCTATGGCCCCTGCTCCCAGAGTCAGAACGATCCGAGGGATCTTGGGGATCATAGTGGAGAAGGCGTTTCCTGCGAGGAAAGCACAGAATCCTGTCGGACAGATGCAGGCTATCACAAAAACCCAAAACATGATCAAAGCCACGACACCCCCGACAGCCCCGATGGAGTTGATGAAGACAGAAAAGACATCCAAATTAGCCGTTCCCATTCCACCGTTGACTGCGATCTGAGGATCCTTACCGATGGCGCCGGCTATAGTCAAGAGAGCAAAAAAACCGGCAACCAGAGCGGCCAATGTGATTCCGAAAAATCCTCCCAGGACTACGTCCTTTTTATTCCGGTTGTTCATCGTGAAATCTGCACCGGCCGCACCCGCTGTGGCAAAAAAGCCTGCCGTGGCCTGGAGCGCAGCAAAAGCGCCAAGGGCCAGAACCGGGATGATAATCGCTACTCCCCTGCCTGTAATGATTGTCGAGGAGAAATTGGAGAGCCCGCTTATATTGGAAATTCCGGCAACCACTATGATCAACAGCGGAAACACAGGGATCCAGCTAGAAAGCCAGGCCAGCCATTTGATTCCCAAGGCGCCGATAAAGGCCAGGGATAAGCCCCAAACGATACAGACAATCCAGAAGAGCGGCGAGTTCGGGCCGGCTTCAGAGCCGATCGCAGACATGAAAAAGGAAGCGGCAGAAAAGGTGAAAACCGCGTGCCAGCCTATCTGCAGAAAGCCCATCAGTAAACCGGGAATCAGAATCCCGCCCTTTGTCCCGAAAGTGGAAGATCCCACCACGTACAAAGGCATACCTGTCTGCATGCCCAAAATTCCGGGGACATAATACAGGGCAAAACAGAAAAGAGCTCCCAAGATTAATCCGACTATCCCTGCCCAAAGGCTGCCGAACTGGAGTGCCCCTGCCATGCCAGCCATGAACGGAACCGATAGAAAAATTCCTGCGTATGAAGGTGCCGTATTCTTGTACCAGGGGGTGCGATTTTCGGCCGGATTCGGTGTGGCCGATTTCAGGTAAGCCGGTAGTGTTCCATTACCCATGATTTTCCCTCCTTGATTTGAAATAAACAGACTAAGCCCTTCAAGGGCTGTTTTTGTTGGCTGATTTCCAATGGATTCTCCATCATTATATATAAAACTAAGCAGGGGTCAACCTTTCCACAATCGCTAACTCTGCCAGAATCCCAAGACAGATAGGATTTTTATCGCTGCACCTGCTGCCACTACCAAAATGGCGACGATCAGGATGATATTCCAGATCGTGCCCTTTGCTCCGCGGCTTACATCTTTGCCCAGATAACTTTTTTTGTTCTGGAGAATAAAAAATCCGATGTATGCCACCGGCATCATGACCAGATTGAAGGAGGAGACGATCACAGGGAGCCAGAGGGGTAACTTATAGAATGCGCCGATAATTCCTATGTTAACGATCATCGTGCTTATCCGGTAGGCTCGGCCGTGAAACTCGAAATTGAGCATCTCGCTCAGAACGAAACCGCATATCAACATTTCGATGATCAGGGTTGTTAGGCACATGCTCAAAACACCGAGCGAGAAGACCAATCGGCCGAAGGTCAATCCCGCCAAAGGCTGGAGAGCATGGGCGGCATCGACCGCATCCTTCACTTGGATGCCCTGATTATGAAGCGTATTGGCGCAGGCGATGATCACAAAACTCGTTGCGAGTACAAACGGGATAAACATGGATGTGCCCAGGTCGAAATTTTTCAAGCCGCGGTGTTGTTTTCCCCAACCACGGGCCAAAAGGGTGTAGGGATACAGAAAGGTCATGTTGACACCGACCGCTGCGCCGAGCTGTCCCAGCACGATCGTGATACCCTGTTTATCCGTCGGGATATGAAAAGAGAAAAAACCCTGGAAGAGCTGGCCCCAGTTGATTCCGGTTTTGATCACTACAAGAAGAAGGGATGCCACCATGAACATCAGCATGTATTTTAATGTTCGTTCGAACAAACGGATGGATTTTCGGTTCCCTTTCTCATAACTCCAGCAGATGGTCGTTCCGACCACGAGCAAGATCAGAGCGATGATCCCTTTGGGCATGTTCACATCGAACACAGCGAAGATGTCTTTGAAAACAGCCGTGCCTAAAGAGTACTGAGGAAACTGCCAGACGACAGAGGCCAGAAAAACGTTGAAACCCCAAAGAAGAGCAAGGCTAGGATGTAGTTTTTTCCTGAAACATCATACGGGCGTGCGCGGGTCGTCAGGAGTTGGTGGCCTATGGCGGCAAACATCATAACACCCAGTAACATAGCCACCGGTTGCACCCACAGCAGTTTGTAGCCGTAAACTGCGCCGGCAAAAATGGCTGCACTTGCGGATCCCGCACCCAGTGTCAAGGCGCTCTGGACCCAACCGGGACCGGAGAGCCCCCAGTAACCCTGCCAGCGCTGCCAGAAGTGCGGTCGGTTGTTAATGTTTACCAGAAGCTGTTTTTCTTGCTCCAATGCTTCCGGGTCACGTGCCTCCACCATCGGCAGACCTTGCCTTAGTTCATTGGACATTCCATCTCCTCTTTTACAAAAGAGCCAGTAGAAGGTCAAATAAAAAATAGATGTGGGAGAATAAACATATCCATAATATTTGCTATAGCAGTCAGACAGGCTGAAGAGGAAACCATCCGGAGGCAAGCGGGCATGGTTCCTCGAAGAGGAGAGCGATCCGAGGAATAAGCGGATTTTCCTCGCTGGGGAAAATCAGTGGGCTGACATTTCAGCCTATCTGACTGCTCCCTAGTTGAGGCCTTTGGCTAAGCCTGTGCCGCGGGGATCGGCGGCTCCATAAAATCTTTCCGGTTTTCCGTTCTTTCCGTACACGATGGTCAGGCCATGTGCGATCCCCAAGCCGCCGGGTTTAGGCAAAACCTCGATATTGTGTCCTACAGCTCTCAATCTTTCGATAACCTCAGGGCTGATCCCTTCTTCCAGGAGGATCCTGTCCGGTTCGTAAAAGCTCACTCTCGGAGCGGATATGGCCTCCTGGATGTCCATTCGGAAGTCGATCAGGTTCATCACCATCTGGGGAACGGTTTGTCCTATGGTGTGGCCTCCGGGTGTTCCCAAAGCAACCCAGGGCTTTCCGTCTTTCACGATGATGGTGGGGCAGTCACCGGAGAGTTTCCGGCGTCCCGGATGAGCGTCCATCGGCCCTCCCTTGGGTTCGAAGGTGCAGAACGAAAGTGAATTATTCAGCCAGATTCCGGTCCCTTCAGGCATGATTCGACTGCCGAAACCCCCGCCCAAAGTCTGGGTAGCGCTGACGATGTTTCCTTCCCCATCGGCCACAACGAAATGTGTGGTGTGCTGCTCTTTTTCTTTATCCAAACCTGGATACTGGAAAGGCCGAGCCTTGTCCATCTGGATCATCTCCGATCGTGTTTTCCAGTACTCATCCGAAAGGAGTTTTTCAAGGGGCGGCGGATTAATTTCTGGATCACCGGCATAACTCAAGCGGCACCAGAATGCATGTTTGGTCGTCTCAAGGAAACGATGCAGCATCTCGAAACTGTTGTGCGCTGATGCGGCCACATTGAATCGACTCATGATTCCCAGTCTGATCAAAGAAGGAAAAGCCGTGCTGGGTGGGGATGCGGTATAGACTTCGCAATCCCTGTATGGGATACGAATGGGCTCCCACCATTCGGCCTTGTCGTTTTCTAAATCTTCAAGGGTAAGAAAACCACCGGCCTGACGAATGGCCTCATCCATGACTTTTCCGATTTTTCCGCCATAAACAGCTTTTGCTCCTTCCAAAGCGATCAGACGCAGCGAGGATGCTAGGTCTTTCTGAACGAGTTTCTCTCCTGGCCCAAGCGCGCGGCCGTTTTTTCCATAGATGTCTTTTGCGTGCTCAGGAAATCTATCGAGCGAATACTCGATCGCTCTTGCCAGGCGTCCATCCAGGGCAAAGCCTTCTTCTGCTGCCTTTATGGCAGGTTGGAAAAGGTCCTTCCATTCAAGTCTGCCGTATGTCTTGGACATCGCCTCCCACGCGTTCACATTTCCTGGAGTGGAAACGGCTTTGGGGCCATACCGGTTTTTTTTATAGTCTGGGTTAGGCTTGCGGAAAACATCGGAATCCACAGCTGCAGGGATTTTGCCCGAAGAATCGAGGAATCGGATTTTCTTTTTCTTGGCATCATAAACAAGAATGGTTCCATAGCCCCCGATACCGGAATTCATCGGTTCTACCACATTCAATGTGGAGGCTATGGTCACAGCCGCATCGAATGCATTCCCCCCTTTTGTCAGAATCTCCAAACCGGCCTCAGTAGCGATAGGATGAGCCGAACTCACCATGCCGATAGTTTTTGTTGCTGGGACAACTTCTGATTGTCCCTCGCTTTGGGAATCACAGGAAGCCAAAATCACCGCAGCAGCCAGGAGAGCTATGGCAACGAAAGGCTTACTTTTGATCATCATATTATGCCTATCATTCCTTATTTTGTTCCCCCTGAGCCTATCCCAATTCCTTCTGTCAGTCAAGAAATCCATCATAGAAGTATCTCTATTTCCGTTATGCCAAAAGGCTTTATATCGGCTTTTAGGAATGGCTTTGCTCACGTGAAGATTATTAACGCCATTCCCTCACCGCCCTTCTCGGCGGCTCAGAACTGCGCGGGTTAACTCCCCATCTCTGTCACTCCAGCTTCTGTTCCCATGATTGCCCGCATCTCTAACCCTTTAACAAAGTCGTGCTCAATACAGCCTTGCCGACAATATGGGAAAGTCCCCATTTTGTTACCCTCGAAGAACGGTTCATGAAGGCTAAATCTTCAATGGTCGCTTCAACCATCCCCAAAAGCCCCATTTATCACGGAAATAGAGATGCTTCCAAAGTTGCACACCTTTTGGGTGTTTTGATAAGATTGAACCAAAATGACAGGGTTCAAGGGAGAATCTTTATGAAATGGATTAAAAGCCGAGCGAAAAAAGCATCCTTCTTTTTGATTGTTTTATTGGCAGCTCTTGTGAACGGATCGAGTTTATCTCCGTCATCAGATCAACAGGAGGGGATGAATCTCCTGAGTGGGGCTTACTCTCATGAGAAATTGAATGATATCATCCTCTCTGCCGAAAACTGGCATCCCTTTCCCAGGGCATCCGAGCATGATGTCTGGGAAAAATTGCCTGAAAGAGTGCGGTTTGCCCATATCCAACAGGCGGAAAAACATCTGGACTGCGAGTGGAAAATGCCAAAGGCGTCCGTTTTTATGGAATACGTCCGGAACGGGAATAGAAGCCATTACCAGAGTATCTCCTTTGGCCGCCGTACAAAACTGGCCGAGCTGGTGTTAGGGGAATGCATGGAAGGGAAAGGCCGGTTTCTGGATGACATCATGAACGGGGTATGGACGATCTGCGAGGAAACATACTGGGGTGTCCCGGCCCATGTCGGCGCCCAGAAGCGAGGTTCCGGTCTTCCTGATGTCACCGAACAGACGGTGGATCTTTTTGCCGCTGAGACAGCCATGCTTTTGGCTTGGACAGACTACCTGGTAGGGGAACAGCTCGATCCCATCTCCCCGCTCATTCGAGAGCGCATCCATCATGAAGTCGACCGCCGGATCATATCCGTCAATCTTGAAAGAGATGATTTTTGGTGGATGGGTTTCGGGGGAAGAGTCGTGAACAACTGGAATCCTTGGATCTGCTCCAATTGGTTGGCCGCTGTGCTCATTCTGGAAAAAGACGGCGAACGAAGGGTGCAATCCATCCACAAGATCTTTAGATGTTTGGACAACTTCCTGAATCCCTACCCTCAGGATGGAGGATGTGACGAAGGTCCGGGGTATTGGGACCGGGCTGGTGGCTCGCTTTTTGATTGTCTTGAGTTGCTCCAAAGCGCATCAGAAGGACAGATCGACATATTCGAAAGGCCTTTGATTCGTGAGATCGGTAAATACATTACCCGGGCTTACATCAGTCATCCCTATTTCATCAATTTTGCCGATGCCGCGGCCCGGATCAATGCCAACGCAAGCCTCATATTTAGATACGGGAAAAACATCGGCGATAAAGATATGATGGAGTTCGGAGCATTTTTAGCCGAAAAACAACGCCTGGGAGAGGATTACATCCGCGGAAGTTTTGGCACATTGGGAAGGGTTTTGCCGATGCTATTCCAGCTCGAGGAGCTTCTGGAAGCAGAGTCAAAAGAACCCTTGGCCAAAGATTTTTGGCTTCCGGAGCTGCAGGTGATGGCAGCCCGTTCGTTGGAAGGTTCAAGCGGAGGATTTTATGTGGCAGCCAAAGGGGGGCACAACGCGGAAAGCCACAACCACAACGATGTGGGGAACTTTATCGTGTACGCCGATGGATATCCGGCCATTATCGATGTGGGTGTCGAGACCTACACCGCCAAAACCTTCAGCAACAGGCGGTATGAAATATGGACCATGCAATCGGCTTTCCATAATCTTCCCACCATCAACGGCATCATGCAGAAAAACGGCAGAGAATACAAAGCCAATGATGTAAGGTATGAAGCCACGGAAAAATCGGCCGCATTCAACCTTGACATTTCCCCAGCTTATCCAGGGGAAGCAAATGTCCGATCTTGGCTGCGCACCATTACCTTGAACAGAGGTGACAATATCACCATTCATGATAAATACAAGCTTAGCGAGGCCACGCAAAGTTTGCAGATGACCCTTATGAGCTGGAGGAAACCTGTGTTGGATCAAGAGGGAGTGATCGAACTGGAAAATCCTGAAGACATCCAAGATCTCAAACCCATCGTTGTCAGATACGACAAACAGAAATTCGTGGCGAATGTTGAGATAATTCCTTTAGAAGATGCTAAGCTTCGATCGTCGTGGGGAAAACAACTCTACCGAATCGTGTTGACGGCGAAACAAAAACCTCTCGGGGACGAATTTGTGATAAAGATCGAGCGATGACTAATCTTCATCCTCCAGGATTTTTTTCAGGACATTCACTGCGGTGTTCGGGGCATCCTCAGGGAGGTATATCATCACGCCCCCTTTGACGGGCCGGATATTGATTTTGCCTTCGCTGGCCAATCTTTGGGTCGCTTCTATAGGATTTGTTCCGAAATATTCCTTAAAGGCGGTATTAAATCCGCTGTAGACGGTGTGAATGCCCTTGTATTTTCCCCGGAGCTTTTTAATGGCCTTTCGTACGAATTCTTCCTCGGTGAGTTTGGATTTTTCTTCCATCGCAATCTCCTTATCCCTGATATGTTGTCTATATTTAAATAATACCCTGCAACTAGGGCAGAGGTCAATAGGGAGAGGAAGTGTTAGTCGAGGTCTATTTAGCGGTGGAGGGATTTTACAGCATCGATGCCCATTGAAAAGGCAACTTCTTGGTGTTGATATGGCTTGGCCGTCCACATACTTCGTGAAAAGTCTTTGAATATAAGCCGGATTTTTTTTGCCGACTGGATATTCCCGAGGTCGAAGGTCTCTGGACTTGTGATGCCCCCACCGAACCCGATGAACTCCCATTCTCCTCGATATTCGACAAAAACGCCATAATTTCGACTCTCGTTTTGATGGCCCCCTTTTTGTCTTTTGGCATAGATGGCGATATCGTCTCCGTCTCTGTTTTTGACATCGATTTCAAGGTCGAGTGATCCAAATTCGCCTATATCGGCGTACTGTCTATCCGGTTTATCCAGGGCCAACTGAGGATTTTCAACGTATTCAGTCGTATTCAAAACTTGAGTGGCGTATTCCCGGCTGAATCCCTGCGCCTCAATTTGATCCAGCTGATCCACCTTGTCTACACTGAGGTCTATTTGGTCAATATTATCTATTTGTTGGGATGGTTTCCTTTTTTGGAGACTGGAGGGTTTGGATGGGATCGTCCTCTGGGTCTTTTGGGGTGTCGCTCTCTGGATAGTTGAGGATTGTTTCTCAGGTAGAGTTATCCTTAGAGTCTTCGCCCTTTCTGTTTTGTACAGATCAGCATTTGTCACGATAATTGTGCTTTTCTTTTTTAATTGCGCCCTCCGTTCCTTTTCTTTTTGTGCGGCTTTGACCAGATCCTGGGAGAGCATAAGAGAGCTCCCGAGAAAAAGAATAATTATCATAAAGGTGATTTTTTTCATGATCTCCTACTTTCCGCTTATATAATAAATCATTACGACAATAAGTCAATAATTGGCAAAAAAAGCATTTTCATGATAATCTCAGAAAAAGCTTGCATGATGTTTTGTCGAACAACACGCCGGGATTTTATAAAAATATTGGGTTTGGGGGCTGTAGCGATGGCCCATCCGATTGCTCTATCCTCTTGTAAACGAGAAAAACCTCTCAATGTTCTTGTTTTATTCACGGACGACCAGAGATTCGATACCATTCGGGCTTTGGGTAATCATAGTATTCACACACCTCATTTGGACACCCTGGTGCATAAAGGGACGAGTTTCACCAATGCCAACATCATGGGCGGGACAAGCGGGGCGGTGTGTATGCCCAGCCGGGCCATGCTATTGACGGGACGGGGGCTTTTTCATATCGAAGGAACAGGAGGAATGATTCCCGAAGATCATGTGATGATGCCTGAACTCTTCAGGAAACATGGATACAAGACATTCGGGATCGGGAAGTGGCACAACGGAAGAGAAGCTTTTGCCCGCTGTTTTTCGGATGGGGCCGAGATCATGTTTGGCGGGATGAGCGACCACTGGAATGTACCTGCATACGACTTTGATCCATCGGGAACATACCAAACTCGAACTCCTGTGATCGAACAGCCCTTGCGTTCCAACAAAGTCGTTTTAAAAGGATACGACCACATCACGGAAGGGAAACACTCGAGCGAGTTGTTTGCCGATGCGGCTGTCGAATTTCTCGATAGCCACAAATCTCCTGATCCTTTTTTCCTGTATGTTTCGTTCACAGCTCCCCACGATCCGAGGACATCGCCGAAAAAATTCCTGGATATGTATGATCCGGAAAAAATTTCCCCTCCTCCGAATTTTCTTCCCAGGCATCCGTTTGACAACGGGGAGATGAATGTCCGGGATGAGCTGTTGGCCGAATTTCCCCGGACGCCAGGGGAAATCCAAAGGCATATCGCCGAATACTATGCGATTATAAGCCATCTTGATGCCCAAATAGGGCGCATCCTGGAATGTCTGCACAGAACAGGCAAGGCAGAAAATACTCTGATTGTTTTTTCCGGTGACAACGGCCTGGCTCTTGGCCAGCATGGTTTGTTGGGCAAGCAGAGCGTTTATGAACACAGCGTTCATGTGCCGTTGATTTTTAGAGGGCCTGGGGTTCCTGAGGGAAAACAGAGGGATGACCTTTGTTACCTCACGGATATTTTCCGTACCGTCTGTGATATGACAGGAATCCAGAAGCCCGATTCGGTGGAAGGGGAGAACTTGGCTCCAACCATCAAAAATCAAACAAAAAATGGGCGGGAAGCCTTGTATTTTTCCTACAGGCATTTTCATCGGGCTCTTCGGCTCAGACGCTGGAAGCTCATCCTGTACAATGTCCGCGGGACAAAATACACCCAGTTGTTCGATCTGGAAAATGACCCTTGGGAGACGAACAATCTAGCCGAAAATCCATCCCAGGCTAATAGGATAAGGGAGATGACAGAATTGCTTAAATCCATGATGGCAGAAGCGGATGACCCTGTTCGATTGGATAAGCAGGACTGGGGAATGAACAAATGAAAAAAACCACACTATTTCTCTTCATTTTAATAAGTACTGTGGGATTTACCTTGACCATGCAAAAATACGAATCGTCCTGGGAGTCGCTCGACAAACGGCCGATACCGAAATGGTTCCATAACGCCAAGTTCGGGATTTTCATCCACTGGGGGGTCTATTCTGTTCCGGCGTGGAGAAAGATCACAGAAGGGCGGTATGCCTCCTACGCCGAATGGTATTATGCCCGTGTGATGTTCGACAAGCAGGGCGGTGGGCAGGAATTTCATGCCAAAAACTTCGGGAAAGATTTTGAGTACCGGGATTTTGCCCCACTTTTCCGGGCCGAGCTTTTTGATCCTGACCAATGGGCTGACCTTTTTGCCAGGTCGGGAGCCAAGTATGTTGTCTTGACTTCCAAGCACCATGATGGGTTTTGTCTTTGGCCGGCCAAAAGTCCGTATAAAAAGGGATGGAACAGCATGGATGTGGGATCGAAAAGGGACCTTGTTGGGGATTTGACCAAGGCGGTACGGGCGAAGGGATTGCGCATGGGTTTGTACTATTCCATCATCGAATGGGAGAGCAATTGGACACACAGGACCGAAACCGGCTATTTTATCCCGAAAAGACTTGTGGACAAATACAGAATCCCTGAGGACAAATACATCGATGGCCACATGATCCCGCAGCTGAAAGAGTTGGTGATGCGTTACGAGCCGGCTGTGATATTCAGCGATGCCGGCGAATGGGACAGGACAGCGGAGGAGTGGAAGACTCTGGATTTTTTGGCTTGGTTGTACAATAGTGCGCCGAATAAGGATGAAGTCGTGGTCAACGACCGGTTCGGCAAAGAGATGCCGGGACGCCACGGGGATTACTATTCCAGCGAATACGAGGATGCCGAAGGAGTGGGGATTTTTCATCCCTGGGAGGAGAGCCGGGGGATCGGTGGCTCTTACGGATTCAACCGGGATGAAAATATCGACGACTACAACACATCGGAAGAGTTAGTGCATGAGCTGATCGACATCGTGAGCAGAGGGGGCAACTTATTGCTCAATGTCGGGCCAACGGCTGACGGCCGTATCCCTGTCATCATGCAACAGCGTTTGATGGACATCGGAGAATGGTTGAAGGTGAACGGGGATGCGATATTTGGAACTAGGCCCTGGGAAGGATCAGGACCTAACCGGGAAAAAAAGAAGTCCATTTATTTCACGAAAAAAGGGAAGGATCTTTTTGTGATATGCACGCAATGGCCGCAGCAAGAATTCAAGATCAATGGCATAAAAGGAATGGAAAAAACCAAGGTCAGCCTTCTAGGGTATAACGGTGCAATCAAATGGCAAACGACGGAGAACGGTATGAGCATACAGCCTCCTCCTGTTAATCCTGCAACGATTCCCTGCGATTATGCCTGGGTATTTAAAATTAGTATTGGGGACGTCCCATAAGGTACCACCCCACCCCTAAATTTCCTGCCAGCTTAGGGATTCCTTGATAAGAATGAAGGATTAGTGCAAGCGAAGCGGGAATCTGCATCAATAGATGAGCAAAGTTCCCAAATAATTGGCATTTTAGTTGCGTCTGTCCTTTTTTCAGGACATAAATCTTTACAATTCTAGGCGTAATGATTTGGCATGGCTCTTGCAAATAGAGAATTGACAATGATTTGGAAAGGAGGAAGAGATGAAAAAATATCTAACGGTTGGTTTGATGGGATTGTTGGTTTTTACCTTTTGTGCGACGGATACCTTTGCCAAACACAGGAGGTCCCGGTCTTATCAATCTCAAGACAATTTTGTCACGTTTTCCTTTTTTATCAATCCGATTAGCCTGGGTTATAAACATCGGTTGACTGGAAACGTATTTCTTACCGGGAATATGGACTATGTGAGTTCTGAGTCAGACCTGCTATTCCAGGCTGGAGCAGCGTATATGTTGCCTAGAAAAATATTATTTTTCCGGCTTTATGGGGGCGGGGGAATAGAAATGTCTCGAAATCATGGCTATATGTATCCGTATGTCATGGCGGGAACTAAATTTTTGTTTCTGTACGCTGAGATTGTCCATCCGATGCAGAGTCACAGCACTCCAAGCTACAGATTTGGCTTCAGCTTTTCCTTTTAATTAAGGGGGACATCCCATTAGGTACCACCCGATAAACAAAAACCTGTCGATAAGATATCAAAAAAGTATTTTTGACACGGAATGAATATTTGTGTAAGTATTCTCTGGGAGTTTTTGACCTGAATTATTCATAAACATGATTTTTTTTTAACGGGATTTAATGCGATATGCATTGAAATCAGGGACATGTATCGATTTTCCGAAATCGGTAACGTGTCCCTTGATTTTAAGCTCGTACATGAATAATTCAGGGTAACTTGGATAATTTATGAATTATCCAAGTTAATAGAAAGATCAATTAAAGGATGAGAAAATGATTTGGAAATATGTCATCGGGTGGCTGCCCCTTGTAGTTATCGGGATCTTGAACGGGGTTCTGCGACAGGTGGGATACAGTAAATTTGTCGGCGAATTGACGGCTCATCAGATATCGACACTGACCGGAATTATCCTTATGGGTTTGTATATATGGTGGCTAACAGGCGTCTGGAAAATAGAATCGTCCGGTCAGGCTTTGGTCATAGGATTAATATGGTTGGGGATGACCGTTGTCTTTGAGTTTGTGTTCGGCCATTATGTCATTGGCCATCCCTGGAAAAAACTTTTTCATGACTACAATTTTCTAGAGGGAAGAGTCTGGGTGTTTGTTTTGATATGGGCAACCATTGCCCCTCTTTTGTTCTACAAACTTCGTTCCAAATCCTGAATTATTCATAAAAAATGCCGATGTTATTTTTACTTCAGCAATATCAGGAAGTTATCCTGACATTGCTGATAAAACTATTCAAGAAGAATCAATTATATTCATCGGCATTTTTCCCCCTGCGGGCCAGCCGATCTCACTACATCAGCTTCGTTGCAGCCCATTCGCAGTATACAGATACAGCTTCATGGGCCACTGCCTTGCCGCTGCAGCAATCTTGGCTGGTGAATAATCCAGGTTAGCGGGAGATGAGAATAATATGAAGATCAACCGAAAGGAATTTTTTTATCGGATATGGAAATTGATAATTGGAGTGTGGGCAGCGATCTCTTTTAATGGATTAAGACCGGTTTTCTCTAATCTGATGGGGTATGGTCAGGAGGATCAAATGACTCAAAAAACAAAATTCATCCAAAATTGGATTTTAAGCTTGATGGAAAATATGGATGAACATCTGGATGAGGAGGCAAAGATCAACCTGTTAGAAGAATGTGGCCGTGCCTGCGCGGAACGTCATGCAAAAACAGAAGCCTTAAAGCATAAAGGGAATCTGAATGGGTGGTTGAGTGTCTTTAAGAGATGGGTGGGATCAGAGAATGTCCAAAAGGAAGATAATGTCGTGCGTCTCACGTATAGCAAATGCCTTTGCCCGCTCGTTCAGGATCGTCCTCCCCTTATGTCCAAAACATACTGCAACTGCTCGCGGGGGTGGCTAAAGGAAGTCTTCGAGACGGTGATGGAGAAACCGGTTGAGGTAAAGCTGGAAGATTCTATCATGCAGGGTGGGAAGCAGTGCCGATTTTTGGTTTTTCTCTAGAATCCATACGATTGTATCCCTCTACTCGAAGCGGAGGGCTTCGGCAGGATCGGTGTTTGCTGCTTTTAAGGCCTGAAAGCTGATCGTTAGCTGTGCTATGAGCACGGCGGCCAGTCCGGCCACCAGAAATATCCATACATAAACCGGAGATCTGAAAGCGAAGCTCTGAAGCCACCGGGTCATAGCATAGTAGGCGATCGGCGTGGCGATGATAAAGGCTAAAGCCACCAGCTTGGCAAAATCCTTAGAAAGGAGAACGACGATTTTCGATGACGTGGATCCTAGAACTTTCCGGATTCCGATCTCTTTAGTCCTCAGCTCAGCCATGTAGGCAGAAAGGCCGAATAGACCGATGCAGGCGATCACGATGGCCAGCAAAGAAAAAATACTGAATATCTGGCCCGATGTCTTCTCATTCCCGTACATCTCATCCAGCTTGTCATCCAAAAAATAGTAGCTCATCGGTTCCTGAGGATTGAATTCCTTCCATTTCTGATCGATAGCCCCAAGTGTTTCGCCGATGTTATTGGGTTTGATTTTGATCTGCAGGTTTGCGAAATTCCTCTGATCGTTTGGAATGCCGAGAAGGACAAAGGAGTTGATGGGGCTGTGAAGAGAATTGTAGTGAAAATCCTTGACCACTCCGATGATGGTGTATTCTCCGATCGGCTCATCTTCCTCACCAAGATACCGGATCTTCATGCCCACCGGTTCATTCCAGCCGAATTCCTTTATAGTAGACTCGTTGATGATCACATTCCGCGCCTCGTTGAACTCGCGCGAGAAGCCGCGGCCTTGAGTGATCTCCAGGCCCATGGTATCGATGAAATCCTCGTCGATGTTCATTCCTCTAGTGGTTTTGACTTCCGGATCTCCTTCTGCCTGGAACATGATGCCATAATAACCTCCACCGGAAACAATGGTGTTCGATCCCGCAGCATTTACCACACCTGGAAGGGTACGAAGTTCTTGCTTGAACGCTTCTGCACGGTTCTGAAGGGTGAAGGCCCTCTCGATAACCACCGTGTTTTCCTTATCGAATCCCAGGTCTTTCTTCCGCATGAAGTCCATCTGGCGGTACACAAGGAGGGTCATGGCAATACAGATGATGGAAATGGCAAACTGGAGGACGACGAGGGCATTCCTCATCCGTGTGCCTGAACGGGAAGTCGTGAATCTTCCCTTCAAGACGGTAACGGGCCGGAACGAGGAGAGAACAAAGGCCGGGTAAAGCCCTGCAAGAAATCCGACAAAAAGGCCGATAGCCAGGAGAAAGACGACATTGAATGGTTCTTTCAAATATTGGATTTCCAGTTGCTTTTGTGTGAGTTGGTTAAAAACAGGAAGAAGGAGTTGCACGAGGAATGCAGCCACCACCACACTGATCAGGCTCATCACAAGGGATTCAAACAAAAACTGCCTGATAAGCGAACTCTTTGTCGACCCGACGATCTTCCGGATGCCGACCTCTCTTGCCCGGGATGCGGACCGGGCGGTAGCCAAGTTCATAAAATTGATATAGGCGATGATGATCAGGAAGACGGCGATGGCGACCAGGACAAAAACGTAGGTGATGTTTCCATTGGCCTTGATCTCTGCCTCCAGGTTGGAGTGGAGGTGGATATCCCGGATGGGTTGGAAGAAGTAGTTGTACCCGTTCCCGGCCGCGACGTATTCCTTGAAGGAAAGCCCGGTTTGGGCCTGGATCGGGCCTGCTGCGTATCTTTCCACTAAGCCCGGCATTTTTGCTTCGACATCCTCAGGAGATATTCCTCCTTTAAGCATCACGTAGGTGTGGACAGAAAAAGACACGTAGTTGGGACGGTTTTGGAATCCTATAAGGTTCAGGGACACGAGAAAATCGAATTCCATATGGGAGTTTGCAGGAATATTTTCACAAACGCCCGAGACCATAGCTGGCCCCTGGGGTGTGGTGATGTATTTTCCCACAGGGTCTTCATCCCCGAAATATTTTAATGCCGAATCCCTGGTCATCACCATAGAATTCGGGGTAGAGAAGATGGTTTCCGGCGTTCCTTTGATTAGGGGGATAGAAAACATCTCGAAAAAATTGGATTCCACAAATAGGATTTTTTTCTCTTCGTACGATTTTTCCTGGTAGCCCAACATGATAGAATTCCGGTTGGCTAAAACGCGTGTTATTTGCTCGATTTCTGGAAAGTCCGCAACCATGGCATCCCCGATGGAGTAGGGAATGATGGCATAAAAGACCACGTTATCCGGGTAGATCCTTTCCAGCGCGATCCGGTAGATTCTGTCGCCGTTTTTTTGGAATTTGTCGTAAGAAAATTCGTGACGGACATTGATAATGATCAGGAAGAAACAAGCGATCCCCACTGAAAGCCCGACGATGTTGATAAAAGAAAATAATTTTTTCTTCCAGATGTTCCGGAATGCCACCTTTATCAAGTTTTTAAACATGCAAAATTCTCCTCTGTTGTTTCATACGTAAGAGCATAACATAAAGTTGTCTGCCTGACACTTAACAAGGAAATCAAGAGACACGTTACCGATTTCAGAAAATCGGTACATGTCCCCGATTTCAATGCTTATAGCATTATGTCACGTCGTAGAATAAGAATGTTTATGAATAATTTAGGTTTATTTTTTTTATTTTGATTATTATCAATAGGTTGCATAAGCTAAAAAAAATAAATTTTCACTTGACATATTGATAACTTAACACTATATTAAAGTTAGGAATAAGAATAAATGAATAATATATATAGATTGCTAATAATATTTAATAAATATTGGATTTGTCGAAACGATCAGAGGAGGTGAATTTTGGCCTACACAACGGATGCCAATAAAAAATTTCAGAAGGAGTTAAACTCTGGGACAGCCGCGCTTGTACTCCTCAGCATCCTCGCCCGCGCGGATAAGCCGATGTATGGGTACCGGATCGCCAAGCTTATGGAAGTGGACGAAAAGAATGTCCCGATGATGAAACAAGGTGCGCTTTATCCTGTTTTGCGTTCCCTCGAGAGCAGCGGACTGCTAGAAAGCCATGTCGATCCTTCCATCTCAGGACCGCCACGACGATACTATAAAATTACAGAAACAGGTCTTGAGGCACTAAAAAACTGGGTGACGATCTGGGATCAAACTAAAGATTTTGTGGACGACATATTAAAAGGAAAAAACGATGTTTAAAAATGTCCGCGACTATTTGGAAAAGCTTAAAAAAGAACTCCAAGGGTGTGATCCCGCACTAATCCAGGATGCCCTTTCCGATGCCGAAGGACACCTGCGCACTGCAATCGATGAGGCGATTTCAAAAAATCCTGACCAGTCTGAGACCGAGGTCCTGGGGCCAATCATCGAAAAATACGGGATTCCTTCCGAAATTGCCTCTGCCTACAGGTCGATTGAAACCCATATAACGCCGGCGCTTGCTGTTTCCACTCGCCCAGATAAGCGGTCTTTTTGGGGAAAGTTTTTTGGCGTGCTGGCTGAATCCAGAGCATGGGGCGCCTTCTTCTACATGCTTCTTGCCTTCATTCCGGGCATCATCTTTGGAGGTTGGGCCCTGTTTGCCGGATTGATTTCTGCATTTTCACTCCTGTTCATCATCGGATTACCCATATTTGGCCTGTTTCTTCTTTCCCTGCGAGGAATCGCCCTACTGGAAGGCAGAATCATTGAAGCTCTCCTGGGTGTCCGGATGCCGAGAAGGCCGTTATTCCTCAAAAAAGGTCTCAGTTGGTCGGATAGATATATCGCATTAGTCAAGGATAAGTATTCCTGGAGAGCTTTATTGTATGCCGTGCTGCTTTTCCCTTTGGGATTCATTTACAGCGGACTGTTTAGCCTGCTTTTTGTCTTCTCCCTTGGCTTTATAACAAGCCCCATTCTAGAACTGGTTTTCCGCGTTCCTCTTGACTTGTTCGGCGATAATATTTTTACCCCCGTCTGGTTTCTCCCGATTGTATCTGTTGCCGGACTTTTACTTTTGCCCTTGACGTTACATTTAGCCAAGTTGGCAGGGAAAATTCATGGCCGATTCGCCAAATCCATGTTTGTGAGGAAATAAAAGGATAGGACTATGATAAAAAAAATCGAAGAATATTTAGATCAACTCAAAAAAGAACTCAGCGGAAACGATCCTGCCCTTATCCAGGATGCCCTGTCCGATGCCGAAGAGCACTTCAGGACCGCATTGGGCGAGGCAATCGAAAAATCCCCAGAATTATCAGAGGCAGACGTTCTGCAAATCCAGATCGATAAATACGGCACTCCACCTGAAATCGCCTCTGCCTACAAAGATATCGAATCCCGGATCGCGCCGGCTTTTGCCGCCCAAAAACCAAAATCTCCCCGGTCTTTCTGGGTAAAGTTTTTTGGTGTTGCTGCGAGAATCCGAACTTGGGGTGCCTTTCTGTACATCTTTCTTTCCGCTCTGACTTCCTTTTTCTTCGGCATGTGGGTTCTTCTTGGAGGGGCTTTTTCTTTAGTCACCCTCATCCTGATCATCGGGATTCCTGTGACCGGGCTTTTCCTTCTATCCCTCCGCGGGATCGCTCTGATGGAGGGCCGGATCGTCGAAGCCCTCCTCGGCATCCGTATGCCGCGAAAGCCGATCTTCATCCGCAAAGGCCTTAATTGGAGACAAAAATATAAAACCTTGGCCACCGAATCCTATACCTGGAAAGTCTTTGCCTACCTGATTCTGCATTTTCCTCTCGCATGGCTCCATTTTTTGATTGTATTCGTGATGTTTGGCTTTTCCATCAAGTGCGCCATATACCCTGTTTGGTATTGGGGATTGGGCCGTGCTTTGATCACTTTCAGCCAACCCCTTTATCCGCCAGTTTGGTCTTATCCCTTTGTTGTCTTGGTCGGGATATTGATGTTTTTTGTGACCTTGCACCTTGCCGGTCTTATGGGAAAGATCCACGGCCGATTCGCCAAATTTATGCTTGTGAAAAAACAGTAGCAAACCAATCGAGGAGATTCATTATGTTAAAAAGTTATGTATTGATCGCTTTGAGGAATCTGAAAAAACAGAAGGTTTATTCTTTGATCAACATTATCGGAATGGCCGTCGGAATGGCGGGTTTCATTCTGTTTGCCCTAGTGGCGGGCGTGAAACTCAGAGCGGATAAATTTCACGAAAATGCCGACAGGATCTACAGCATGGTCCAGGTCTTTCAAACAGAAAACAAAGAGGAGCAACACATCGCTTTTGCACCCGGACCGATGGCAGAAGCCCTGCGTGCAGAGTTCCCCGAGATCGCAGACGTGACCAGGGTTTATTCTGCGGGAAGGATGACTCTCAAAAGAGGGGAAGACACTTTCTTCGAGCGCAGCATGCTTTTTGTCGATCCCGCATTCATGTCCGTGTTTTCCTTTAAAATGGCTGCAGGAAATCCGGAAACCGCTCTTCAAGAACCGTATTCCATGATTTTATCCGAAGCGGCCGCCGAAAAATATTTCGGTGACGCCGATCCTATCGGTAAAATATTGACCCTTCATAAGGACGTCATCCTAACAGTTACGGGTGTTACAAAGGACATCACCCGGACATCTTCGATCAAATTTGACTTCCTAGTCTCTCTGGAAACAGCCAGGGCTTTCTCCGGAATCCTGGACGATTGGTCGGTCCATCGGATGGCCACTTTTTTACTGGTTCCAGACAGGTTCGATCAGGCCCGATTCGAAGAGAGGCTTCCGGCCTTTCTATCCAAGCACTTCGACGATTCTCCGGACTCCCCACAGCAGATGTATCTTTATCCATTTCTCGATTTCCGGCTGAAATCGCAGCACATCACCTCTTTGATGGGAAGCAGCAGCCCCACCAGCGTGTACATCATGTTTTCTATCGGTGTCTTGCTCCTGTTGGTGGTAAGCATCAATTTTATCAACCTGTCGACAGTGCGCTCAATGCACCGGACTAAAGAGATTGGTCTCCGCAAGGTGATTGGTGCCAAACGACCCCAGTTGATTGCACAGTTTTTAGGAGAATCGGTGCTGTTGTCCTTCATCGCGATACCTCTCGCCATTATCCTGTACGAAATCATACATCCGATCTTTTATGCCTACATGGGGGATTTTGCCCTTGTTTCTTTTAGTCCCCAAGTCTCCAACTCTATCTGGAACTATCCTTTTCTTCTGAAGTATCTCGTGGTGGCCGCCATCCTCACAGGCATTTTTTCCGGGCTGTACCCTGCATTTTTTCTTTCCAGTTTTCAACCTCTCCATGTCCTGAAGGAAAATTTCAAGCCGGGGAGAAAAAAGAAAAGGGGCAGCAAGGCTATGATCATCTTTCAATTCTCGTTATCGGTCATTTTTATCTCCTGCGCCGCCCTGTTGAAATACCAGTCCGGACAACTTTTGGAGGCCGATTTGGGATACAACCGGGAGAAGGTAGCCTTCGTGCAACTTGGAAAGGAATCACTCGACAAGCTCGATGTATTGAAGACAGAAATAGCTCGCCATCGAGACGTTGTCCGTGTTTCTGCGGCGGGAAATTTGCCGCTGGTCTGGGATTCTCCGACACCGGTTCGCCTTCCGGAGGCGGCCGCGGACGAATTCTTCACCATGGAAGCCTACGGCGTGGATTATGGTCTTGTCGAAACTCTCGAGCTTCAGATGAAGGAAGGCCGGAGTTTTTCGAAAGATTTTGCGGACCAAAACAGCCTTATCCTCAGTGAGGCGGCCGTAAAAAAACTCGAGTGGGAAAATCCGATAGGAAAACAATTGGTCGTTGGCAACAAGACAGGCACGGTGATCGGCGTCACAAAAGATTTTCTTTTTGCCGATATCGGATTCGAAATGCCCCCAGCCGTGTTGTATTTGGAGCCGGAAAAAATTAGTGTATTGCTGGTGAGGTATTCTTCTGCTGACGGATTTCCTGATCTCCGCAAATACATCAAGGAGCAGTGGGTCGGCCTTATGCCAGATCAGCCATTCGAGTGTTTGACCCTGTCGGAATTTTTTGGACGGGTTTTCGGCCTTTTAGGCAAACTGACCGGCTTTTTAAACATGATCGGGATTACGGCCGTCCTTTTCTCCTGCTTGGGCTTGATGGGGTTGGCTACCTATCTGACTGAGCGGCGGACCAAAGAGATCGGGATCCGCAAAGTGCTGGGTGCTTCGTCGTTGAATATTATGTGGAGGATGACGCGGGAATTTCTGCTCTTGGTAACTATCGCAAATGTTATTGCCTTGGGCCTTATTACCTTTGGCTGGAACAAGGCCTTGCAGACCGGATTGCTGTTCATAACCCCCATCAACGCCGGCACCTATATTCTTGCTGTATCCGTATCGTTGTTTACGGCCTTTTTGGCTGTCGCTTCCCAGACCCTGAGAGCCGCCTGGGCCAATCCTGCCAATTCCCTCCGATACGAATAATTAAGTGAAATAATTAAGTGACGGGATATCTGATTACCTAATTATTTATTATCCTATGGGTATAAACTCTTTCAATTGTGCCTGGAATCCAAAAATTTAAGTTTTTTCATCCTTTCACCAAACCTTGAAATGCATACACGCTTTATTCGTTGACCTTGCTGTTTTGAAAGTGATATTGTCAGAGCTGGAGGGAACAATGCACAGAATAAAAAGAAAAACGGTTGCTCTGATTGTCTTTTGGCTGGTCGTGTTTTCATTTTGTATATCTCAAACAATGGACGAGCCCACAAAAAATGAAATGCTGAGAATAATCGACCAAAAAAGCAAGCTTCTAATCGATGTGAGCGATAAAATCTGGGGATATGCCGAAATTGCCCTGATGGAATATGAATCATCCAAACTTTATGAGGAGATTCTCGAGAAAGAGGGTTTTAATGTGGAAAAAGATGTGGCAGATCTGCCGACCGCTTTTGTCGCAACTTTCGGTTCGGGGAGTCCGGTCATCGGTATCTTAGCAGAGTATGACGCTTTGCCCGGTCTTTCACAGGACAGCACGCCGTTCAAGAAAGTCCTTCAGGAAGGGGGAAACGGACACGGCTGCGGCCACAACCTTTTTGGTGCGGGAAGCCTTGGAGCAGCGCTAGCACTCAAGGGGATTATGGAAAAACACGCCATGCAAGGGACTCTCAAGTTTTACGGCTGTCCTGCAGAGGAGGATGTCGGGGGCAAGCTCTACATGGCCAGAGCCGGCCTTTTTAATGATCTGGATGCCTGTTTAGCCTGGCACCCAGACTATGAAACATCTGTCGATGTTGACAGCGGGCAGGCCGTGGACGATCTGCAGGTTGAATTTTTTGGCAAGACCGCCCACGCAGCATTCGATCCCTGGATGGGAAACAGTGCCCTGGATGCAGCGGAAATGATGACCTTCGGAGTCAACCTTCTTCGCGAACATGTGAAGCCTTCTGTCCGCATCCACTATGTCATCACGGATGGGGGGAAAGTTCCCAACATCGTTCCCGAATATGCCAAAGTCTGGATCTGGGTGAGGGATCTTGACAGAGATGGAGTGAAAACCGTGGTTGAAAAAGTAAAAAAGATCGTCGAGGGTTCGGCCATAGCAACGGGCACATCCTCTAAGATTCATTGCATGGGCAGCTATCATGAAATGCTGATTAACATGAAAGGATCGGAAATCATGCAGAAAAACCTGGAAGAAATCGGGGCGATAACCTATACCGAGGATGAAATTCTGTATGCTCGAAAGATTCAGAAAGAGGTGGGGATCGATGAAAAAGGAATGGTCTCAATCATCGAAAAATTGAAGAAACCCGAAAAATATCCGGAAGGAGGATCTACAGATGTTGCCGAGGTGAGCTGGATTACTCCGACTATCCATCTCTCGACCACCTGCGCGCCATACGGTATCCCCTGGCACAGCTGGGCCGTTGTCACATCGAGCAAACACCCCATCGGCTACAAGGGCATGTTCCTGGCGGCGAAAGTGTTGGCGGCCACGGCTCTGGACCTTTTTCGCAGTCCGGACATATTGAAGGAGATGAAGAAGGAATTCAAGGAAAATCTGAAGGGCTACACCTACAAGAGCGGTATTCCCCATGATCGAAAGCCTCCTATTCGGATAAAGAAAAAATAGAATATTTTGGAGCTCTTTGATTATCCGGTTCGAAAATGGCAGAAGAAGCGAAAAACTTGAAACAGACAGCAGAGCTATCTCTTGGATCCCGGCGGGAATTTCAGGTCGAAAACGCTTATACCTATAATGTGAAGGGCCCGGTGAGCTGGATCTTTTCGCACCTGCTGCGATACCCCCTCCTGCCCCTCATTATGGGAATCGCCGCAGTGGGCAACAATTTTGCCTACAGCTACATCCAAGTCTTTGTCGGACGGGCCTTCGATTTGATTTCGACTTCAGGATTCCTGTTTTCCGCCCTCCTGCCTATCATATTGGGGATCCTGGCATGCGCGGTGGGTCAGGGATTGACCGGAATCTTTCGCAATTTCACCATGGAGTTTCTGGCTCAGAGGGTCGAGCGTAATTCCCGCGGAGAACTGTATCTGAGCCTTCTGGGAAAGAGCCAGACCTTTCATGGACGTCAGCGGATCGGTGATATCATGGCACGTGCGACAAACGATGTTCGTGCTCTCAACCTTATGTTCAGTCCGGGATTGAATCTGATCATCGACTCGGTTTTGGCCCTTGTTATTCCGGTGATCATGATCGGACTGATCCATGCCCGGCTGCTTCTGGTCCCGTTGGTTTTTACCGCCCTTTTAACGGTCACGGTGATGGACTATAACCGGCGATTGAAGCCGGTCAGCATCGCCCAGAGGGAACAGTTCGGTATCATCAATGCCGGATTGACCGAGGCGGTGGCCGGGATCGAAGTGGTGAAAGCCAATGTGCAGGAGCGCTACGAATGGGACAAATTCACGGGCAACGCCCGCACTTTCCGGGATTATTTCGTTCGCCAGGGCGTTATTCAGGCCCGGTATTGGCCCATGTTGATGTTCAGCCTATGCTGGGGGGCGGGGTTCTTTCACGCAATGAACCTGTGGAGACAGGACCTCGTCAGTCTGGGAGAGGTGGTGGCGTTTATGGGATTGTTCGGGACCCTGCGTTTCACCACGTTCATTTCGATTTTTTCCTTCAACCTGGTTCAGTTGGGAATGGCCAGCGCCAAAAGGATCTTGGCGATGATCAAAACCGAAACCGAGCTGGACCAAAATTTGGGCGGCATATCCCGACCCATTCAAGGTGAGGTCGTTTTTGAAAACGTGAGTTTTTATTATGACGGAGCAAAGGTGCTGAAGGATGTCAATTTCCGTATTTTGCCTGGAGAGACCGTCGCCATCGTGGGTTTGACAGGTTCCGGGAAAACCACGTTGACGCGGTTAATCAACCGAATCTATGACACGGCATCGGGACATGTGTTGGTGGACGGAATGGATGTGAAGGACTGGAGTCTGGAGAGCTTGCGTTCTCAGATTTCAACCATCGAGCAGGATGTTTTTCTTTTTTCCCGGACACTCCGGGAGAATATCGCTTTCGGCCAAGCCGGAGCAGCGCCGGAGGAGATAGAACGGGCGGCCCGGGAAGCCCAGGCGCATGAGTTTATCATGGCCTTTCCCGATGGATACGAAACGAAGATCGGGGAGAGGGGTGTGACCCTCTCCGGCGGACAGCGCCAGCGGATCAGCATCGCTCGCGCTTTTCTCACAAATCCCCGGATCCTGATCCTCGACGACTCGACCAGCGCTATCGATAGCGCCACAGAGGACCAGATCCAGCGGGCCATGCGCCGGATCTCCAGCGACCGCACGACTTTCATCATTACCCACCGATTGAGTCAGATCCGCTGGGCCGACCGCATTCTCGTGTTGCGAAAGGGAGCGCTGGCGGATCAGGGGACCCACGAGGAACTGATGATACGTTCCCCCGATTATCGGCGGATATTCGCCCGGTACGAATAAAACAGAGGCTTTGGAAAAGGAGTTAGTATGCCGTTTATTCTGGATGGCCTGGATAGCGAAGATTACGACCGCACCTATAAAGAAAGAGAACTCCTGCGCCGTATCGCCCGCTATTTTCGACCTTACCGAAGCCGTGTTGTTTTAGCCTCCACAATGCTCACCCTGAATTCGGCAGCGGGAACAGCCGGCCCGATCCTGATTTCCAAGGCTCTCGATCTCATCAAGCGGGATTCATCCACACGAGCTTTTTTGCTCCTTTCCCTGGGAGTGCTGCTGTTAGGCGTTTTTGCCTGGGGATTCAACTATATCCGACAGGTGGTCTCTGCCCGCATGGTGGGAAACGTGGTGCTGCGTCTGCGAGAGGACGTTTTTGATGCCGTCGTTCGCAACGACCTGTCCTTTTTCGACCGGCATCCTTCCGGGAAGATCGTCAGCCGGGTCACTTCCGACACCCAGGATTTCTCCGATGTTGTGACTCTGGTCCTGGATGTCGGCAGCCAGATCCTGTTGGTGCTCCTGCTGTCCGTGTGGTTGTTCGCCATCGATATCCCCTTGACCCTGCTGATACTGGGAATGAGCCCTATCGCTTTTTTGATCGCTTTGGCTTTCCGGAAAGTTGCACGAAAAGTGACCCGAAATGCCAAACGGATCACAGCCGTTATCAATGCGGAAATCCAGGAATCGATCAGCGGCATCGGAGTGGCAAAGGTTTTCCGGCAAGAGCAGGCAGTGTTCGAACGGTTTCTGGAAAACAACCAAAAAGCCTATCGAGTGGGTCTGGCCCGCGGTTTGACCATGAACAGCATATTTCCTGTGCTGGGCACGGCTTCGGGCCTGGCCATAGCCCTGCTGGTATATGCCGGAGGAGCCGCTGTCCGGTCCGGCGGTTTCAGCCCGGGGGAATGGTACCTGTTCATGCAGGCCACGGCCTTTTTCTGGTGGCCGATGATCAGCATCGCTTCCTTTTGGAGTCAATTCCAGGACGGCCTTTCCGCTTCGGAACGAGTTTTTGCCCTGATCGATGCGGAACCAAAAGTCATCCAGACCGCCTCCCGCTCGGTGCCCCAGTTGCGGGGCGAGATCGAATTCCGGAATCTTCTTTTTTCGTACACAGAACGTGAACAGGTGCTGAAGGATTTCAGCTTGAAGGTTCCTGCCGGACAAAACGTAGCCTTGGTGGGACACACTGGAGCCGGGAAAAGTTCGATCGCCCGTTTGATCGCGCGGTTCTATGAATTTCAGAGGGGAGAGCTGCTTGTGGATGGACAGGATATCCGACAGCTTGACCTGGAGAAGTACCGGCGCCAGCTCGGCCTGGTTCCCCAGGATCCGTTCCTTTTCTCGGGCACGGTGAAAGACAATATTCGATACGGACTCCCCGAAGCCACGGAGGAGCAGGTCTCCCGCGCAGCCATGCGCATCGCTCAGGGAAGCTGGCTGGAGGCCCTGTCAGGGGGATTGAATACAGAGGTCGGGGCGCGCGGCGCAAGCCTGTCTATGGGACAACGGCAGCTTGTGGCCCTTGCCCGTGTCCTTCTCAAAAATCCGGTCATCCTGATCCTGGATGAAGCCACCTCCAGCGTGGATCCCTTCACCGAGGCGCAGCTACAGGAGGGCCTGGAGACCGTGATGAAGGACCGCACTGCCATTGTTATCGCCCATCGCCTGTCCACGGTCCGCAATGCGGACAGGATTATCGTCCTGGAGAAAGGACATATCGTCGAGGAAGGCGACCATCAGGAATTGCTCGCCCGCAGCGGGCATTATGCAGAGCTTTACAACACGTATTTCCGCCATCAGTCATTGGAATACGTGGAAAGCTTTTTGCGCACTTAGAGCTTTAGGGATTGCTTGTTAGTAACCATGACCGACTTTGGAGTAGGAATACCATGTGGCAAAAAGGCCGAGAAAATAGGTGCCCAGAGTGACAAATCCATAGGGTTTTCCTATCGAGAAGGAATAACCGATCATGGCCATCATTGCCAGGTAGTAAAGAAAAAGATAGGGCCAGAGCCATCGCGTTTTTCTGAAATTCAACTTCAAGATGTAGTCGAATAATAGCTCAATTTTCAAGAATAGAATCAAAATCATCGGAAGGACGATTGTCCACCATTCCCGTTTTCCAAAAAAATTCAGGATGATGGCCATTCCTACCGGTAAAATCATGGCCACCAAAAAAAGCCCCAGAACGTGTTCGACCTTTTTTAGTCCTTTTGGCCGAGACAGAAAAATACCGATCAGCAGGAAATTGATTAAATTCGCAATGACAAATATTCCGATGTCGATAATCCAAAAATCCATAAAAGTATTTGTTTGCGACATATTGCTCACTATCTCTTAAGATTATTTTTTCTTTTTGTTGGTTTTGAATGACTTGTCCGGGTAGGGAGGGGGTTCTGGAATGTCGACCGGATGCTTTTGGATCTGATCTTTGAGATAAGCAACAGCCGCCTCGAGCTGAGCATCTTTCCCATTGAAAGTCTTATGCGGCAGGTTGTCGATCACCATATCCGGATCCACACCATGTCCCTCGATAAGCCATTCTCTTTCTGGTCCGTAAACGCCAGTCTGTGGGGCTCTTGCCAGTCCTCTGTCTGTCAGACGATTGTTGCTGCTGAGCCAGATTTCGCCACCCCAGGTCCTGGTGCCGATGACTTTTCCCAGGCCCAGCCTTTTAAATCCTTCGGCAAAAGCCTCTCCATCCGAAGCGGTCTCCTCATTGCATAACACAACCATGTGGCCGCGGAATGCATAGTGCATGTTCCAGTAAGGATTACCGGCGCGCGGCTTCCAGTAGAACCAGGCCTTTCTTATCAGCTTTTCCAGGATAAAGGCGTCGATGTTTCCCCCATTGTTGTGACGAACATCGATGATCAGGCCTTTCCTCTTAAAAACAGGATAAAAATGGCGGTACCATTCTGTGATATTGCCCCCTCCCATGGCCCGGAGATGGACATAGCCGATCTCGCTGCTGCTATCCTCTTCCACTTTCAAACGGCGGGTGTATTCCCAATCACTGTACCTGAGATTCGACTCATTTCCTGTAGGAGTGACAATCATTTGACGCATTTTTCCCGTGTTGCCCGATTTGATGGAAACGAGAACTTGACGTCCAATTTGATTTCTGAGAAGGATATGGGGATGTCGAACCGATAGGGTATTTTGCCCGTTGATGCTAACAATGATATCCCGTTCCTGGATACCCAGATCCGGGTCTGCCAGAGGTGATCGCTCATCGGGATAGTCCGGGTCGGATTTATAGATGTAGTCGATCCGGTAGCCGCCAGCGGATTCGTCCCGTTCTAAACGAGCCCCAAGAGTGGCGACTCGAACCTGATCAGGTCCCCTTCTGAGGTCTCCTCCTCGAACACTGACGTGAAGAGCCGAAAGCTCACCGACCAACTCTCCGATGAGATCGTTCAATTCTCTGCGTGTGGTGATCCGGTCTACCAGTGGGAGATACTTGTCCCTCATAGCGTCCCAATCCACTCCATGCATGTTGGGATCCCAAAAATAATCCCTTTCCAGGCGCCATGCATCTATGTAAAGCTGCCGGAGATCTTCACGGACATCGATCGGAAAACTCCAGCCTCGCAGATTCACTTCGCCGCTTTTCAAGTCGGTGATTTTTCTGGGTTTGGCATCCAGTACATAAAAAGAGCTTCCTTTGCGGACCATCAGTTTTTTTCCGTCGGCCGTGAGCTCAAAGTTGCGGATTCCATCCAGAAGAGTCTCGACTTTGATGTCTTTATTCCCGATTTTCACAGCCTTCAGCAGGGCTGGAGAACCATAACCTCCTCCCCGTTCCACCCAGAAGAGAGCTTCGTCATTGACTTTGAGACTGGCAAAATTTCCGGGATCTATGGGAATCTCACGGATGCGGTTTTGAATGTTGTCCATGTCGATTTTTATGAGGACTTTTGGCGATTTGTTTTTTTCTTGTTTGCCTTTTTTCTCGGATGATTCATAAAGCTCATCCTCCGGCTTAAACGGAGATCTGATACCTTTGCGGAGCGAAAGGCAATAGATCTTTATCGGCTTATCAAAATATGGCTCGGGCTGTCTTGTTCCCCATGGGCTTCCCACGACCGAACGCAGATTTCGGTCTGAGAGAAAGTAGATAAACTGGCCATCCGGGCTCCAAGCAGGATTCATGCTGTTAACTCTATCGCTAGTCAATGGGATCTGCTTTCCGGTTTCTATGTTATACAAATGGATCTGGAGAAACGTGTTAAAGGCCGATTGGGAAAAAGCCAGCCATTTGCTGTCAGGAGACCAGGATATGTCTCCGATTCCTTCTCGTGATGTTGAGATTTTGCTCTGGTTTTTGCTCTCTGTATTCAATAGCCAAAGATCATTATTTTTGTCATCATAGGCGATCCACTTTCCATCGGGAGATGGATAACCCTGGAAACGAAGGATTTTGCCATCGTTTGTCAGAAGATTTTCCTCTCCAACACCGTTGGCCGGCATTGTGACAAACTCCAGTTCGCTGCTCTCATCGGAGAGAGCCAGGAGGGATTTGCCATCAGGCATGAAGACCACATCCCGGTAGCGAATGCCTTCTTTGAAAGAAGCGCGCACCAGGCGTCCTTCACTGACAGGAGCCACAAAAACAC
Source organism: uncultured Eubacteriales bacterium (assembly GCA_964410125.1). Classification (GTDB taxonomy): domain Bacteria; phylum Acidobacteriota; class Aminicenantia; order Aminicenantales; family Aminicenantaceae. The sequence continues at coordinate 12,727 of CAYPGQ010000019.1, read as the reverse complement.
GGCCTCGAGCTGTCAGAACGATACTTTCTCCAGTCGGATGAACATGCGCGGATGTCAGGTAGTCCATGGGTTCCTTTACCCATTTCTCTCTTAATTGATCAAAATCCGAGGCCAACGAGATGGGAATTAGTTGATCTTGATTATTCCGTACATCAAGCACCCTAAGATCAGCCCCTAACTGGTAGACGATCCGACCTTGGTTCAGATATGGCGATTTCACGTTCCATCCTTTGTGTTGGGTGTGCTGTTGGAGGTCTTTTCCCTCCTCATTCATGGACCAGATGTTCCAGGTCCCGTCCCGTTCACAGACATGATAGATACGGCCGTTCCACCACATCGGCGAAAAATTCTCGCCCGGAAAATCTGCCGTCAAGTTTTGGGCTTCGGATTGACCGGCCGTGAACTTCCAGACATTTTGGGCCGTACCTCCCTTATACCGCTGCGTGTTATTGTTGTGAAATCCCGGTCGAACAAAGTAGAGGGTTTGTCCGGAAGCATCATAAGAACCATCGCTGGCTTGGCTGAGGGGGATCAGATTTTTTTCGTTGGTTTTGAGGTCGATTGTTACAAGTTGGGGATTCGGCAGAGTTGAAAACGCTCGTGTTGTATAAATAAGATGGCCATCTGGAGTGAATCCGATAACAATGGATGAATCGGCTTCATAGGTCCAGCGGGTGGGCATGCCACCGACCAGAGACATGGTGTAGACTTCTGTCGGCCCTTCATAGGTTGCTGAGAAAGATAATGTTTGGCCATCGGGAGAAATGGCAGGATGGGTTTCCTCGCCGGGGTGAGTTGTCAATCGCCTGGCCATTCCGCCCTGGATATCCACTGTCCAAATGTCCCCTTCTGCAGCAAAAATCAGCGTATTGCCGTGCAAGGCCGGATAACGGTAATAACCTAAAGTAGATGCTGCCGAAGAATAGGCAGCGAAAATAAGGATGACTCCTAAGAAAAAAGATAATAAAAAGAGAAGATGTTTTTGGTTTTTCATCAGATGACTCCTTAACATAAAATATTTATAAAAAATGCCGGTGTTTTTTTACTTTAGCACTATAAGGAAATTATCCTGACATTGCTGAATAAACTTTTCAAGAAGAATCTTTTTATATTTATCGGCATTTTTTACCCTTCAGGCGAACCGATCTTACTGCATCTGCTTCGTTGTGAAAGAATAGGGGACGTCCCATAAGGTACCACCCCATTAATAAAATAAAATAAAAAATAGAACCGTCCCCTTTTTTAAGGTTGGATAATTGCTTTGATGACGCCGTCACGATAGTTTTCGACCAGATCGAATGCCTTCTGGGTTTCTTCCAGGCGGAATGAGTGGGTTACCATAAAGTCTAAATTCGTAATTCTCCGGGAGATGAGGTCGATTGCCGCAGGGATGCAGTCATTCTGCCGCCGGACGTTCTGAATGGTGATCTCCTTGCGCCGGAGCCTGTGGGCGTCGAAGTTAACACGGTCGGTCTCGGGAATTCCGACGATCATCATTTTTCCTCCCGGTTTTAGCAGCTCCACTGCTTGGTCCAAAGCTTCCTGATCGCCGCAGCATTCGAACACCGCATCTAGGCCCGATGGCTCGATTTCCATGATTTTCGCGACGATATCCGCTTGGTCAGGATTCCCTGTCCAGACCACACCGGCCTTTTGTGCTGCCTCCAGACGTTCGTCAATTTTGTCCGTCACGTAAATTTTTTGGATGCCGATATCATTGGCTGCTAATCCGACGCTAAGACCGATAGGTCCGGCTCCAAGCACGGCGATTGCAGAAGCATGGAAGTCGCCCAGCAATCGGATCGCGTAGATTCCGATGGATAAAGGTTCGGCTAAAACACCGACTTTTGTATCGGTCGCCTCTTCAAGGATATAACAATTGGATTCCGGCAAAACGATAAATTCTGCCAGGCTTCCTTCAAGCTGTCCCAGGCAGCCGAGAAAACGGAGGTTTCGGCATGTATTCGGCCGGAGTTGGAGGCACTGATCGCATTTCCCGCAGGAGACGGCCGGGTCCACGACCACTCGGTCGCCTGGTTTGACTTTTTGGACATCTCTTCCCGCCTCTTCGACCACAGCCACGCATTCATGACCGATGATGAATGGAAAAGGGACCATATCACTCCCGATTCTCCCTGTGGAATAATACTGGAGGTCAGAACCACATATGCCGACTGCGGCGACACGGAGCAAAACATCCTTATCTGTTTGAATGGATGGTTCAGGCACCTCCAGCACTTCGATTTTCCGGATGTCAGTCAGTACGGCGGCTTTCATATAATCAACCAAAAGGATTTTCGCTCGAATAAAACATGCTCTCTGATTGATTGAACCCGATATCCTCAACGCCCAGCATTTTTGTTGCGCTAAAAAGAGATTTCCCAGCGTGTTGGAATGCCACAGCCGTGTGGTGGGGGAATCTTTTTTCGATCAGGACATGGCGGTAGAAACGGCCCATTTCTTTTATGGCAAAAACGCCGATGCTCCCGAAAGATTTGGGATCGATGTTGAGGACTTCTCCCTCTGCCACATAGGCGCGGAGTTCAGCATCGGCTGTTGACTGAAGTCGGAAGATGGTGATCTCTCCAGGGCGGATTCTTCCCTCAAGTGTTCCACGTGTGATATCCGGCTCTTCGCCCGCCTCCAGCAGCCGGTTCATGATGAGCTGGAATTTCATCGCGCCATCCAGCAAACAGGAAGCCGCCGTATTTCCGCAGTGGAATCCCATGAAAAGGTCAGTGGGTTTGTAATTTCCGACATGATCCCTGGCTTCTTCATACATATCCGAAGGAACCGTGTTGTTGATATCCAAGATTGTTGCTGGAAGTTCGGTGGCACATGTGGCCATATATTCGCTCAGTGCACCGTAAATATCCACTTCGCAGGATACCGGAATTCCCTGGGACGCCAACCGGGAGTTTATATAACATGGCACAAACCCGAAATAACTCTCGAATGCCGGCCAGCACTTGTTGGCGAAAACACAAAACTCTGAAGCCCCCAGATTGTCTTCCTGGAATTTAGTCAGGGCTACTTCGTACTGCGCCAATTTTTCGAGAAGGTCCGGATAGGCGTTACCCTTTCCCAACTCCTTGGCCATGTCTTCCGCAATAAGCTTGACGGCAGGATCTCCTTTGGCCTTGAGGAAGATGTCGTAAAGGTCCAACTCGCTATTTTCCATGATCTCGACACCCAGGTCATACAGAGGTTTGATTGGGGCATTGCATGCCAGAAAATCTTGAGGCCGGGGACCGAATGCAAAAATTTTGAGTTTCTTCAGGCCTTTGATGATACGGGCCACCGGAACAAAGTCGGCGATTTTATCGGCCACCTCTTCGGCTGTGCCAACAGGATATTCCGGGATATAAGGATTGAGCTTCCGCAGCCCTGCGTTGTAGGATGTGTTTAGCATTCCGCAGAAAGCATCCCCCCGCCCCTGTATCAGGTTATCCTTGGTCTCCTCTGCCGCTGCCACGAACATCACCGGCCCGTCGAACTTCTGGGCAAGCAGGGTTGTGGGGCCTTCCGGTCCAAAATTCCCGAGATAGATGACAAGGGCTTCGATGTTATGCTTTTTGATCTCCTCGAGGGCTTTCAAGGTATCTTTTTCGTTTTCGACGACGGTGTCGATTTCGGTTATGGGAAGTTTATTCGCTGCGCATTCTTTCACGACTTTTTCCCGTCTCGATCTCGAGAGCTCCACAGGGAAACAGTCGCGGCTCACAGCCACGATTCCCAGGTTGATATCCGGAAGATTTTTCATTTTTTCTCTCCCTTTTTGTTCTGCCCGTAGTAAGCATCCGGGCCGTGTTTTCTGTGAAAATGTTTGTTTAAAAGGTTGTCGGGGATGCCTCCACGCTGGGCATCGAGCATCAAGGTTCCCCAGGCCATCTTAGCTACCTTCTCCAGGATCAGGCCGTTCAAAGCGGCCTCTTCGGGCGACTTTCCCCAGGTGAAGATACCGTGGCTAACGACCAGAACCCCTGGCATTTCCATCGGATCGAGATCTGCGAACCTCTCGACCACCAATTTGCCGGTGTTTTTTTCGTAATTCTCTACAATCTCCTCATCTGTGATCATCCGGGTGACCGGGACGGGCCCGTAGAAGTGATCAGCATGCGTAGTCCCCAGGCAGGGGATTTCTTTGTTGGCCTGGGCGAACATCGTGGCGTATTCGCTGTGGGTGTGGGTGATGCCTGAAATTTCTTGGAACGCTTTGTAAATCTCCAGATGTGACGGCGTATCCGAGGACGGATAAAGCCTGCCCTCGACCATGTTCCCTTCGAGATCGACCGCCACCATGTCATCCGGCATAAGTTCTTCGTAAACAATGCCGCTGGGTTTAATCACGACCAGTCCCTGGTCTCGATCGATCCCGCTGACATTCCCGAATGTGTGCGTGACCAGGTTATATTTCACCAGATCCAGATTGGCCTTCCAGACTTTTTCTTTCAGTTCTAATAGCATCAATCCTCCCTGGTTTGGCTTTCGCGGATTGTGAGCAGGTCTTTCATGACATTAAAAAGCGAGCCAGACCAGTCCTTCCGGCCGAAAGCGTCGTGCAGCTGGCTGTATAATTTGAATAGATCCTGATAAACTCGATGGTTTTCAGGGTCCGGCTTGTAGGAAACCTCTTTAATACCGCACATGGCGTCCTGCGCCTCGGGAAAACTCCCGTACCCTGCTGCATCCTCTCCTGCCACCACAGCACCGGCGATGGCCGAGCCGAGGGCACAGGTCTGAGCGGACCGGGCGATCTTCATCTCTCTGCCAATCACGTCGGCATAGATTTGCATGATCAACGGATTTTTTTCGGCAATTCCACCGCAGTTTATCACCTCGGATATTTTCACCCCGTATTCCTCATATCTGTTGATTATGGTGAGAGCACCGAAAGCTGTGCCTTCGATAAGAGCCCGGTAAATCTCTCCGGGTTTGGTGTGAAGGGTTTGCCCGACAAGAAGTCCGGACAATCTCTGGTCCACCAAAATCGTCCGGTTGCCGTTGTTCCAGTCGAGGGCAAGGAGTCCGGATTGGCCGGGTTTCATTTTTGCGGCCTCCTCGGACAGGGTCTCGTGAGATCCCTTTTCTGTTCCACCAGGCTGAATCGTGCTGGCAAACCAATTGAAGATATCCCCTACTGCGGATTGTCCGGCTTCCAGTCCATAATAGCCTGGCAGCACCGAGCCGTCCACAATGCCGCACACGCCGGGAATGTCGGCAAGCGGCTTGTCGCTGGGCCAAACCGCCACATCGCACGTGCTAGTTCCGATGATTTTGACCAGCTTGCCCAGGGCAACGCCTGAACCGACCGCACCCAGGTGGGCGTCAAAAGCACCCACAGCGACAGGCAGACATGCAGGAAACCCGAGTTTTTCTGCCCACTCTCCTGTCAAAGCTCCTGCTCTTTGGTCCGAGGTCAGAGAATCTTCGAAAAGCCTGCTGCGGAGCTCACCGAGTTTGGGATCGAGCTTGGCCAGGAATTCTTTGGCCGGGAGTCCGCCCCACTCGTTGCTGAACATGGCTTTGTGTCCGGCTGCACACCGGCTGCGTTTCATCCTTTCCGGATGGGCAGTTCCTGTCAAAACCGCGGGTATGTAATCGCAACATTCCACCCAGCTGTAGGCAGCATTAAACACTTCGGGATCGGTGTTCAGGCAGTGGAAGATTTTGCTGAAAAACCATTCCGAAGAATATGTGCCTCCGCACTTGCCAAGGTATTCAGGATGTTCTGCAGCCGCAAGTTCTGTGATTTTAGCCGATTCAGCCGTGCTGGTATGGTCCTTCCACAGCCAGGCATGGGCATTGGGGTTATTTTGGAATGGATTTTTGAAACATAGAGGGATTCCTTCCTGGTCCACCGGCAGAGGTGTCGAGCCGGTGGTGTCGATCCCGATGCCGATGACCTGGCTGGCTTCAAAACCGGCATCCCTTTTTTTTGCTTCAGAGATGGCCTCTCTGACAGAAACTTCCAGGCCTTTCAGGTAATCCCGAGGGTGCTGCCGGGCGAGGTGCGGGTTGGCAGGATCCAGGATGATGCCTTCCTGGCCGGTTTCATAGGCATATATCGACGTGGAGACTTCTTCCCCGTTTGCCACATCGACAATCAAAGCTCTGACTGAATTGGTGCCGAAATCCAAACCTAAAGCATATTTTTTCATCTTTTATCCAATTATCAATAAACCTATTTGGCGATGATCAGCGGAGAAAAATAGATCATTACCAGCGCAATGATGATAAGCACGACCACGGATAGAAAAATATCCCTTTTATTCCAGCTTTCACTGGAGGCCTTTTTATCTTCGACCACGGTAGTGCCGTATGTCAATCCCTGGATTTTTTCGTAGGATGGCTCTCGTGTCAACAAACTGATAATCACCATCATACCGATACAGGCCACAAACAGGTAAAAACAAAAATACAGGAAATTGACATCGGCAAATTTGTACAGGACGCCATCCAGATGTTCTTTGTTGAGCTCTGCGACCAACCGCAGCATCCCGATGACAAACCCTCCGATAAGGGTCGAGATTGCTCCCTTGGAGTTAATCCGCTTCCAGAAAATCCCCAAAAGGAACACAGCTGTTATCGGTGGGGCAATGTAGGACTGCACGCTCTGCAAGTAGTGATAGAGTTCACCCGAGATGTATTTCATGAAGGGAATCCACAGAATGCCAGAAACGACCACAACTCCTGTGGCGATCCGGCCCACCATCACCAGTTTTTTCTCCGGTGTGCCTGGCTTGATCTTTTTGTAGATGTCCATCGTGAAAAGGGTGGAGCAGGAATTGAATACGGCGGCCAGAGAACTCATCAAGGCTGCAAGCAAACCTCCCACAACGAGCCCTCGCAAGCCGATGGGTAGGAGGGTTTTCACAAGAGCCGGGAAGGCCTGGTCCGAGGCGCCGAGATTGAGCTGCCCGGTTTTAACGAGAGCGTAGGCCGTGATGCCGGGAATGAAAAAGATAAAAAACGGGAAAAGTTTCAAGTAGGAGGCAAAGATGGATCCACGCCTTGCCTGTGTTTCCCCCCGGGCAGCCAACACCCTCTGGATGATGCACTGGTCGGTGCACCAGTACCAGATGCCGACTATCGGCGGCGCCAACAGCATCCCGAGCCAGGGAAACTCCGGATGGTCCAACGGCAGGAAAAGATTGAAGTGGTCGCCACCCACTATCGAAACAAGGTTGCCCCACCCGCCGATTTTAATCAAACCCATGACAGTGACTGTTATAGATCCCAATAGAAGGACGAATGCCTGCAAGCTTTCGGTATAAACGACAGCCTTCAATCCTCCCAGTATGGTGTAAATCCCGGTCAGTATGACCGTGATCAGTGCGCCTGTCCAAAACTCCACACCCATAAGCGTCTGAAAGACGACAGCGCCGGCGTAAACCGTGACGGATACTTTGGTGAGGACATAGGCGATCAGCGAGATGATCGAGAGGAACCAGCGGGCTGTCGGAGAATAGCGCATCTCCAGGAATTCCGGCATGGTGAAGACCTTGCTCCGCATGTAGAAAGGCACGAATACCCACCCGAGAAGCAAGATGCACCAGGCATGCAATTCATAATGCCCCATAACCACCCCGGTGTGGGCAGCGGTTCCCGCCAGTCCGACGATGTGTTCGGAACCGATGTTGGAGGCAAAGATGGCAGCCCCGATTACAAACCAGCCCACATGGCGTCCGGCCAGGAAATAATCCGATGTGGTTTCCTGCTTTTGGCGGATGATCCACCATGCGATACCGAAAATCACCAAAAAGTATAAGCCTAATACGATCCAGTCTAAAGGTTGCAATCCCTGCACGATGTTTAGCCTTTTACGATAAATTTGAAGCTGATTATATTTACTATTAGCACGTGCCCGATGTCAAATGATCTCATATGAAGGGCAGGCATTTGGATTATTTGTGATTTATCCAAACGGCCATCTCGCCGGCTCCTCGATGGGCCCAAGCGTAATAAGGGATGGCTGTGAGCGGACTTTTATCGGAAAATCTGCCTTTTATGACCACCAATCCTCCCAGCAAATCCGGAAGGAATTCGGTTTCCAATGAGGAGCTATCCGGGAGAGATCGATCGAGTACGCGATCTACATTATCCACGCCTTCAAAACAATAAACGATCGGACCTCGCTGCAAAGCGATCTTGCCCTGGTTATCCTGCACATTTTCATGGCTTTGCACCCTGCGGATGGGCATCGGCAGGTTGAGTTCGATCCTGTCCCCCTTCTTCCATTTTCTTCTGAGTTTGGCAAATCCATTTTCCATTTCGATGGGATAAGGCATGCCATTGACACGAATGTCAACATCATTTGCGTGTTCATCCAGGAAAAGGTAGAGGTCACTGGGGACAGGTTGGCCCTGTGCCCATCCAGGAATCCTGACGTGAACAACGAATTCCCCTTCTTCCTCGGGATCGACGGTTATCTGAACATTCCCTTCCCACGGATAACGGGTTTCCTGATTGAGTTGGACCGTTTGATTCTTAAACTCGATATTTGCTCTACTCTGGACAAAAAGATTTATATACAAGTTGTCGTCCGTCTTGGCGTATATGTAACCCGGAAAAGACGGGATGAAACGCACGATGTTCCCAGGACAGCATGCCACCTCGAACCATGGGCTGCGTTCATACCTGCCCGTGGATTCCAGAGGATTCTGGTAGAAAAAACAGTCCCCTTTCAGGGAGATGCCGGAAATCAGTCCGTTGTAAAGGACCCGTTCCATGACATCGATATACTTGGCTTCCCCATGGAGAAGGAACATGCGAAGGTTCCAGAACGCATTCCCGACGGCAGCGCATGTCTCTGTGTAGGCAGAGCGGTTGGGAAGCTCGTAGTTGTCGCCGAAGGCCTCGGAAGTGTGACGGGCACCCACGCCACCGGTCAAATACAGTTTTTTCGATACGACATTTTCCCAAAGTCTGTCTATGGCCTGGATATAATCCACGTTTCCAGTGAGCGCGGCCACGTCGGCCATCCCGGCATACATATAGGTGGCCCGGACCGCATGCCCGACCGCCTCTTCCTGCTCGATGACGGGGATGTGGTCCTGCATGTAGTCCCGCCCGTTGTACAGGGCAAACGGAGAGTCTTCGGGATAAAGGCCTCCGTCGTGGGGACGGCCCCTCTCATCCAGGAAAAATTTGGCCAAATCCAGATATTCTTTTTTTCCTGTAACACGGTAGAGCTTGGCCAGCCCGATCTCAATTTCCTGGTGCCCAGGAACGTCCCTGCGCTTGTCAGGACCGAAAGTCCTGACAAGCATGTCGGCGTTTTTGACGGCCACATCCAGGAAGTTGCGCTTTCCCGTGGCTTGAAAGTAGGCCACGGCGGCCTCGTACATGTGACCACAATTATAGAGCTCGTGGCTCCCTCTGAGTCTTGACCAGCGTTCGGGACCGGCACCGGGAGCCGGGTTTTCTGGGTCGGACGTGCGGGCCGGATAAAGATAACCATCTTTTTCCTGGGATGCGGCGATCAAATCGATCAAGCCATCTGTGTATTCCTCCAGCTCTGGATCCGGATGAACCTGAAGGGAATAAGCTATCCCTTCGATCACTTTGTAGACGTCCGTGTCATTGAACCGGCGGCCCGTGTATTTGCCTTCTTTTCGGCCAGCTCCGATGGCGAAATTATCCACACGGCCTGTCTCTTCATTTTTTTTATTTGCGAAGGGGATGGTAATCCTTTGGTTGGTTTCGATCCGCGGCAGCCAAAATTCATCTGACACCTTAACAGCGGTGAAAGGCACGGGCCTGATCGGATAGTCTTTTTTTTCTTCGCCTTTTTGTTGGACATTCTTCTTGCAGGCGGATGCCGTGGCGAATAAGATCAGAATAAGCCCGAACAGAAATCCCTTGGTTGTGCGTTTCATAGGGATGCCTTTTCTCAGCGGACCAGCCATTCGTGAATGCCGGCTGAAAATTTTTCTGGTAATTGAATCTCCAGCCTGAGGGCGGTGGTTCGGACCGGTTGGAAACGAACGCGGTTGAATTCATCTTTTTCCACTCCGTAAGAAGTTGGGTTCGCAACAGGCTTCCATGTGTCGCCCGATTTGTACAAGATCTGCCAGGAGGCAGGAACGCGGCATTCTCCTTGGCCTGTATCGTCGAACCAATACACTTCGACTTCCGAAACTCTTGCCGAAGCGGCAAAATCATACTGAACCCATTCCTGGGTGCCTTTGTTGGGCCACCAATGGAGATAGGGTTTGGAGTGGTCGTTGGAATCGGTCGGATCCCACTGATCATTGACGGCCATGCCGTCTTTGTCTCCGGATACGTTAACTTTGCTTGTGGAGGCTATTGTTGGTTGCGGTAGGAATCTGGCCTTTGATTCATCCCTGGCCAGCCAGACGATCATCTCACCCTGTCCTCGATGGGCCCAAGCGTAGTAAGGGATAGCCACCAATCCTTGTTTGGTTTTTATCGGCGTTTTTCCGTCCTTGTCGTATTTGAGGGCTGTGGTTTTTCCATGGAGCCGGATCATACCGTTTATCAAATTTTCTCGAAACTGAGGCTCGAGCACTGCATCGTCCTGAAGAACAATATTGCTCACATAACCCTGGTTGTCCACCCATTCGGCACAGTATACAAGCGGTCCCCGTTCCAAAGCTACCCTTCCTGTGTTTTCCTCGACTTTTTTTTGGCTCAACACCCGGCGGATGGGCATCGGAAGTTCGAGCGCAATCGTGTCTCCTTTTTTCCACTTGCCTTCGATGTGCACAAAACCGTTTTCAACCGTAAAATCCAAAGGTGTCCCATTTACTTGAAGCCTGGGCTTTTCATCGGATGCCTTCAAATAGGAATACAGGTCGGATGGGACTGGTTGATTCCGGGCCCATCCCGGGATCCGGACAGAGATGGTGAACGTCTTGGCCTTTTCGGGATCTATGGCGATTACAATTTTGCCGTTCCAAGGGTAATCGGTCTCCTGTTTGATATGAACAACTTGGCTGTCCGTTTGGATCTCGGCTTCATTCTGCACGAACAGGTTGATATAAAGGTCGTTTCCTTGAGTGGCATACACATACCCTGGAACAGAGGGAACGAATCGTGTGACATTGGACGGGCAGCAGGCACAGGTAAACCAGGGGCTGCGTTTGTGCTGGCCGTAGCTTGTGAGCGGATTGGAGTAGAAAAACTTGTCGCCGGTCAGTCCGATGCCAGAGATAATTCCGTTGTAAAGGACTCTTTCCAGAACATCCAGATACTTGGCGTCGCCTGTGAGCAGGAACATCCGGTGGTTCCATAAGGCGTTGGCGATCGCTGCACAGGTCTCGCAGTAAGCCGAAGCATTGGGAAGCTCATAATCTCCCCCGAAGGATTCGCCTCCTCCCCTGGAGCCGATTCCTCCTGTGATGTACATTTTTTTGCCGACTACGTTGTCCCAGAGCGTATCGAGCGCTTTTTGATATTCCTCATCACCTGTCAGCGCAGCCATATCGGTCATGCCCGAATACATATAGGCTGCCCGGACAGCGTGACCGACAGGTTCGGTCTGCTCGATCACAGGCAAGTGGTCCTGGGAGTATTCACCGTAGAGCTCCCGTTCGTGGGCATGGCCGCGCTCGTCAAGGAAAAACTTGGCCAGATCCAGGTATTTTTTCTTCCCGGTTACCCGGTAAAGCTTGACCAGTCCGATCTCGATCTCCTGGTGTCCCGGCACGCCGATTTTTTTGCCGGGACCGAACACACTATCGACCAGGTCCGCATTTTTGATGGCGATATCCAAAAACGTTCGCTTACCTGTAGCCTGGAAGTGAGCCACGGCGGCCTCGTACATGTGACCGGCATTGTAAAGTTCGTGGCCCAGATACATGTTGGTCCATCGTTCCTCGGTGTCTACCCAGCGGACTTTCGGGGGCTTGGGAAAAATGGTCCGCGCTGTGTAGAGATAGCCGTCCTTTTCCTGGGCCGCTCCGATTTTCCAGATCAATTCGTCCAGGTATTTATCGAGCTCAGGATTGGGATGCACTTTGAGAGAATAGGAGGCGCCTTCGATGATCTTATACACGTCCGAGTCGTCGAAGGGGTAGGCCGTGCAAAAACCACCTTCCTCCGTTTCTGCGGCGATCTCGAAGTTTTTGATCCGGCCTGTCTCCTTGCTCTGTTCAAAAGCATACGGAATGGTCACGGTCCGGTTTGTCTCCATCCGCGGAAGCCAGAAATTGTCCTGGAACTGGACAGTGGTGAAAGGTACGGGCTTGACAGGATAATCCGTTCTGGATTTTTGCCCACAGTTTATACACAAAAAAATCAGCGCAAAGCTAACGATAACAATAGGCAAGGAATGCTTTTTCATTTTTCCCTCCATCCAAAATCTCATTTTTATTGGTACTTTTCCATATTGTGTGGGCATAATTTTCAGCGTGTTCTCTATCCATCAGGCATGCCCTCCGCTCTAGTTCGGATCTTTAACGCCATTCCCTCACCGCCCTTCTCGGCGGCTCTGAACTGCGCACATTCACACCCAATCTCTTCCACTCTAGCCTCTGTTCCCGTGCTTGCCAGCATCCCTGCTCCTTTGGCAAAGTCGTGCTCAATACAACATCGCCGACAATCTGGGGATATCCCCAGATTGTTACCCTCGAAGCACAACTCGTGAAGGCTAGATCCTCAATGGCGCTGCGGACATACCTGATATCTTTTTCCATTATAGCTTACCCACACAAAATGGAAGAGAACCATTTTATTTAATGGTCGAAGGAGTGGGGCCGAT
>CAYPGQ010000018.1:0-54300 GCA_964410125.1 uncultured Eubacteriales bacterium | reverse complement strand
TTGGGACCTCCTTTGATTCCCCAACCGGATCCTATGTTGACTATGCTTCCTCCTCCATTCTGAACCATGCGAGGGATCACTAGGTGGGAGAGCTGATAGACTGATTTCAAATTGATACGCAGAACATGATCCCATTCCTCTTCGCTCAGCTCGACAATGTCTTTTCTGTTGATCACACCGGCATTATTCACCAAAATATCAAGATTCCCAAAATCTTTCGACACGCCATCGACCGCATTCTGGCAATCGGAGCGAACACTAACATCGCATGCATAAAATTTGGCCTTGGTTCCCAGTTGTCGGATGTCTTCCTCGATCTGCGGGCCTTTGTGTTTATTGACGTCAAACAAGGCGACATTCGCTCCAGCCTCAGCTAATCGTCTGGCAACAGCCGATCCAATCCCTGAAGCAGATCCTGTGACAATAGCTGTCTTTCCCTCTAATGAAATGAGGTTAAGGATGTTTCCATGAATATTCATTACTATTCCTTTTTTTCCAATAGCAAGATGAGAACATTGTGTTCTCCTTCAGGAATTTTAAATTTTTTCGATTTCCCCACAAAGATTTCTGCCGGTTGATTGTCAACTTCGATTTGGTATCTTCCCTTGGTTAATAGATTGATTCTTATTTCGGTTCTTTTAAGAGTCGTGATATCGAACCCCACTTCATTCTCAGAGTAAAGAAAACGACGAAAAACAGCGGCTTTGTTTGCCTTCAGTATAACCCTTCCCTCTTCCTTCAATTTGACTTTTTTTGGAGAAACTTCAATATCGTAATGTCTCCCTTGTATATAAAGCCGGGACAGCTTTCCTCTTTTTTCAGGTTGTATCATCCCAAATCTGAAACCATCCCATGGGGTGAAATCCATGTATTCTTCCAAGGCGACCAAAGCAAAAAGAGGTCCCCAACTTTGGTGCCTTAGTCCTCCCGCCTCGCCGGTTCGAGAATCGAAATTTTCTGGACAGAGCTGAAAATTCACCCAACTGCGCATGAACAATTCCGAGCTTTTTTTGGCATACTCCGAGGCAACGGCATCAAAACCATACGCTTTTAAACCTTGGTAGATCAAGTAGTTGGTGGGGGACCAGATTTTGCCCCTCCAATAATCCTGATCCGCAAATTCAGGATCATCTCGAGATATGGTAGGAACGACGTATTCACCCCAGTATTCCTCCTCATTCAACAGGCGCTTTTTCAGCAGAAGGGCCCTCTCTGGATCAGGAATCTTTGCCAAAAGCGGGTAAAAATTGGAAGCCGCTTTTTTTTGCGAGAAACTCCCATCCCAATATCGATCATAATAAAAGCCATCTGCCTCGTTCCAAAGATTATCATTGATCAGATCTCTCATCTGCTTGTATTCTTCCGTATAACTAGCAAAATCCTGTTCGTTTTTTAAAATCCTGGCCATTTGCGCCAAGCACCACGCATCCAATGCATACAAAGAATTCAAATCGACGCAATTCATGGTCAAAGTTCCTGTCGCCTCACTAAAAACAGCCCTATCCCAATTGGGAAGATCATCTTGACCCGATTCCCAACTGGACCGGGTTTCCCCGCTGGCATCTTCTTCCCAAGAAGGAACCCAGGAAGCGATCAAGCCTGTGTCCGAGCCCCATTCCATAAGTCCATCTCTGTTTCCATCCCGTCTGTCTTGACCATTTGTTTTTTTAGTCTTCCAGAATGCATGCCATCTCTTCAGAAAAGGATACGCATATTGAAGAAAGTCCATGTCGCCGTCTCTCTGGAAACACTTCCACATCACAAAGGAACCGACAGGAGGTTGAGACCGATCCGGAGTTCCCCCAAACTTCCCTTTCCAATCGGGAATATTTCCGTTCGAGTATTGCGTTTCGAGAACAGACTGAATGACATCCTTCGCGTGTTTAACGCTCTCGACAGATAATAACAGAGCATTGAAGAAGGAGTTCCACCCATAAATCGTCCATTGATCGCGACCTTCTTTTGAGGGGAAAATCCAACGTCGGCCTGCTGGTGTGTACAGACGGTGATTCCCTGGTTGATATAGTGTCATCCAGAAAAGGTTATTCGTGATGGCTTCTTCCACTCCTTCATACAATCCATCGATTTTTACTCTCTTCCTTTGATATCTGTTTTCTTCTTCATCTAAAAATTTGTCGATGATAGCCTCATTTTTGTACCGATAAATTTGGTTGCGCAGGATTCTCATGTCCTGCCCGACAGAAGCCACAAAATAAATATGTTTCTTTTTCGTTTCCGGGAATCGGAGAGTCAAATCTTCTTCCTGCAAATCCTCCTCTAGGATCCCTTCCCGACTGGTCCAGAACAGGTAATAGTGTTTTTCAGGAGTTGCGCTTTCCCCTCGTATATGACCATTGGCTAGGGCTTGATACGTCCCCGCGAAATCCCAAGGAAAATAATGGATCAGATCGACCTCGATCCCTGCGGGCACAAAAATCCGTCCTATGACAGTCTTTTCGCTCTGACGGGACCATTCCATCACGAGTGTTGTCGGTTTTTTGGAAGGTTTTTTAAGGATAGGCGTACCATCTTCTTTCCCGAACGGAAGCCCTAGGTCCAACTTGATGCGGACATATTGCCCGTCAGGAGAATGCGGGCCTACTTCCGAAACCAGAAAAAGATGATCGATTCCCTCGACTACCTCATCCTGTTTTTTAGTTCGGATCCGGAAGGCAAAGGCACTTTCCGGATGTGGAGCTAACAACATTCCAGCCCAGTTCTCCGCTTCCAATGCCCCGATATAGACATCTTTCCACTGGTAATTAATCTCGGCCAAAACACCACCATTCAAAAAAGAAATAATCAATCCAACGAACAACAAGGAACATAAGAATTTTGCCATAGATTGTTGGAGTTTCATTATCTTTCTGATTTTCACTTGTTATCTATCCAGACGTTGGAGTCCATACTGTTTTGCCCAGCTTAGTGCTTCAGAATATTCTTTCCGGTTGATCCTTCGGGATAATTCTGAATATTCAAAAGCCTTGTATTCGGGTCTATATTGTCTCATGATATTGATATAGGTGGCCTTGGAAAGGTTCTCGGCCACAAATTTCAAGAATTCTTTGGTCCCTGAAATGCCATTGGGTAAAACCAAATGCCTGATGATCAAACCTCTCACAGCAATTCCTCGGTGAACCACAAGATCTCCTACCTGCCGAAACATTTCTTTCAGCGCAATCTTGGCATAATGAGGATAATTATACGCCCCATCCGAATATTCCGCGGCATGGGAAGACTCCATGTATTTGCAGTCGGGGAGATAGATGTCCACGACACCATCCAGCAATTGCAGTATCTCCAATTTTTCGTATCCACTCGTGTTATAGACGAGAGGGATACGAAGCCCCATCGGGATCGCCAATTGTAAGGCTTTGACAATGTTTGGTAAATAATGGGTTGGCGTGACGAGGTTTATGTTAGAGCAGCCCAATTTCTGGAGTTTGATCATGGTTTCAGCCAATCGTCTGTCCTCTATCTCTACTCCTTCCCCTTCAATACTGATCGTGTAGTTCTGACAGTAGACACAACGCAGATTGCAGTTTGAGAAAAAAATGGTCCCCGATCCTCCCCGCCCCACCAAAGGAGATTCCTCTCCAAAATGCGGAGCAGCACTGGACACTTTCACCTTTGCTGTTGCCTGACACCTACCGGTTTGTCCTTTGATCCTGTTTACCCGGCAATCCCTCGGACACAGATTACAGTTCTCATATATGGAATACAACTGTTCCACCAGCTTGTCGAGCTTTCCGTTTTTTTGGAGTTGAAGAAAGGACGGGTGTTCTTCACCGAAAGACATAGAAGGAATCCCAAGAGCAGAACCGAACAGGAATAAAGCATGATTCAAGAAATTTCGCCTTGAAATGTTATTCAATCTACACCTCTACTCCTGTTGACTTATATATTTAATATAAACTATTCCCCACCCTTTTTCAAAACTGAATTTTTTTCACGGATCAGGTTACATGTTCAGATTTACTGGCGAATTTCTTATATTCTCCAGAGGATAGAATTTTATCTATGAGATGGAACAGATGTTCGATCTCCTCATCTGTGGTGTAAAAATGAGGACCGACTCGAACAACGTCCGGTTCCTCATCCGTTCCCTTTCGTAAATCGACCTTCACTTTTCTTCGAATCAGGGCCTGCTTGACCTGGTGGGCATGAGGCAGGCCAATGGATAACGCTCCGCCTCTCTTCTCTTTCTCAACAGGGGTGTAGATCGGGAATCCCCTCCCTGAGGCATGTGCGATCAGCATTCCCGTTTGTTCGATAGATTTCTGGCGTATGGGTCCTTTTCCGATTTTTTGAATTATGTCCAACCCAGCCATTGCGGTGTACAGGCAAGATATGGGAGGCGTCCCCGACATGAGCTTGTACGCTCCTTCTGTATATTCCATTTCTCGAGAAAAAGCGAAAGGATTTTTGTGGGCTAGCCAGCCTGTCAACAAAGGATCAAGAGTCTCATAACGTTCTGGGCGTACATACAAAAAAGCATTTCCTGGCCCCCCGCACAACCATTTCAAGCATCCGCCGATATAAAAATCCACGTCCAGCTCTTTCACATCCACAGGGACAGTTCCGGGTGCATGATACCCATCGATCAACGTCAGTGCGCCTTTGCTGCGCGCATGTTGGGCTATCCGGAATACATCCTGGATATAGGCCGATTTGAAATACACATGGGATGTGGCCACGAATAGAGTCTTTTCATCCACACGTTTGAGTATTTCATCCACCTCGATCCCGGGTCTGCCACGGCTTTGGACCACATCTAGCTCCCAGTCCATGAATGAGCAGATCTTGGAGACCGCATAAATGATGGAAGGAAAATCATGGTCGGTCATGACCACCTTATTTCTTGCTCTATTATCAGAAGAGAACTTTGTCGAAAGTGCCACCCAATGGCATAAGGTGGCGTTGGTCATCATCGCTACCGTATTTTCCTCGGCCCCGATGAGGGATGCTACTTTATTCCCCACTTTCTGTGAAAGGAACCACCATTCCTTCTCCCAAGCGGTTACTCCCTCCTCAGCCCATAGTGTGAAAAATTGACCCAAGGCCTCCTGCACCTGTATGGGCACGGCTCCCAATGAATTGCTGATCAAATAAACGCATTTATCCAGAATAGGGAAGTTTTTTCTGATAAAATCTAAGTCTTTTTCGAGACTCCACTCTGCTTTGGGATCAATCATGCAGGCAGTCCGTTTTTCACATAATGGGAAACAGCCTCGATAAACAGGTCTATTTCCCTCAAAGAAGTGTAGATGCTGGGACTTACGCGCATTCCTATGATGTTCTCATCCGTCTGCATAACAGGAGGCACACCGACTGTGATGCTGTATATTTTGTGTTTATCGAAAAGGATTTGACTCAATTTGCCCATATTCATATTTTCGACCGCAAAAGTTCCCAGGCCACAGGATTGCTCCGGGTCGTAGGATGTCAACATTTTCACACCCGGGAGCTTTTCTATAGCTTTTGCCCAATAATTTCTCAAATACCGGAGCCGCTCTTCTTTTCTTTTTCCTCCGATCCCATGATGAAAAGCTAAGGCATCTCCTACAGCAAGTTTGAGGTATTCCGGCTGAGTGCCAAGGTGTTCAAATTTTCTGATATCGTCTCCTTGGGGATCTGCGGCTGGAAAAAGAGGCCATATTTTTTTTATTTTTTCTTTTTTGACATACAGAAAACCCGTCCCGATCGGGGCCATCATCCATTTGTGGAGATTGGCACCATAAATATCACAATCGATATCCTTCTGTTTGAACTCAAAGTGGCCAAAGGCATGCGCCCCATCGATCACAACCTCAATCCCTTTATTCCTCGCCATTTGACATATTTCTTTGAGAGGGAAAATTTGTCCCGTGAGGTTGGTTATATGGCACAGCAGGATCATCTTTGTTCGGGAAGTCACGTTTTGTTCAAACAGATCGGATAACACTTTCATGTTTTTTGGGGGATAAGGGAAAGGAAACAACTTGACTTTGATCCCCTCTCTTTTTTCCCTCTGAAATAGTGCGCTTTTCATCGATGGATAATCGTGTGTGGTGGTCAAAACCTCATCACCTGGCTTGAGCTCAATTCCAAGGAGGGGAATTTGGAGGGCTTCTGTCACATTCCGAACGATCGCGATTTCTTCAGGGGAACATCCAAAGGTATCCGCCAATTTTTTCCGGATCATTTCTTTCCTCGGACGGAGATACCGCCACTCGTTCAAAACAGGCGCACCGTTGGCAAAATCCATATACTTTTTGACCGCATCCATCACGATTCTTGGAGAAGGATGGACTCCTCCGTTGTTCATATTGACAATGCTGCGATCTGTATTGAAGGCTTGTTGAACATGAAACCAAAAATCCTCATCTCTTGCAACCTCAGCCGCTGAGAGATGTTTCACATCCTCGATCTTTTGCTGAATTTTTGCCTGCGCTTCTGTGGAAGACAAACCAAAGACACTAAGGCTGGTCAAACCCAGGCCAAGACCCTTTATAAAATCCCTTCTCGTGGTTTCCATAGGATTCCTCCTTCTTAAAAAAACTTATTCCTTCACCATATATATTATTTGAAACAATAGTGTCAAACTCTATCCTAAAATTCGTTCTGTAGCAAAAGACAAGGATGAATTGTAAGCATTTATATTTCTGTGATACCAAAAGGCTTTATATTGGCTTTTAGGAATGGTTTTGCTCCCGTGAAGATTTTTTACGCCATTCCCTCACCGCTCTTCTCGGCGGCTGCGGAACTCCGCGCGCTAACTCCCAATCTCTGCCACTTAACATCTGTTCCCATGATTGCTCGGCTCTCTAATCGTTTAGAAAAGTTGTGCTCAATACATCCTCGCCGACGATATGGGGATAACCCCATATTGTTTCCCTCGAAGAACGGATCGTAATGGCTAAATCTTCAATGGTCACTTCAACCATCCCCAAAAGTTCAATTTATCACGGAAATAGAAATGCTTCCAGATGAATTTAGTAGGACTGTTTGAGCACTGGACTTTCCAACATGCTTGATGGCAAATTAATAAACCTTTTTAAAAAGGGGATTTTTTTTGTGCCGGTTTTTTGCCGTAGAAAAAATCATCCCCCCAAACGGATATTGACTGGGCCAGTGAAGATTTGGCTGCCAAAGCGCGGATGAAATTATGGAATAGATTGACAGGTTTACTGTACGGGCATACATACATGCACATGGCACAATCTGTCCCCACTTTTCGCCAATATCGGTAACATTCCTCACGATTCAAAATCCATTTAAGTACACCGTTTTCTTCTTTTTTATCACCATGGGGAATCGCCTGTGCAGGACAATTGACGGCACATTTCTTGCATTTTTCACAGAAATCCTGGATACCGAGGATTTTTGGCTTATCAGGCTTTAAAGGAAGTGACGTGGTCACTAGTCCTAATCTTGCCCGAGGCCCATATTTGGTTGTAATCAACGTTCCCATTCTTCCTAACTCGCCTAATCCTGCCCGCCATCCCAAAGGGGCAAGCATTGCCTGATAATTGCTTCCGGCAACATGGGCTCTGGCCGAATACCCGATGCCGCGGATAAAGTTTGCCGTGATGATGGAAATCCTGGCAGCCTCGACATACTGCTTTCCAGTCTCCACTACCACCGGAGCTCTGGGGGCCGCGGCAACCATCGCCAAATCCATTTCAACGGCAAAAACGATGGCAAACCGGTGGTCAAGCACGATTTCTTTTCCGTAAATGCCTGGTCCCCGACCAGTATTAGAATAAACATAGGACTGGTCGAGTGCTGCGATCCCGCATAGATCCGAACCAAGGTAATTTATGATTTTTTTGATAAGCATGGAATTTTCTTCATCCGAGGATCTCACACATTCGGGTCCTGTTTTCCCATCCACTTCTGTCAGTTGGTGTTCGAGAAAATCGAATTCTGCCTCAGCAAGAGAAAAAAGCCTCGGATTTTTTTTGTTATGGGAAGGATCGAACAAGTCAGGCAACTCTCTGATTTTGTTGTCCATCGATTCGAATTCCGGGTGACTGGCGTAGTAATCCTTGAAAACCTGCGTTCCCTCCTGGCAATCAAACCGCGCGAAAATCACATTCCTTTCATCGATCTTATTTTGATCCCCGACAATATCTATGCTCTTTTTAGGAATGGGCGAAATGAACAGCCACAAGAAAAAAACGGAAGAAAATACGGCCAGACCTGCAAACAGGTATATTTTTAGAGGAGGTGAGACAAGGATGAATAAGATATTGAGGGATATGAAAAGAATCATGAACATTGTGCTTCGCACAAAAGCCTTTTTTTCTTTTTCACAAATACTAACAAAAGAAAACCAGGCAAAAAACATAATCAGAAGTGTTAAGACAATTTCGCCGGCAACAATCCATATATTCATGGGAATAAACTAGTAAACTCGCGTGGAGAAGTCAATGAACTCTGGTATAATATCGAACGAAATATGCCAAAGGCAAAAGTTTCAATCCAAAGGGCGTTCGGTTATGAAAGCGAAATCTTCGGTCAAATGCTTGTGGATATATTTTCCTGTGCTCCCCCTAATCTTAATATCATGGATGCTATTCATGCAATGGAAGGGGAAGGTCCTTCATCGGATTGGACCCGATGCAGATTCACACCACGAGAGATGCAGCACAAAGAGGATTTGGAACAGCACAAATGGAAGAAATTGAAATCCTGAGAGAGAAAATACAAGACGTAGAGATCAAAGATTTCAAACAATCGGCCATTGCCGTCGGCTTTATCCGCAAAAATATACCGGCCTTCCTGCACGGTTTTATCCAGTGGCAACTGGTGTTGATTCCAAGAGTTTTGAAAAAAAAATGCAACGCATGCCAAGAGTGCGTGGACATCTGTCCAAAAGGGGCAGTTCAAATGCTGGAGGGTAAAGCAAGTATCGATAAATCCCGATGCATCCATTGTATGTGCTGCCACGAAGTATGCCGGTTTCATGCAATAAAACTTGGACAGAGACCTTTGGGACGGATGTTGAGAAGAATGACAACAATCTATAAAAAAATTATGTCTATCTTTTCCTAACCTGAATTATTCATGAGTCCAGATTTCTGCAGCAGGGAAGAAGTTGTTCATTAAGCCTTCGTTGCGAGGAGTGTTGCGACGAAGCAATCGCCGATTCTTAAAAAATTCGTTTAAAGTTTAGGGGAAGCTGTGATATATTAATCTGAATTATTCATAAACACGATTTTTTAACGGGATTTAATGCAACATGTATTGAAATCAGGGACATGTATCAGAAATTCAGGAGACACGTTACCGATTTTAAAACAAATCGGTACATGTCCCCAATTTCTGGCAATGTATCCCTTGATTTTATGCTTGTACATGAATAATTCAGGGTGACCTGTATAATTTATGAATTATCCAGGTTTAAGTGATAAATTGAAACGGTAAATGCAGACACTTGAAGGAGAAATCATGGAATTTCATCATTATTTTAAATCACGTCAGGGAGAAATGGTGAATCTTCTCAAAGAACTCGTAAGTCTGGAATCCCCTTCCATAGAAAAAAAAGCTGTGGATAAATGCTCGGATTTTATCATCAAAGAGTTTAAAAAAGTTGGGGCACAAGCCACGCGATTCCCGCAGAAAAATATCGGCGACTTGTACACCGTCCAGTATCCAGGTTTGAAATCAACTGCAAAAAAAGAACAAATTCTTGTGCTCACCCATATCGACACTGTCTGGCCTGTGGGAAGAATACAAAATATGCCATTTTATCTCAGCGGCAGCAAAATATACGGCCCGGGAGTTTTGGACATGAAAGCAGGGCTTGTCATGGCTCTCTACGCCATAAAAACACTCCATGAGTTAAACATCGAGCCCCAAAAAAATGTTGTTGTATTCATCAATTCCGCTGAGGAGATCGGTGACGACGCATCCTACGATATCATCCGGAAATTAGCGCGAAAATCAGAGTATGTTTTATGCCTAGAACCTTCGCTTCCCGGCGGAGCTCTGAAGATACAAAGGAAAGGGCGGTTGGTCATCCGGTTGGAGGTTAGTGGAAAAGCGGCACATGCGGGAACACCGGATAAGGGCATAAACGCCATAGAGGAACTCATGGACCAGTTAAGGGTACTTAAAAAGTTGCGGAGGACAATGGGAACAACTTTGAGTATCGGATTGATAAACGGAGGGGAAAAAGCGAATATCGTTGCAGATAGAGCTTCGGCCACACTGGATATAAGATTTTGGACAAATGCGTACAAACAAAAGATTTTGGACACCTTCAAACAATTAAGCCCCATTTCTCCAGGGGCAAAAATACGCTTTTCCGTCGAAAGCTCAACACCTCCGATGGAAAAAACAGAAGTTTCATCTGCATTCCTTTCCCGAATTCGAGAAATTGCTGATGCCACCCTCAAGATGCCTCTTGAAGCAGGAAAAACCGGTGGAGGATCGGATGCCTCCATCGCTTCAAACCTGGGAGTACCCACTATAGATGGATTAGGCCCAGATGGCGAGGGCATTCACGCTGACAACGAGCATTTACTTCTTCCCTCTTTAGTTCGCAGAACTGCCCTGCTTACCGAACTCTTGCGTCAACTTTAATTGACTGTTCCGAGATATTCTGCTACTTTTATCTTTTATAATATTCTAAAACGGAGGATTCAAATGATAAAAAAATATTATCTTCTTTCTCCTGGTCCCACACCCGTACCGGAGAAAGTTCTCTCGGCTGCTGCGGAACCTATTATTCACCATCGAACACCTGAATTTTCCAATATCTTTATGGAAGCAACTGAGGGATTGAAGTATGTCTTTCAAACAGAACAGGACGTTTTTATCCTGACTTCATCCGGATCAGGAGCTATGGAGACAGCCGTAGTCAACACGCTTTGTGCCGGAGATAAGGTTATAACCCTAAGCGGTGGAAAATTTGGAGAACGGTGGGGAAAAATCTGCCGGGCCTACGGAGTCGAGGTCAAAGAGATCGCATTGGAATGGGGGCAACCTTTTACTAAAGAGCAACTTGCCGATGAGCTAAAAACTCAGCCTGATACAAAAGCGGTTTTTGCCACGCTTTCAGAAACATCATCGGGCACAATATATGATATTCAAGGCTTCGGAGAGGTCGTAAGCGGGACAGACACGATTCTTGTGGTGGATGGCATCTCCGGATTGGGAGCAACTCCTTGTCTGATGGATGAGTGGAACATCGATATCCTGGTTTCTGGATCTCAAAAATCGTTTATGATCCCACCAGGACTGGGATATATCGCTTTCAGCCCCAAAGCATGGAATCTGGTGGAAAAATCCACATTGCCTAAGTTTTATTTCGATGCCAAGGCTGCTAAAAAGAGCATAGGCAAACGGACAACTCCTTGGACACCTGCGGTTACTTTGATCATACAACAGAAAAAAGCCTTAGATATCATCCGATCCATGGGGCTTGAAAATCTTCTTGAACACCATCGCATTCTCGGAGATGCAACAAGGGCTGCCGTACAGGCTATCGGACTGGAACTCCTGTCAAAAAAACCCGGGAATATATTAACTGCTGTCAAAATTCCAGATGGAATCGACGGAGTGCAGTTCGTCAAATTGATGCAAGGAAAATATGGAGCCTATATCGCAGGTGCTCAGGATCCCCATAAAGGAGAATTTTTCAGGATTGCCCACCTTGGGTATATGGGAGGATTCGATGTCATCATAGCCCTAAGCGCGATGGAAATGACACTGTCGGAGCTCGGGTATGGCTTTGAGAGCGGCCAAGCCATCAAAGCCGCTGAAGATGTTCTAAAGGAGAATTGGGAATGAAAAAAGTACTCGTAGCCGATCCTATGAACCCTGATGCTTTTGAAAAGCTCAAGGCCCTTCCTGGCCTTGAAATCATAATGAAGACAGGAATGGACGAACAAGAACTCATCAATACGATTCCGGAATTCCATATTGCCGTCGTCCGAGGCGCCACCAAAATAACACGAAACGTTATCCAAGCGGCCTCCAATCTCGAACTCATCGTAAGAGCTGGAATCGGCCTGGACAATATCGATTGTGCTGCAGCTAAAGAGAAAGGGATTCAGGTGAACAACACGCCGGCAGCCACAACAACCTCCGTCGCCGAACACACACTGGGATTGATGTTGGCAGCCGTCCGAAACCATGGCAAGGCCAATCTATCTATGAAGGCTCACAAGTGGGAAAAAAAGGCCCTTTCGGGAACAGAGTTATTTCAAAAAACATTGGGAATCATAGGCAGCGGAAGGATCGGACTGGAAGTGGCTCGACTTGGTTTAGCCTTTGGCATGCAGGTTCTGGTCTATGATATTCTCGACGTTCAGACAGATCTGGATCTCAAACAGGTTGATTTGGATGAACTTCTGGCACAATCGGAGGTGATTTCTCTCCACTTGCCCTTGAATGAACAGACAAAACACATGATCAGTGATGCAGAATTTGCCAAAATGAAGAATGGCGTGATCTTGGTCAATGCATCCCGCGGCGGGACTGTCGATGAAAAGGCCCTGTATGATGCGCTTGAATCGGGAAAAGTGCGAGCAGCAGGCATCGATGTTTTCGAAAAAGAACCCCCTGATGAATATGCTCTGATCGATCATCCTAATGTGATAGTGACGCCCCACATCGGAGCAGCGGCCAAGGAAGGCCAGAAAAGAGCGGGATTCGAAGTCGTCAGCATTATCGAAGAAAATACAGCAGGCTGATCTTCAAAACTCAAGAAGGTTTATCCTTTTTCAGTAAGGCATGATTTTGAAATGATATACTTCGACAATAATGCGACAACACCTATTGATCCAAGGGTCCAGGCAAAAATGACGGAATTTCTGAAAGAACATTTCGGGAATCCTTCCTCACTCTACCCGATCGGCAGAATGGTCAAAGAGATTGTAACAGAATCACGTGATACAATCGCCAGGGCTTTGGGTGCAAAAAGGACAGAAATATTTTTCACGGGTTCGGGAACAGAAGCCGATAACTTTGCTATCCGTGGAGTTATGGATGCCATGCCCGAAAAAAATGAATTCATCACTTCCGCGATTGAACATCCTGCCGTGATTGAGACAGCCAATTATCTCGAGAAAAAAGGCGCTAAAGTCACGTTTGTCCCAGTTGATCACACCGGAATTGTCGACCTCAACCGTCTACAAGAGGCAATAAGCACGAAGACCGCTCTTATCTCTCTCATGCATGCCAACAACGAATTAGGAACTATTCAACCCATCCAAGATGTCGTGAAGATAGCAAAGGAAAAAGGTGTGCTCGTTCACACAGATGCGGTTCAGAGCTTCGGAAAAATCGATGTCAATGTGGACAAACTAGGTGTGGATCTCCTTTCTGTTTCTGCCCACAAGATCTACGGCCCAAAAGGGATCGGAGCCCTGTACATTCGAAAAGGAACTAACATCATGCCCCTTATCTATGGAGGACACCAGGAAAGACTCATGCGGGCTGGCACTGAAAATACCATAGGCATTGTGGGATTCGGAGAAGCGATTAGGATTGTTCAGGAACAAGGAGAGAAGGATAAAAAACGCATCGCAAAACTGGCTGACATGCTAAAAAGTGGCATCGAAGATAAAATTCCCAAAGTAAAATTCAACGGGCATAAAACAGAAAGGATTAAATGGACGTTGAACTATTCCTTTTATGGTTTGGAAGCCGAGGCCATACTATTATCTTTGGCCACAAAAGATATCTTTGTATCCACAGGATCCGCCTGCAGCGAAGACTCGGAAGAAGTCTCGCATGTCTTGAGTGCCATTGGTTTGCGACCAGAAATGGCCCGAGCCTCCATCCGGATCTCGTTGGGCCGGTTCAACAAAGAAGAAGACATCCATATAGTGCTTCGAGAACTTCCGGAAATCGTGAGGAAGCTACGGGAGATCTCAGCCATCGATATCAACGATTCCTGAATTATTTATAAAAACTGCCGATGCCTTACTTTTCTTTCTGAAAGCCTAAATTAGATATTTCATTTTAACACGCCTCGGCATTTTTTACCCAAGGGGCGAGCCGATCTCACCGCATCGGCTGCGTTGCAACCCACTTGCGGTAGTTCACTACAGCTTTGTGGGCTACTGCCTTGCCGCTGCAGCAATCTCAACTCGTAAATAATCCAGACTCCTGAATTATTTATAAAAACTGACTCGTGAATAATCTAGATAGTTGCTAGGCAGGAAGATTTATTTGGAGGTTTCTTTATTGAGTTGGGAGAGATAAAACCGGCGCACATCGAGAAAATATTCCTGATAGTTTTTGCATTTAAAATCAGGATATGTCCAATCCAAGGTCCGAACTTCGTCCTTTCCAAACAAGAATTCCAGATGGGCGTAAATGCCATTTTGGAGAGGAATGCGGTGCGAAAAATCTTTGGCTGTGGCTATTATAAGAGAAGCGGATGTCAAATATCCGGGATCGAGATTGACAATCCTTTGATGGGCATGAAACTCTTCCCGGATCTCCTCTTCCAATCGATTGGTTTCCTGTTTTATTGCGCTTAATCTTTCTGGTTCGACAAGCTTTTTAAAACTCAAGAATTTTCTCTTAAGGTTTTTTCCCATCTGTTTTTCGTAATAATCTGTGAAATCGAACAAAAATAAAGGACTACTGGAATCAATTTCACCATAAAGTTGGGCAAGCCTCTCCTTTGCCCTTAAAATTGTGCGTTCGTTCGATGCAATAATCCCGCAGAACAACTTCACAGGAACAAAGGATTGTGGATCAGCCAATTATATTCCCCGGTAAAACATGTTGTTATTTTTTCTTACGGAAGACCTCCCATTGACCATAAAAATAAATGGGAGATTGTTCCATCCGGGATTCAAAAGTTCCTTGTATGGTATCCCCCTGCAGAACTCCTTCAAAAGTCGTGTACATCCGTCGCTGCATCTCAGGGTCCCAATATGGAGTTAATTCCCCTTTCACCTTTCTACCCAATATTTCCACAAAGTTGATGCTCAGAAGTTCGGGAAATTGGGGATCGACCTCTGCTTTATCCCTGTATCCGATGGGATGATAGGGTTCCCTTGAACCTTGGGGGATCATCAGAACATCGCCAAATGCTATATTTTCTTCTGCAGTCAGCGTGAATTCAATAATGCCGCTCCTTCCCGTATCTTTACTGAAATAATCGCCCTTCCATTCCCCCTCGAGCAATTTTATGTCAAGTTTATCGCCTAATAAATTCACGGAATTTTGGGAGAGATTGCACGCCCACAATAAAAAGATTATGGATATCACTATCCAGCACCAATTCAATCTCATTTTCATGATGGCTAGCCTCCATTTGCTAAGAATAAGGATAGCTTTTTAATATATACAACTTTACAACAGCTGCTATGACAGGTCAAACGTAAGCATTTCTATTTTCGTGATAAATTGGGTTTTTAGGGATGGTTGAAGCGACCATTGAAGATTTAGCCATCACGAACCGTTCTTTGAGGGAATCTGACACAATCAGGCAGCGAGGATGTATTGAGCACGACTTTACTCAAGGATTGTAGATGCGGCCAATCATGGGAACAGAAGCCGGAGTGGTAGAGATTGGGTGTTAACGTGCGGAGTTCCACAGCCGCCGAGAAGAACAGTGAGGAATGGCGTTAAAAATCTTCACGGAAGCAAAACCATTCCTAAAAGCCGATATAAAGCCTCGTGGTATCACGGAAATAGACTGGCGAGGACATTCGTGAATCCCAAATCGAGGTTTTTTTTGCCGCACTCCATTGTACCTTGTCATCGGGATCGGCTTTTAGTATGCTTAAAATCCAAAAAAGAAAATGGTCCTATGAATAATTCATCATTCCCTGGCTATCATGGAAAAATTCTCGAAATAGATCTGTCCAAAACAAACGTATCTGAAAAACCTTTAATTCCTGGTGTCGTCGAAGAATGTCTGGGAGGAAGAGGACTGGCTACGCGCCTATTTTTCGATGAGATCGATCCGCTTTGCAATCCCCTCGATGCCAATAATGTGATCGTCATCGCCACTTCCCCCTTAATAGGATCACGCGCCCCCACAGCATGCCGCGGTCATATGGTTTTCAAGTCTCCGCTAACAGGCAGGATCGGTAGTTCCAACTGTGGAGGTTCTTGGGCCTATGCCTTTAAGTCATGCGGATATGATGTGCTCGTGATCAGGGGAAAGGCCTCAGAACCCGTCATGATAGATATCTCTACCGAGCAGGTCCAAATCATCCCCCAAGCACCTCTCTGGGGCTTGGATGTTCACGAGACTACCGATCGATTGACCGCGGATCCTGAAAGGGGAAAAGGACAGCGGGTTCTCTGCATCGGCCCGGCCGGGGAAAATTTGGTGCGTTTTTCTTGTGTGATGAATGACAAAAACAGAGCTTACGGGAGGGGTGGATCTGGGGCTGTTTTCGGAAGCAAAAAACTCAAGGCAATAAGAGTTTCTGGGAGCAAAAGCATCGCAATCAAAGACAAGGAGAGGTACAAATCCGGATTGGACCAAGCCCAATATCTCATGAGATCGGCCCCGATCACCAAAAGGCTCTTGAGAGAATTGGGAACCTTAGGATTGCTTAAGCTAATCCATGTCATAGAAATGCTTCCCCACCGGAACTTCCAGGATACCCTCCATCATGACGATGATCTAGACAGGATATCCGGGGAAACGCTCCGGAAGACCATTTTGGATAGAGCCGGCGCTTGTTATGGTTGTTCTATCGCATGCCAACGGCACACGAATGTTGAAGGGAAAAAGGGAGAGGGTCCCGAGTACGAAACCGTCGTGATGGCGGGCCCCAACTGCGACATTTATGACATGAGTGCCATTACCAAAGCCCATTACCGCTGCAATGAGCTGGGCTTGGATACGATTAGCTTTGGTGGAACCCTAGCCTGCGCCATGGAGCTTTCGGAAAATGGTTTCATTCCCCAAAAAGATCGGGAACAGATTGAACTTTGTTTTGGCAGCGTAGAAATGCTGGAAAAAATGATCGATCTCATAGCCACAAGAAAAGGTGTGGGAGACATACTTGCTGAAGGCTCCTTCCGTCTGGCCGAACACTACCAACATCCCGAATATTCTATGACGGTGAAAAAAATGGAAATCCCTGCCTATGATCCAAGGGCCTCTTTCACACAAGCCCTGGGATACATGACCTCTCCAACAGGTGCTTGCCACCTTCGCGGAGGATATGCCGTTTCCCTGGCCTTTTTCGGAGGAACAAAGGAAATCCCACGCTTCAGTCTCTTGCAATCGCCGATCGCCATACGCAACATGCAAAACCTGGGCATCATTCAAGATAGCCTGGGAATTTGCCGGTTTACAGGATTTGCTTTCTCTACCGAACCTTGGGCACGCATGGCCAGTGGCATCACAGGGCTTAATTTTTCCACAGCTCGAATGGAAAAAATGGCGAACAGAGTCGCGTCATTAGAGAGGGTTTTTAACCTCGAAGCAGGCATGGAATCTGAAGAAGACTCTTTACCCTTGCGTTTCCAGAAGGAATCCATCATAGTCGGAGAAAAGGAAAAAAGGATTTCGCCTGATTCGATCATCGAGATGCGCAAGGATTATTACCAAGCCCGGGGTTGGGATGAGAAGGGTATTCCTGAAGGACAAAAATGAGCGAAAAACACTGGAAAGCCAATAAAGAACTTATTCATCTTTTCCAGACCGTGGGAAGAGCATCCCTTTTGTATGACATCCAAGACAGCCACTGCGGGAACATGGTCATGCGATGGAAAGACGAGAAGGGAGAGGAAAGAATGGCTATCACGGCAACGGGCTCACAAAAAGGAGATCTCGAGCCTGATCACATCTGCTTCCCCTCTCTGAAAGAGACGGACTTCGGGTACTATAAAGCCTCATCCGAGAGCGACATTCATGCGAAAATATTGGCATTGGACGGGGTGAATGCCTGCATGCATTGCCACACCAAAGACCTGATTATAAACACCCTGGATGATGAAAAAAAGCCCAGCCAACCTGAAGCATTTTATCCAACCGATCCTCTGGGATATTACCATTTGGGAGGTATAATCCCGGTTGATTGGTTTGCTCTCCCCAGTGGCTCACCCCAGATGGTGAAGGTCATCCCAGACCGGCTTTCCCGGCATCCCGTGACACTGGTACAAGCTCACGGGGCCTTCTCCCGAGGACGAACACTTAAGGAAGTTTTTTTCTTGCAGTGTGTGGCAAACAACTCGGGCTACATCGTGCGCTTGATGAAAAAAATGAATGTCGATGTCGAAGATCTAAGAAAAAAAATCAAGTTAGATCCACACTCCCAGTTTTCCTACCAACCGGATGAGTACAAAATCGATAACGACGTTACCTCCCGATTCCCGAAGGAGGAAGAGCTCGTCAAGGAATTTTATAAAACCGGAGCCAGGATTTTTGAATCCCGGATCTCCCCGTTTCACACAGGCACCATCTCCATCCGGGGAGTCAATACCATGTATTATGCTCCGAAAGCATCCATGCCGAGAGAAATGCAAGGCCCTCTGTTGGAAATGTCTCTCAGCCCTGAAGAAGATGACACAAAGGAGCTGGAAATCCATAAAATCATCTATGCCCAAACGAATTTCCAGACCGTTTGCCACTGTTGGGTACCAGAGGCCGAAGCGCATGCCCATTTCCGATACCCAGGAGAAACCCAAGCTCTAAAACGGATCATCCCCATCGACGCAGAGGGAAGTTATCTGTATCTTGTGATTCCTGTAATTCCTCCGGCACATGACATCGGAACTTTCCTCCAGTTGTTACATGATTACAAAGTCGTGGTCGTTCGAGGAGGAGGGGTTTGGGGTGTTGGAGCCCAATCCCTTTCGGAAGTTCTCCATCATCCCTCTTCGGTAAGGGAAATCTGTCTATACAGGATCGGCGCTTACGAACGAGGACTCGATCTTCGCAAGATGGAACCCGAAAAGGCTCATAAATGGTAGCCGGTAAAGGATATAAGCAATCCCATAATAGGAGATAAGTGAATGTCTAAATCTACAGTTCTGGTGTGTTATTACTCCAAAACAGGGAATACGGAAAAAATGGCTCAAATCATCGCCAAAAGGATGGAAGAACAAGATCTTGCCGTCGATTTAAAAAGAGTCGAAGAGACAAAAGTTGATGATCTGCTTGAGTATGACTGTGTAATCCTTGGATCGCCAACCTATTATGGATCGATGGCCTGGCCGATAAAAAAACTGTTGGATGAAAGCGTAAAATTCCATGGCCGACTTAAAGGAAAGGTCGGCGGCGCTTTTTCTTCTGCAGCAAACGTGGGTGGAGGGAACGAAACCACAATCCTGGATATATTGAATGCTTTTTTAATCCATGGGATGATCATCCGGGGTGATCATAGAGGAGATCACTATGGTCCGGTCTCCATTGATTTTCCTGACGAACGAGCATCGGAATGCTGCCGACAGTATGCAGAGAATCTTGCTGAACTTGTGAAAAAACTATTTCCGTAGGTAGTTAATTGGATCTTTTTCTGAGAACTTCCGATTCATAACGCGCTATATCTTTCATCCAAAGGTCCCGATGTGGAACATCCTTCTGCAAACAATAATAATCCCAGACAGCTCCCATAGGTTGCGTTTTCGACTCTTCCATAAGCGCAAGCCTGGCAAAAAAATTACCCTCATTTTCATAAGCCCGAAGCTTCTCCGATGGCTGCAACAGAGCCGACAGGAGGCTTTTGAGGGTTGCTCGGGTGCTGATCACCCAGGCTCCCACGCGGTTAATGCTGGCATCAAAAAAATCGAGAGCGATATGGACTCGATTCATGTCTCCGCTTCGAACGATCTCGTCGGCAACGGCCTGTAAATCATCACTCTGGATGACAGCATGATCGCTATCCCATCTAATCCCACGGCTCAGATGCAGCAAAAGCTCATCGAAAAACAACAAGATGGCAGATATTTTATCTGCCAATGACTCTGTCGGATGAAAGTGACCGGCATCCAAACAAAGCATCTTGTCCCTGGATTGAGCATACCCAAAGTAAAATTCATGGGAACCCACCACATAGGATTCGCTCCCTATCCCGAACAGCTTGCTTTCAAGTGAATCCTTGATCTCCGACTTCGGATATTCCACGGCATAGATTTCATCCAATGATTTTTTCAACAAAAATCTTGGTGTTTTGCGATCGACAGGGATGTCTTTCATCCCGTCAGGTATCCAAAGATTGTGAATGCAGGGGCTTCCCAGCTCTCGACCTATATGAGAACTGATCGCACGGCAACGTTTAACATGTTCTATCCAAAACTTGCGGATCTCCGAGTCTTTGCTGCTCAACGTAAATCCAGATGCCGCCATCGGATGGGAAAAACACGTGGCGTTAAAATCCAACTTGATACTCTCCTGAACGGCCCATTCCACCCAGCCCTTATAATGGGCATATTCCAATGCGTCGCGATCCACAGGATCTTTGCCGAATTCTCCGTACATGGAATGTAAATTCAACCTGTGAGATCCAGGGATCAATGAAAAAGCCATTTCTAGATCCATCCTCAATTCATCGGCTGTCCGTGCTCTTCCTGGATAATTTCCGGTGACTTGAATCCCTCCTCCTGCCACCCGTTCATCTGGTTTTTCGAATCCGGCAACATCATCACCCTGCCAGCATGGGAGAGAAACGGATATCAGGTCCATTTGCTTCAAGACGTCTTCAACATCCACACCCCACTGGGCATAGACATCTTTGGCCATTTCATAAGCATGTTCAATCTTTTGGTTATTTCTCATCTGCAAACTCCGTATGAAGGATCTTTTGAAAAAGCCCGAAAGCCTCGCTCCATTCTTTTGTTTCCTTTGGTTCGTAAACCACAACATCAAACGAGTTGCGGATAACTTCCCGCATCTGAACTAATGACTGGATATATCCGTGGGCCCTTGACTGCATCATGATATTCCCGATGGCAGCAGCTTCAGCAGGTCCCGCAAAAACAGGGAGTCCGGTTGCATTGGCCGTGAATTGACAGAGCAACCGGTTTTTCGCTCCCCCTCCGATAACATGAATCCTGTTGATAGGATTTGAGCTGATCTGCCTGATTTCATCCAGAACGACCCGGTATTTCAAGGCTAAGCTTTCACAGATCCCCCGTACAAATTTAGCAGGTGACCGAGGGAGCTCCTGTCCGGTTCGGACGCAATAGTGTTGTATAGCTTTGGGCATATCAGCCGGATTGAGAAATCCCTCCCAGTCCGGGTCGATGAAAAACCGGAATGATTTGGCCTTCTGAGCCATTGTCATCAATTGGTCATAACTGAATTTTTTTTCCGTTTCCCAGGCTTCACGGCACTTCTGCACAAGCCAAAGACCTGTGATGTTCTTCAAAAACCGGAAAGTTCCCTCTACCCCACCCTCGTTCGTGAAATTAAGACGAAGAGCCAAATCATTGATGATCGGACTCTCTGTTTCAATTCCCATCACTGACCACGTTCCAGAGCTGATGAATACCCAATCCTGTCCTTGAGCAGGAACGCTAGCCACGGCTGATCCCGTATCATGGGATGCCACAGCCACAACCAGAACATCCCTCCAGCCAAGTTGTTGGGCAATGTTCTTGTCCAGCTTTCCGATAAGAGATCCCGGCTGGACAATCTCCTGCATGAGGGACTTGGATACCCCGAGGGCACTAAAAAGCTCATCTTCCCAGCCCTTTTTTCTCGGATTGTACAGTTGGGATGTTGTCGCAAAAGTGAACTCGGTTTTTTTCTCTCCTGTCAGGAAATAATGGAATAAGTCTGGCATGAACAGGAGATCACGGGCATCTTCCAAAACGGATGATTTGTCTCTTTTCATAGCATGGATTTGAAACAAAGAGTTGAAAGGCAGAAACTGGATTCCTGTCAGGTTATAGATCCTTTCCCGTGGGATCAGCTTGAAAAATTCTTCCATTGCCCCTTGGGTGTGCACATCCCGATAGGCAAAGGGCATGCCGAGGATTGTCCCGTCTTTGTCCAACAGGCCAAAATCAACTCCCCATGTGTCTATGGCAAAGCTAACGATCCGTGTTTCTTCCGCACAAACCGCCAATCCTTTCTTGATCTCTTTGAGCAGCCGGAAAATATCCCAATGAAGACGTTCGCGAACAGGGAGCATCCCATTCGCAAACCGGTAGAGTTCTTTGGTGCGAAGATGGTTCGTCTCAAGCTGACCGAGGACCGCTCGACCACTTGAAGCCCCTAAATCAAACGCCAAAAAGGAAGGAGAATGCATGTCCGTGCTCCAAAAACTCTCAAAATCCCCATTATCATACTGCTCCTCGGCTGTCAATCGAAAAAGGTATATTGATGTTTTCCCCAATCTTGCGTACAATCCCAATCACAGGGAAAAACAGGAGGTCCATATGATTTTTCAGCCCTGGATAAAAATGCTCTTGGTGACTTTGGTGCTGGCACTTTTCCTCAGCCTGGCGACTGCTTCAGAAAAAATCACCGGACCCCACCCCCCCGATAATCTCCGGTGCGAATACCTTGAGAATCCGATCGGAATAGATGTGAAAAAACCGCGATTTTCATGGATGTTGAAACATTCCGAGCGGGGTCAAATCCAAACGGCTTTTCAGGTAATCGTTTCCTCAGACCCCTTGGCCAAAGAGGCTGATATTTGGGATTCGAACAAAGTGGCATCCGAGCGATCCCTGCATGTGGCTTACGATGGCAAACCTCTCGAGAGTGGTTGCACATACTTCTGGAAGGTAAGATACTGGGATGATCAAAACGTTCCCAGCCCTTACAGTCAAGTGGCCTGGTTCGATACGGGTCTATTTGATCCTGAGGATTGGGAGGGAGAGTGGATCGGAGGAAAAAATCAGCTTCGCAAAGAATTTTCCATCAACGGCCAGGTCAAACGTGGTCGCATCTATGTTTGCGGTCTCGGATATTATGAGTTGCAATTGAACGGTCAAAAAGTCGGGAATAACGTACTCGATCCTGGCTTCACCACTTATGAGAAAAGGATTCTTTATTCCTCATACGATATAACCCCATTTCTTCACAATGGGGTCAATGCCCTCGGGGCAATGCTCGGCAAGGGATGGAGTACTGTCCCTCTTCTGAAACTCCAACTCAATATCGAGCTGGAAGATGGGAACAAGATGACGATTTTCAGTGATCCAACATGGAAGCAGACAGATGGGCCGATAGTCCAAGACAGCATCTACAATGGGGAAATCTATGATGCAAGGCTTGAAACGACCGGTTGGGACTGCCCGGGATTTGACGACAGCACATGGATATCTGTCGAGACCGGCATTGTTATCAAAGGAAGACTTTCAGCCCAGATGATCCCACCCATCAAAGTCATGGATACGATTGTCCCTTTGGAGATGACAAATCCAGCCAAAGGCGTTTATGTCTTTGACATGGGCCAAAACTTAAGCGGATGGGTAGAGCTTCGCGTATCCGGATCCAGAGGTCTCAAGGTACGCCTCCGGCATGCCGAGCTTTTGTATGAAAACGGTATGATCAACCAAGAAAACCTGAGGTCAGCTCGAGCTGAAGATGTCTATATCCTTAAAGGGAACGGAGTGGAAATATACCAACCCCGTTTTACCTACCACGGATTCCGGTATGTGGAATTGACCGGATACCCAGGCGTGCCGAATATGGAAACGATCCGGGGAAAAGTGGTTTATTCCGCAGTCCAACAGATCGGAAATTTCTCCTGTTCCAAACCCATACTGAACCAATTGCAACGGCTCATCATATGGGGGCAGAAGACAAACCTCCACAGCATCCCGACCGACTGCAACCAACGCGATGAACGGATGGGATGGCTGGGGGATGCCCATCTCACAGCCGAACAGGCTATAATGAATTTTGATATGGGTGCGTTTTACACCAAATTCATCCGAGATATCCAGGATGTGCAAGATAAAGACGGCGCACTGACAGATACCGTTCCTCATATTTGGGGGCAGCGTCCCGCCGACCCTGCTTGGGGAACTGCCTATCCTCTTCTCTGCTGGTACATGTACCGTTACTACGGCGATGAATCCCTTCTAGCAGCCCAATATGATGGGGTGAAAGATTATGTGGAATTTCTGCGATCCAAAGCCAAAAATGATCTGTTGGATTTCAGTTATTACGGAGACTG
The DNA here is from genome assembly GCA_964410125.1 of uncultured Eubacteriales bacterium. Taxonomy (GTDB): domain Bacteria; phylum Acidobacteriota; class Aminicenantia; order Aminicenantales; family Aminicenantaceae. The sequence goes on along the minus strand of CAYPGQ010000018.1, from coordinate 30,244 downwards.
GGTCGCCATAGAAAAAACACCGGGAGATTTTGTGTCGTCCTTTTATTACTACTATGATGTCGTGATCTTAGTGAAGATGGCAGAAATCCTGGGATATGATGCAGAAATCAAAACCTACAAAGCCCTGGCGGATAAAATAAAAAAAGCCTTCCACAAAAAATACTACGATATAAAAACGAAAAGTTATGCCAACGGCACTCAAACCGCTAACCTCCTGCCTCTTTATCTGGATATCGTTCCGGAGGAAGAGATTGGTTCGGTTTTCGGGAATCTGCGAAGTGACATCCTGTATAAGAACAACACCCACCTGACAACCGGCATCATCGGAACTAAATATCTGATGGAAGTACTCACCAAATTCCATTCCAGCGACTTGGCTTATGAACTGGCCACCCAAACCAGCTATCCCAGCTGGGGATACATGATCGCCAACGGCGCCACTACCCTTTGGGAACTTTGGCAGCACAAAACAGGGCCGTCGATGAATTCGCACAATCATCCAATGTTCGGTAGTGTAGGGGCATGGTTTTATCAAGCCCTGGCTGGCATCACTCAACCGGAAGGGTCTTCAGGATTCCAAAACATTCTGATCCAACCTCAAATGGTCCGCGACCTGCGGTATGTGGCTGGAACGATTCACACCCCTCGAGGAATAGTCACCAGTGCTTGGACAAAATCGGACCGGCACATTTCTCTGGATGTGACCATCCCTGTGAATGCACAAGCAGAGATTCGCCTTCCCAAGTTCGGATGGGATGGTGTCAGACTCAAAGAAAACGACAAACAGATCTACGACGGACAAAAATTCCTGACTGGGGAGCAAGGCATCCAGATGGTTGAAGAAACTAAAAACGAGGTCATTATAAAGATTGGTTCTGGCCGGTACCAATTTCAACTGATAGGAGAATGATCTTATCCGTGATTTCCATTGGAACGCTGATTTCTTTTTTGAATCAACGCCCGCAGGGAAGCAAAGAAAAACCAGAAAAACGAAGCCAATAAAAAGATCCATTTGTAGTTCTTTTCGCTGACTTCGCCCCAAAAGAATAAAAAAGGCGCGGCCAGACAGCAGAGGAGGCTGATCCCGGCAAGGGATGACAGCACTATTTTTCGCATCATATCGCCTCCTTCGAATCCCTTGGTTTGGCTACCTCCTTTTTCCGTATGACATGGAGCAGGACATAGGCGATTAAGGCCAAGATGTATCCCGGAAGCCAACGAAAAAAAAGATGCATGGGCAAGAACAAACAGACAATCAATGTCCCGATCCATACGATCAACGCCCTCACATTGAAAAGTTTTTTATTTTTTTCGGTTTGAAATTGTTCTATCTTAAACAGAGGAAAAAGCCAATGCTCAGCAAAAACAATCGCACCGATGGGCATCAAAACCAGACCATAAATCGCCACATAATCCAAAAGCTTCACGAAAAAGACAGGGAAACATGAGAGAATGGTTGTTAAAAGGCCAGCAGACATAGTGACCTTCCAGCGGGGCCAATTGGGCGTTATAACCTGTAGAGCAAGGCCTGCTCTGTACAACGTGGGATTCGCCGTGGTCCAGCCTGCAATAAAAACACCAGCGGCGCCGGCCAACCCCGCAGCTTCGAAGGCCATAAGGCCCGGATGCATCTCGCGCCCTATGGCTGCCACCATTATTCCCGAACAAATCCATGCCAGAAAATGCCCGCAATACATCCCGAACGCAGAATAGAGCCCATAGACCCATCTCTTGGCATACCGGAACAGCGCCATATCTGAGAGTCCGATGTGCATTGCGAGATTGCAGAACCATGCAAAAAACAGGACATGCGCCAGACGGAATTTTTCCTGACCTTCAGCTGCCACTCCGTTCCAAATTTTGGTTTTGGCTATTTCAAAAAAATTATCGAAATTGGCATGCACCCCCAGACGAGGAAGAAGAGCCAGGGCTCCAGCAATGAACAAAACGAAAATCCACGGCGAGCACACCTGGGCAAACCTGCTTAACCTTTCGAATCCCAATACAGCCAATACGGTAAAAATGATTCCGATGCCCAAGGTCAAACAAACCCAGCCCAAACTGCTGGGAAACACATCATCCAAGGAAGGGATATCGATCCCGAAAACAAGCCCGAGAGCGGTGGCAGAAACAGCGATCATAGCCCCGGCCAGTATGCAATAAAGGATGGCATTGGCGAGGTTGTAGATAACATTGAGCCCGGGACCGGCAATTTTCCTCAAATACCAGTACAAGGTCAGGCGTGTCCGGGTGGCGATCGGAGCACAGATGAATGTCCAAGACAGGACTGCCAACAGATTTCCCATAATCAAGCCAAGAAACAAATCATGAAGGCTTACGCCGTGGAGAACAAAAAAGGCCCCGATAACAAATTCTGTGGCTGCCACATGTTCTCCAGCAAAAAGCCCTGCAAAACGGGTCCCGTTTTGCAGCTTATCCGAAGAAACAGGCTCGCGATCGAACTCATACAGATGTTCCATCCGATCGGTTAGTCGTGATAACGAAATGGCCATGATGATATTTTTTGAGATCCTGCAGTAATATACATTATGATGTGGCAATTCACAAGATTCCGATCCGGTTGACTTTTGGGATGAGGACATAGCAATATAGGCAACAAACATCATGGTTTAGCCAGGATTATTCATGCTCAAAGAATCGATGACGCCAAAAGAGCGATGGTTGGCCGTGCTCTCCAGAAAAAACCCTGATCGTATTCCGATGGATTACTGGGCCACATCTGAGACGACAACCATGCTTTTGAAACACTTGGGCTGTTCGACCGAACTGGAGATGTGCCGTAAACTCCACGTGGACATGGCAGTAAAAGTCAACCCTGAATATGTCGGGCCCACTGTTCCACAAGGTTATGATATCTTTGGATGTCGATACAAAAAGGTGAACTACGGAACCGGAACTTATAAAGAGTGCATTTTTCATCCCCTCGCTTCATATGATTCCGTCGAGGAGGTGGAGTTGAATTACCATTGGCCGAATCCAGGCTGGTGGGATTACAACTCGATCCGTTCTCAAATCGCTTATAAGGAGGATTACCCGATTTTGGCTGGTCATTATGAACCCTTCCTGATCTATAAAGATTTGCGCGGACAACAAAAAGCCTTTATAGATATGGTCGAGAATCCGGAATTGGTACATTTTTGCCTGGATAAACTCTTCGACCTCGGTTTCACAGAAATACAGCGAATGTACGATCAAATCCCCGGCAAAGTAATGCTGACATATGTGGCTGAAGATATGGGCGGACAGAAGGACCTGATGATGTCCCCTGCTCACATCCGGGAGTTTCTGCTCCCCAAAATGAGACAGGTCATCGACTTCCTCCACAGTCAGGGAGCCTTTGCTTTTCATCATAATGACGGCAGCATCCGCCGGATAATACCCGACATGATCGCAGCGGGAATCGATATCCTCAACCCCATCCAATGGCGGTCAAAAAACATGGACCGCAGGGAGCTAAAAAAAAATTTCGGCAACGATATTGTCCTCCACGGGGCTATGGACAACCAGCACACTTTGCCTTTTGGCAGTGTAGAGGAAGTAAGAGCAGAAGTCATGGACAACATCCGAATTCTTGGCGCTGGTGGAGGATACATCCTTGCCCCTTGTCACAATATCCAACCTATCACCCCGATAGAAAACATCCTGGCCATGTATGAAACCGGGTATGAATACGGTTGGACATAACTCTGTAATGTAAGCATTGACCCTCCCAAAAGATTTCATTATAATCGGAGCATCATGAAATGGGCTTATATTGAAGATATTGCTGGTTTTAAGGACCAAGAAGTCGAAATACGGGGATGGGTTTACAACAAACGCTCTGGTGGTAAAATCCGGTTTCTCTTGATTCGAGACGGGACAGGTTTGATCCAGGGGACGATTTATAGCCCGGATAAGAATAACCCGCTTTTCCAAAAGTTCGACCAACTCACCCAGGAGTCTTCCATCATCGTCCGTGGTGTCTTAAAAGAGGACAAAAGAGCACCAGGAGGTTATGAGTTGGGAATATCTGACTTGGAGATCGTCCAGATCGCACCCGAATACCCAATCACTCCAAAGGAACACGGGATTTCTTTCCTGATGGAGCACCGTCACCTCTGGCTGCGCTCGCAAAAGCAGCGCGCCATTCTCCAGATAAGAGCCGAACTCATCAAAGCAATTCGTGACTTTTTTGACTCCCGGGGATTCCGCAATATGGACACGCCTATCTTGACTCCCAGTGCCTGTGAAGGAACGACTACCCTTTTCGAGACAGAATACTTCGACCAGAAAGCCTATCTGAGCCAGAGCGGGCAACTTTATAACGAAGCCACGGCCATGGCTTTCGGCAAAGTTTATTGTTTTGGACCGACATTCCGGGCAGAAAAATCCAAAACGAGAAAACACTTGATCGAATTCTGGATGGTCGAGCCAGAAGTGGCCTTTGCTACTCTTCAAGAAATCACCGAACTGGCCGAAGACTTGATCGTCTCGATCGTCTCGCGCATCCTGGAGACAAGAAGAACAGAACTGACCATTCTTGAAAGGGAAACCGCTCCTCTCGAACGAGTGAAAAAGCCCTTTCGACGGATCAAATACGGCGAAATTCTTCCCGATCTTAAAGAAAAGGGATCCAAGATCGAGTGGGGAGATGATTTCGGAGCGCCTGAAGAAACCATCCTATCTGAAATCTATGATTCTCCCGTTTGTGTCACCCATTTTCCCGCCCAAATTAAGGCATTCTACATGCAACCGGATGAGGAAAATCCGGATGAAGTGTTGGGAGTGGATGTGTTTGCGTCCGAAGGATACGGGGAGCTTATTGGAGGAGGACAGCGTATCCATGATCTTGCTTTGCTGGAAAAACGACTCAAAGAACACAATCTTCCTCGTGATGCCTATGAATGGTACATGGATCTCCGGAAATATGGTTCCGTTCCGCACTCAGGATTTGGACTGGGCCTTGAAAGGGCCCTGTCCTGGATCTGCAAAATAAAGCACATCCGTGAAGCTATCCCTTTCCCCCGCCTGCTGCACAAAATTTATCCCTAGCCAATGCCATTTCTTGCCCGCCTAAATTCGGGGACACTGCCACACTTTGACGTAAAAGAGCCAGACTGTTTCTTTATCCCTTTACTCTTTCTGGCTGTGAAATTAGAATGAAGGGAAGATGAAAAAGGTCGCATTGATCAGCCTGGGATGCGCAAAAAATCTCGTCGACAGCGAAGTTATGCTCGGTATTTTGGAAAAGCAGAAGTATGACCTGGTTCCCGAAATCGAGATGGCTGAAATCATCATCATCAACACCTGTGGGTTCATCCATCCTGCCCGTCAAGAGAGCCGTGATATCATCAAAAAAGCGATCCTGGAAAAAAACAAGTCCAAAAACAAAAAAATCATCGTTTCCGGATGTTATGTACAGAGAAGTCAAGATACCCTTCAGAAGGCTTTTCCTGAAGTCGATGCATGGACAGGAGTGATGGACTTTGACAAGATCGGACAAATTATCGAAGGAAAATCCTATCAGAACGCGCAAACCTGCTTTTTGTACGATCACACTTCTCCACGTCTGATTTCAACACCTCCTGCTTGGGCTTATGTCAAGATCTCCGAAGGGTGCTCGAAAAGCTGTTCTTTTTGCGCCATCCCGTTGATCAAAGGGCCATATCGATCCCGGAACATCCCTTCCATCGCTGAAGAAATTAAAAAGCTTGTGTCTAGAGGCATACGAGAAATCAATCTGATTTCACAAGACACTACGTTTTATGGACACGACCTCCGATTAAATGACGGACTTGTGCTCCTGCTCGAAGAACTCTTGAACATCGATAATCTCGAATGGATTCGCATCCTGTACAGCTATCCAGAAGAAATCTCCGATTCCTTGTTGAACATCATGTGCGAAGAAAGAATCTGTTCCTATTTGGATATTCCGTTCCAACACTCCCATCCCATCATTACAAAACGCATGAGAAGAGGATTAGACGGGAAAAAATCCTTGAAATTGCTGGAGCACATAAGAAAACAGATCCCAGATATAGCCATAAGAACGTCCTTGATTGTCGGTTTTCCGGGAGAAGGCAAACAAGAATTCGATGATTTGATGGCTTTTGTCACACATGCCCATTTTGACCACATTGGCGTTTTCACCTATTCCCCAGAGGAAGGGACAAAATGCTTTGAACTGGGAGATCCTGTCAAAGAAAAAGTCAAGCTGAAGCGAAAGGAAAATATTATGGACATTCAAGCAGAAATATCCTATGAGAACAACCAAAAATATGTTGGCCAATCCATCGACGTCTTGATCGAGGGGACATTGAAACAAGACCAAACTTTGATGGTGGGCAGGGGACAATTCCAAGCACCGGAAGTGGATGGGATTGTATTTATCTCCTCCGAGGACAGAAAAACAGAAATTTTCAACACCATCCAAAAAGTTGAAATCACTGGTCGAGATGTATATGATTTATATGGAAACATAATCCGATGAAATTATTTTCAAAAATAACCGCAACCTTTTTCGGAGTGGGGTATTTTCCAGTGGCCCCGGGAACGTTAACTAGTGCTATTATCGTCCTTCTTTATAAATTTTTTCTATACAGACTGAGTTGGCCTATCTATTTATTACTATTTTTTATGCTTTTTGCCCTTGGCACATATGTATCAGATGTCTACTCTCGAATGCTGAAAAAGGAGGACCCGCGTACAGTCGTCATTGATGAGGCTGCTGGACAGTTCATTGCCCTATTCCTCCTCAGCCCGCAGTGGACAATCTGTGCAGCGAGTTTTTTTCTTTTCCGTTTTTTCGACATCTTCAAACCTTTTCCGATCAATAGAATCGAAACATTTCCCAGGGGATTCGGGATCATGCTCGATGACATTGCAGCAGCGATCTTTGCAGGGATCCTGATTAACCTCTTTTTGTTGTTAACATGAACCCCGCAAAAGATTGGAAGATCGAGATCCTTGCCGTGGGATCCGAGTTGCTCACTCCTCACTTTCAAGACACAAATTCTCTCTATTTAACAAAAAAGTTGAATGATTTGGGGCTTGATGTCCAAATCAAAACTATCGTCGGAGACCAGTGGGAAAATCTTTGTCTGGCATTGCGACAGGCTCTCGACCGCACAGACCTGATGATTGCTACTGGTGGACTCGGCCCCACAAAAGATGACAGAACCCGAGAGGCTTTGGCCTCTGTCTTGGGCAGGAAACTCCTTTTCAGAGACGATCTACTCAGAGCGATCGAAAGAAGATTCGCAAGCCGGCAAATGAAAATGCCTGAAGTCAACAAAAAACAAGCCTATATCATCGAGGATGCGGTTGTCCTCAAAAACAATAATGGCACAGCACCCGGCCTATGGATCGATACTGGCTCGAATACGGTTATCCTTCTTCCGGGCCCCCCTCACGAGATCAAACCCATGTTCGAAAACTATGTCTGGCCCCGCCTGCAAGCCTTCCAAAACAGATATATCTATCGCCGCGTGATAAAAACAGCCGGGCTTACAGAATCTCAGATCGAGACTTACCTCGGAAACCTTTATCCCAAAATGCCAGAAGTCCAACTTACCACTCTGGCTTATCCCGGCCAGATCGCGATCCATCTCAAGAGCAGCTCTGATAAAAATGTTTCCCAAGCGAAATATAAGGTCGGCCGGGCCATAAAACTCATCTGTAATGCCCTTGAAAAAGGAGTCTACTCCACAGAAGGAGAAGAGCTGGAGGAAGTCATAGGAAAATATCTTAAGAAAAAACATCAAACGGTGGCTGTGGCGGAATCATGCACAGGGGGCTTTCTTGGCCACCGCATCACCAACGTCTCAGGAAGTTCTGAATATTTTCTCCAAGGTTTTTTAGCATACAGCAATACAGCAAAGACAGATTTATTAGGGGTCTCCCCAGAGATAATCGCCAAGTACGGGGCAGTCAGTCCTCAAGTCGCACGGACAATGGCAACGGGGATCAGAGAAAGAGCGAACGCCACCTACGGATTATCCATCACAGGGATTGCAGGTCCTTCGGGTGGCACAAAGGAGAAACCCGTGGGCCTGGTCTACACAGCGCTGGCCCACGACCAGGATGTCCTTGTTAATAAAAATCTTTTTTTAGGTGACCGGAATGCGATAAAATTCCAATCGAGTCAGAAAGCCTTGGATATGCTTCGTCGACATCTTTCGGGAGCGAGCCAACCATGAGAACATTTATCGCCATCGAGCTTGATAAAACAATCAAGGATTCCGTATCGGCACTCATCCAGAAATTGGACACAGGTGGCAGAAACTTCCGGTGGATCAAACCCCAGGGTATGCATCTGACGCTTAAATTTCTTGGTGAAGTCTCCGAGGATAAAATCACAGAAGTCAAATCAGTGTTGGGAAGTATCGCCAAAGACTATTCCCGTTTCCCACTCAGTCTAAAGGAAACGGGAACATTTCCTCCAGCGGCACGAATTCCCCGGGTTGTATGGATTGGGATCGAAAAGAATGAGTCCCTCCAGAATATCCAAGCCAGGGTGGAAAAAGAACTCCATAATATCCGATTTCCAAAGGAGAAAAGAAAATACCATCCCCATCTAACGTTAGGCCGTATCAAGGGATTGCAAAACATCGAGACAGTGATGGAAACGCTTAACAAATACAAAGAGGCCGAGTTTGGGGGGATGACCGTAAGCAAGATAACTCTTTTCAAGAGCACGCTAAAACCAACCGGGGCTGAATACACCATACTATCGGAGTTTTATCTGAAATGAAAATACTGTTTGCCCTATTTTCCTATTTGTTCGGCTCCTTTCCTACAGGATACATCTTGTACTACCTCAGCGAAAAAAAAGACATCCGTGAGTATGGAAGCCAGAGTATCGGCGCCACAAATATGTTCAGACTGAAAGGTTGGATTTTTGCCATTCCTGTGATTTCCGTCGATATTCTGAAGGGCTTTTTGCCCGTTTTTCTTGCTCTGAAGCTTTTTCCCGACAAAAGATTCGCACTTCTCTGTGGATTTCTCGCCGTTTTCGGCCACTGCTTCCCGCTCTTCATCAAACTCAAGGGTGGAAAAGGTGTGGCCACATCAGTTGGTGTGTATTTGGTCTTGGCTTTTAAGCCTCTTTTTATAGGTATTGCGGTGTTTTTGATTATCATAGCCTTGACGCGTTATGTCTCTCTTGGCTCCATCATGGCAATGTTGAGCTTGCCTTTTTCTATCTATTTTATTCAAGGCAACCGTGAAGCAGCCATTCTTAGCATCGCCATTTTTCTTCTGATCGTTATAAGGCATGGAGGAAATATCCGTCGGCTCGTGGATGGAAACGAAAGGAAATTAGGGGAAAAAGAGTGAAAAAAGTTTGTATTGTAGGAGGAGGCTCTTGGGGAAGCGCCATGGCTATCCATCTGGGAAGGCTGGAGGTCCATACAAACCTCTGGATAAGGGAAAAAGAGATTTATGAGGAGATTGTCCGCACCGGAGAAAACAAAACTTTCCTCCCGGGAATCCCAATCCCCTCCTCTGTTTCCCTTTTTCTTGATCTACAGGAAGCCATCAGGGAGACGGAAACCATTTTTATCGCCGTGCCATCCAGGTTCTGCCGTCAAATGTACACCCAAATGGCCCCTTTCCTCACTTCTGAACAATTCATCGTTAGCCTGACTAAGGGAATAGAAGAAGAATCCCTAAAGAGAATGAGTGAAGTCATGGGCGAGGTTTTTTCAGAAACATTCCGCTCTCGCATTGTTGTCCTATCTGGACCGAGTTTTGCACGAGAAGTGGCAGAATCTCATCCGACAGCTGTGGTTATATCTTCCAAAAACCTCGAACTGGCAAAAAAAATTCAGGCTCTCGTCTCCAGTTTGTATTTTCGTGCCTACAGTTCTGATGATATCATAGGAGTTGAGCTGGCCGGAGCCTGCAAAAATGTTATAGCGATCGCTACGGGCATCTCGGACAGTTTCGGTTTCGGAAGCAATTCCATGGCCGGCCTGGTGACCAGGGGCTTGGCAGAAATGACTCGGCTGGGAGTAAGTCTTGGTGCAAAGCAGGAAACCTATGCCGGTCTTGCGGGTATCGGCGACCTTGTTCTCACGTGTACCGGCAAGTTGAGCCGAAACCGGTATGTGGGAAGTGAATTGGGAAAAGGAAAAACCCTGGAAGAGATCATCTCTGGGATGAAAATGATTGCAGAGGGAATTACAACAACCCTTTCCGTACGCCAGCTGGCTCAAAGGGAGAACGTGGAAATACCGATATGCGAGCAAGTTTTTTCTGTACTTTATCGGGGGAAGAACCCAAAAGATGCCTTCCGGGATTTGATGTCGAGGGAATTAAAAGACGAATACAAAACCTCCAAGGGAGAAAAAAAATGAAATATAAAATACCCGTGATATTTATCCTCTCTTTAAGCCTGATTGTTTGTGCTTCGAGCCAAAAAAGGCTTAAAAAACAGAGGGCTAAAGACCCTCAATACCAATACAACGTGGGATTAGTCTATCTCCAGAACGACAACTATGATGAAGCCATCAATTACTTGAAAAAATCTCTAGCCCTCAAGCCAAACTTTGACCTGGCTTTGAATGCCCTTGGCATCATTCATTTCATACAGAGTGACTTCAAAACAGCCATGGATTATTTTGAGAAATGCCTCGTGGTAAATCCTGAATTATCAGAAGCCCACAATTATCTCGGTTCCGTTTACCAGGAAATGGGTCATTTGGACAAAGCCGAAACAGAGTTCAAGAAGGCCATTGCCGATGAAACTTACCTCTCGAGAGAACTCCCATATTACAACCTGGCCAGATTGTATTTAACAAAAGGAAATGATGCAGACGCTCTCGTGCTGGTGAATACCGCTATAAAGCTGAACGATCGGATGGTTATGGCCATAAACCTCAAAGGAGTTTTGCTCGAAAGGCTTGGAAAACTCAAGGAAGCCATCTACAGCTACGAAAAGGCATTGGACATCGCTCCTGGGGATATTAATCTCAGCTACAACCTGGCAGTCGCTTATTTCAAGAGTGACCGAAGAGCAGAAGCCAAGGCTCTTTTTGAAAAGATTTATCCCAACATTACAGACGAAGAAATAAAAAGCAAAATCGACGAATACCTCAAGGTTTTAAAGTAGCCTGTCCAACCCACCCCACCCCTGCTATCAAGGTTGTAGCATGGCAGCGATTCATGCGGTTGTAGTGAACTACTGCGAATGGGCTGCAACGAAGCCGATGCAGTGAGATCGGCCTGTAAATGATCTAGGTCAGGTGCCTTCTTGCCAGGCTGAAAGATAAGCCTTCTGCTCTCCTGTCAATTTATCTATATTGATCCCCATAGATTTCAATTTCATTCTTGCGATCTCTTCATCAATCGTGGATGGAACGGGATAGACTGCATTTTGCAGTTTTTTGCTCTGTTGACAAAGGTATCGAGCGCTCAGTGCCTGATTGGCAAAACTCATATCCATCACAACCGCAGGATGTCCCTCAGCCGCAGCAAGGTTGATAAGCCTTCCCTCTCCTAACAGGAATATCTTCCTCCCATTCTTCAGCGTATATTCTTCGACAAAATCCCTGATCGTTCTCTTTTTTTTGCTCAGACTCTTTAGTTCAGGAATGTCGATCTCCACATTAAAATGGCCGGAGTTGGCCACGATGGCGCCGTCCTTCATCTTGGAAAAATGCTCTCTTGTGATCACATTTTTGTCTCCAGTTACGGTTACAAAAACATCTCCGATATTTGCCGCATCCTTCAAGGACATTACTTGAAAACCATCCATGACAGCCTCAAGGGCACTCAGAGGATCAACCTCACATACGATCACTTTTGCGCCTGAGCCGCTTGCTCTCATGGCAACACCGCGACCGCACCATCCATACCCGGCTACGACAAAATTCAATCCAGCTATTAAAATATTTGTTGCTCTCAATATCCCGTCTATTGTGCTCTGGCCTGTGCCGTATCGATTATCAAACAGATGTTTGGTTTTCGCATCATTCACAGCAATGATAGGGTAATGAAGCACGTTTGCTTTGGCCATGCTTTTTAGCCGGATCACACCTGTAGTGGTCTCCTCTGTGCCTCCAAGAATTTCGGGAAGCAGTTCTTTCCGCTTGGAATGAATGGCACAGACAAGGTCTGCTCCATCGTCCATCGTGATATGGGGAGAATTTTCCAAACTCTGGTTGATGTGTTTGTAGTATGTTTTGTTGTCTTCTCCCTTGATCGCAAACACAGGAATCCCAAAATGTTTCACAAGAGCTGCTGCCACGTCATCCTGTGTGCTCAAAGGATTAGATGCTGTTAGTCTCACATCTGCCCCTCCCAGTTTGAGAACTTCCATCAGATTACCCGTTTCGCTTGTGACATGAAGACAGGCTGCCATCCTGATCCCCTTAAGGGGTTTTTCCCTTTTGAACTTCTGTTTTATATGTCTGAGAACGGGCATAAATCTTCCCGCCCATTCCATCCGGAGTTTTCCTTTTTTCGCCAAATTCAGATCTTTTACATCATAATCCAATTTCTCCTCCTTTGATTAGAGTCCAGCCTCACTTCTCAACACGTCTGCCTTATCGGTTTTTTCCCAGGTGAATTCGTCCTCACTTCGACCGAAATGCCCATAACAGGCAGTCTTTCGGTAAATCGGTCTGAGGAGATCAAGAGAATGAATCATCTTTTTGGGAGTCAATTCAAAATGAGCACAAATCAGGTCTTTGATCCTGTCCTCCGGAATTTTCGCCGTCCCGAATGTATCAACCAATATAGATACGGGTTGGACAACACCAATGGCATAGGCGATCTGGACTTCCAATCTATCCGCAATCCCAGCATCAACTATGTTTTTAGCGATATAGCGAGCCATGTATGATCCAGACCGATCGACTTTGGAAGGATCTTTTCCCGAAAAACAACCTCCACCATGACTCCCCACACCACCATAAGTATCCACGATGATCTTTCGGCCTGTGAGCCCAGTGTCTGCCAGCGGCCCTCCCTGCTCAAACCGGCCAGTCCCATTGATGAATATTTTGGTGTTGTTATCCAACATCTCAGGAGGAACGACCTCTTTCACTACGACATTCTTGATATCCTCACGCAAGTCACTCATCTGGATTCCGGGGTGATGTTGGGCTGCAATGACCACAGCATCGATTCTCCTGGGAATATATCCTTCATACTCGATAGTAACCTGCGACTTGCCATCCGGCCTCAAGTACTCCAGCACGCCCTCTTTCCGAACTTGAGCAAGCCGCCTGACTAAATTGTGGGCCATCATAATAGGCATAGGCATCAATTCTTCGGTCTCGCGGCAAGCATAACCAAACATGAGCCCTTGATCTCCTGCTCCCTGTTCATGGTCATCCGCCTCATCCACTCCTTTGGCAATATCGAGAGATTGTTCATGAATGGATGAAATAACCGCACATGTTTTAAAATCAAAACCATACCGTGCATCTGTATAGCCCAATCTTCGAACTGTATCCCTCACGATCTTTTGAAATTCACAATATCCTTCACTGGATATTTCTCCCGCGATAAAAACCAGTCCTGTGGTTACGAGTGTTTCACAAGCAACTCTACTTTTAGGATCCTGGCTGATTAGATTATCGAGTATCGAGTCAGAGATTTGGTCACAAATCTTATCCGGATGTCCTTCTGTAACTGATTCAGATGTAAAAAAATGTTTCCCTTGTTTACTCACGGTTAACCTCCTTTGTGAGAGGATCACATTAAAAAGAAAGACTTAATAATTAACATAATATTGGGCTCTTTTCAATTCATTTATTCATTACATTTTCTCGAGCATCCATCATTTCTGACTCAGGAATTGCCCGGGTCTCAGGCTTACTTACGAGGAACGTCATTTGAATTTGAATTCTTGTTTGTGGTATTTTTATAATTCTCAGGTTTACCCTGGTTCAAAAAGATGTTTAGAATGATGAAAGCTTATCTTGTCCTCATTTGTATTCTTTTTTTTGCGCTATCAAGCTGGGCAGGGCAGCAAACCGAGGAACTTCCGTTTCCGATAAAACAGGTCACATTAAAAAACGGTTTAAGAGTCATTCTTTCCGAAGATTATTCTTTGCCGATCGTTTCCGTTGTTGTGGCTTACAAAGTTGGATCCATCAACGAAGAACCGAACAAAACCGGATTGGCCCATCTTTTGGAAAATTTGATGTTTCAGGGATCCAGAAATGTAGGCCAGATGCAGCATTACAGTTTCATCCAGAAGATCGGTGGGAGTCTCAATGCCATCACCACGAATGATAAGACCATTTTTTACCAAACCGTTCCCTCGAATCAATTGGCGCTAGTGTTGTGGTTGGAATCAGACAGAATGAAAACTCTCGATATCAATCCTTCCAATGTGGAAAATATCAAAAACCAGCTCATCGAAGACATCCGCCTGCAAAAAGAATCCGATCCTTATCTTGAAAATTCATGGTATTTTGATCGACTTTTGTTTCCAGGTTTTGCCTCCAGCCACCCCGTTCTCGGAACAATATCGGATATTAGCAAAATCACAACAAAAGATGTCCTTGAATTTTTCGCAACCTATTACGCACCAAATAATGCTGTCCTTACAATCGTAGGACACATCGACGAACAAAAAGTCATGCAGCTGGTCCAAAGATATTTTTCGACCATCCCGATGAGGGTCACTCCTCCCCCGCTTGATTTGGAAGATCTGCCAAAGATAGATAATGTAGATCTCACGATAAAGAATCCGATGGCTTCTTCGCCTGGGTTTTATTTAGGATACCAATTTGCTCCTCCTTATACTGACGACCACTACCGCCTAGTGATAACGGAATACGCTTTGTTGAAAGGCCGTACGTCCCGGATGTTCAAGAGGCTTTTTGAAAAGGATAAAACAGCAATCTCTATGAGCGGAGGAATTGAAACGAGGAATGGTCAATCTGTTTTCAAGATGTTTGTAAGAGCCAATAATGAAATCACAAACGAGCGCAACCAGCGGGCTGTGTTTGCAGAAATCAACAAAATCAAGACAGCTTATATTACCGAAGAGGAGCTGCTCAAAACAAAAAATATGTTTAAAATGGATTATCTCAAGCAATTCGCAACCGTTCTCGATAAGGCCATTTTTCTTACAAAAGAACTGCTGGACAGGGGAAGTTTCACTCAGTGGCTGGATGAACTCGGCAGGTATCTGGCTGTCTCCCATTATGAAGTGAGCCGGATGGCCAACAAGTATTTCAAAGAGGATAAAATCTTAATCAAAATCGAAACAAAATGAGAATCAAACAAAGATTGGGATATCATCACTTGCTTTTTTTATCCCTTTTCTCACTCTTTCTTATACAGCCACTTCCCCTAAGCTCACAGGAAAGGTTCCGGAGGTCCCCTCCCCTGCCTGAACCCGTTCCCGAATTATCCCTACCCTTGGTAGAAACCCATACCCTGACCAATGGCCTGCGAATTGCCATCGTCCGCAGACAGGATAAACCTGTCATCAGCATGAGACTGATCATCATGGCAGGTGAAAGTTCATCCCCTGATAATATACCTGGAATCGCCACGCTGTGCGCACGAATGATCACAAAGGGTTCGGTGAATTTACGTGCGGAGGAGATTGAAAAAAAAATCGAATCCCTCGGAGGAAGCATTACCGTTGAAACCCATCCGGATTACACCGAATTCATTTTTTCTTTCCTCGGAGAATACCTGGAAGATGCTTTGCGGCTGTTGGGTGAGATCCTCCTGCGTCCCACTTTTCCACGGCTCGAGATCGGCAACGTCCAAAGATCGATGTTTTATGACCTGGCCATCCAAAACAATAATCCAGAATTTATTGCCAGAAGATTGTTGTATCAGGTTTTATTCGAGTCGCATCCCTACAGAAAAATCATATTCGATCAGGGGGGGGTCAAAAATTTGAGCCGTAGGGACATCGTTTCTTTTTATTCCCGATATTTCCGCCCGAACAACGCCAAGCTTGTCTTGATCGGAAATCTCAATCTTGAGATGGCTTCAAGAACGGTGAGCCGATATTTGAGCCCATGGGAAAAACGAGAAATAGAACACCCCTCTGTTCCGCTTCTGAATCCACGGGAAAAAATAAAGGTATGTTTTGTCGATCTTCCTCAAGCTAAGGATGCCACCATCTACTTAGGCAACATCGTTTTTCCTATCACAAGCCAGGATTATTTCCCGTTCACCGTTTTTAACCAAGTTATCGGAGGGACCCCGAACAGCAGGCTTTTTATGCACCTCCGAGAGTCCAAAGCCTATGCCTACTATGCCTTCAGCGAAATGCGTTTTTTTAGAAGCTGTGGGATCTTTTTGATAAGAGCAAAAGTTTTGACTGATTTCAGCTATGATGCCATTCAAGAAATTTTGCAAGAAATAAACGATTTGAGAAATGTTCCAATCCCAAGTCAAGAGATCGAACAGGCAAAATCTTATCTGATCGGAAATTTCCCGTTGATAATTGAAACGTATGACGATCTCTCAGGAAAACTTTCAGAAATTCAGGCGTTTGGTCTGGGCAGAGATCATTGGGAAAGGTATTATTCTAATATCATACGTATCAATTCAGAAACGGTATCACAAATGGGACAAAAATATTCTCTTCATACTCCCGTCATCGTGATCGTTGGAAATAATGAAATCATGAAATATCTGAAGGAATTTGCACTTGTCGGTGTTTACAGCCCCGATGGAAAATTACGCTATGAAATAACAAAAGGAGAGAAGGAATGAAACTCGTGGAATGCGTACCCAATTTTAGCGAAGGAAGAGATCTTGAAAAGATCAAGGCCATCACAAAAGAAATCGAATCCGTTCCCCAAGTGACGCTCCTTGACGTAGATCCTGGGGAGTCGACAAACCGGACCGTTGTCACTTTTATCGGCACTCCAGAGGGTGTCAAGGAAGCAGCTTTCCAAGCAATCAAAAAAGCGGCCGAAGTGTTGGACATGAGCAAACATCAGGGAGCACACAGCCGTATAGGCGCAACAGATGTCTGCCCGTTTGTTCCGGTCTCTGGAGTGACAATGGAAGACTGTATCCAAATAGCCCACAATGTGGCCAAAAGAGTTGCGGAGGAGTTGGAGATCCCCGTTTACCTGTATGAAGAGGCGGCCCAAAAACCGGAAAGAAAAAATCTGGCAAATATCCGAGTCGGCGAATATGAGGGATTGGCAGAAAGACTGAAGGACCCCGGGTGGGCACCAGATTACGGAAAACCCATATTTTATCCCCAGACAGGAGCAACAAATATCGGTGCTCGAGAATTCCTGATCGCCTACAACATCAATTTAAACACGCGAGACCGGTCGCTCGCCAGACATATAGCCTTCAATCTTCGGGAAAAAGGGAGAGCCAAAAGAGACAAAGAAGGAAAGATCATACGAGATGAAAACGGAAAATCCATAAAAATTTCTGGGAAATTCAAGGCGATCAAAGCAGTGGGTTGGTTTATCGAAGACTACAATATTGCCCAAATATCCATCAATTTTACAAATTACAAAATTTCTCCTCCCCACCTGGTGTTCGACGAAGCCATAAAAGAGGCCGAAGCCATAGGCCTTCGAGTGACGGGAAGCGAACTTGTAGGGTTGATTCCCAAAGAGGCCATGCTCATGGCAGGTTTGCACTACCTGAAAAAGCAGGGCAAGAGTCCGGGAGTTCCAGAAGAAGAACTGATTGATATCGCTGTGAAATCTTTGGGCCTGGAGGATGTCTCCCCGTTTGACCCGAAAAAAAAGATCATCGAATATCGGTTCAAAGAGGTGGAAGATCCTTTGATCGACAAAAATCTCCGTCAATTTGCCAATGAGTTATCCATGGATTCCCCTGCACCCGGGGGAGGAAGCACAGCCGCGTTGTGCGGGGCTCTCTCATCGGCCCTCACATCCATGGTATCCAACCTCACTGTAGGAAAAAAAGAGTATGAGAGTGTGCAGGAAAAAGTCGTAGAATTAGCCATGGCAGCCCAATATCTTAAGGATGAATTCCTGAGAGCGGTGGACCTCGACACAGTGGCATTCAACAAGGTGATGGACACGTTTCGGATGAAAAAAAAGACAGAAGAACAAAAAAAAGAAAGGAATATGGCCATTCAG
This sequence comes from uncultured Eubacteriales bacterium, assembly GCA_964410125.1. Lineage (GTDB taxonomy): Bacteria > Acidobacteriota > Aminicenantia > Aminicenantales > Aminicenantaceae. Next base: position 12,176 of record CAYPGQ010000018.1, on the reverse strand, counting down.
GAAGCGACCAAAGAGGCAACTCTCGTGCCTTTGGATGTGTTGGAAAAAAGCATAAAGGCGCTAGAATTGGCCAAAGATATCGCCATACATGGGAATAAAAACTCCATCAGCGATGCAGGGGTTGCGGGATTGACAGCCCAAACTGCTGCAGAGGGAGCCTATTACAATGTTATCATCAATCTGCCCGAGACCCAGGATGAAAAATTCACGACAGAAATCAAAGCCAAAGCAGAAACCTTGAAAAGCGAAGCCCTAAAAATCAGTGACAAAATCAGAAAGATCGTAGAAGAGGAACTGCAATAGACTCGCCAGCGCTGACCAATCTGCTGATTACCGGTCTTCCCCATTCTGGTTTTTTTCTCTCACGCGAGAAAACTTCGGGCCTGTGTTCCAAGAAGTTTTGAACTGGCTAGACAAGTGATATGGGTTTTGTCTATAATGCCATATCTTCATTAGGTTGCCTTTGAGGGGAAGAATGTTTGAATGGATGATTGAAGGGAAAAAACTTAAACTTGTAGAGGGTAACATCGTTGCTCTCCATGTTGATGCCATCGTCAATGCCGCCAACAAATCACTGATACTAGGTGGAGGGGTCGCTGGCGCTATCCGTAATTTTGGGGGCCCCTCGATCCAGGAAGAATGCAATGCCATCGGTCCTATAGAAGTGGGAGAAGCTGTCATAACGGGTGCAGGGAACCTTAACACTGATTACGTGATTCATGCAGTTGGACCCGTCTACGGAGAAGGTGATGAGGATATCAAGCTGGCGAATGCCACATTGAATAGTCTCAAGATTGCCCAAAAAAAGAAAATCAAGAGCATCGCTTTCCCAGCCATAAGCACAGGTATTTTTCATTTCCCAATCAAAAGATGCGCCGAGATCATGTTGAAAGTAACCATGGATTTCCTTAGGAAAAATAAACATCCGGAGGAGATCATTCTGTGTTTATACGGGGAAAGAGCATACTCGATATTCCAAGGGACATTCGAAAGGATGACTAAACGCGTCTGAACACAAAAAGGATTCCAAATGCCAACCTTTCATTGGATACAAATTCGCGTGCCTTCCCCGATTTCGACTTCATAACAGGAGGGTGTCACAAAGCCCCTTCTCTGGGCTTCATTGTATACCAGCTTTTTGAAAGAAAAGAGGTCTTTTTTCCGTATCAAGGCAATCCCAGAACCGCCAAACCCCGCACCCGTTAGCCTGGCGCCGAGACAAGAATGGGATCGTTTCCCACATTCATACAGAAGATCCAGCTCAGGACAAGAAACCTGATAATCATCTCTAAGGCTTTCATGGGACTGGAATAGCAGCCGTCCCAATTCATAAAAATCATCATCTCGGAGAGCTCTAACAGCCTTCTTGACCCTAGCATTCTCGGTTACAACATGTCTGGCTCTTTTGTAAAATGTTTCTCCCAGATTATCTTTCTTTTTGTCAAGCAATGACAGGGTGACATCTTTATAGGTTTGGACTCCGGATTCTCGTAGCTTTTCCAGCGCACCTGTAGCCTCGGCACGCCGTTTGTTGTATGCAGAGGACGCTAGATCTCGAAGCACCCTAGTATCGTAGACAAGAATTCCTAGTCCCTCGCCCTCGAGACGCAGCGGAATATACTCATAAGCAAGGGTTTCACAATCCAGAAAAACAGCCTTATCCTTTTTCCCGAACACAGATATGAATTGATCCATCAGGCCACATTTCACGCCCACATAATCATTCTCTGCTGCCTGGGCCAGCTTCGCCATTTCCAAAGGAGAGAGCTCTAGCTTGAACATCGTGTCGAGGGCTTTGATAATGCTCACCTCAAAGGCTGCTGAAGAGCTCAATCCTGATTCCAGAGGAATATCACCCCAAACATAAGCATCGATTCCTCGAAGGGAGGCACCCTTTTGAGAAAGTACCCAAAAAATCCCTTTGACATAGTCGATCCAGCCTCCTTGTTTTGCCTCAAAATCCTGTTTGAGTGAAAAGCTTTTTTCTTGTTTAAAGTTGTCAGCCCATATTCGGACGATCCCATCTGTTCTCTGCAATGCAAGAAATACAACGTGCAGATGGATAGCGGATGGCAAAACATACCCCAAATTATAATCGGTGTGTTCTCCAATTAAGTTTATACGCCCGGGAGCGGAAGAATAGACTTCGGGAGGAGAACCGAATTTTTCCCTGAAGGATTGAATCAATACGTCTTCCATCTGAAAGCAAGAGAATTGTAAGGAAATAGGGAGGATGAAGTCAAAACTTTTTTTGTGCGATTAATCTTGAATCCAATCGGAATTTGTGTCATTCTAAATATTCTCTTTATTAACCTTAGATGGAGGAAAAGAATGACTCTTATTTATGAAGAACTCAAACCTGCTCTTGTTTGGAAACACTTTGAACAGATATTGAAAATCCCTCACTGCTCTGGCAGTGAAACAGCATTGGGTAATTATGTCATATCCCAGGCTAAAAAATTCGACCTGAATTGGAAACGGGACGATGTAGGAAATGTTGTTGTATCCAAGAAGGCCTCTTCTGGCAATGAAAACGCGCCGGGAGTTATCCTGCAGGGACACATCGATATGGTATGTGAAAAAAATTCTGACGTGGAGCATGATTTTAGCAAGGACCCCATCCAGACCGAAAAAAAAGGAGATTGGATCTCAGCAAAGGGAACAACCCTTGGTTCAGATAATGGAATCGGAGTGGCGGCCGCCCTGGCACTGATGGAAGATGATTCCCTGGTTCATGGACCTCTTGAATTTCTGTTCACTGTGGATGAGGAGACCGGGCTTACAGGAGCGACAAAGATCAGCCCGGATTTCCTTCAGGGGAAAATCCTCCTCAACCTGGACAGCGAAGATGAAGGATCATTCACCATCGGCTGCGCAGGCGGTGCAGATTCGGAAATCCATCTTTCCTTGAAGCGAAAAGACGAAACAGGCGGAGAACCATTTCGCCTTAAACTTTTTGGTCTCAGAGGGGGACATTCGGGAATAGACATCGATCAAGGCCGGGGTAACGCAATAAAATTGCTGGCTCGCATGCTTTGGCAGGTAGATAAAAAAGCTTCCTTCGCTTTGGCCAGCATTGAAGGCGGCAACAAGCGAAACGCCATTCCGCGGGAGGCTTGGGCAGACATTTATATTGATCCTGCACAGATCGAATCTCTACAATCCTCTTTTAAACAATCTTTCGACAACATTTATAACGAGTTTAAAGCCGTAGAAGAAGAGGCGAAATTCACATTCGAAAAATCTACAGAGAATACAAAGGCCCCGTTTACCGAAGATTCCCAAAAGATGTTCCTGGGTTTTCTCCTCGTCCTCCCTCATGGAGTCATTTCCATGCATCCAGAGATAAAGGGCCTTGTGGAAACATCGACCAACATGGCGATCGTTCACACACGCTCGGACCATGCCCAGATCATCAGCAGCAGCCGCAGTTCAGTTGCATCAGGACTGGAAGCAACACGAAATACCATCGCCGCACTATGTGAGATAGCCGGAGCAGACCTTGCACAACCTGAAGGCTATCCAGGGTGGACACCCAATCTTCAGTCGGAAATATTGCAAATTTGCAAAGACATCTACAGCAAGCGGTATCAAAAAGAGGCTGAAGTGGAAGCTATTCACGCAGGCTTGGAATGCGGGATCATCGGTGAGAAGTTTCCAGGAATGGATATGATATCCTTCGGGCCCACGATCGAACACCCTCATTCTCCGGAGGAACGGGTGCATGTGGGATCTGTTGAAAAATTCTGGGATTTTCTTACCGTAGTTTTAACTGAACTTGCCTGATTACTCTAGATCCAACCCAGCTGCTCTTTGATGCCTTTTATCGCAAATGTGGAACTTTTCCATCATCTCTCTCCTTCGAGGATAATATGATAATCAAGGGACATAAAAACAAGTTTTGCCATTTTTTTCTTTGGTAAAGTTTTTCCTGTTCAGAAGTTGTCCTAAAATTGTCGGTTTTCAAAGGGTGTTTTATTCCAACGAATATTTTTCAAAAGAAATTCTTTCGCCCTGTTTGAAAACTTTGTGCATGTCTTCGGCAATTTCGGTTATCTCTTGGGCATTTTCGACCCGAAAACTCCAAGCTTCGGGGATGGCTTCATGACCGAGAAGAGTTCCAAGAATTGCGCCTGTCACCAAGCCACTGGATGTGCTTGCCCCAGAATGATTAACCGCTGCCTGCACACCCTCAGGGAATTCAAAGACATGTTTCAATGAACAAAACACGCCTATGGCAAGGACCTCGGCAGCCGTTACTCCCTCCCCCAGTTTGGTTATAGATTCCTCAACGGGTGTTTTATTAATGAAAAATTCTAAGGCCATTTCCACGTAATGAAGCAAATCCTCATGGTTATCAAACGCTGTCAGTTGTTCGATGCTCAATTCCAAAGCATCCTGAAGGGATTTTCCCTCGATGATATGGGCGATGATCTCTGCAAAAAATCCAGCAGCAAAATAGGCACATGGATGTCCATGCGTCAATGCGGCGTAGTCTGCTCCTTCCCTGAATGCCATTCCTGGCGGGAAGGCCAAACCCACGGAAGCCGTACGCAGCAATCCGCTAGCCTCGGTGCTGTCATTGATCGGATTTCCGATAGATCCTCTTTCTCCACTCTGCAGGACATTCATGCAGGTATATCCAGGATGTCTTACAAGGAAAGGATCTTTCAAGCTCTCAAGCCACTCCGAATACCTTTTGTATACAAATTCTTGGGAACGCGATTCCCCTTCTCTCATCAAGTTAGAATGGGCGCTTATACACCCCTTGGCCGTTTCCAAAGAAAGCTGTGTATCATCCGTGTAGGACCCAGGTTTGAATCCATCCCAAACATCAAATTCCTCGATCCCTTTTTCCCCATATTTTTCCTTTATTTTCTCCAGCGATAGAAACTCAACGGGCGCTCCCAGTGCATCCCCGATGGCCAGTCCAAGAAGACAGCCTTTGAACCTATTCAGCATGCTATGCTCCGCAAGTTTAGTCGTACTTCCCGTCAATTCTCCCAAGTTGCTAATAAAATACCACAATCTCTTTCATATTGGAAGCAAACGGTAAAGGATGACGAACTTTTTTTCGGCAAATCACGTATATATTGATGAACGAACATATTTTTCCAAAATCGAGGAGGGAAGAATGAAATCTTTGCGATCACGAAACTATGTTTTTGGTATTTTAATCGCTATATCGTGTCTGCTTTCAAACTGTCTCACTTTCGGAAACATCGAGGACAGGATGACTAAAACATTTCCGGTCGGTTCAGGGGGAACTCTCGCTATCGAGAGTGACATCGGCTCCATCACAGTCCATGGTGCAGATATCGATTCGATCGAAATCGAAATACTCCGAGAAGTAAAAACAACCAGCGAGAAAAAAGCAAGTGAGATTCTAAAGGATTATGATATCCAATTCAATCACACGGGGAATGATGTTACCATCGAAGCCAAATACAAAAAGAAAGGTCTAAGGGGTTTTTGGAACAATATCGGCAAATACCTTCGAGTTAAATTTATCATTGCCGTTCCGTCAGAATACAATGTTGATCTGAACACCAAAGGCGGGAGCATAACCGTCGAACATCTCCATGGGGAGGTCTTGAGCAAAACGTCCGGAGGAAGCCTCAACTTCGACAACATTGAAGGGAACATATCGGGAAAAACTTCCGGTGGAAGCATATCTATCGGCGAAGTGGTCGGACGGTCAAATATCCGCACATCTGGAGGAAGCATTCATATCAGACTCGCTGAAGGCCCCGTGGATGCCCAAACATCAGGAGGGAGCATCACTGTCGAAGAGGTTATCGGCACAATCAAAGCACACACATCAGGTGGCGCGGTAAAAGCCTATCTCTCGCGACAACCCAATTTCGATTGTAGCTTGACTACTTCAGGAGGATCGATCACAGTTCACCTATCCGAGGACATAGGTTTGGATGTGAACGCAAAATCTTCAGGAGGGCGTGTCCACACGGATTTTCCGGTTTCTATCAGTGGTGAAATAAGCAAAAGATCGATGCAAGCGGAAATGAACGGCGGAGGTCCGGAGCTTTACTTGAGGACATCAGGGGGAAGCATTTACTTGAAGAAGCGTTGACTTTATCCCTATTCGTTGTATTTCTTTAGCCATTCGGCATGCTCGAATTTTGCCGAGTCCCTTAATTTTTCATCTATAAGCAATCGCAACGCAACCGCTCCCATAACCTTTGCCGTCAAAATGAGAGACTTGTGGCCGGCCGGACTGATCGTGATATCCGCGTTTTCCTGTGAATGATCTGCTGCTGGCGGGAGTCATTCTGTTCCTATGCTGATGTGCACACCCGGCACCTTTAGCGTAGCAAATCCCGTTTCTTCCCAATGTCGGGGAACTTGCCTCTCCCCGATATTCATTCCTCCGTACTCCAAAGCATACTGGAAAGTCGGTCTGCTGATTAGCTGCCTTGTTTCAGCAAGGAAAATCCAACCCTTGAGTTTGGTAAAAGGAAACGAATAAAGTATAATAATTCTATAGGAATATTCGGAATTGGAGAGAACATGAGAGTAAAAAAGGAGTTATTCGTTTTTCCGATGCTTTTTCTGGCAGCTATCTGGCTAACCAATGTCTTTTGGCCCAATGCTCGAACCGAGAAACTGACTCTGGAGGGAAACAAGACTATGAACAAAAAGGTTCTGAAAACTGATAACGAGTGGAAAAAAATTCTAACTCCCGAACAATTCCACGTAATGCGAAAGGCAGGTACGGAGAGACCCTTTTCTGGCAAATATAATGACCATTATCTGGATGGAAGTTATCATTGTGCCGGCTGTGGCACTCCTCTTTTCCCATCGGACACAAAATATGACCATGGAACAGGCTGGCCAAGTTTTACCGATCCTGTGGATGAGGAGAACATCGCATATCATGAGGATTTTTCCCTGTTCATGAAGCGGATTGAAATAAGATGCGCTACGTGTGGTTCTCATCTCGGACATGTGTTCGATGATGGCCCTTCACCTTCCTTCCGACATTATTGCATTAACTCCGTAGCTCTTGACTTTAGAGCAACACGGGAGAAAAAAGTAAAGGACAAACAGTCGTCTAATAATTTCCAGATTGCAACGTTTGCCGCCGGTTGTTTTTGGGGTGTTGAAGATAAATTCAACAAACTAAAAGGAGTCATGCAAACAACTGTGGGTTACACGGGCGGGACTGTCATTAATCCTTCTTATCAACAGGTATGCCTGGGAAATACCGGGCATGCCGAAGCCGTTCAGATCTTGTATGATCCCAGCATCTTGTCGTATGCTCAACTACTTGACGAATTTTTTCTCCTTCATGATCCCACTCAAATCGACAGACAAGGCCCGGATATCGGTACCCAGTACAGATCGGTTATTTTTTTTCACAACGAAAACCAAAAACAAGAAATCGAGAATATGATCGCAAAATTGGAAAAATCCGGTCGCTTTCATGCACCAATCGCAACACAGATCATGCCTTTTTCGACATTTTTTCTTGCCGAAGAATTCCACCAGAAGTTTTATCAGAAATTATCGGAGCGCAAGAAGTGAAACGAACTTCTTCTTGTTGATATGAAGAAGCTTGGCGGCCTTTTCTGCAGAAATCTTTTTTTTCCTGTAAGCATCCAACACCAAGCTCACAAATCTATCAGATAAGAGGGAATGGCCTCTTGCCTTCTGAGGAATGTGGACGTTTCTTGATCCAAATATGGCTGTTTCATATTGCTCCCAATCCCATTTTTGGCATTCTTTGAACTGGCTAAGAGAAATATAGTCCATCTTCTTCAACATCTGGATTAAGGCTAAAAAGCTCACATCATAGTACCGTCTGATATACAGGATATCTTCCATGTTGAGTTGTTTAGAGCGTAGATCCTTTTGGATATAATCTATCAGTTTTTCGGGAGGAAGAAGGAAATGCAGAGCGAATGTTTGGGCAAATTTTTCCCGGCCGTGGTAAAGGGTGATGTAGTCTTCGATGAAGATATCGGGATTATCGATTATCGGCCCATCATACCGATCCTTAAGATAATGAGCGTATTCATGCGTTGCTGTCAGGATTTGCTGGTGGAATGATTGGTTGCTGTTGATCAGAGCAAAAGCCGCTTGTTTGTACTCCAAAAATACAAACACACCGGCAATATGGATATCCTCATGGATGGGGAGCCGGATGATATGGAGGCCACTCTGCTCTAATAGAGAAAAAATATTGGGAATAGAATTATTTCCCAGGTCTAAACGACGTCTTTCCTGTTCTGCCAATTTTTCAGCCCTAACGTTGGCATAAAGTGGAGCCAAATCTGATTGCCTTCCGGTCATTTCTTCCAGTTGTAAATAATCATCACAATTACTCCGGAATTTCCTTAGAAGTCGCCTAGTTTTGGCATCAAGCTCATCCCCTTGTATCATGGAATCAAAAGATTCCGTTTTTTCAAGAATAAAAAAGGAAATTTCTTTGTCTAGATATTCTGCTATCCGAGACAGGCTTTCTAGACTGGGACTCCTCCTTCCCAGCTCCAGAAAAGAAATGAACTCAGAAGACAATCCAACCGATTTGGCTAAATCTTCCTGGGTAAGCCCCATCTCCTCTCGTAACTTTCTGATTTTTATGCCGACGATGCGAACCATTCTGCACCCCTAAATTGAGATATTTTTTTTATAACCGCTAGTTAGCAAAAAGTCAAGAAAGGCAGCAAATCTAACTACAGGTTATTAGCCTTAATTATTCATAAACATTATTTTTTTTAACGGGATTAAATGCTATATGCATTGAAATCAGGGACATGTACCGATTTTCCGAAATCGGTAACGTGTCCCTTGATTTTAAACTCCTACATGAATAATTAAGGCTAACCTGGATAATTTACAAATTATCCAGGTTAATATGTTTTGACTTCAAAGGCAGACTTTGGTATATATAATTCGATATGGGGCAAAACCGATTATATGGGTATCTAGCATTGGGAAAAAAACCATTTTCTAGTGATAAAATAGATAAAAATTTTACCGAGATTCTTCTCAATAATGTTCATGATGGCATTTATTTTGTGGATCAGGATTGCCGGATATTTTTCTGGAACAATGGTGCCGAACAAATCACCGGCTTCGACCTATCGACAGTCAACGGGAGGAAATGTTCTGACAACATTATAAGCCCTGTAGATGAATCGGGAAAAAATCTATGCGGGGAAGATTGTCCCGTCAAACAAGCCCTTTCTTATGGCCAAATCCACACCATAAAAGCATATCTCCAGCACAAAGAAGGCCACAGGCTGCCAGTTTCTATCCGGGCTTTCCCTATTTTGGGCGAGGATGGAGAGATAATAGCGGCTGTTGAAACATTCAACGATATCTCTCCTAGATTTTTAATGCCGCAGCACAAGAGAGAATTGGAGCGGATGCAACTCCTCGATCCACTGACAGAAGTAGGAAACAAAAAATTTTTAGAAATCCACATCCAATCTCGGCTTGAGGAAATAAAAAAATATAGGATCCCGTTCGGATTGCTCTATATCGATGTGGATCATTTGAAAGAGGTGAATGATTCCTACAGCAAGTCTGTAGGTGATCAGATCCTTCGGTCCATTGCCCAAACAATAACCAATAACATCCGGTTCTTTGATATTGTGGGCCGTTGGGACAGCGATGAGTTTTTGGTGGTCGTGCTGAATGTTGATGAAAACAAGCTGGATTTTGTGGGAAACAAAATCCGGTTGCTCGTCGAAAAATCCACCATCACGGTAGACTCAAAACTTGCACGGGTAACCATTTCTGTGGGGGCAACTCAGGCACTCCGTGTAGATTCTCTCGACATCCTTATCACGCGTGCCCGATCCTTGATGGACCACAGCAAATGGCTCGGAAGAAACAAGGTGAGTATAAAAATCAGGAAAGAAGAGGAAGAACTTTGATAAAGATAACACCCGACTCCGCCCCAGCCTTGCTGGCTACTATTCCGGGCAGTACAAAAATCCCTGTCCCGATCATGGTGCCAACCCCGATCGAGAGTGTTGCACCAAAATCCAAATCACGTGCTAAACGTGTCTGAGGCCCTGACTCCCCGCACCTTCTATTCAATGTCCCTGTATCTGTTGTAACCTTTTTTACCTGAATTATTCATAAACATGATTTTTCTGGAAACTTACCGCACGTTTTAATATAATGTTATTTTGGACGAGGGAATCCGTGAACGAATTCAAAAGGAGAGCTTAGGATGGAAAGAAGACAAGCTCTAAAAACCATGGGTGCTGTAGCCTTGGTCGGTCCTCATCTATTTTCAAATAAAAAAAGGAGTCAATCGATGAAAAAAGCCATTAATACAGAAAGGGCCCCCAAAGCGATCGGCCCTTATTCTCAGGCTATTGCCATTAACGGCATGATTTTTGCGTCAGGACAAATTCCGATCGATCCTGCCACAGGAGAATTGAACACGGGAAGCATCGAGGATCAAACCCGGTTGGTTTTGAACAACCTTAAAGCCGTATTGGATGAAGGGGGATGCATCTTCGACGATGTTGTCAAATGCACTGTTTTTCTCGAGGATATGAACGATTTCAGCCGAATGAACACTGTTTATGCCGAATTTTTCAATCCGCCCTATCCTGCTCGTGCGGCTGTGCAGGCTGCCCGTCTACCCAAAGATGTTAAGGTCGAGATCGAGGCCATTGCGGTAAAATAGATGTCCATATCTAAAGGTAATATCATGGTCGTGGAAGACGAAGGCGTGGTATCCATCGACATACGCAATATGTTGAAAAAAGCCGGCTACAATATTGCGGCCGTGGCTTTCCAAGGAGAAGAAGCCGTTACAAAAGCAGATCAGTCAAGCCCTGACCTCGTCCTGATGGATATCGGATTGAAGGGCGAAATAGACGGGATCGAAGCTGCCAAGAGAATCCGGGATCGCCTACACATTCCTGTGGTGTTTCTCACCGGCTTTGCCGATGAAGTCACTATGGCCAAAGCACAAGAAGTGAATCCATCTGGTTTTATCATCAAGCCGATAGACGAGAAGGAATTGAATCAAACCCTAGAAGATATCTTTAAAAAAACCTAAGAATACCCATGCCCATCTACGAATTTTTGTGCAAAAAATGCAGGAAGCAATTTGAAACCCTTGTTTCCATCGGCGGAGAAAAAGGCATATCCTGTAAAAAATGTGGAAACGGAAACCTCGAGAAACTTTTTTCCTCGTTTGGCATAGGCGGAGGCAACAGCAAACTCAAGAGTGCCTCCAACGGATGCAGCACATGCTCTGCCAGTTCCTGCAACACCTGTAAATAATCAGGAATAAATACTAATACTAACGATGACGGAAATCCGGATTGGCGTGGACACTGGGGGGACATTCACGGATTTTGTGATTGCGTTGGACGGCGTCCTCGAAGTCCAAAAAATTCCTTCCTCGCCGGATGATCCCTCTCGGGCTATTCTCGACGGCATTCAAAAATATCTTGAAACTTGCCCTAATCCATTTATCATCCATGGAACCACCGTTGCAACAAACACCCTGCTTGAAAGGAAGGGAAAACGGATAGCCCTGATCACGACCAAAGGTTTCGAAGATGTTCTTTTTATCGGGAGACAAGTTCGGAAAAACCTTTATAGTCTCAAAGGTGAAGACAGGTTTCCGTTGCTTCCTCGAAGCCTTTGTTTTGGCTTGGAGGAGCGCACGACAGCAGCAGGAAAAGTCGAAAAGAGGATTTCTAGCCATGAATTCCAGACCACTCTGGACCTAATAAAAGCAAAACATGTGAAGGCCGTGGCAGTATCTCTTATCAATTCCTATGCCAATCCTCTGAACGAAAAATTTATTCGTCAAAAACTGGAAGCGGAAAACATCCAGTATTCCCTTTCGAGTGACATTCTTCCCGAACATAGAGAATACGAACGAACCGTTGTTGCGGCTGTAAACGCATACTTGATGCCCGTTATCAGCCAATACTTGAAGATTTTGGAGCATAAACTGCAGAACCCAAACTTGCGTATTATGCAATCCAACGAGGGATACATTTCACCTGAAATAGCCAAAGCAGAACCCATCAGGACAGCCCTCTCAGGGCCTGCAGGAGGTGTTGTCGGGGCTTTTCATTTGGGGAAATCAATCGGACTAAATAGGATGATTTCCTTCGACATGGGAGGGACTTCTTCAGATGTATGCTTGATCGACGGAGATATTCAAA
>CAYPGQ010000017.1:0-55668 GCA_964410125.1 uncultured Eubacteriales bacterium | reverse complement strand
CAAGATACAAGTTTTGGCTGACATTGAATTCAACCAATACCTTCCGGCCATCCTTAGCTTTTATGGCCGACTCATAGATGGAAGGCACCTCCTCCCCTGCCATACGGCGTTTGTGACGATCCACCACCTTTGGTATCTCATCCGGATGAATAAAATCTGCAAAAGACTTATTGATATAATACTCTACAGTGTATCCTCCCATTTCAGCCAGACGGGGATTGACATACATGAACTTCATGTCCTGAATGATAGCAATCCCATCGCTGGCTTTCTCGACCAGATTTCTGTATTTCTCTTCACATTCCTGTATCTTCATGTTTGTCTTTCTGTATGCAGGTTCAGACTTACGCAATCTTTTGACTTGCTTTTTCAGTATGTTCAACTCACGTTGAAGTTGCTCTTTGGTCTTGTCGCTCTTTTTCATTATAGATTCATATAACAATGCTCCCATCAAATGACAATCACCTCTAGAGATGATTTTGGAGATGATATCATCCGTAAAATCACCCCTTAAATCACCCATAGAGGGGATTGTGCGGCAATTTTTTTTCTGCCACCCTTATAGTGCCTTGTTGGGCTGGCTGGGCAAGGTGCCAGCAGTTACAGCGAATCTCGCATCTCGCCATTGCTTAGATTCCTCAACAGCCAGCACCACCCATACTCTGGGAAAAAATCCATTCGTTTTCAGATTTTTTCGTCTTTTACAAAAACATAAGCCAGGAGATCTTTTCCCACTTCGTTGAGATTCCCAGTATCCGGATCTGTGATAAGAGTGGCCGTATCTCTTTCACCGATATCATTCAGCCTTGTGATGAGCTCGAAAATTTCCTCTATAAACGTCTCGAGTTTCATTATGTATTTGAGACAATGATCAGGATTAATCCCCGCCCAGTAAGGGCTGTGCCAACCGAACTGATTTCTGCAATACCCGTAACCCACACCAAAACTGCAGTTTATCTTTTGATCGATCTCTTGAAGACTTCCGTATTTTGCCCAGGAATAATCGAGCGCATCGTTCAACTGGTTTATGGCATCCTGGATAACATCTTCTGGGCCTTGATAATCGTTCTTATCTTCCCTGTACCACTTAAAAGGCGGAACATACTCAAGAACACCTTCGTTGGGGTTTGTCCAAGTATCCACCTTTCTGTAATCGGCACCGTTGGATACATTCATCAAGTAGAGGGTGTAATTTTCATCCTGTTTCGGTGCCTGAAAGGTGGCTATTCCCGTTTGACTAAAAGCGATCCGTGGTCCAAATCGATCCTCGCGGATAACCATCCTATTCTCGTCCACTCCCTCGACATCGAGTTCGCTGAGGTTGATCGTTACTCGAGCTCCTTGTTCCAGTGTTTTTTCAAACTTTGTTAAAGAACCTTGGGTATGATTATAGACTTCAAAAGACAAAATTACCGAATCTGGGGGCTGAGAGGGATGTCTTTTGTCTTGGGATCTATTTTGGCATGAACACAAGGAAACAACAATACAGAAACAAACGACAAAAGAAAATCTTTGGCGAGTCACTCTGTCAAACATGGGTATAAATCTATTGCTTAACGACCTCCAATGCCTTTTCCAGAAACTCGTCGCGCCCTTCAATAATCCCTTGGATCGTTCTTTCAGCGGGCACTGTGGGTTGGATTCCTATAAGATGGTGTTGAGAGCCATCATGCTTGAGCACCTTCATACCAGTCCATATAATCCGAAACCCCCCAGGAAGCATGAAAGGATTGATATTTCCGTTTGTTCCAGCAGTCGGCTGCCCCACGATTTCAGCAAGTTTGTAAAACTCGATGAAACTCATAAAGGATTCGGCATAACTAATGCATCCCCCATAGATTATGAAGGCGACCCTCCCCTCGATGTGTGGCTCTTGGGCCAGAAGTCCCCATCCCATCCTCTGGTAATCAGCAATGTTTTCCTGATCCGGATAGATAATAAGAGGAATCTGCATCCAGGCATTAGATGTGTCATTTTTCTCGAGGAGATGACAAATAATCTGGTGATTGCCATTAGGATAACCCCGGAGGTCGAAAATGATTCCTCTTGCTTTCGCTAAATCACCTATTTTTGCATTGATTTCAGCCCATGATGCTTTGTCCAGATTAACGTAATAAATATCGTTTTCCAGTTTTTCGATGTTAGACATCGTGGATTCGGTCAAATACTCCTTAAAATTTCTTTCTACCTCCATTTCCAAAACTTCTTCTCCCCTTTTAAGTTTGAGCTTAGCCATTGTTCCAGGCGCTCCATAACCGAATCGACTCAGGGACTTCCATCTCTTCCATTGAGGGGAACCAGAGATAAATTCTTCAGCATCCAATAAAGCCTTTTCCGTTCCAATACCATCGATTTCCAGTATGATATCTCCCCTCTGGAAATGGGCTGGATCTTTTGACACCGTGACCACAACCTGATTTTCTATCCAGTCGACCTTGATCGGAAGGCCGGCTTGCTGCATCAAAACATTGTGGTAGACGTTTCCATGTCCGTCCTGGAGCTTGGCTACCAAACGGCTGAGAGTGTAAAAGAAATCTTTGTCGGTTTCGTCTTCAAGAGCAGATCCTAAGGCATTTGTTAGCTCTTTATCCCAATCCATATCCACCACATCAAAATAAGGATAAAAATGTTGGAAAACATTCCAGGTGATGATCACGCCAGCCAGCCGTACAAATTCATTGTTCGCAGACAGAGCTTCAAAATCTTTTGTCTTTAAATCTGAGACAAGTTTATCAACAGAATATTCCTGATTTTTGCCCAAAGTTCCACTCTCGTTCGTATAAAGAGCTAAGGGAATCTGACAGGAAAGATCTGCACACAGTTCTTTATTCACCACATCTCCGACTTCAGGATGTTTATCGAATATCGGACTCGTTATTTTTTGCCCCATACTTTCTATCAAAAGGCACATTTCTCCGACAGGGGAATTTTGTTTTTGAACCTTATATCTGTATCCTTGACTCTGGGCACCCCAATGTTTCGGCGGTTGTCCCACTTCGCCAAGCTCAAATCCAGGATTTTTAAAGTCCACAGACTCCCATTGGTTATCATCAGAAAGCGCGAGCAATTTGAAATCATCCAGCCACAGCTGCCCTGTTCCGTTCATGATGCTCCCAAAAAAGATCATTACAGCATCATCGGCTACTTTCCCGTTTATTTCATACACACTCCATTCATCGGATAGAATGGGTCGGTCGCTCATATTGTCGAAAAATCCCATTTGTTTGTTCTCTCTGTCTACCCTCAACCACAGTTGCCCTTTGTTGCCAACTCCTTCAACCTGGGCCTTAACAGAAGCTGTAAGTTTGATCTCTTTCCCTCGCAAACTCGTTGCATCAATACCTTGGGTGAGCACCCCAGGCATTACCGGTTTTAGAACAATTTCCCTGTTCAGGCGTTTGCTCATATAGGGTGAATTCGCGCTCCCAGATCCAAGGCCCTGATGCTGCCATGCAACAACCTTCAATCCTGATGTGTCTACGGAGAGTCCTAGCTCCGGCTCTGCCGGTTCCTCGCCTGAATAATAAATCTGGATTGTCGGGGCTACCGGAAGAAACAATTCTTCTAGGACAGATTTAAGTTCTTGTCGATTTGTTGCATTTTTTGCCTTTTCTACCCCATAGATCACAAAGCGATCCCAGTCTATTTGGCTGGCCTCATCGCTAGGATGGAAATACCGAACATACCCATATAGTTTGGCAAAAACCTTGAGATTTTGGATTTCCTGGCTTTCTACGCCAGGTTTGCAAAAGGAATTTGATAAAATAAGAAAGGCTATCAAAAGAAATGGAATAAAACTAGACTTATGCATTCTAATATTCATCTTGAGTATACTCCTTCCTGACATTTCCCTAAACACATCTAGATTATTATCAAAATCCTCCGGTAAATTCAACAAGAGGGTTGTTAACTGCTCCTCGCCAAGGATTTTATGAAATGGATCATCGTGGCCAATGTGATCGCATAGCCTTGTTTATCGCTTTCTTGACCGTCAGCTTCCAATCTATTCGAGTTGCTGTTGCGAATCCAGTGGACTCCCTCCGGTACGAATAATACAAAATAAATTATCAATAATAACCTACATTTTAGTTGAAATCCCCTATCGATAGTATTATATTCATTAATAAGAAAAGTAGTATCATCAATACCATCTGGCCGAGATCAGGGATCTTCTCCAGTGAGAAAAAACAGCAAAACGGGGGTGGTGTATAAATCCTTCCATAATGCATCATTGCAAATTTGTGAAGATTTTGATAGAGATTATGCAATGATATTCACCATCGATAAAAGGAGGTCAATCATGAGGAAAAAATGGATTTTTATCACACTAAGCCTAATGTTTGTATCCCTAATTTTGTATGCTGCAGAGGAAAAAGTGTTCAATGGACTATACCTGAATCTCGGGAATCTTTACCGGCTTTCTCATGCTAAGAGCCGTTCGATAAGTCCTGAGAACTTCACAGGAGAAAAGGGCAAAGGCGGGATGTCGGTTGATGGACTGGCCAAGAATGCGGCACGTGATTTGGGTCAGAGCTGGAAGGTCTCCCCTTATATCCATATCGAACCCAATCAGACTTATGTCCTAGCCGAAATCAATGGGCCGGGCGCGATCCAGCAGATCTGGATGACACCGGCTGGAAACTTTCGCTACTCCATCCTGAGGTTCTACTGGGACGGGGAAAAAGAACCGTCGGTGGAAGTTCCGGTTGGCGATTTTTTTGCCTGTGGGTGGGGAAAATTCGCTCAGGTCTCATCTCTCCCGATCTGTGTCAATCCAGGGAGTGGCCTTAACTGCTATTGGGTGATGCCGTTCCGCAAATCCTGCAAGATCACGATGGAAAATCTTGACGAGAAAAAGATGACCCTTTACTACCAGATCAACTACACCCTGACCGACATTCCTGATGATGCGGCCTATTTCCATGCCCAGTTCCGGCGCACCAATCCCCTGCCTTACAAGACAGACTACACCATCATCGACGGTATAAAAGGCTGGGGTCATTTTGTCGGGACCTACATGTGCTGGCAGGCCAACAACACCGGATGGTGGGGCGAGGGGGAGATCAAATTTTTCATCGATGGTGATTCGAAGTTCCCGACAATCTGCGGAACCGGGACAGAGGATTATTTTTGCGGCTCGTATGGATTTACCGTCGATGGGAAGTATCAAGAATTCACGACTCCCTATGCCGGTATGCCCCAGGTCATAACACCTGATGGACAGTGGCAGTCCCAGCAGCGGTTTGGCTTGTATCGCTGGCACATCATGGATCCTGTGCGATTTGAAAAAGATTTGAGGGTAACAATCCAAGCTCTGGGCTGGCATTCAGGCGGACGGTATCTCCCGCTTCAGGATGACATTTCCTCGGTAGCTATCTGGTATCAAACAGAACCGCATGCCAAGTTTCCAACGCTGCCAACTAAAGACGAACTAGAGATTATCTAGCCTGAATTATTCATAAAAAATGCCTCTGACACCCCTCATTTTCAATAAACCAAATTTTCAAATTTCCTTTTAGATGCAGGGTGGGGAAGGTTGGCCATAGGCATTTTTTACCCTTCGGGCAAGCCAATCTCACCACATCGACTTCGTTGCAGCCCATTCGCGGTATACATATACAGCTTCATGGGCCACTGCCTTGCCGCTGCAGCAATCTTGGCTCGTGAATAATCCAGGTTAGTAGACTTATTTGTTGATTTTTTTAACTTCTTCCTGGAACTCGTGTATTAGCTTCTTTATCGTGTCTATAGATTCAACGGCCTCTTTATATTCAACGGCCTCTTTATCTTTCATGATTTTGATGACGAGAGTGCCTTTATCATCATCGAATGTGGTTTCGACGTTGTAGCCTTCGGGGAGGCTACCCTCCAGTTTTTTTATAGCTTTTTCATAAGCCTCTTTTTGATCTATGTCGAGCTCCGCATGGTAAATTAGAGAGAATACTCCCTTATCATTAATAATCTTAACCGCATGGTGTCCTTTTTCGCCATCAATATGGACATCTTTTGTTTTGACCCTGTAGGAATGGGAATCTTTGTGTTTGATACTTACAGTAACATGTTCTGTTTTTTCTGATTTTTTTTCTAAAGCCTTCCTCAATTTTTCCAGGGTTTTTTCGATTCCCTCAAGCTCAACCTCTTTCACATCAGAATCCAGGTCCTTTTCCTTAAGCTTGGCCAATTTTTCCTTAATTTTCTCTATCAGTTTTTCGTACACATTGATGTCGACAACAACATGGACTTTGGGATGCAATTCGATATGGGGAGACACATGGACATCAACCGTGACATGATCTGGGACCTTCACAGCTTTTTTTATCTGAATATGCGGAGATTCCAGCTTTATAATCTTTACTCCATCCTTATCTTCTTTATCAATGTAGATGACAGTTCCCTTATCGAGCTTGATCGTTTTAAAGTCTTTAGAAAGATGCAGTTTATCCGATTTGATCGTCCACGTTGCCTTTGCGTCCATATCAAGTTCCGCGTGCGGTGATGTAACGAAGATGATTTTTTTAGGATCATCTTTGTTGATAATGATTTCATACGTTCCTTTTTCGCCTTCTTTGGTTGTCCAAACAACAGTGGTTTTCTCTTTTTTCTTGTCCTTTTTTTTCACTACTTTTTTGACTTCTTTTTTCTGTTCTTTTTTATCTTGATCCTGCGAAACTATCGGAGCTTCACTAGAATCGAACGGAGTTATGACCGTGGCATTTTCAGGAGAGACGGCTTCAGCATGGCTGCCGGAGGAGTTTCCAGGGCGCGCCAGACCGATAAACGAAATGGATAGAATAGCCAATACACTTAGCAATATCTTGGTTTTCATTTGAACCTCCTTGAGGTTGAACCTCTTTTTTAAAATAGTGGTAAGCCTGTCGTTCAGATGGGATTTATTCATCACTCCTAAAACAGTCGCAGGCGGATTCCAATGACCAGAAATTGAATTCCGGATATGAAGAAGGTTTTCTGCATAGGTCGATGGTTTTATACCCGCTTTTAAGACAAGCTCGTCACAAGCTTTTTCCTGTTCCTTTTTGATCATCCTCAAAACGATCCAGCTAAGAGGATTGAACCAATAGATAGCCCGGCTGATTCGAGCCATTATCATGACCAGATAATCTCCTCTTTTGATGTGAGAGAGCTCGTGATAAAGAGCCGTGGAACGCTGATTTTCGCTCCAGTTCTTGGATTCTGCCGGCATCATTACGACGGGCTTGATGACACCCCATGTTAGAGGAACCATGGTTTTGTCATGACTCAAAAGGTTTATTTTTCTCCTTAATAAAACAGTCGCTAGGAAACGCTGCAGAAGTCTTTTCCACAAGGAATCCTGTATATCCTGTCCTTCTCGTGTTAGCCGGATAGTACCAAACAGGCCTAATAGTATTCGAATAGAAAGAAACATCAATCCAAAGAACCATATCAAAAGCGCAGCGAATCCAAATACAGGCCGAGAGTCTTTTTTGACCTCCTCCATGTGTATGGGGACCTCGGAGGCTGCTAAGGTAGATCCAAGAGTTTGGGAGGAACTATTCAAGTTTCGAGTTAAGCCATCAGTCTCCAGAGCAGCAGTATCCCTGGTTTGCCAAATCGGAAGGAATTTGGCTTCCCATCCGGTTGTGACGGATGATAGAAAAGGCATAAACAGGAGACCGATAAGAAAAACAGAAAGAACAAGATGCCTCAAGCCGGCTGACTTTTTCCTCAATAAATAGACCAGCACAATCGAAACAGACAGGATTACAGAGCTCTTGATCAGATATTCGCAAAGGAGGGCTAACATGGCTATCTTCCTTCTTTCCTTGCCTTTTCGATAAGTGCTTGCAAGCGGTGATAATCTTCATCGGAGAGATCGTCTTCCGAGATATCTAGGAGAGCAGCCACAATTTCTTCTGTCGAGCCATTAAAGAAAGTCTTCCGAAGGTGATGTAAGGCAGTTTGCCTCGCTGATTCCCGGGACAGAGTAGGAGAAAAAACATAACGGGGTCCATCCTGTTTGTGATATAAGTGCCCCTTATTTTCCAACACGCGGAGCAAAGCTCTCACTGCGGAGTAACTGGGGGGATTTGGTAATCTTTCGAGAACATGAGCGACTGTTGCTTCCTTTAATTGATAGATGATGTCCATGATCTGTCTTTCTCTACGGCTGAGATTTGTCTGTTCTTTCATGCTTTTCACCTTCTTATACGGCTGACATTTGATGTTGTTTTTTTAGCATGTTAAAATTTTAGCACCTTTTTATCCACCTGTCAACAGGATTTGTGAAATTTTTTTCCTGAATTCATTCGCATTGACTCCAGTTCTGATTATTGATATTCTTTTTCTGAAATACTGTTGGGGTAAATCATGTATAACAAATGCCCGAAATGCAACACGGAAAATCCTTCTGATTCCAAGTTCTGCAAAGAGTGTGCCACCCCACTTCCCTTATCTGAAGAACTGCCGCCTATGCCCACCGAAACCATCCAGGCCCCAAAAAAAGAACTAACTACAGGATCCATTTTTGCCGGGCGTTACCAGATCATGACAGAATTAGGCAGAGGTGGGATGGGCCGTGTCTATCGGGCGCTGGATCAAAAAATCAACGAAGAAGTTGCCATAAAACTTATCAAGCCTGAGATCGCAAAGGACAAGAAGACCATCGAGAGATTCAGCAACGAGCTGAAAATGACACGAAAAATCGCCCACAGGAATGTATGCAAGATGTATTACCTCGGCGAAGAAGAAGGTGCCCATTACATCACGATGGAATACATCCCCGGGGAAGATCTCAAGAGCATGATCCGGATGAGTGGTCAGCTGAGTACACCAACAGCCATAAAAATTTCCAGCCAAGTATGTGATGGCCTGAGCGAAGCCCATCGTTTTGGAGTCATACACCGCGATCTGAAGCCTAACAATATCATGATCGATAAGGAGGGAAATGCCCGGATCATGGACTTTGGCATCGCACGCTCCCCTGCGACAGAAGGGATAACAGGTGCAGGCATGATCATCGGAACCCCAGAGTACATGTCGCCTGAACAAGTGGAAGGGAAGGAGACCGACCAACGGTCTGATATTTATTCGTTGGGTGTGATCCTTTATGAAATGGCTACCGGGAGAGTGCCGTTCGAAGGAGACACACCCTTTACGATAGGTGTGAAACACAAAAGCGAAACACCTGTAAATCCCAAAGAGCTGAACGATCAAATCCCAGATGACCTCAGCTGTGTAATCATGAAATGTCTGGAAAAAAACAAAGAAAGCAGGCTTCAGAGTGTCGGAGATGTTCAATCCGAGCTTACCAAAATCGCAGGAGGAATCCCAACTACCGTGAGAGAAGCTCCTGAAAAAAAGCCTGAAACCTCAAAAGAAATCACCGTCACCTTTGGCCCAAAAAAAATCATCATTCCTGTGGCGACCATTATTGTATTAGCCCTTATCGCCGTGTTCATCTTGCAGTTTTTTCCCAAAAAAAAGGCTGTTCCTCCGGGTTCTGCAAAAGCTTCTTTAGCCGTGCTGCCCTTCGAAGACATAAGCCAAGAAAAAGACTATGAACATTTATGTAATGGGATTGCTGAAACCCTTTTGAAT
This sequence comes from uncultured Eubacteriales bacterium, assembly GCA_964410125.1. Lineage (GTDB taxonomy): Bacteria > Acidobacteriota > Aminicenantia > Aminicenantales > Aminicenantaceae. Next base: position 46,092 of record CAYPGQ010000017.1, on the reverse strand, counting down.
GCTCTTGGTAAAATCAGCGATTTACGTATTCCAGCAAGGACTTCTTCGTTTTCGTTCAAAGATAAGGGATTGACCGTCCAAGAAATCGGACAGAAATTGAATGTGCAAAACGTGTTGGAGGGAAGTGTTCAAGTCTCTGGCGACGAAATCAGGATCACAGCCCAACTCAGTAAAGTAGAGGATGGCTTCCAAATCTGGTCTGAAGACTATGAACAAAAAATGGAAAATGTTTTTTCAATCCAGGATGACATTGCTCTTAAAATTATCAAAAGCCTAAGCATAAAACTGATAGGGGAAAAGGAAGGGCAGATTATCAAGCATTACACCGATAATATCGAAGCATATGATCTGTACAACAAAGGGCGCCATTTCGTGAATATGCGAACAGAGGAATCTTTAAAAAGGGCCATCGAATATTTTGATCAGGCGATCGAAAGGGAATCCGACTACGCAGCCGCTTATTCTGGAAAGGCAAATGCCTATGGCATGCTCCCATATTATGAGATGGTACCCTCAAAAGAGGCATTATCAAAGGCAAGAGAGGCGGCAACCAAAGCTATTGAATTAGACGGCAATCTTCCTGAAGCACACACTGCCCTCGGACATATTCAATCCAATGAGTGGAACTGGAAAGAAGGGGAGAGAGAATATAATATCTCGATCGAACTAAATCCCAATAATGCAGATGTTCATTATTTGTATGCGATGCTTCTTCTAACTTTGGGAAGATTTGATAAGGCCGTTAGAGAAATAGAGTTGGCTCGCGAATTGGACCCTTTTTCTCCGATAATAAATAGGAATATCGGGCAGGTTTATTACTATGCCCGTCAATATGATAAAGCGATCACAACTCTAAAGAATTCCATAGAAATGGCACCAAACTTCAGTGGTGCGCATGCCTTCCTTGGACTTACATATTTAGATAAGGAAATGTATGAAGAAGCTTTGGCAGAATTCCAAACGGAAAAAGAAATCTCGGGAGCTGCTGGAATAGGAATGGAACCTTTTATAATAATAACTTATGCACGAATGGGAGATCGAAAAGAGGCTGAAATCGCGCTTAAGAAATTCCAAGATAAAATTAAAGACACCTATTTCTCACCAGCCATACTGTCAGTCATGTATATACATCTCGACGATCTGGATAAAGCATCCCAGTTGTTGGAGGAGGCTTATGAGGCCCGTGACAATTGGCTGAGCTATATTAAAGTAACGCCCTTGAATGATCCTATTCGTGACGACCCCAGATTCAAAGCCGTCCTAAAGAAGATGAACCTGGAATAATCGTCCTCGGCTTCTACTTCTGCTCGATGAGGGTCACTTTGCCGAGGCCAAGTTTCTCCAAAGATTTCATCTGGGTGGCGGCATCACCGACAACAAGATAAATCATCCGGGCAGGATCGATGTGCTTCTGGGCCAATTCCTTATGTGCCTCTGCTGTCAAATTCTTGACGAATTCTTCCCTCAGTTTGATGTAGTCATTCGGGCGGTTGTACGTCGCGATATTGTTCAGTATTCCGAGTAGGGCACCAAGTGTCTCAAAACTCCGGGCATTGGATTTAACCAGCGCATCCTTGGTGAATTGCAAATGCTCAGGAGCGATTCCTTCCCGGTACTTCAACATCAAATCCCTGAATATCTGCACTGACTCCAGCGTGGCAGGAGACTGAACCGACGATGAGGCCGCAAAAGTTCCCGGTTGGAGAGAGCCGCTAAAACCTGTGCGGGCCCCATAGGTGTAACCTTTTTCTTCTCTCAAAACAAGGTTCACAAATCCGTTGAAGCTACCTCCCAGTTTGTAGTTCATGACATAGGCCGGGTAATAATCCGGATCTGTGGCCGGCATGGCTAAATTTCCGATGTTGATAACGGATTGACGCGCTCCTGGAATATCCACGAAATAGACCATGGGTTTTTCGGGAGGTGCCGGGAGTTCAAATTCAGGGAAAGCAATCTCTTTAGCCGCCCACTTCTCTTCAAGGGCTTTAAAGGCATTGACCGCATCTTGCTTGGATATATTGCCGACGATAGCCACATGGGTGATGGACGGAGAAAAATTCTTTGCATAAAAGGTTTTCAGGTCATCGATCGTGATAGCATCGACAGATTCCATCGTTCCCAAAGTCGTAATGCTGAAAATGTGTTTATCACCGTAAACAAGTTTGTTGAAGACATTGCGCGCCACAGCAGAGGGATTGACTTTACTCCTGTTGATGTTTTCGATGGTTTGCTTCTTTACCCTGTCGAATTCTTTCTCGTCCCATCGCGGTTCAAGAAGGATCTCTTCCACAAGTTGATAGACATCATTTAGCTTGGACGTCAGACAATTAACGGACAAAGTGATTGCTTCCCGCCCCGTATACATATAGATATTGGCGCCCAGATCATCGATGGCTTCTTCCAACTCTATCGGCGTTTTATTCTTGGTCCCTTCCATCAACATATCTGTTACCAGGTTGGCCACACCCACTTTATTTATATCATCCAGCAGTTGCCCGCCTTTAATCGTCATGGAAAACTGGACGAGGGGCAGCTCCGTGTGTTCGATCCCATAAATTTTTATTCCATTGGAAAGCTCATCCTTCCAGATTGTCGGAAGTGTGATTTCTGGATCGGGTCCTATGGGGGGCTCTTGGCTGCGGTCGAATGAGGTCGGGATCGGTTCGACCTTGAATTCCTCCACGGGTCTTTCCGCAGCGATTTTCTCCGCCTCCACAGCTTCCTCGACAATCGTGAAGGATTCCGATCCTTCGACAATCAAATCCACCTGTCCTTTGGGTACAAAACTTGTCATTACATAGGGTTTGTCTTTGATGTATGTTTCATACACGCGCAGGATGTCTGCTTTGGTGACGGCTTTTATGTTTTCGAGATCTGTGGTGATGTATCCCGGAGAGCCGCCATATTCGTTGTAACGCGCAAGCTGAAAAGACTTGCCGAGAATGCTTGAAATGGCGTTATAAAATTGCGTCTCGAGCCCTGCTTTTATGCGTTCCACATCTTCTTCAGTAAACGATTCTGTCTCGAATCTCCGGAAACTTTCCGCGACGGCATCATTGACATCGTTTAGATTGATATTCGGGAAGGTCCGGATACGGATCAGGAACTCTCCAGCGACCTCATTGCTCATCTGATACCCAATGGCCGATGGAGCAAGCTTCTTCTCCTCCACGATGACTTTGTACAGAGGGGCCTTTTTGCCGAACGCAAACAATTGGCTTAAAAAGCTCAATGCGTAGGCGTCAGGATGATACTGCTCCACAGTCGGGATAACCATGCTGAGCTCTGGCGACTTGGAAAAGTTGTCTTCCCAGTAGGCCATTTTAGTACCATCCAGGGTGACGGGCTGGGGTTCGGGATCACCCCTGGTTTCCCCGGATTCTATCTCGCCATAATATTTCTCGATCCACTGCTTTGTCTGTTCCCGATCGAAATCGCCCGCGACAACGAGCGTCGCATTACCGGGGAGATACCACTTGTCATGGAATTCATGAACATCTTTTAAAGTGGCCAGGGTTAGGTCCTCCATCGATCCGATCACCGTCCAGTTGTAAGGATGGCCTTCAGGATAGAGCAGCTTTCCGATGATATGCGTCGTGTGTCCATATGGCCGGTTATCCACAACCTGTCTTTTTTCGTTTTTGACAACATCCTGTTGATTGGCAAAGGCCTCTTGAGTGATCTTGGGGGTCAGGAAACCCAACCGGTCTGCCTCAAGCCAGAGGACCATCTCCAGGGCGTTTCTAGGAACGACTTGAAAATAGATCGTGCCATCTCGGCTTGTGCCTCCGTTCAGTGTTCCACCTGCACCTTGGATTTTCTTGAAAAACTGGTCCTGTCCGACATGCTGTGATTCCTGGAACATCATGTGTTCGAAAAGATGGGCAAAACCTGTGAGTCCCACCTCCTCCCGGTTGGATCCGACATGATATTGGACAGCAACCGCCGTGATCGGATCAGATCTGTCCTCATGAAGAACAACTTCCAGACCATTAGCCAGCGTGTACTGTTCATAATCGATCTTTAGTTCGGCTTCTTCAGCGGCTTTTTTTGTACAAGCAATCGGCACAATTAGGGCAAACGCTAAAATAAAAATAAAAAACTTTTTTCTTGAAAGCATGATTCCCTCCTAAAAATTATTATTTTGTAACTAGATCCATTCTTCTCAAAAAAAGTGTTCTTATTCTAGCTCTAAAAAATTTTAATGTAAAGATACGAATAGAAAAAGGGGAAGAAGAAAAAGGGGACGGTCCCCTTTTTCTCTTTTTCTATTCGTATCTCAATGAGTTGGCGGGGTTGGAGAGGGCGGCTTTCAGCGACTGGTAGCCCACGGTTAAAATTGCAACCAGAAATGTCACCAGTCCTGTCCCGAGGAAAATCCAGAGTTTGATGTCCGTCCGGTAAGGAAACTCCTGAAGCCATCGATTCAGCGCAAAATATGAAAGCGGCCAGGCAATCAGGTTGGCCACGATAACCCACTTCGAGAATTCTTTGGTCAGAAGAACGACAACCCCAGAAATGGACGCTCCCAACACTTTTCGGATCCCGATCTCCTTGGTCCGCCGCAACGCCATGAAGGAGGCCAATCCAAAAAGGCCGAGGCAGGAGATAAACACGGATAATATGGTAAAGACATTAATAATTCGCCCCACCTGCTGCTCTCCACGATAAAGGGTATCCAGACTCTCATCCAGAAAACGGTAGTCGTACTCGAAATCTCCGGCAAACTTTTTCCAGATGCTTCCCATGAATTTTAGGGTTTGAGGTGTATTTTCAGAACGGATACGAATCACGATCGAGCTGCAACGCTCCGGATCGAGCAGCAGAATCATGGGTTCGATCTCAGTCCGCAGGGAAACATAATGGAAGTCTTTGACAACCCCGATGATGTTAAACACATTGTCTTCTCCCAGAGTCACCCGTTTCCCGATAGGGTCCTCAAAACCCATGACTTTTTGAGAGGCTTCATTGATGATAATACCCGTCGCATCCGCTCCGTAATCTTTAGAAAAATCCCGGCCCATCACGATCGGTGCCTTCAATGCTTTTAAGTAATCATAATCCACAAAATTGGCCCGGAACAGAATATCTTTATCCGGGTCCTTTCCTTCCCAATTCCAACGGCTGTTGGAAAAGTAATAACCGTAGGTCGGAAGGCCAGAGACGCGCGTGACATCCAAGATACTCGTATTTCCTAGAAGCTCGTTTCGAAAAGCCTCGTAGTTCTGTTGGACGGTCGAATTGAGATTCAATGTGACCAGATTCTCCTTGTCATACCCCAGATCTTTGTTTCGCATGAAGTGGATCTGAGAATAGATCACCAGGCTTCCGATCATCAGAATCACGGCAACGCTAAACTGGAAAACCACCAAGGCTTTCCTGAAAAATGATCGGTTCCCGATTGTCCGGGCTGTTCCTTTTAAAACCGAAACCGGCTGGAACCCAGAAAGCACAAAGGCAGGATAAACCCCCGCAATGAAACCCGTAAACAGAATAATGGCTAAGAGTCCGATAATGATATCAGGACGTGTGAACAGACTCGCCTCAAATTCTTTCCCGGATAGTTTGTTGAAGACAGGCAGCAAAAGAATCCCCAGGCCAACGGCCAGAATCATCGCGATCAGGGACTGGAAGACGGACTCACCCAAAAACTGACGGACAAGCTGGCCTCTGAAAGCCCCGACCACCTTGCGCAATCCCACCTCCTTGGAGCGGAGCAAAGACCGCGCTGTGGACAGGTTCATGAAATTAATACAGGCGATGAGCAGGATGAACAGGGCCGCAGCCAAAAATATAACGATATACTTGGTATTCCCTGTGCCGAACGAGTCATAACCGATTCCCGATGACAGATGCATCTTGAACAGCGGCTGGAGGGAAAGCTTCTCCCAGTCCTCCAGGGTGGGCTTGGCATCCAGAAAATTATAGATCTTTTTGTTGGCATCTTCTATGGATACATTATCGGCAAGCTGCACATAGGTGGTGAAATGGCTGTTTTTCCAGTTATCCACGGTGCGGCCGACCTCTTTAGCAAAATCCATGTTTGCCAGAAATTTAAACCGGAAATGGGAATTATCGGGGATATCTTGTAAGATTCCGGTCACTTTGAAATCATAATCACTGCCCACATGAATGGTCTTTCCGATAGGATCTTCATTTCCGAATATCTTTTGCGCCACCTCTTCGGTCATAACCATAGATCGAGGATCCGCCAGAGCGGTCTCGGGATCGCCTTTGATAAAAGGGATCGTAAACATTTTAAATAGAGAAGGATCGGTATACCCTCCCAATTCCACAAAGACCTGGTCATTGTATTTCATCCGCCACTGGGAGAAACAAAACCGGGCATGCTCTTCGATTTCGGGAATCTCCTCTTTCAAAGCCGGCCCCAGCGGGCCTTGGTTAATGGCCCAGGTGACAACCTCTGCATATTGAATGTGTTGAAGAATCCGGCAGATGTTTTTGCCATTTTTGTGATACCGGTCAAAACTCAACTCATGCTGCACCCAAAATAGGATCAGAATGGTACAGACCATGCCGATAGCCAATCCGGTGATGTTGAGAAAAGAAAATCCTTTGTGCCTTATTAAATTCCGAAAAGCGATTTTTAAATAATTACGAAACATAAGCACACTCCAATAAGTGGATTCTTTTAGCGATGAAGGGATCAGGAGGATGACCTGGCTCCAATACCAGAACATAGCAGCAAGTTTCCCCTTATCTATTATTTTCTCCCGAAAGATTTCATCAAAATCCCCGATCAGGGATTCCCGTTCATCATCGGGCAAGAGGAACCACAGGATCCTCCATCCCAGTTTCGGTTGAAAATGACTCTCTCTTTTCACTATATTTTACTTAACCTGGATAATTCAGGTTAAAACGTTTGCTTTCAGGTAATCTGCCCACAACCGGTCACTGACTTTCTTATTCTCTTTGAGAGCTGCAAGACCAGCGGATGTAAACCGGTAGATTTTTTTCCGGCGTCCGCCCCGAACAGCTGTCGATTCGCCGAATGAAGCGGTTATGAGCCCTTGTTTTTCAATCCGGCACAGCGGAATATGCACAGCTCCGATCGATAACTCTTTCCCCACGATCGTTGACAAATGTTTCCGTATAGCCACAAGATAGGCATCCTCTTGAAGGTACCCGATAGCCAACAAAATTTGCTCTTCCCTTTGGCTCAAATATTTCATGCTTTTCTCACACGCGTTTATTTCTTACTAAAATATAGAACATTTCATACTCTAAGACGTATCAACCACCCAAAAGGTTGACCCTTGTTAATAATTTTTTTTTGCCAACTTCAGTGACGAAAATGTAACAATGGAATGAATGAGAAAAATTTAGATAAAAAAGGGGACGGTTCTATTTTTCGATTAAGCGACGGTCACAGCTTCTGATAAATAGACATCTTGAACGGCATGGATGATCTCTATGCCATCTGCCATGGGTTTTTGGAAGGCCTTTCTTCCCAGGATCAGCCCCATGCCCCCTGCCCGTTTGTTTATGACGGCGGTTCTTACAGCCTGTTTGAGATCGTCCTTTCCTGATGCGCCGCCGGAGTTGATAAGCCCAACGCGCCCCATGAAACAGTTCACGACCTGATACCGTGTCAGGTCGATCGGATGGTCAGAGGTGAGTTTCTCATACATCAGAGGATGAGTTTTGCCGAAATCCACGGCCAGGAATCCCCCGTTATTTGTGGGCTGTTTCTGCTTGATGATATCCGCTTGTATGGTCGCTCCCAGATAATTGGCCTGTCCGGTAAGGTCTGCGGACGTGTGGTAATCGATACCATCCTTTTTGAACGCCGCGTTTCTCAGATAACACCAAAGCACAGTGAACATCCCCATCTCGTGAGCTTGCTGGAAGGCATCGGACACTTCTTCGATCTGATCCCGCGATTCCTCAGATCCATAAAAGATTGTAGCTCCGACTCCCAAGGCTCCCATATCACAGGCGCGTGTCACAGAAGCGAACATCCTCTGGTCGTAAGAATTCGGGTAAGACAAAAGTTCGTTGTGGTTGATTTTGACGATAAAAGGGATCTTATCAGCGTATTTTTTGGAGACCATGCCCAGCACCCCCAATGTGGAGGCCACCGCATTGCATCCTGCCTCGACAGCGAGCTTGACGATGTTCTCGGGATCGAAATAAACGGGATTGGGAGCAAAGGAGGCTCCGGCCGTGTGCTCCACACCTTGGTCAACAGGAAGGATGGAAAGGTAGCCGGTTCCTCCCAAGCACCCATGATCGAACATCTTCACCAGATTGCCCTGGACATCCTGAGACCTGTCCGACAGACCAAAAATGCGCTCCACAAAGTCAGCCCCCGGAAGATTCAAATGTGCCTTGGGGATGGTTTCACAAACATGTTCCAATAAATAAGAGGCTTCCTCGCCAAGTAAATCCTGTATATTTACGGTCACTTTATATCTCCTTCAAGTTAAAATTTTTATCAGCCGGTAGTCCCGCTCATAGTCGATCTTTTTGGGTTGGATGGCCTGTTCTAAGGGTATAGTGATCAGTTCGTTATCCGTGTATCCAACGCACATGTCCGTTTGCCCATCCTTCAAAATCTCGACAGCATAACTCCCAAGGCGGGCAGCCAGCAACCTGTCGAAAGCCGTGGGAACGCCTCCCCTTTGGATATATCCCAAAACCGTCAGCCGTGTTTCCAATCCTGTTTTCTTTACGATGGTTTCGGCCACATCGTTTCCTTTAGCACTCCCCTCTGCAACGATCACGATCCAGCTTATTTTCCCTTGGCGGCTTCCCTCAACAATATCCACGCAAATCTTTGCCATGGCCGTTTCCCTTTCCGGTATCAGGACTTCCTCACACCCTCCGGCAAGGGCCACTTGAAGAGCGATGTAGCCGCAGTCGCGTCCCATAACTTCGACGACGAATACCCTTTCCAAGCTCGTGGCGGTATCTCTTATCTTGTCCAAAGCCTCGACAGCGACGTTGACCGCGGTGTCAGCACCGATCGACATGTTCACACCATTGATATCGTTGTCGATCGTAGCCGGAATGCCGATCATAGGAATATTGTATTCTGTGGCCAGAATATGGGCGCCTGTCAACGAACCATTCCCCCCAATAACGATCAAACCGTCGATATTGTTGTCTGCAATGGTTTTTACGGCTTGGTTTTGCCCTCTCTCTGTTAAAAATCTTTTAGCCCGGGCCGTTTTCAGAATGGTTCCTCCCCGGTTCAAGATACCCGAAACCGAACGCCTGTCGAGCTCGACCAATTCCCGGTCGATCAGACCGTCGTAACCCTTGATTATTCCCAAGACTTCGATGCTATAAAAAGCCGCCGTCCGCACCACCGCTCTGATAGCCGTATTGATCCCCGCGCAATCCCTGGTCAAAACGCCGATCTTTTTCATGGACTGGACTCCAATATCTTGATTTTTATTATATCCAATTACCAGCTCGATCCCTAATACTTTCTTAGACGAAGCAAGCATCTCTATCTCCGTTATAAGTTGGGCTTTTAAGGATGCCTTAACATCCAATACAATTAAAGTGGTATTAGAGGTTTTAGCTAGTCTGAAGGATTCAAGCGGATTCTCAAAGTTAGGGGAGCTGTTAGCGTAACGGATGATATGGACTATCCCCCAACCTACTGATTACGAATCAGTTGCTCTATAATGCCTAATTAATTTTTTTTGTGTAACTTATGGATTATCCCAACACCTCTTGTGACCAAATTGTGACCATTTTTATTCCCAGTTCACGCTATAAACAGTCAACTCTTTAAATCCACTCTCTTTTTCACTCACACAAAAGAGGCGATTTCCTATCATTTTTGCAATGACCTCACCGTTGAGATGTATCGCCTCTATTGGAATTTGGCCAATAAAGAATCCATCAGAAGTAAATATATCAAAAATATAATCACCCGTTTCAGAATCTTTTTCATATGTCATTACATATAATCTTTCATCGTCATCTACAAAAAATGCCTGATAAGGAGGAAAAAACTCAGGAAAATAGGTGAATGTTTTAGAACGTTCTGAAACGTTTTCCAATCTTTCCTGTTTATACAACTCAGGAATTTTAACTTTATTATAATCCTTTCTTATCTTCCGCAGTAAATTTCCTTCCAAGTCAAACACCCAGATTTCATATCCTCTATTTTCGTTTCCAATAAAGATATTACTCCTTGCTACAGCCCGAGCAAACAAAGGAACCGTACCCTTTCTTTTTTTAGTTACTCTAAAATTAGGAAACTTATATATATTAAGTTCAACTAATACTTTAAGATTTGAATCACATAGAGCAAAAGAAGTTTGATACAAATATTCATTAGTGACACCAACAATTTGATGCCATAGCAAGTACTTTCCATTGGAAAGAGGATGAGTACTCCAAGGGTACAACTTTAGAGCTAATTCGTTTATAAAGTGTCCGTCTTCATCATAAAAGATTATTTTTCGTTGGCGATAGTCTGTTATAACCAACTGTTCCTGATTATTAATTTCAAGATAAAATCCTAGACCAATCTCACCTGGCCCTTGACCATTTCTGGCAAATGAAGTGATGAATTTTCCTTGTTTATCGAACTTGTAAATAAAATCATCGTTGCTATTGTATCTAATAAAATAAATATTCCGTTCAGAATCAATATCAAAAACATTTATGTCTGTTAATCCAATCGCTGCAACTTCATCCCTTTCTGTATCAATTACTAATTCTTTTTCAAGAGTGAAGGATGAAGATACGCCTTTCAACTTGTATGGCTCAAGATGATTAACAACAACCTCTACTCCATCTTCCATAATCCTTTCCACTTCTTCTTGTTTTGGGCCACAATAAATAAGTAAGGATAATATTAAAATCAACAGAAATATTTTTTTCATGTATAGAATCCCCTATCAAGCAAAAACTAATACAATTCTATCCTAAAATCAATAACAATCTAATTTCCAGACATTGGAGTGACTGTACTTGTTTCCTCCACCAAACACAGCAGCCAAAAGAAAAAGGTAAAAGTCGTTTATTAATTTTCTTTTTAGATATGAATTGGATCATATTCTCAGCAGAGAATTCTCAGTATCCCAATCGAAATGTAATAACTTTATGGTATTCTTTTCTATCTATGGCATAGAAAAGGTCGCTTGAGTCTTTACAGCGAATATCATAAGAAAGATTTTCTCCCAGCTTTGCGTATTTCAAAAATCTTCCTTCCGAGTCGTACAGCTCAACGCCTAATTCCCTGACATCCTTTGATTTTCGCATCCTCATAAAATTCACGATATGACCATCTGATAATTGAAATAAGCCAAGAGAATTTTGAAAAGATTTGCCAAAAAAGGCTATTCTCCGCCCTAATAACTTAATATCATAATCCTGGTATTTTGGATCATTTTGCATATTCATGGCCTTATTCATATCATGGAATACTATAATTTCATAAGGCTTAATAATATCTGCTTCCCTTCTTATTATTTTTTCTAATTTTCGATTTTTATAGACAAAAATCTGATTATCGTAATAATATTTTGTATAAAGAATATTTCCATTTTCTTGAAAAAAGCAATAATCTGGGTAAAAATCTAGACTGACTTCCTCGAATTCCCTGTTATCGATAAATTCATAATCGATGTATGATTCTGTTAAATTCCATTCCTGGTCAAACTCATGAAATAATTTAAGACTATTGATAGGCTTGCCGAAAAAAACATATCCTTTCTCTGTAACAAATATTTTCGAAGGTGCAATCCATAAATCCGTCATTAATTGTTGAATGGTTTTTTTGTGTTCTCCATTATCCGAAAAGACGGAAATATGATCCGATCTGCCATCGAAAGCGATCAAATCATCCTGACTGTTTATGGTGAGGATCGAAACGCTTCGAAATTCTCCCGGTCCTTGACCTGGTCTCCCGATAGTTAAAAGGTACTCGCCGCCCTTGTCAAATTTTCGAATCTCATTCAAACGGCTGTCTGCCACATATATATCGCCCTTGCTATTCACTGCGACATCAGCAATATTAGCGAATAGAAATTCCTCAGGGCCATCCAATTCTCCTATTTTAAGCTCTTGAGAAATTGTGACATCGCCATTTTCTTTTGAATCCCAAATGCCTTCCTTCGGATTCTTAACTACTGTTACTCCATCCACCTCTTCGATCGTTCCTCCCCATTCTGCTTTTTGCGGGCCACAGAAGACAAATAAGGATAAGACAATTATCATAAAGAATAGTTTTTTCATGTTCCCTCTCCTTTGCTTATCTGTGTAACTATACTATCACACTATTCAACTGTGTCCAAATTTCTTGGATGGATATACCGGCTGTGTCAGCAAAAGGGAGTAATTGATGGGAACCAAAAGGTTGGAACTCTCTCCAGCCGGCATAAGAGAGCCATGGGTATTATAGCATACTATACAACTCATAATTTGGGTGAATTCAATTAAATAAGCTATTTCTGAGATATAACTGTTCCAATCAAATCTTGTTTTTTTACAGTTCATAAACTAAAATCTGAGTTAAGCAGCAAGAAATAAGCACATTTTTATATAAGTTGATATGAAAGAAGAATGCATTTTGTGCAAGAAAATTGCAGAGGTGGGAAGACCAAATGCAAAAAAAGGCGAATTTTATGTGGAATGTGATATTTGTAAAAATTATAGCTATGACCACTTTTTTAAGAGCGCCTATATTTCAATGACCGAAGATAAGAGAGCAATGATCTCAGCTTATACAAGAGAATGTTATGAACTCGAAATTGAGCCACCAAAATTGGGAGATCCAGATCATTTAAGAGAGAAAAGGGAAGAATATAAAAACAAGACTAATGATGAAAAGCTTGACAATTTAATTTTATATCTCAAAAAGAATTCTAAACGTTTTGGCGATTCTATTCCATGGGATGAAAAAAAAGATTATCCAATTACATATTCTCCAAATCATCAGGAAGCTGCAGAAATAGTTCATCAAGCTTTTAAACAAGGCTTAAAGGAAGAGGGTGCTAGAGGTGTGGCATTAAAGTTAACTTGGGAGGGGTGGAAAAGAGGAGAGTACTTAGAGAAGAGGAATAAGATGAAAATAGAAGAGAAAAGACAACAGTTTCTTCAAAAATTGTATGAATTAACTGAAAGCAATGAAAATGATATTCGGGATATGTGGGAAATCGGAAAATCTCTAGGTTTTCCAAATAACTTAACTAATAGAATTGGACAATATCTTGAGGGAGAAGGTTTAATTGTATTCAGAACAGAACAAGGTGAAATCTCTATTAAACATGAGGGAGAATAGAAAAAGCAATATCTGAAAAAGATAAGATTGAACCTAAAAAAAAGGCTAAAGAAAAAAGTAAAGTCAACCCTAAAAAAGTCTTTGTAGTACATGGAAGAAATGAAAAAGCAAGAATAGCTATGTTAAGTTTTCTTCGTTCTATTGATTAAAAACCACTTGAATGGGAAGAGGCTGTGAGATTAACAGATGAAGCTTCACCATTCCCTCAAAAAGTTCTTGATGCAGCATGTGACGGTTCAGCTAAATTCGGACCACTCATGATTTTTCTTAAGCGATGGTTTGCATATAATGAAACCATTAGAGGAGAAACGCATGAGTACCAAGAAAAAGTCATCGCCTGAATCCATTGTCAGGCAGATCAAACGAAAGACCCGCCGAGAAGGGCGGTGATGGAAATGGCGTCAAAAATCTTCACGGGAGCAAAACCATTCCCAAAAGCTCTTATAAAGCCCTTTATGCTTTTGCCGGCGCAGCTTCGGCAGGCGGAAACAGGTCGAACTCATCGCCGAACTGAGCCAAGAACTCGACACTGAATGCCCTGAACCAATACCAGATCGGCAACGTCACAACTGTCGAAATATACGGAATTATCAAAATGAAAAAACCGATGCAACACGTCATCAGGCCGGCCACGATCACAAAAATCACGAACAAAATGATCATCACGAACATCAACAATCCGAACAGGATGAAATGAAACGGGTATTTCCCGAAAAGCGACAGGAACCGCCCCCATCCTTTGGTTGCTTTTACCCTGTGTTTGTACATGATCGGGATCACAAATCCATCTAAAAACGCGGAAATGAATCCGACAAAGATTATCATCACAAGAAAAATCAACCCGAGCATGATTATGAAAGGGACAGGAACCCGATCGTAATAGCTGTCCTTATAAAGCTGAGAAGCTCCGACAAAAAAGATAACGATGAGGGAGACAAAAAAGATGAAACAGATCAGGCCAAAAAACAGCCTCCACAAGAATAAAGAATTTCCTTCCTTTTTGTACTCTCTCCATGGATTGGCAACTTCGGCCTTGTCATGAACAACATTATCCAGGAACATGAATTTTCCTCTGGAACTCAACCAGAGTATGACAATCCCGATCACGATTAAAACGAATACGCCAAACGCAATCAGCATGAACCATCCCGGATTGTCAATCAACCAGCCCCAAGCTCTACCTGGAAAACCAAGAAACTCACGGAAGCTCCAATCATTGCCCCACCTTGAACCGCTCGATCCGCGATTGCCATCAGCCAATCCGGCCAAAAAGGCTGTGAATCCCACGATGAACCACTTGTGCAGGTCAAAGGGTTGGAAAAGGGCAACTTTCATCCGGTTCCATGCCCGACCTAAAGGTGCAAAAAAAGCAATATTATCCATCTTCCTTCCTCCTAAGTTTCTCTTTTATCTCTATTTCCCTCATAAATATTACGTAAAAACAGCTATAAAAATTCGATTACCGAATATATATCATTGTTATCCCCTTATTTTATCTTTCAGTGGTTGATACGGTCGTGATAGGGAGCCAACCCAGCTTTTCCTCATGGATCCTCACAAGCCAGTATCCGGAAAACTGACCGAGGACAGAGAATTCCTCTCCCCCATTGATTTCTCCAATGACTGCTGCCTGTTCCATCGGCGCTGCCTTGACCTCCTGGACGATAACGGCCTCTTGAGTTTCCAATGTTTCTGCAGCCAATTCAATATTGCGGGATGGAACATACCCGGACAGACCATCAGGCAAAAGGATACGGTAGGCGTTGCCGGAGGCGGCTTGTACCTTCATCGCCGAATAGGGATCCAGCTGAGTGATTTCATTAGACCTCGGATTTGCCGTGGATTTTAAAGAGATGGTGGATTGTTTCGATCTTGCCCATTGGCCGAGTACTGCCATATCGGCTGTGATTTCCTTTGGTGTCGAGTTTATTTTTTTTATGAAATTGACAGGATCGACCGGCCCCTCTCCCCTCACATAAATCCCGAAGTGCAGATGCGGAGGCGTTCGTCGGGCATTGCCGGTGTTGCCAACCGTTCCGATCCTTTGACTAGATTCCACATAGGTGTTCTGTTCGACATCCTGGGTCTGCAGGTGAGCAAAATAGAGATGAAGGTCCCGCTTCGCATCATGGAGCCAAATATTGAGGCCGCCGATGTCGGATTCGCTGACACGGCGTACAAAAGCTTTGGATGGGGCGATGATCGGGGTGTGTCTTTTCGTGAAGATATCCACTCCATGGTGCTTCCGTCGGCCGCCGTCGCGAGGAACTCCGAATCCGCTCCCGATCGCCCTGTGATCATAACCCAAAACCGGAAATCCCAAGGAAGCCATGTTGCAGATGGTGACATTGAACCTACCTCCGCGCAAAAGTTCTGGCTGAAGCCGAACAACATACTCGGCATCCTCTCGGGGTTCGAACTCCAGATGTTTTTCGTTGTTGTTCGCACTGGCGACCAAGCGCCAGTCTTCGTAGGAGAGGCCGCGGACACGAAAAAGGTCCATGAACAAACGGCATCGTTTCTGACCGTTGAAGGCCACATCGATCTCGACCCTCTGCCCCTTTATGACGGAGAAATGGTAGGCTACTGCAAAGGCAGCGGCATGGTCCACATAAAAAGCCTCTTCAAACGGGGGTTCCACGTCCACCGGATTCTTCATGGCATTCTCGGATGCCAGGATCCAGTCGCTAGCGATTGACGTGTGAGCAAGTCCTGCCAACCGCAAAGAGTGTACGTAGGCTTCGTGACTGTTGGAGGGCTTGTAAGGCTCGGGAACGATCTCTTTTTGGCAGTGGGAAAACAAAAGAAGAGAAACAAAAAGGGCAAAATTAAATTTATGTTTAAACCTTGTACACATTCTGTCCAACTTTATTATGATACATAGCGACCGAATTGCCAAACGATATTTCGGTTGCAATTGGCTATCATCTTGTTCCTTGTTATTCTTTCCCGCTAAAATGAAAGGAACAACAAAAAAAAAGATGCAACAGAATAAGAGGAAATCGATGAATATCAGAGAGGACGTTTTCGCGCGTCCCCCTTTTTTTTTTATTATTCAAGGTGTAAAATACATGATGGTAGAAGTATGAAAAGAAGTCTAATTTTAATTCTGGTTGTTTTTTACATCTTCAATTCGTCAAGTATGCTCGCAGACACCGATCAGGATGATTGTAACACTTTAGCCAACACCAAGTTTCCCGTTCCGATAAAAGAAATCATAGCCCAGTTCTCCTTGGTAAATAAAAACCCAAATTCTTTTTTTATCGGTTTAGATCAAAACACAATAGTGCCACCGGAAAACAACAAAAAATATTTCAAACCTCTATGGGATATCACCAAGTTCAATCTGCTCATATGGACATTCGATAGATATGTCCTTAAGGGAAGCTGGACAAAGATTTCCTTCCAATCCATCTCGGATAATCTCAAAACCGGTTTAACATGGGATTACGATGACTTTGGGACTAACCAATTTGGACACGCCTATCATGGAGCCATGTATCATTCCATAGCCAGATCCCAAGGAATGAACTTCCTTGAGTCCTCGATATACACGCTTCTCGGGAGCCTCACCTGGGAATTTTTATGGGAATCAGAACACCCAGGAAAAAACGATAACTATTTTTCCACATTCGGCGGTATTCATCTAGGTGAGGCATTGTATAGGATGGCAAATCTCGTTTCGTACGAGAATGCAACAGGATTCGAAAGAATCATGGGGAAGGCCTTTCGATTTTTCGTCAATCCGATCGTTGGCTTAAAAGGATCCTCAGGAAAGGACTTTGAGTTTGGGAATCCCGGAAGAGATCATAATTATGATTTCAGATTGCCGCTGGGAGCTTATCACTCTTCAGACGACCAATTTATCATGCTCATCGCAACACGTTTCGAGTATAAGGAGGGATTACAAAACGACGGTTCCAAGTTAACCCCCTATGATTGGTTTTCTTTCGATGCTCGGATAGGAATAAGCGACCAGGGTTTTCGAGATCCGGAAGTTTCCACCTATGGCGCCCTATTCGGGAAAAAATTTCAAAACGGTTGCGCCGGCCTGTTCGGAATATTCGATTATGTCAATTCTCATGTGGCTGAACAAATGTCTGCTGTAGGAATGGGACCTGGTTTTGCGGTATCATCGACATCCGAGTCGAACATATTTTTCAACAGCTCGGGAATTCTTTCTTTCGTGTTTGGAAGTTCCAGCGCAACGATCGGCTACTCAGAACCCAACTACGAAAAAGAGGGCAATGAACCTTATCATTTTGGACCAGGAATTATGGGAAGGCTTAAGTTAGAACTCGGGAAAAAAGGTCTCGGCAGCATTTACACCGGATTTTCCCAGTACTGGGTGCATGCAACACTTGCCGATGCGAACGAATTCATGTCTGTGATATCTCTCGATCTCAACTACAGCGTGTCGGAAAAATCCCAGATATCTCTTGGCTATGATTACTACCTCCGCAACGGAAATCTCGAGAATCAACGCATAACAAAAAGAAAAAATGCCTTACGTGCTATGTACGTGCTAAATTTTTAAAAGGTCGGCGTCTGCGAATCCCCTAGAATTTTACTGACTTCCGAAACATAATCGGAGAGCTCTTGATCCAATTCATCCAACCGTACATATGCATCTCGACCGGGTTTCTGGTCTGCGCGGTTGAGCATAGAAGAAAGATAGGAGAGCTGATCGACAAGCATGGGTTGGGGATAGGGCCCCGATGCTGTCACAAGTTTTGCATATAAAACAGAAAGCATTTGCTTGTTTTTTCGGCTGACTTCCGTGGATTCTTGTGCTTTACGGATGCGTTCAACAACCCTATTGGCCATGCTCAGCATGTCCCTCACTTGGAGACTGAGAGATTCTTGTGCAACTAAATCTGTCTGCGTAACTCCATCTTTCAACACCCGAGGATCGACCAGCACCCGGAATCTTTCTGTGTGAGTCCAATCTCCAATGATAAGTTTCGCCTGATATGTGCCGGGAGCAACCATAGCCCCCCTTCTTCCTCCACGGCCTGCTCTCTGAGTCCAAGCTCCGGCATGTCTCATGTCCCAAAAGAACCTATTCATTCCTGGATTCGAGGGAAGCATCGTTCCGCCCACCCTTTTCAGCTGTTCTATGAGTGCATCGAACGCAAGGCCTTCAAGTTGAGTATTCTGCCGCTTGCTTGCAAACGAACGTATTAGATTTCCATTAGCATCCAGGATTTCCAAAACGACCCCATCATCCGGTTTTTCGGATAAAGTATAGTCGATCATAATCCCCGGCTGAAGATACTCGGGCACTCTCACCGATCCTCTAAAAGAACGGGAGCGAAAATGCATCCGATAAGCATCACGCGGAGGATACAGATGGTAGGGATCCTTCGTCACACTCTCCTTGAGTTGATGCAGCGGGGTGACATTGTCCAGGATCCAGAAGGAGCGGCCCATCGTGGAGAGCACAAGGTCCTTTTGATGGACCTTGATGTCTGTCACCGGAGTTACCGGGAGGTTGAGCTGGAAAGATTGCCAATGGGCCCCATCATCAAAGGAGATGAACATACCGAACTCTGTTCCGGCATACAGGAGCCCTTCCCTGTCGGGATCTTCCCGCACAACCCGGGTAGGGAAATCTTCCGGAACGCCGTTCTGACCGGTTGTCAGACGAGTCCAAGTCTGGCCATAGTCCTCTGTGCAGTAAATGTAGGGTTGCCAGTCATTCAACATATACCGGTAGACAGCCACATAGGCTTTGCTGGCCCGGTGTGGGGACGGTTCCACAGTCTGGACACGCCCACCCGGTGGCAGGTCTTTGGGCGATACGTTTGACCATGTCTTCCCGCCATCCCGAGTGACATGGATGGGACCATCGTTGGCACCCACCCAAATGAGGCCTTTCTCCAACGGAGACTCCCGCACAGCATAAATCGTGCTGTAATATTCTTCGCCTGTGATATCCCGCGTTATCGGGGAACCGGAGATAACCTGCTTGGAGGGATCGAATTCTGTCAGATCCGGAGAGATGGTTTCCCATGTAACCCCTCCGTCAGTAGTCCGGTGCAGATATTGGGATGCATGATAGACCACATCTGGGTCGTGCGGGGAAACATGAATCGGGGAAACCCGTTGGAATCGGTATTTCAAATCCCGGGGATTATGGCTATACAGGTTGGCTGCGCCTATGTAAAACTGCATTTCCTGTCCGGTCTTTTTGTTATAGCGCCCGAACCTTCCCTTACAATTGGCATAAACGATATTGTGGTTGCCGGGTTTGGGCACGGCAGGGCCGGTTTCGCATCCGCCTATGGATATCCAGTAGCCCACAGGTCCGGCAGGTGAAGAAGATGGGGGCAAAGAAGGCACCGCGATCGTGCTGTTATCCTGTTGTCCGGCGTAAACCCAGTAGGGGAATTGATCGTCGATATCGACCTGATAAAGCTCAGCCGTTGGCTGATTAAACTGGGTCGACCATGTCTTTCCGCCATCCAGGGTTACGTTAGCTCCTCCATCATTCGACTGGATATAAATATCTGGATTTTGGGGATTGATCCACATGTCGTGGTTATCCCCATGAGGGGTGGACCGGGTCTGCCAGGTTTTTCCGGCATCTTGGGACTTCCAAAAACGGCCGGTATTGACAAAAAGGATGTCGGTATTTGTCGGGTCGGCATCCAGGTTGGTGTAATAAAAAGGCCGGTTCACAAGTTCTACCTTGTCCGAAACTAACTCGAAACTTTGGCCGCGGTCGTCAGACCGGTAGAGGCCTCCGCCCGGAGCAGCTTCCATCAACACATAGATGCGGTCGGGATCTGCAGGGGAGACGGCAAGATCGCTCTTCCCGATCAAATCCTGAGGCAGCCCTTCCGTGAGATGTATCCATGTGGCTCCGCCATCGGATGACTTAAAAAGACCGCCTTCATCAGCCCCGCTTATGATTGTCCAAGGTTTGCGTTCACAATGCCAAAAAACTGCATAAATCTCATCAGGGTTATCCGGGCAGAATTCAAGGTCCACAGCACCCGTTTTATCGGAAAGAAACAGCATTTTTTCCCAAGTGTCTCCGCCGTCGAGAGTCCTGTAGACACCACGCTCAGGGCTTGGACCAAACAGATTTCCGATTGCTGCGACAAAAACGATGTCCGGATTGTCTGGGTGGACTTCGACCGCACCGATCTGTCCTACCATCCTGAGCCCCAAAAATTTCCAGGTCTTTCCGGCATCCACGGATTTGTACACTCCCCGTCCTGTGATCACGTTGCTGCGTATGCCGTCCGAACCTGTCCCGACATAAATGATGTTCGGATCGGAATCGGCAACCTGAATGGCTCCGATCGATCCAGTTACAAAATAACCATCAGACACATTGATCCAGTTCCTTCCATAATCAACCGTCTTCCACACGCCACCACCCGTGGCACCCATGTAAAAAATAGAGGGCTGGGAGGCGATGCCGGTAACTGTTGTCACCCGCCCTCCACGGGAAGGCCCGATACACCGATACTTGAGCCCTTTGAGATGTATCGGATCATAAACAGCGTTAGAATCAGAATCCTGATTCTGCGCAAATATCAAGGCAGACGAACCTGTCATCAGAAAAAATAATACAATTAGGCCTGTATAAAAAACACTTTTTCTCATCGGCTTTGCTCCTTCCTATTTTAACAATGGATCCTTGCGAATGGTAACGGTACCTGAATAAGGGCGTCCGTCGACCGTTAGAATAACTTGGTAGGTACCGGCCGGGGCATTTGTCGATGCCAAAGCCTGGCCAAAAAGATCTCTCCCTTCCGAATAAAAAGCGAATTCGCTGATCATCTGGCGGTGTATCCGCATAAGATTCCTGTCCGTCTTTGCTTCGCTCAATCTTCCTTGCAACTCAGACAATGTTTTTCGTTCAGCCTCCGTTTTTGCCAGAGAAGACAACTCATCTGAGACCTTTTCCAGGTGGGCCTTAAAGGCTTCGATTTCGGAACCTGCCAGTGGAAAACGCATGTCCCAACGCACCTTGTTAAGCCCTGGTTTGGGAGACACCCTCACAGAAGCTTGCCGCTTTCCCGCAAGATCCTGGACTTCCATCGTGACCTTTCCTACAGGGGCAGACTTCAGGTAAAAATGGATAAAAGCTCCAGATTGAGGATTCTCACCCCTGAATTTAAAAAATGACTGCTGTCTCCCCAGGGAAACAGACTGCCAGCGGGTAGCTGTCCTATTCTCAAAGAGATGGACATCCTTGGACAGGACTTCCGGTGTGATTTGCTGGAGGGGAGTAAGATCATCCACAATCCAGATGCTTCGGCCGTGCGTCCCAGCGACTAAGTCAAAATCCCGAGGATGGATGACTAGGTCATGGAATGCCACAGTGGGCATGTCATTCATGAAGCGGCTCCAATTTTTCCCACCATCTAATGTGGCAAAGCAGGCAAACTCAGAGCCCACAAACAGAAGATTCTCGTTTTTGAAGTCCTCCCTGATCACATAAAGACTTTGACCATCGGGTAGATTCCCGGCAATGTTTGTCCAAGTGGCACCAAAATCCGTGGTCTTGAACACATAAGGAGTGAAGTCATCGCTACGATGCCCATCAAAAGTGACATAGGCCGCCCCCTCATGGAAATGCGACGACTCGACCCGGCTTACCCATATGGCTTGGGGAACACCACCGATGTTCGGCCGGACATTTTTCCAATTGATCCCGCCATCCTTGGTGACTTGAACATTCCCGTCATCCGTACCCGCCCATAAAATAGATAAATCCAACGGGGATTCCGATATCGATATGATCGTGCAGTGATTCTCCGCCCCGGTGACCTCATGGGTCAGGCCTCCTGAATCCGAGGAGTTACGCTTTTCAGGATCATTGGTCGTCAAATCCGAACTAATTATCTTCCAGGTGTCACCCCTGTCAACAGATTTGAACAAGTGATTGCCGCCAAAATAGATTGTACGAGGATTATGAGAGGACACGATCACAGGACTGCTCCAGTTATACCGGAACTGAGGTGGCAAGAGACTGGAATAACTGCTGCGGCTGAATTGACGCCAGAGCCAGTGCTCCCCCGGAAAAATGGAGTATCGTACCGGCGTTTCCGGAAAATTCGTGTCATAATAATTGTCAAAATTCGCTATAGTTTCTGGCCGAGGTGATATGAGTTTATATTCTCGAGTTTCCATATTGATCCGGCCCAACCCGCCGACATGGCAGACAGTATAAACCGTTCGCCAGTCAGTCGGATCGACCTGCATGTGGAAGCCGTCACCACCGTTGACCTCGATATTGTGGTCATTCAGGATTCCCTGGTTGTCACGGCTGTTGCTCGGACCGCCAAATCCACCGATATCCTGCATCCCCCCGTACACCCAGTAGGGATCGCGCATATCCACCCCGATAGCATAATACTGAGCGATAGCCATGTTGTTGAAGGAGATGAAAGATTTCCCATGGTCCAAAGTCAGGTGAGCCCCCTGGTCGGAAGCAACGTAAAAGATATTTTTGTCTCTTGGCGAAATCCATAAGTCATGGTCATCACCGCCAGCACCTCCCCAGGGTTTTCTCCGAAAGGTTTTGCCTCCATCCGCAGAGAACCGGAAATCACGGGCGATCACATAAATCAGGTTGTCATCCAGGGGATTGACAGCGATCCGGCCATGATACATCGGCCGGCTGGTATGCCGTAGGAGATAGCGCCACGTTTCTCCTCCATCATCGGAACGGTAAACACCCGGGCCAGGAACGCTCATGCCCGCAGGAAGCTTGTCGCTGGCTTCCACGCTGGCAACCACCACATCCGGTTTGGAAGTGTAGATATCGATCCCCACTCGGCCGATATCTCCGGCAGGAAGCCCCTTTATCAACTTGTGCCAGGTCTCGCCCCCATCTGTTGTCTTGAATAAACCTCCGTCCGGCCCTCCGCTGTGAAAGTGCCAGGGTTTGCGCAGGCGGTGGTACATCGCACAGAACAGGATATCCGGATCTGTGGGATGCATTTTGATCTCTGTACACCCGGTTTTTTCGTTATCCGGAAGACCGTTGGCCAATTTTGTCCAGGTCACTCCCCCGTCAGTTGTTTTGAACAAACCGCGGGTACCCGAATACCCCCAGAGATGGCCGACAGCCGCAACATACACGATGTCCGGATCCGAAGGATGGGTGGCAATACGGGCAATCTGATGGGTTTCCTTCAATCCCATATTCTGAAAAGTTTTCCCACCGTCCGTGGATTTGTAGATCCCATCACCCCAGCCAGAGCTATTGCGATTGTGCGCTTCTCCGGTTCCTACCCAGATAATGTCTGGATTTCCCTGGAAAAAAGCCACGTCTCCGATGGATCCGCTGCCGTATTTGTCAAAAATGGGCTGCCAGGTCACACCGGCATTCGTGGACTTAAACACACCTCCTGAGGCACTCCCCACAAGGACAACACGGTAATCCTCATCCAAAGCATCAAGGGCTGAAATCCGTCCCATCATGTTAGCAGGACCGATGTTCCTCCAGCGAAAAGTCCGAAAGATTTCATCTTGTGAGCTTTCTCCATGTAAGCCGCTCAAATTCATCAGAACAATGGCTATTGTAATCGTCAATATTCGAAAAACATGATTTCCATGTCCTCTACACATTCCTATCCTCCTGCTCATTAATAAATGCATGCAAAGGTTAATAAGGACAAAGAAAAATGTCAATCAGATTCCTCGATTGGATTAATCCATCACCCCTAAAAATCACCCCTAAAGAGGATTGTTTCCTCCTCCCCCCTCTGATAAAATTTTTCTGGATCTTGCTGGTGCGTCCCAAGGTTTTCTTTAAAGGAATTCGATGAAAATAAATAACGTCGGGAAAAACGAGTTTTTCTGGATGATCGAAAGATTAAAGGATTTCTCGAGAGAGCTGGATATCTGGGAACCAGTCGCTCATCAATTGGATATAGATATCGATGAAATAAAAGTCTCCACAAAAAGCCTCTTGCAGATCATGCAAGTCGTGGATAGGCAGATCGAGGCAGATCCTTCCAATGAAGCCGTGAAAAGGCAGTGTTTGCCTTTTTATGAAATGGGAATGGAGATATGCACCAAGATCAAAGAATTGCACAGCCAATTGGAAGACAGATCAGACAGACACTAAACCTGAATTATTTATAAAAAATATCGATGAATTTTTTACCCTATAGGCGAGTTTATCCTTAACTCGGGAATATTCCCAATAATTACCCCGCCCCCCTATTGTTGACTATTTACCCATTCATTGATATCCTTTTTTCCGATGAAAAGATTTATTTTTATATGTTTATTAGGCGTATTTCTTTTCGGATCCATCCAAATTCCGTTGAACAGCCAGACTATGGATGAAATTTTGAAAGAAATTACTCAGGCTCATGGAGGGAAGGCTGCAATAGAAAACATAAAGGACATGAAAATCACGGGCACGATCGAAGTGCCACAGCAAGAGCTCAAAGTTTCTTTCACTCAATACAAAAAAGAGCCGGACAAAAGACGCATAGAAATGAAAGTCATGGGCATGGTCCAAATCCAAGGATTTGATGGAAAAACAGCATGGGAACTCAATCCTCAAACAGGAAAGGCAATAGAAATACCTGGAGAAGATGCGATCGATATAAAAAGGGGTTCCCTTGCTTTGGCGTGGATACTCGATCCTAAAAAATACGGTATTTCTCTAGTTTATAAAGGAAGAGAAAAAATCGATGGTAAATATTATCTTGTTCTTGAACAAGTCTATTCTGATGGAGACAAATCAATCCTTTATATCGATCCCGAAACTTATCTAACTTTTAAGATCAAAAGCAAAATGCTTGATGAAATGATGGTTGAAGTGGAAACAGAGACGTACCTGTCAGATTACAAAAGCGTAAAAGGCTATATCATGGCTCACAAAATGATCAGTTATCTGCGCGGAAAAGAATACATGCGGATTATCTATAAAAAGGTGAAACCGAATACACGATTGAGAGACCATCTGTTTCTGATGCAGAAATAGAGCTCAATCCCATGTTTGACGTTAAATATTTCCTGTGATATTATCCTCTATGTTGAAATTTGAAAAAGACCTGTCCAGGAAAAGTAAAAGGAGGGGTCATAAGGGACCCGGGGAAAATTTCAACTGGCAAAATTATATCCCCCCCTTATAAAACTCCATATTAAAGGATGTCAGAATGAATATTTATGTCGGCAATTTGCCGCGGGAAGCTACGGAAGACGATTTGCGACAGGCTTTTGAAGCCTTTGGGCAGGTCACAACCGCCAAGATCATCACAGACAAGTTCACCAATTATTCAAGGGGATTTGGCTTTGTTGAGATGCCCAACAGTCCCGAAGCCCAATCGGCTATCAACGGGCTTGACGGCACAGATTTGAAAGGACGCTCATTAAAAGTTAACGAGGCCCGTCCTCGTCAAGATCGAGGACAAGGTGGTTTTAACCGAGGTGGATCAGGGGGAAGGAGACGTTTCTGATAAACGGCTCTTCAACTATCAAAATTATCCCTCCATTGTATGTTAACGTGTATTTTTACGGGAAGAATTCTGCATTAAATAGCGAAAGGAATACTGCATGAAAAAATACGAGAGAAAAGAAAGAAAAAAGAGAGAAAGGAAAAAAGAAAAAAGAAAAAGAGAAAAAAGAAAAAGAAGAAATATATGAACCAAAAAAGAGTGTCTTATGGTCTGATCAAGGATTCTGAAAGAATCCTCGATCCGGTCAGAATCTACATGAGGGAGATGAGCAACATCCCTCTTCTAAAAAGAAAAGAAGAAATAATCCTGGCAAAACAAATCGAAAGGGGCGAGTGGATCATAACCAAGGCCCTTCTAAACACGCGGTCATTCCACAATGCACTCCAGTATCTGGAAGAGAAACTTCATGAAGAGGATGAAATCATCTATATCGTTTTCGATTCCTTGAATGACGAATTCACAAGAAAAGCGTTTGTCAAAAGGAAAAAAAATCTCCTGTCTATACTCAAAGATATAGGTGATTTGTATATTCAACTCAAAAAAATCCCGCCATCCAAGAAATATGCTCTATCGCGGGGAAGACTTATCATCCAAATGAATCGCCTCTTCACAGATCTCGAAATCCGCGACTCTTACATTGCAGAGCTCAGGGAAAATCTCCTTGAAAAACTTGAAATCATCCACGAGTTGGAAACAAAAAAAGAAGATCTGAAGGTTTCTCTGACAAAAGTTAAGAGTAAAAAAGGGAAAGAGGAAAAAGGACGACGAATCAAAAAAATCGAAAAACTTTTAAGAGAATATAAAAGAGAAGTGGCTCTCAATTCCCGGGAAATAAGGAAAACGATACAATCCATTATCCGAGGAAAACAGATCCGTGATCAAGCAAAAAAAGGGCTTGTCAGTGCTAATTTGAGGCTCGTGGTGTCCATCGCCAAAAAATACAGCAACTACGGACTTCAATTTCTCGACTTGATCCAGGAGGGAAACATCGGTTTGATCACTGCAGTGGATAAATTTGAATACCAGAGAGGATACAAATTTTCAACCTATGCCCATTGGTGGATACGGCAGGCTATAACACGGGCCATTGCCGACCAGGCAAGGACGATAAGGATCCCGGTGCACATGATCGAAGTCATAAGCAAGCTGAACAGAGTGTCCAAACGACTGGTTCAGGAAAAAGGCAGAGAGCCGACTAATGAAGAAATCGCCAAAAAGATGGAATTACCTGTCAGCAAAGTCCAAAAAATCATAAAAATTGCCCAGGTCCCACTATCCCTCGAGACTCCCATCGGAGAGGGAGAAGGAAGTCATCTGAGTGATTTTATCGAGGACAAGGATTCCATGTCGCCCCACGATGAAATCATGCATACCAACTTGAAGGAGAAGATCGATGAGGCGCTGCAAGCCAACACCCAGAGAGAGGCGAATGTGCTCAAAATGAGGTTCGGATTAGGAAACGGGATGGAACATACACTGGAAGAGGTCGGGCAGCAGTATAAGGTCACACGCGAGAGAATCAGGCAAATCCAGGAAAAAGCGATAAGAAAATTAAAGCACTCCAGACACAGCCGAAAATTAGAATCCTTTATGAAATAGAACCACTCCTCCAACAAGCTAAAAAGCAATAAATCTTTTATTACTGACGGCGAAATTCGTAAACGATCAAACCAGCCCCTCTATCGAGTTCGTAGATGCGATTTTCCTTTATGGCTATGGCTCGAGTAGAAAATGTCGCTAATTCATCCAGCTTGACAGGATTGGTTGGATCCGAAACATCGATCACCATCATGCCGTTAATGTAAGATCCAGTGAATACAATGTGACCAGAAACCTCTATATCCTCTATGTATAAGGTGTTCGTTACAAATGAGCCAACTTCGATAGGATTTTGGGGATCGGAGACATCGATTATCCTCAGGTTGTCATCAACATCTGCGACATAAGCATAATTTCCGCTGACTGCCAATTCATAAGCGCGAAGATCTTCCGCTTGGTAATAGCCAACTTCCCATGGATTCATCGGGTCTGAAATGTCGATTATCCGCACTCCAGCCCACAGAGCTGATACATAGGCATAATTTCCGGAAATGGCCAGGCTAATTGAACGGGGATGGGTATACCATTGGCTGACAAAAACGGGATTAGCAGGGGCTGAGATGTCGATAACCTGAAGGCCTCTAAAGTTATCCAGCACATAGGCATAATTCCCCGATATTTCGAGGTCATTGATGCTATCGAAATTTTCATAAATGGCCACTTCATGCGGATTGGAAAGATCGGAAATATCCAGCACCTTTAATTCTTGGTCACTCGTCACCACAAAGGCAAAATTTCCTGAAATCCCCACACGAAACATGTTGCTGGGATTAACGAAAGTGCCGACTCCGGCGATATTTGGGAAAGACGACATATTAAGTGTCCTAAATTTGTGTACTCCCTTTTGATTTTGGCTGGTGATAAAAGCAAAATCTCCTGAGGCATCCACGTCGCTAAGCATTCCTTCGATTCCATCATAAAACCCGATCTTGGTGGGATTGGAAGGATTGGACATATCCAAAATTTTTAACGAGTGATACCAGCCATCGGCATAACAATGATTGCCCAATACATCCATGAAGTTGATAGCGGTTTGATCTTCGAAATGGTAAACACCTTCCTCATAAACATTGTTCACATCGGCAATATTCAGCACCAAGATTGCGTTCCTGTCACTATCATTTACATAAGCATAGTCGCCATTTGTACTGATCCAACCGGAGTTTCCTAAGCCACCATACACTATTGCATCTGGCAAATTGAGAGGATCAGAAATGTTGAGGATATGCAATCCTTCCCCACCGGTGGGAAGAAGCAGATAATCCCCAGCTACCTCCGGCCAGCCTGTCCCACCTTCTGTGGCATAGAAATTTTCCTGAGAGGGACTTGAAGGATTCGATATGTCTACGATCCTTATGCCTGTCTCACCTTCCTCCTGCCAAGATCCCGCTTGGAGGTAAAGATAATTGCCTTTAATCGCGATCCCCCTTGTTCGACCAGGAAAAGAAGTGAAGCTCACTTGATTCAGATTGCTCGGATTCGTGATATCAAAAACTCGCAGTCCCTGGAAAAAATGGTCAGTGACATACGCATAGCTGCCGGAGACAACAATACCTCTTGCTAGATTGGGTATATCGCTATACCCAATTTCTGAGGGGCTATCCGGAAAGGACACATCGACGATCCTGAATCCATCACCGGCGACATAGGCAGTAGTGCCAGAAATTGTGATGTCAGAAATTCCTCTTGTACCAAGGGCCACTTCGCCGATTTTCGTGGGATGGGATGGATCGGAAACGTCTAGGACCTGAAATAATGCCCCATGGCCGACAAAAGCGAGATTACGGGCTGCATCACAAGCGACAGCATTGGATTCTCCTCCGTGCCACTGTCCCAAGAATTCAAGCCGATCATAGGCTGTACTGGTAATGGTTATTGCCTGAGAGGCAAAGTTGTTATTCTCGTTTTGCTCGACGATCAAATCGGACTCATCCGCAAGAACACCGATGTAATAATCTCCAGCAGAGACGGTAGTCGGGATCTGTAGATCCGGAGAGATGGGAACATTCGTTGTCGCTCCAACAAAAATCATAGATGAAATGTCTGACCTCCCCTTCCAGAGTGGGATGTCACTCGTTGAGATCACAGAATCGGTGGAGAGATAGATCCCCACAAAAATATACGTTTCGTCTAGAGGTGCAACTCCCTGGTTCCGGACTTCTGCGCTGACCGAACTACCAATCGTGTCACCGGCACTCGCTGATCCTGGGGCATTGAACGAGCTGATGTCATAATCGGGAAGACTTCCAGGAGTCGCAAAGTTGGCTGTTAGGATCTTGTCTCTAGTCATTTCGACATGTACAAGGGTGGCCCTTCCGGTTGCATCACCGCTCCAGCCTGTAAAGACGTATCCCGGAGTGATAGTTACTGAGACATCGACCATGCTTCCTTCGATGTATTTTTCCTGATCAGGGTCTATACTCACAGAACCTCCGGCGGGATTATTATTATTAACGGTGAGCACATAGGTATTATAGATGTTCAATTCGTACTGCTTTGTGTAACTATTTCCAACATTATCCGTCGCTTTGATAGTGATTTCCCAATAACCTGGCTCCAATGACATTCCCTCAATTTCAGCCGTTGTCTCAGTCTCATTGAAGGTAAATCCTACAGGCAGCTCTCCCGATACAATTTCCCACGAGATAGGATAAGTTCCTCCACGCGCATCAATAATTGCAATGTAGGGTTCGCCCACAATACCCACAGGCAGGTTTTCGGTGGTGATTTCAAAATCAAAACTGAACGTGGCCTCATACACACCAGCAGCCGTCCCGATAAAAACATGTTGAGGATCATTGGGATCTATGGCGATAGCATCGATTCCTGGATTGCGAGGGAGTCCATCGTTGAACTCCATCCAGTCAGCGCCTCCGTTCAAAGAAACACAAAATCCGTGCCATGCACCCATATAAACAAGGTCAGAATTAGAAGGATCTACAGCGATAGAATTGCCGCAATAATCAGATATTTTCGTCCAGCAGTCCCCTCCATCGGTACTCTCATAAAAGCCGCACTCATGCTCAGTTTCTCCCAGCATGAACATTATATTAGGATTACTGGGGGAGAACACGATCTGTGGGGTGAAAAAGTCATCGGGCAGCCCGCAGGTGATCTTGTCCCAACTAGCTCCGCCATCTATCGTTTTGTAGAGGCCGTAGTCTTTACCCTGTTCAAGGGGCCAATCCCTCCGGAGTCCGATGAAAACGATATCATGATCTCCAGGTTCAATTCCAGGGTGGACGGCTACGGACTGGATTTCCGTGTTCGTTGTCAACCCATTGTTCATCAGATTAAAGGTCACGCCACCATCGGTGGTCTTGTACACACCGTTTGAAGGGCCATCTGGAGGACCATCAGAGCCCCGAGTGCCGACATAAATAAGACCCGGATCATCGGCAGCGATTCCGATGTCGCCGCGAGGGAAACAGCAGGGGAATCCAGTCGGCATCTGCCATGTACCGCTTTGTCCATAATTATTGCTTATCTCTAGGCTGTTATGGAAAGAATACACCACTCCTGGGGCGCCCAGATGGGTTAGTATGGAAAGTATGCTCCCGGCCGGATGATTCATCTTTTCCCAGCTCGATCCTCCGTTAGTGCTCCTGTACCCACCATTGATAGAGCCGGCGTAGATATAATTGGGATCGGATTTGTCGATCTCAAGACCATGAGGGGAGTCACCGACAAAGTGAAGAGCATTGATACCATTGCTCACTCTAGTCCAAGACTCTCCACCATTTTCACTCTTGAATACTCCCTCACCTTGTGTCCCCGCATAGAGTATTTGAGGATGGTGTCGATGGAGGATGAGTGAAGTTATCGAGCTGGATGTTACGGAATATTCGGTCCAGTTGGCGCCTCCATCGGTCGATTTAAAAACGGATTGATAAGAAGCAAAATAGATATTCTGTGTATCAGGCCAATTGACCGCAATAAAGTTACCAGCGTTCCAGTCGACGCCAGCTTCTACAGGAAGTTTTTCCCAAGTATCTCCGTAATCTGTGCTTCTGAATAATCCTTCGCCATTTAAAGAATCCCTTCCGGCAACATAAACGTTTGAATCATCAGGAATCACGATGTCTGAGATCCATTGGAAGTCGATGCCGTTGTTTACAACAGCCCAACTGGCTCCAAAGTCGATGCTTTTGAATAATCCATTGTTACCGGTCCCTGCATACACATCGCTATGGCTATTCGGATCAATGGCAATGACTCGTATCTCATCAGAAGGAAGGCCAGTGCTGCTGGCAGCCCAGGTCTGCCCTCCATCGGTTGTCTTGAAAATCCCTTCTTCTTGGGTACCGACATAAATCACATCCACATCGGGCCCCCACGGATCCGCGGCAAATGAAATCATATCCCAATTATCCCTTGCATAAATCTGCTGCCAACTGTAGCCTCTATCATCGCTCATATACAAAAATCCCCATGTCGACATATAATAATTCCCAACACCTGGGTGAATCCAAAAAATCGGGTAATCTGATTCTCCAAATGGCCAGTCAGGGTCGTCGATGAGGTTGGTCCAGTTTGCCCCGGCATCTACGCTTTTAAAAATTCCTCTGCCGCCTGCAGTAGCAAAGATCTCGTCTGAATTCGAAGGATTATATTCCAAGCCTTCTCGGTATATATCTCCGCCACTAGGATAGGTGGTTGTCCAAAAACCTTGGTGTGCCGCAGAGATAAAGAGAGCCAAGTCCTGTTCTGCTGCCCGAGGTGGAGAATCGGAATCGAGAACACGGACCCTGAAGGAAAAATCCCCGGCTTCGTGGGGAGTGCCTGAAATAACGCCGGCGGGATTCAGTGTGAGTCCAGCGGGAATTGAACCCGAAACAATACTCCAAGTGTAAGGTTCAACTCCATCAGCCGCAACAAGAGTTGTGTTGTAGGACTGATTTTTAGATCCATCCGGAAGCCAGTCCGTTTCAATCCACAATGCCCCCTGTTCATAGGCAGTATAATCCTGACCCGTTATATTCGATGTCCCAATGTTATAGGTGCGACTCGGAGGATTAAAATAATACCCGCCCATATCAGGTGTCACAGTTCCCGACCAATTCGGAGAAACAACGCCGATGTAGGTGCCGTCTTCTTGCACATGAGGATCCCCCGCCAGTCCGTTCATCCTAACCCAAGGAAGGGGGGAAGCATCGCTCAAGAGAACGGTTCCCGAGATCGTCGGCAATACGCCCATAGAATAGATATCATTGATTTCCTGAGGTCCGTAGGCCATGTTGAAGACCATGATCTCATCGATCTTTCCGCCTAACCAGTATTCAGACCAATTGGCCCCGCCTACCCAGAAATTCTGGACAGAATCATTGACCTCGAACGGCGCTCCTGTTGCCGAGGCAACTTCGCTCCCATTGATGAAAACTTTGTAAACATCGCCATTGATGGTGACAGCAATTTGGTTGTATTGACCTAAGGCAAATCCCGTGCTGGTCAGATCGATACCGATTTGAAAACGTGGGCAGTTATATATATCCTCGATCAACCCGTTCCCCGAATCCAAATGAAGCATGTTGCCGTTTATATCCATGCGTATTTCAAGCTCGTAGGGAAAACCTCTGTAGGGTTCGTCATACTGCAGCTTCCAAACAAAGCGATCCTCTTGGTTAAAGTCATCGATCTTGACACGGGCCATGATCGTGGCCTGATTCACAAAATGAAAGGGCCCTTGATGCGATCTTTCCAGCCATCCATTGGCGAGAATTTCCGCAGCATGGCCGCTAACCGAATCGCTGGTGTAATTAACACTGCCATGCAATATTCCATTTTCATTATGACCAGAAGAGTCCAATGCGATCGTTCCGTCACCTTCATCCAACTTCCAATAGAGAATCGGGCCTTCTGAGGTAGGATCCCCATGGACACTTATGCTGAGAGCTTTATCAACAAGTTGTGGAATGGGAGAGCTAGAGTCTGTAACACGGACTGTAAAATCGTAATTATCGGAATGAGTAGGTATACCGCTGATGGTTCCGTTGCTATCCAAAGTCAATCCGTAGGGCAGATTACCTGACGTTATGCTCCATGAATAAGTTTCTGTTCCACCTTCTGCGCTAAGAGACTGGTTGTAAGGATATCCTTCGGTTCCGTTAAGCAGCCATTCTGTGGTGATTTGGAGAGTCAATTCATAAGCCGTGTAGTCTTGACCCGACATACTGGAATCGACATCGGTGTATTCTCTGTTTTGTGGATCGAAGAAATAGCCGGAATGTGTCGGTGTGACCGTTCCAGACCAGCCCTGCGGCACAGCAACGATATACTCGCCATTGGGGCTTGTGACCGGATTTCCCGGGAGCCCTTGGAGAACGACTCCTCCCAAGGGCGAACTATCAATCTGAATCAAACCAGAGATCAAATAGCCTGAGCCTGCATAGGCACCGATGGTGATGTTTAAACTTTGTGTGTCGATGAGCTGGTTCCGGCTGGAGTCTGTTACCCTCACCGTGAAGCTGTATGGATCCAGATCTGCGGCTGTGGGAGTTCCTGTGATCTCACCTTTGCTGTTCAGCATTAGGCCAGGAGGTAGAGAGCCGGAGATCAGGCTCCAGTGGTAGAACTCCCGTCCGCCAGTCGCCTCGAGGGCTATTTCGTAAGGCACGGCCACCTCTCCGTTCGGAAGCAACGTGGTTGTGATGTTAAAAGGCGAGATCGGAGCGAGGACTGCATTGACCCCAGTTGTCTCTTGGCCAAAAGTGACTGCGACTGTACCAGCACTGGCATGAGAATTCGCATCGTTGTACCATTCGGCAACATGGTTGAGATACTGGCGATTCGTGTTGAAATAGACCTTTGCATTGCAAGTCGGAATCCGAGGAATGGTGTAATAGCCATTGGCATCCGTGTCCGTCCAGGCTATTGCACCTTCTTTTGTGTTGTCTTGAGCATAGACTCTAACATCCTTTATGCCGATATCCGACGTGTTCGTGACTCGCCCGGATATGAATCCGCCATTATTTGTGAGTTGTGCTTTGATGTTTGGGACATTTGCACCGGCCGCAACAGAAACAGTGCTTCCATCGGCAAATGAGAATCCTCCATTATACCATTGGGTTGCATACTCGTCGTAAGTTGTGCGGAAGCGAACTTTGTAATCGTCCGGCAGCAGACCGGTGATCGTATAATACCCGTCCGCATCTGTGGTTGCGTAGTAGAATCTATCACTGTCGATGTCCATACAATGGACAGCTACGCCTGGAAAACCATCATCCTGAGCGTCTGTCACCCGGCCGGATATTGTTCCTCCCTCGGAAAGTACAGCATCTATTTCATATGTGGTCTGTCCTGCCTGAACGGAGACGGAATCTGCATCTTCGATTAACAACTTATCCGTGTGATACTCGGAAGCATAGTTGCCTTGGGCATTTGACGCATTAAAGTATATTTTCACATCCCCGGAAGGAAGGCGGCCCCAAATGCGGTAATTCCCGTCTTCATCTGTCCCGCCTGAAACCAGGAAGATCCCTGCGGCATCGTAAGCAGCGACCGATACTCCTTGTATGGGATCCCCGAAGCTATCTGTCACCCGGCCTTCTATGTATCCCGATTCCTCTAATTGGGCATTGATTTCAGAGGTTATCGAACCGGCCTGAACCGGCACAGGGTATCCATCCGCGAAAGAGCCCCTATCTTCATACCATTTCACTCCGAGTTGGGTATCTTTATAGGGATAAGTAGCGCGGGCGCGGACTTTGTAATTACCCGTTGGGATGCGTTCGGCGGAGTAATGGCCATTCGCGTCAGTTCTAGAAAAGGAAACACGCGTGTTGTTACTGGAATAGACATAAACAAAACCATATATTCCATTCCCATCAGGATCAGTAATTCGGCCAGTGATCGTGCCGCCAGGCCTCAGTTGATCATCTATGCCAGTGATTGTCGTACCTGCAGCGATAGATAAGATTTCATTCGAATTGTAGGTCTCCCCAATATAGTTCCGCTCCTGTGCGTAAGGATCCGGACCCATACTTTGAAGGTTGAACATCACTGTGTAATCGCCAGGCGTGTAGCCAACTTTATACTCTCCGTTTGCATCGGTGGTGATCAATGGGCGGCTGTTGCCCCAATCGAAGGGTTGACCGTAGAGCTCTACATAAATTCCCTCGATCGGCTGACCAGTAATTTCATCCGTTATGCGTCCAGAAATATAACCGATACCAAAATTATCACTGAGTTCGAGCGTTAGGGAATAAACAGTTCCGGGTTGGCCGATATAAGTCTGGCCGATGTAATACCATCCTTCGGTTACGTCGGATATGTATAGTGTCTCATCATCCGAAGAACTCAGCACGTATCCAAGCATTTTTTTCGATTCGTCAACGACCATAAAATCCATGTCTCCGCCGCCGCTAGGATCTGGATAGGAGTGCCCTTTTATATTGATCTTCAGATCTTTCCCCTCAAGTCCGGAAGGAATAAACACTTTGAACCAATCGGCATCCGCAAGAACCAGATTCATGTGGGTCCCAAGAGTGACTTCAGCAGCACTGGCATAATCATCGTTTTCTTCGTAGCCGTCATCTTCTCCACCGGCAAAATTAGCAACATAATCCTGATTTGATTGATTGGTGGTCACGTTTGTATAGGGAACGTTTGTGGGATTAAAAGTAAATCCGGGCAATGTTGGTGTCACTGTGCCTGACCAACCTGAAGGAACTGTACCGAAATACTCGCCGTTCTCATTCGTTATGGGATCTCCGGGCAATCCGCCCATCAGGACTCCTCCGAGTGGTGAACCTCCCATTGTAACTTGACCAGAAATGATGCGGCCTGTAGAAGCGGTATAATTTTCACCCAAAATATTACCCGTAACATCGCTATAGGTCCTGCTCGCAGGATCAAAAATATATCCAGCAAAAATAGGCGTCACTGTGCCCGACCAACCAGAATAGACATAAGCTGTGTACTCTCCCGAACTATTCGTTACTGGATTTCCAGGGAATCCACTCATCACAACTCCTAAGAGTGGTGGAGTCACCGTCCCTGAAATGACATAATCTGTCCCGCCATAGACACTGATGGTGATGTCGAGAGACATGGTTGCAATCTGTGGTGTTGGACTAGTGGAATCGGTAACCTCAACGGTGAAACCAAAAGTTCCTGCGGTCGTGGGGGTTCCATCGATCACACCATTGCTGTGCAGCGTGAGCCCATCGGGGAGGGGGTCTGATTCGTCAGCAAGATCCCATGTATAAGGGGTCACACCTCCGGTTGCTTCGAGTTGTGCACTGTAGGAGGAGGCGATAATTCCCTCAGGAAGGGCTGATGTGACTACGCTTAGAACAGATTCCAACTCGAGCACAGCATCTTTATCGAGAATCAACCAGCCAGGCTGAACATCGATTGTGTCGGCATTTTCAAAAGTAAGCTTATTATCATAATATTCAGAAACATAACTAGGAGGTCCGATAGTACCTGCATCGAAAAAGATCTTATACAGTGAAGGAGGCAGACTTATTCTGTAAACACCGTTGACATCGGAGGTGGTGGCAAAATAGTGGTCCGATTGTGCATCATAAGCTGTGACTTCAACATCTGCCAATGCATCATCCGTACTATTCAAAACATTCCCGTTGATTTCTCCGTTCCCGAGATCGTTGCCAACTGTGAGGGTCAGGTCATAGGAGTTCCAGAACCCGGAAGTGCCCAAATAGATCACGCGGATGTAATGCCAACCAGCATCAAGGCCGGATACATAGACAGTTTCATCTTCCGGATCTCCGTAGGCGCCTATGATCCGATTTCCGGCATTGTTTAGGATCTCGACATCGATATTGTTGATGTGTTCTCCGTCGAGGACGATTTTTAAATCACTGTCTTGGGCAACATCCACCCGGTACCAGTCATCATCAAAAAGTTGCAAATTCGTGTATGCGCCGGCCACAATATCAGTGGCACTGGCAAAATCATCATTGTCTTCGAACGGATCATCCTGGCCGACCCCTATAAATGTGGCCGTATAGAATTGATTCACATGGTCGGAGGTTATGGAAGTATAGGACCGGCTTGGGGGTTCAAAGATATAATCTAAAAGCTCGGGAGTTGCAGTTCCTGACCAGCCGTGAGGGACGGATGCGGAATAATAACCATTAGCATCCGTGACTGGGATTTCGGGCAATCCGTTCATCATCACTCCCGCAAGAGGAGAACCATAAAAAGTCACGATTCCCGAAATGGTGTAGTTGATCGTATCTGCGACAAAATCCTGGCTGTACTGATCTTCGGTGATTTGATCATAGGTTCGACTGGATGATGGATCTTGGGCAGAAACGTAGAAGGCATAACCAGCCTTGAAAGGTGTAATCGTCCCTGACCAGCCATAAGGCACCATGTCAGAAAAATTGCCATAACTATCTGTCTGGGGAGCATGGGGTAAACCATATATGCTCACACCGGAGACTGTGGTACCCCATTGATTTTTTATTCTTCCAGAAATGGTTAGATCCGGATTAACAATATCGCTGACACTGATGCTCAAAGACTGTATATCTGTATCTTCGTTTGCATCTGTAACCTGTACATCAAAGGTGTAAGGATCACTGACATTCGCACCCTCTGCGATGGTCCCACTGATCACTCCTGAGCTGTCAAGGGTCAATCCAAGAGGAAGCGTTCCGGATGCTAAACTCCAGGAACGTGGCGGGGTTCCGCCAGTGGCCTGCAACGTGAAGCCATAATAGTTGCCGACTGTCCCAGGAGGAAGGGTCGTGGTTACAATGTTCAAGGGAGGAGTAGGCTCTTCGGCTGAGTTGATAGTGATGCTGAGATTTTGTGTATCGACTTCTCCCCCCGATGAAACTTGAACAAGAAAGCTATAAATATGCGGATGCGTCACATTCGGGTCATCCTGAGGGATACCGTTTATTACCCCATCATTTGTAAAACCTATTCCAGGAGGCAGCAGTTCAGAATTGGCAGACCAAACATAGGTTCCATCACCTCCAGCCGCTTCCAATTGAATGGTCGGATAGGACTCGCCCACCGTCCCATCAGGGAGCGATGAGGTGATGATGATGAGCTCAGTGGAGTCGGCCTCACCAGTTGTATCTCCCTGGAGAGCATCGTCTGAGTCCACAGCCTGAGAGCCAGTTGCGGCTCCCAGAGATTCTGCAAATGACTGGATTTTAAACTTTCTTCCGGATTGCAAGAATTTGTTCACCCCTGGCTCTGGATCGATCAATCTCAAAACGGCCTTTGCTTCGTCTCCTGGAGAGAGGAAGAACGTTGCGTTCTCGATAGCAGAGTTGACGATGTTCGGATTGACGATATTCGGGTTGACAATATTGGGATTGACGATGTTCGGATTAACAATATTCAGCAGGAGTTCATGATGGGGCGTTTGCTGCAACTCGCAGCTTTCGCCATCCGTGGCGGGTGTGTAATGGACCTTGTAAACGAGAAGCTGGGCATAAATGCCCTTGGGAAGGGATTCCCGTGCGAAGATCTTGAATGTGTAGGAAGAAACCGTGTTCCCGGCATTCGTCACAGCCCATTCGATATCGGTCACATCCGCATCCGCGATATCTTCAATGCCCGCATTGACGATGTTGGGATTCACGATATTAGGATTCACGATGTTAGGATTCACGATGTTGGGGTTCACGATGTTGGTATTGACAATATTGGGATTGACGATGTTGGGGTTGAGGGGATCATTGACAATATTGGGATTGACGATGTTGGGATTAACGATATTCGGGTTGACGATGTTGGGGTTGACGATGTTGGGGTTGACGATATTCGGATTGACATAGGTCCAGTTGACGATGTTTGGGTTGGCTATATCCGGATCGTGGCTTTCTGTATCCTGAAGATCCCCAGTGACGCCAGGAGCTGTATCATCCGGATTTATAACGATCGTGCTTCGCGCTCCTCCGGTAACAGGACTTCCGCCTGGCTCATCGATCTCGAAAACCTCGACCGTCACATTGTCATTCTCATCGGAGGATGTGACAAATAAGGGCCTGGAAATCGACGAATAGGGAGCGATGGACACATCGATCTCTTCGAGCATGTCGAACTCGAGAAATGACGCTGTTCCATGATCAGGCCCATCGGCAATCTGCAAACGATAATGTCTGATATCTTCGGTAGGATTTTTGACAAAAATAACAAAAGCCCGTGGAATCATTTCTCCGGTAGCTGGATTGTCGCCGAGTGTTCCCAAAGGTTTGTTATTTCCGGGCGATCCTGCTTCGAACACCGAAGTAATACAGGATGTGTAGATGTTTTGATTGCGCATCCCTGTGCTTTGCGGAACAGTACACGGCGTAGTCATTAAGAACTGGAATTGGGAGGAAGATTGGGAAGAATGCGGAGGATTATAATCTGTCCAGGAAAATCCAACATCGGGCGGGCGCACATCGCGGTTATCCGTCCAGGCAAGGTGAAATTGCTGGGAATCGGTGGGTTCAGTGTTAAAACGCCATCTGCCTTTGTCGTCTTGAACGATGGGGGGCGATGGAGCGATATCGATGTAGTCACCATGGAAAGGGACAGTCCCTCCTTTAAACAGCGGGTAATTGGGAGGATTGAACTGAACCTGACCAAAATAATAATTTCCTGAGCCAATCTCCTCCATCGCCCAGAGATACCTTGAGACTTGGACGGAAGGTCGAAATACCGGGAATTCTCCTGTTGTCCCTTGAGCGACACGCACATCTAATGTATGGCGGATATTTCCAGAATCACTTATATAATCGGGAGGAATATAGTCCGCACAATAATCATTCCGGGTATCATACCAGGCAAGTATCAATCGGCCGCCGGCAAAAGTAAGCGACGGCATAAACTGATAGCCAAATGAATTATTCGGACTTTCCACTGCTAGGGGAGTGGACCAATTTTTTCCATTATTTGAAGTCGCAATCAACACACGAGCATGATCAGGATATGCAGCGTCTACTCCACGCAGAGACCAAGCAAGGTAAACCCTCCCTCTATTGTCCACTGCTATAGTCGGATAGCTGTTGGTTCGAAAGGATGTTCCTAACGGAGCATTAGAATGATCTGTTGTTGGCTGATCGAAGGGACCTGGCACTTCGGTAACCTCAGCGGCGCTTTGAAACTTTTTCCCCGCATTAGTCGATCGAGCAATGAGGATGGCATCGGATTGAGCTTTTCTACCTTCTCCATATTTAAAACGCCTCCAGGCAACATAAATATGCCCGTTCCCTCGCGGATCAATAGCGATCGTTGCGCCTTGATTCAGATGATTGCTCGAACTAAGTTCGATCGGATCTTCCCACGTATTTCCACAATCCGTGGAGCGACAGAAGAGAATCTTGCTTTCAAGGGTGTCACCTTCTCCTTCGAACACGCTGTAAACAATATAGACATTGCTCCGGGGAATGCTTTGCCCTGCAATACTAATACTTTTGGCATTATTCTTCGGAACGTCGACAGCGATCCAGGGTTTATCTTTAAACCGTCCCCCATTCAATGAGTCGATGATTGTCGTATCGATGTGTTGGATCGGATCGCCTTCTTCATCGTTATTGTTATCGATGAATCGAGCCACAAAAACAGCGTTGTTATCAGTATTTGTACGGTCGAAGACAATGCCGCTGTAAAAAAACAGGCCGTTCGTCCCGGCACGGACCACGGGATCGGCTGCTGCTTCATAGCCACTTAGAGGGCCGGTATTTGGATCCTGAGGGTAGTTAGGGAGGAGAGTGCTTATCCAGGATTGGCCGCCATCATAGGATTTGAAAATACCCAGCCAGGCATCTCCTGTGGCCTGGTTCTGCATTTGGCCAGGCAATTCGCCTTCCGAGAAAGGCATGTCGACTGTTCTGTAGTCATTAGCCCCGGCCAAAAGGTGCAGGGGATTCCGTGTGGAAACAGCTATGGACGGTTCGTTCTGACGCTGCAGATAGGGATCCCCATCCGGCAAGGTCATGCCGGAGACCATGTTCACATTGCGACCCGCAATAAGATCCGGATCCGAATCGGCATTTATCTCAAAATATTGAGACTCTGTTGGAATTCCCGCTATTGCCACGATGGCAATAACCAACAATATTAGAAATAATATTCGTTTTCCCCGCATTTTATCTCCTCCCTCTATCTTCAGAGATGATCAAATTCCTTCATTTCAAAAACACAAAAAAGATTATTGCAAAACTATACCCGTACACGAAATTTATAGGCTCCAATTCAGATGAAGCCCCGCATATGTCTAAACCTTTCAAACCCGTGTAAACTAAAAAATCCTACCCGGTGAATATTATTTATCAGGATTGTGTATTCGCTGTCAAGAAACTTTTTGTCAACTTTTTGGCAATTTCAGTGACAATTTTTGCCACTAATTAATTTGGGGACAGGATACCCTTTCACTCATTTATGTGCAAAAAATACAATTACAATTAAGTGAAAGGGTATCCTGTCCCCAATTAAATTACTTGAATTTCTTTTTCAGGAAAGGGATGCCATCAGTCATCCAGTCAGGGGCAGGCTTTCCTTTGAGATAATGGTCAAAATACTGTTTCATCCGCTGCAGAAAATCCTTCTGGTTTTCCTCTTTTCTCAGATGATGAGGCTCACCCGGGTAGGACAGCAAGATGACTTCTTTGCCCAGGCGTTTGGCGGCCACATAAAATTCCAACCCCTGGTTCCAATCCACCGCTCC
Organism: uncultured Eubacteriales bacterium; assembly: GCA_964410125.1. GTDB lineage: Bacteria > Acidobacteriota > Aminicenantia > Aminicenantales > Aminicenantaceae. Next base: position 4,139 of record CAYPGQ010000017.1, on the reverse strand, counting down.
ATCCTCTGTGCCGTGAAGGATCATGAACGGGGTTGTGATTTTTGCCGCATGGTGCATCGGTGACTGGCTGACATAAAGCTCCAGGTCTTTCATCGGATACACATCCCGTCCGAAACGTCCCTGGCCGGTTTCAATGGCGCCTTGATTCGTATTCCCGGTACTTTTGTACAGGATGTTGTACATGCTGGGCATGTTGGTGAGAGGAGCACCGGTCACTACACAGGCATACATGTCGGTCTGGGTTACGATAAAGGAGGACTGATACCCACCCCAGCTGTGGCCCTGAAGGCCGATAAGCTCGGGATCGGCATATCCCAGATCGATTACCTTTTGGACGGCTGCGCCAACACAATCCAAAGCATTGGAGCCGGGCGTTCCTACCGTGTAAACGATATCCGGCATCAGCACAAGGTATCCATCGCTGGCATACAAAGACATGTGCGGACGGTCATCATAGGTGGGCATAGAGTAGTTATGATGACGATTAGACATCTTTTGGTAAAAGTAAACAAGCATCGGGTATTTTTTTCCCTCCACATACCCTGCAGGAAGGGTCAGCGTTGCCTGAAGCTTCACTCCCCGGCTGTTTTCGTAATCGATCAATATCCGGCGCCCCCAGGCGTATTCCTTCTGCTGGGGATTGGCATCGGTCAACTTGACCGGATTCTGAAACCGACTGTTGCTTACATAATAATCCGCAAAATCCACAAAAGTCTCCTGCGTGTATAAAATCTTATCCGCATTTTTTGCCTTCCGGATCCGGCGGCCGAACATCACATCGTCATAGACTAGCTTTTCCATAGTGCCGTCGGGATTCGAATGAAAATATCCCGCTTTTTTGGTCCACTCTCCATAGGCAGACAAGAGAAACGGCTGGGACACATCCAGAAATCGTTCATCAGGATCCAATCGTACATACCGGAACCGAATTTCCTGTTCATCCCCTCTTCCCTTAGTCAAATTATCAGCTTGACTGCCGTCCAGTTTCAGCATCCATACATCATACTTGTGATACACAACAAGGCTTTTCCCATCCTTGGTCCATCCTGCAATCCCCCATGGCCGCTCATCCGAAGGAATATCCATATCCACATTCACAAAGCTGACCGGAGCTGATTCGGAAATGTTAGATTGTTTCTTTTTATCCATGTCATACAGCCAGAAATGGCCATCTTTGAAATAAAGGAAATATTGGCCACTCGGATCAAGCCCCATTCTCACAGACAGTTCTTCGATGATCAGAGTGCGCTTGCCGGTATCAAGATCGATTCGATAATAATCGGCGGTAGATCGACTCCGGTTGACATCAGCCCTGTATTTTTTATTTTCCCGGCCCACTCCAAACTTCCCGTCTCTAGGAATGCTGATGGCCGGCATGGCTTCATCGGTCAGAGGAATGAACTGCTCCCTTTTTAAAAGAAAAACCGATCGGTACGTGAATTTCCGATCCCTATCGGCCTGAACCATCTGGACCGACTGTAGACGTTCATCCTTCCAGTGCCACACATCCACATTAGCCACAGGATCTTCACTCTTTTCAGGTTCGGCCTCCTGCTCTTTTATCCCACAATAAATGCGGGCATTGTCCTCACTCCAAGCTAACTCTCCCTTTTCACTCAAGACCATTCCTTCCGGAAAGCCCTTATCATCGGCAGGATTATACATGACCTTTGCAGCCTTATCGGTGTCCAGCCCTACAAAAACCATCAGCTGGTTTTCTTTCTGGACAGACTTTTCCGGCTTTTTGCCTTTAAGTACAGCCAAGGCATTGCCTTTTTGAAAGCCTGCCAAAGCCTTCCTTCCTTGGTCATCCCAAGTGAGCTGCGCATAATCCGCCTCTCCTGAATCGAGCGGCCGGATAGCTCCGCTTTTCAAAGTCAAAACATAAACTCCGTTTCCAGCTTTTTTATCAGCATCGATCGTGTAGGCCAGCATGGCCCCATCATAATTAAAACGGAAACTTCCCACATTCCCGATGTTTAAATCCATTCCCGTTTCTAGATTGCGCAGCAAAAGATCGCTTCCATCATGTTTGGCGTTTTTGTCCGCTTTGTTTTTTTTGACCGCAAAGAATCCAGAATCATTCGAAAAGACAAAGGATGATACATTGGCATAGGTTGTTTTATCTCCCGATTTCAAATCCAGAAGTTCCACCTTCGAAGTTACCGGCTTTTTTTCCTTCCGTAGTTTTTTTGCCTCTTCCTTCGAGGGATTGATTTTGTAGGCCGCCCACCGGGAATCGCTCGATATTTTTGGGTCAGATCCTACTGCAATTTCATAAATCTTCTCGTTTTTCAGGTTCTTGATATACAAAGTGACATCCCCACCGTTTGGCCGGTACCCGTAGGTGATCCAATCTCCGTAGTCAGAAATCATAACACTGGTGATATGTTTCCATTCAGGATAATCATCCAGGTTCAAGACCTTTTTCTCTCCCTTTCCGGCCAGCAGCACAACCGGCATCACCATCAGCAAAAGAATTGCCCAAGCTGTAGTATTCCTTCTCATACTTTTCTCTCCTCTCATAAACAGATTTTCCAGTATTTGATCTATAGTATTTAACACACACAAAAAATGGAGTCAAAATAAGTGAAGATTATTTTCGTTCGGTCAATCCAATGAGGCCGGCGAGGCCCAAGACGGTCGTCAAGAAACAGGCTCCAACACCCAGGAAAAGCGCACCTCCCAGATGACCGAATCCTCGCCAGATGGAAAAGACCAACGAACCAAAGGCTAGCATGGTCGTCAAAGAGGTCAAAAGAATGGCCTTTCCTGTGCTCGAAAAGACAACTCCTATCTTTCCCTTGCCTTCATGTTTCCACCTGTGAACGATGTGCACACCATCGTCGATACCGATTCCGACGATCAACGGAAGCCCCATAACATTCATCACCGTTAGCTGCATGCCCACAAGATGCATCAGTCCCACCATCCAGAAGATGCCGAACGCCAGGGGAATCATGGCCATCAGGGCCATACGGGGACTGCGAAAATCCAGGGCCAGAAGAACAAAAACAATGACCACGGTCAGCAGGACGGCATTCCCCCCATCCCGGCCGATGATCTCAATCAGAGCTTTAAAAACAGGAGGCATGCCGGTCGCCCTATCGCTGACTTCTTCCAAATTTTCCACAAACCTGTCCAAAAAATCCTTGTCCTGCCAGATATTGCCGGCAGGAAAAACCGTCACCAGAAACTGATCATGGCTGGCATTGCCATAGCGGTCCAGTATGGAGTCAGGCAAATCCTCCAGGCGAATGGAATCCGTGGATCCCATCTGCACCACTGCTTGTTTGAAATAAGGGGCGAATTTTTGATGAAAACCCGAAAATCCTTCAATTCCCCGAACATCATCTGTTTCCATTATCTGCATCAGATCCTGAAAGATATTTTTTGAATCGGGATCGTCGGGGTTTCCGACGATTTCTTTACACTTATTATCGACCTTGTCCTGTCCGCCGATAAAGGCCATATCCTGCATCTCCATCACGTTCATTTCCAAACGTCCGATTTCCTCCCTCAGTTTCTCCAAATCACTCTGAAAAATAGCATCCCTGATTTCCGCGGTTTGGATCTTTTCTCGTATTTCTGAAATATAGGGGATTCGTTTTTCCTGTTCCTCTTCTGAGGGGAGGTAGACGGAAATATCCTCGGTAACAGCCACCGAACCCAGTTCCTTGTATTCCTTTGCAAAGGAACGGGATTGATCGACATCATCTGTCAAAACCAGGGCATAATCCATGCTCAGATCGAACTTCTCGAGCACCGTATCTTGAAGGGCTATGGAGGTCAATCCTTTGGGTTCGATATTCATGTAATTGTGGTCAAAAGTGATTTTGGTGGCCGACCAAACGAGCAAAACGCTTATCGCAACTGAAGCCACGATCGTAAAAATGTAATGTTTGCCCAGCCACACAGTCAAGTTCCCCAAAAAACGGAAAGAAATATCTCTTTGGACAAACTCTTTTTTCCCTTTTCCTTCTTCTCTTTTTTTCTCCAGACGCCGTTCTCTGAAAACCAAAAGGGTAGGTAAAAAGAAAAGAGTGGCAAAAAGGATAGCCAGCAAACCTATTCCCGTGACAAGGCCCATCTCTTTCATGCCGCGGGAATGGCTGATCACCAAAGTGAGGAAGGCACAG
>CAYPGQ010000016.1:0-58224 GCA_964410125.1 uncultured Eubacteriales bacterium | reverse complement strand
TTATCATGCTTTTAAGAGTTTCCCCCGGCACGTATTCCATGGTTATGTAATGTGTTCCAGATTCCTCACTGAGGTGGTACATGCGGCAGACATTTTTGTGGGATATCTTACGGGCCATCTTCAACTCGTTGCCGAATCGTTCGATGGTTTTGCGGTCTGCGATTTCAGGTTTTATGAGCTTGAGGGCTACCTCCTCATTGATCTTTTTATCCAACACCCTGTAAACCCGGCCCATGCCACCTCTTCCCAGCTCTTCGATGATCTCGTAGCGTTCGGCAAACATGGCTCCCCTCTCCAGTTCCAAAATCGGAGTTTCGAGCGTCAAAGTTTTTGCCAGCGGAATATTATCGGATGAAAATAGAGGCATTCCGCAGTTGCCGCAGTAGGAGGTGTTGGCTGGGTTATCATACTGACATTTTGGGCATTTCATCTTGATGTGTTCTTAGCTCAATCCATAAGAGTCCCAAATCCAAAAACTGTTGTGTTACTCCTCCATGATGAACAGGGAATCTTCCAATCCAGTATTGTATTGGACATCAGTGATGGTGAGTATGCGTGCTTCCGCTCCGTTCATGTATGAGGTGATTTTGTGCGCAATCATAAGCCCGTTGACTTTTTTGTAATCTGAGGCGAATTGCTCAAATTCCATATCTCCCATTTCCGAGCTGACTGTCCCCTTGGATTTTGTGATGAGATAGGTTGCACAATCCACATAAAGACTCACTTTAAAACCATCGGCATATGTTTGCTCAACAACATAATGGTCTTTACCTTCTAAAGATTCTTTTCCTTTGGAAGCAAAGGATATCCCGTATTTTTCCGGATTAAAGGTGGCATCTCTGGGCAGCGCGTCTCTTTTCATGCTCGCTGCTTCGTTTGCTGGCATTTCTTCGGTTGCGCCTGTCTGGGGATTGGTCCACCAGGCTAAGTTTCCGTCGTAGGCCTGGGTTATAACCATGCCCATCAACTCAATATCCATACGAATTTTGCTCGGTTCTTTGTTGTAAATTGTTATATCGCCGCTGAGCCCTTGTTGGATCAATTCCATCGTGCCTGTTACGGTTGAATCATCGATGCTTTCGAGAGCTTTTTTTCCGCCCGTTGCCTCGACCATCTTTTGGATGATTTCTTTGGCTGTTTGGCTGTATCCTGGGGTAGCCGTGATACTGACAAGAAATATTCCCAAAACAAAAAATATCATAACTTTTTTCATCAGAAAACCTCCAATTTTACTTAATATACTATTGTTTATTACGTTTTTATTCAATAAAAGTTTAACAAAAAGTTTGCGGTCAAACTTTGTCATTGGACATTTTTGGAATGGACTTCAAGAAGTACGCCGGTACTATTTTTTGGTGAGTTCTTTGTTTGGATTTGCCACACGTTCGGGATCCATTTTTGTGATGGCCCTGTCATATGTCATCAGTCCGTTTACCTCTATTTCCACATCGGTTGTCTGGGTGTAGACGGCTGCCGATAATCCTTCTTCGACCAGAATTTTTAATTTTTGGATCAGCTCCAGGTAGGCACTGATCAGGTTTTCGGCATTTTCAAAACTTCGGTACCCCCAATTTTTCTCATCCTGCCAGGTATGTCCTTTTATGGGCAATCCCAAGCCGCCGAATTCTCCGAGCACGGCTGCACGGTTGGGCTCTTTTTCCGGAGCCTCGGGACCTGGGTAGGAGTGGATATCATGGACGGCGCCCACGCCGCGGTCTGCCCAACCACTGGCGTTGTTGACCAATCGTGTGGGATCGAGCTGTTTAATCCAATCCACTAACCTGGCTGTATCGTACTGACCCCATCCCTCGTTAAAGGGCACCCAAATTACGATACTCGGGTGGTTGTACAGGCTGTTGATCATCCGGCTGAGTTCGACCTCGAATTGTCCGGCCGATTCCGGTGAACGCTCGATATCCTTTCCTGCCTTTCCGATGTGGGAATCTCCGTTGGGCATGTCCTGCCAGACAAGCACTCCGAGTTTATCACACCAGTAGTAAAATCGGCGAGGTTCGATCTTGACGTGTTTGCGCAGCATATTCATCCCCAGTTGTTTGGTTACTTCCAAGTCGTATCGGAGGGCCTCATCTGTCGGGGCAGTGTACAGCCCATCCGGCCACCAGCCCTGATCCAAGGGACCGATCATAAATTGGGCTTGATTGTTAAGGAAAAGCCGATTTATTCCGGCTTCGTCTTTTGCGACAGAGATCTTGCGCATACCGAAATAGCTATCGATGTGATCGATTTCCCTTCCTTGGTTATCTTTCAAAAGGACTTTCAAGTCGTAAAGCACCGGGGAATCCGGAGACCACAATTTGGGATCAGGTAAAATCAGGGATATTTTTTGTCCCACCATACCTTTTGCTTTGATTTCGGTTGATTCCCCTCCAGAAACCACCAACTCGACTTGATAACCCAGAGCTTTGTCCGGGCAGTGAACAGCCACATGAACTTCTCCGGTGTCGATATCCAGTATTATCTTCAAGGATTCGATGTGTGTCTGTTCGACTGGCTCCAGCCATGCCGTTCCCCAGATACCGGTCACCGATGTGTACCAAATGCCGTGGGGATCTTTTACCTGTTTGCCTCGTGGTTGTGTACCGTCGTTGATTGGGTCCCACACAGAAAGGACGACCTCTTGTTTCCCTCTTTTTTTAAGTGCTTCGGTGATATCAAAAACGAATGGATCGTAGCCGCCTCGGTGTGTGCCCATCTGACGTCCGTTGATCCAGACGGTGGTTTCCCAGTCCACGGCTTCGAAGTTGAGAAGAATCCTTTTTTTTGACCAATTTTTCGGGATCGTGAACATGCGCCTGTACCAGAGGCGATTTTCTTTGCCAACGGATTTTTTTACTCCGGAGAGTGCAGCTTCCACAGGAAATGGAACGAGGATGTGTCCATCATACTGTTCGGGGGCCTTTTCTTCCTCATGCCGGATTGCATACTCCCACATCCCGTTCAGGTTAAGCCATTCCTCCCGTTTCATCTGAGGACGCGGATATTCAGAATGGGCGGTGACCGGTATGACATCCTTGGCCCACTTGGTCATGATTTTCCCCTCCACTGGCTGCCAGTCCACCGCTGTGATCGCGGTTTCCCTGTTGCAGAAAATTCCGGCAAGCAGGATCACAACGATTAGCCCGATATTTAAACCATTTTTAGTGTATGTTCTTTTATTCATTTCAGACCTCTTAACCTGTAATTATCCATAAAAAACGTCATTCCTTTAAAACGCAAAAATTATACATTATAACTGGAGGTTATTAAACCCTCAAAAGACACCCGGTTTATAACCTGGAGTTATAAAAATGGATTCTTCGAGATGATTTTTCCTAATATCATTGACTTCGAATTTTTACTTTGTTATAAAGGGATGCACAAACAGGGACTTTGAAGGGAGTGCAGTGAAGCCATCTCGAAAAAACGCGGCCATTTTTCTTTTTGTTTTTCTCCTCTTTCTTTCCGTTTCTGGCATGCCATCCGACCAGGTTTTTCTGAAAAACGCCAAGATATTCACTATGGGTGCACAGGGCGTACTCACAAACGGGATGATTTTGATAAAAGATGGAAAGATCGAAAAGATCGGTCCCGACATCCTCACTCCATCCGATGCACAGGTGATTGACCTCTCGGGAAAAACCATTATCCCGGGAATGGTGTGTGCTTCGTCGGCCTTATTTGTCGAAAAAAAAGATCTGCAATATTCTGGCGAGGAAAAGCCCGACACCGATATACTCGAAGGCATCCACTATTTTGATCCTTCTGTTTCAAAGATTCTCAAGTATGGCGTAACGACCACCTACATTTCTCCTGTCTCCTTTCGGTTTATGGGAGGACTGGGCGCTGTCGTCAAGGTCCATTCAGGAGAAAGCGGAAAGATTTTAATCCTCAAGGATAAAGCGGCACTAAATATACGGCTGGAGAGGCTTCAGGACAAAAAGACCTCGAATGTCCTCAGGCTTACCCAGTATCACAGAATTCGGGATCAGTTTAAACAGGCCGAGGAATACCGGAAAGAATGGGCGGATTACAACAATAAACGAAAAAAGTATGAAGACGAAAAAAAGAAATTAGAAGAAAGAAAAGAGGGAGAATCCGAGAATAAGCCGACAAAAAGACTTCCCTCAGCCAAGAAAACGAAAGAACCCCAAAGGCCGAAAAAAGATGAATCCAAAGAAATCTTGCTCCAAGCGATGGATAAAAAGATCCCGGTCCGCTTTATTGTTCATAGGCCAGATTCCATCCTGCAAGCCTTGCGTCTGGGCGAAGAGTTCGGTTTGCGTATCATTCTCGAGCAAAGCGAGGATTGGCCTTACATCCTCAACGAACTAGAAAATGCATCTGTTTCGCTTCTTTCCAACCCTCTGCTGGATTACCGGAGATTTTTGTTTCCCGGGGGCGTGCAAGGATATGCTGCCGGATTTCTCCAGGTAAGAGAAAGCGATTTATTCTACCCTTATAGGGCGAGCGATCGTGCTAAGCAAAAGACACAGATCTCATGGGGAAAACTGAGCGATTCCGGGATCCCTTTTGCTATTGTTCCACCCGATCGGTTCCCTCTTTCGGCAAGATTCATGAGATTTTATGCTGCGCTTCTTCTCAGCCGAGGGGCATCTCCTGAATTCGCTCTTGGGGCGGTGACCTCGAGTGCCGCGAAGATCCTGGGTGTTGCCGACCGGGTGGGAAGTCTTGAGGAGGGGAAGGATGCGGATCTTGTGGTTTTGGATGGGGAACCCCTGAATTCTCTATCCAAGATCGAAATGGTTTTTAGGGATGGCAAGGCCGCATGGGAAAGAAAACGATGAGACGGCATAAATTGTCAGTCCCGCTCATGAGTATTTTATTGATTATCGTGGGAATTTGTCTTTTTGCAGGAGGAACCGAGGAAGCTTATTTGATCAAAGGGGCAAAAGTTTACACCTCTGGAATACAAGGAGTGTTAACAGATGCGACTCTCTTCATCGAGAATGGTCGGTTCAAAAAGATTGCCCAGGGAGAGGAATGGCCTTCTGTTCCTGTTAAAAATTATTCCGGAAAAACCATCATACCTGGTATGGTGGATGCCCATTCGTATGTATCGGGATATTACCACCTGCTGGAAAATACTGAGGTATTCACCTCTGATTTGATAACGGCTGTTGTTTTTGATGCGTTGGATCCAGAAGTGAAGCTGGCGTTGGAGTCGGGTATCACGACCGTGAATCTTGTTCCTCGGAATGAAAACCTCGTCGGCGGAATTAGTTCCATTCTTAAGCTCACAAGGGATTTTAACAACATTTCCGTTTTGAAAAAGCGATCCTTTCTGAAAATTTCGTTCAACGGGGAGGTTATCCGCCCTGACCGGGCACCAACCTCTTTGATGGGGGCAGAAAATTTATTGAACCAGGAGATGGAAACCATCAAGTCCGGTTTGGAACAGAACCGAGAAGATATTTTCCCGCAAAATGGACTCCGGTCCATGTTAGAGGGTAATCTTCCTCCTATGATCGCGGCCTCGAGCTTGGCTGAGATCAACACAGCCCTCCAGTGGTTGAAAAAGTGGCTGATGGATGGCGTCATTGTCGGAGGAGAGGAAGCCCATCTTTTGATACCTTATTTAAAACAGAATAATGTTTCTGTCCTGATGTCCCCGATTCTTCCTTTCTATCCTGAAAAATGGGCAAAAAATGCAGCCCATCTGATAAAACAAGGCATCCCGGCGGCTTTTGTCAGCTACATGCCTGAAGCGGATCCTTTGAGCCTGAGGCTTTCAGCCTTGATGCTTTACCATCAAGGATTAACCCAACAGGAGGCTCTAAAAACAATAACGCTCATTCCTGCCCAGATCCTTGGGGTGGCCGATTCTGTGGGCTCCATTGAAGAAGGAAAGCATGCCGATTTTGTGGTCCTGGAGGGAGAACCTCTGGATCTTGGATCTCGCATCATAGCAGTCTATGTGAACGGCCGGGCGGTATTTCAAGGGAAAAAATAGGTTTATGAGAGAAAAAATCCTCAGGAAGATGTTCAGAAAAAGCCTGTTTTTTTCGCTTTTCTTGTGTCTTTTCGGTATTTTTTGCCATGCCCAAAACCCGGTTGTGATAAAAGCGGGAACGGTCCTCATCGGCAATGGCAACGTGTTGAGGAATGTTTTTATAGTTGTTGAGGATGGCAAGATTGTCTTTGTGGGAAAGGGATATGTTGTTAAACCAGACGCACACGTTCTGGATTTTGCAGACAAGGTCATAACACCTGGATTTATCGCGGCTAATGCTCATATGGATGTGGTGAAACAAACGAATGAGGAAGGAAAAGAGGTCACCCCGCAGATGAACCTTCTGTATTCGGTAGATCCTAGGGCGAAAGATTTTGATAAAGCCTGGAGGAGTGGTGTCACAAGCGTCTATCTTGCTCCAGGGAATCTGAATGTTTTCCCCGGAACAGGCACGGTTTTAAAAACAAAAGGCCGTACTCCTCAGGATATGCTGGTTCGAAATCACGTTCATCTGAAGATGGTCCTCGGAAGAGAGCCAGGTCAGGGAAATTCCTACCCGAGCGGTTTCGGGCCGCTTGACCTCAGGAACCGCCGTCCCCAAAACAGAATGGGCGTTGTTTTTATCATCCGGTACACATTGACGGATCTTCAGAACAAAAGCGGATTACCGGACGCACAACTCACTCCAGATGAACTTCTGTTTCGTCAGGTTTTGCAGGGCAAAACGCCCCTTCGCATAAGCGCCAGATCCTACATGGATATCAAAACGGCCTTCCGGTTGATGGAAGAATTTGGATATCGTTGGATCCTGGTTGGCGGTGTGGATGCCTACAGGCATTTGGACGAGCTCAAAGCGAACGACATTCCTGTTATTTACGGCCCGGTATACCAAAAGAAAGGCAGAGGAGATTTTAATCGAGAAAATGATAGGTATATGGCCCGGACCCCTGTTTTGCTGGCAGAAAGAGGAATACGATTTTCCTTCCAAAACAACGCAGAAAGTCCGATTTCCGCACTGAAGGACGAGGCCATTCATGCGGTGGAATTGGGATTGGCCAAGGAAAAGGCACTGAAAGCACTCACTCTCGATGCTGCACAAATCTTGGGTGTTGCGGACAGGCTGGGTTCTGTCGCCAAAGGAAAGGATGCGGACCTTTTGGTTTTCGATGGAGATCCTTTTGAGCCTTCCTCGAGCCTATTAAGCGTTGTTATCGATGGAAAACTTTTTGATCCGAATAAATAAGAATAACGGAGAAATCCGATGAGAAGACGATTTGGTTATCACAAGTTATGGACCTTTTGTTTAATGATCCTTCTCTTTTTTCCCTTTGTATGCCAAGCTCAAGCCATTGCTGTAAAGGCAAAAAAAATATACACGGTTTCAAGCGGTGTCATCGAAAACGCCGTTATCCTGATCCAGGATGGAAAAATTCAGGAGGTGAGCACTGGCCCTGAGATTCCGTGGAATGTGGACGTTATCGATTACAGCCAGAAAGTCATTGTGCCGGGAATGGTGGAGGCCCACGTTGCCAGAGGGTACGATGTGGCCAACGAAACCAATCCACTCACCCCGTTCGTCACGGTGTTGGATAACATCGACACATCCCATGATGCTTTCACATCGGCTTTGAAAGATGGGGTGACAGCACTCCATATCATACCGGGAAACAGCACGATCCTTGGCGGAAAAGGTGCGGTGGTGAAAACCGTCGGTTTGGTCGTGGAAGATATGCTGCTCATTCCTGAGTCAGGCATGAAAGTTTCCGTTGTGGGGACTCCTGCTCAGACAAGAATGGGAGTATTGGCTCAACTGCGCCGGTATTTCAACGAGACCAAAGAATACATGGAAAGGCGAAAAAAAGAGGCCGAAAAGGAAGAGAAGATGGTTTCCACACCCGGTTCCTTCCGGTCGCCTGAGCGAGTGAAGTATGATTCTGTTGTGGACCTGCTTGAGGGTCGGTACAAAGCCTACGTGTATTGCAAGGGTCCCTCGGATGTAGTGCGGGCATATAACCTGTCGGAAAAATACGGGTACTCATCGGTCTATCTGCTGGGTCCCGAGTGCTACAAAGCCGCTGATTTTATAGCCGAAAAAAAACTCGACATCATTCTCGATGCAGAATTGGCCTATTATGAGCGCGATCCTCTCACAGAAGAGGTGAAAAAAATCGATGTTGCCCGTATGTTTCACCAGAAAGGCATCGAGTTCGCACTCATTTCCGAACCCAACAGAGTGCATACCAGAAGTCTTTCTTACCAAGCTATGAGAGTTCTCAGCAGCGGATTGAGCCCTGATGAGGCCCTGGAGGCTGTGACTATCATACCTGCTCGGATGTTGGGAGCGGATGATCTTGTCGGTTCGATTGAAAAGGGAAAACTGGCCAGCTTTGCGGTGCTTGACGATGATCCGTTCAAGTTATCCACAAAGGTCGAGTTCGTATACATCGACGGAAAGCTGGTCTATGAAAGAGCCAAAGACGAAGAGTTGAAAAAACTCTTGGAGGAAAAAATCATCAAGTAGACGATCATACGGCAGGGAAAATGGGTACGCGACACATGAAAAAGATCAGCAAAATAGCCGCTCGTGTTGGCCTCTTGTTTTTGCTTTGTGGTGGAATGTGCGTATTTGCCAAGACGGTCGCCATCCGAGGCGGGGAAATCCACACGATGGAGGGCGAAATATGGGGGTCTGGGACAATCCTTGTCAGAGATGGAAAGATTGTTGCCATCGGTGAAAAAGTGCCGGTTCCCGAGGATGCGGAAATCATCGAGGCTGGTGGCTACATTCTTTATCCTGGGTTTTTTGCTTCATCGGGCTTTTTCACTCCCGATGAATTGAAGAACTTCGAATCCTTTGCCCCGGATGCTTCAGCTGAGGACCGCTTTGATTTCCGTGGCGATTATACTCAGTATTTGAGGGGAGGGGTGACATCGGGTTTTGTGGTGATGCCGGCCAACCGAATCATTTCAGGGAAAGGAATGATTGTAAAACTGGGAAGTAGAGGAAAAATATCTCTGATGTTGAAAAAAGAGGCGGCCCTCAGCATAAACCTGGGGAAAGATGCTGTCCTGCCTCCGATGACAGACATTTTTCCCGCTCCTGTCAGCGTCGAAAATCCTCTTGTCCCGTCCATCAAGCAGTTCCCGTCTTCAAACCTTGGGGTGTTTGGATTACTGAACGAACTCTTCCGGCCGGTTCCTTTCTCGGGTGATTTAGCTCGTTATTTCCAGAATGCGGCGAACTCTCTGAAAGAATCTCAGGCTCGAGGTCTCCCTATGATTGTTAGATGCCAACGGGCAGCCGACATCCATCAAGCCATAAATTTTTCCCAGTACGTCAAGATGCCTTTGATCATTCAGGGAACAGCAGAGGCCTACAAATGTGTCGATAGCCTTAAGAAGTACGATATCCCGGTCATTGCCGAAGCCGATTTGGGGCCCAACAGACACGGGATATCTGAAGATCTAAAAGATAACAGAAATTGGCAAAACCGGATGAAAAACATCCCCACGCTGATCCAGCAGGGAGTCCTGGTGGCTATCGTTGCAAAGGATGAGAAAGGATTGCCCGACCTGTTCTGGATCACGCAGTATTTCCAGAGTTATGGGATCGATCCGGAGGAGCTTATCAAGACCATAACCATCAACCCGGCTAAGATTTTTGGCTTGGAGGACCGCGTCGGAAGCCTGGCAAACGGAAAGGATGCAGACATCCTGTTTTTTAAAAAAGAAACCGGTGCTCCGCTCCCCGCTTTGAAAAAAGTTATGAGCCAAGGACAAATTATCTATGAAGAGAAATAATCACTTCAGGCGTGCTACAGCTATATCCCTCAGTTTATGTGCGATTCTGGTGTTTTCTGTGCTTTTTGCCCAACAGGATGGTCCTGTCTACATCAAAGCCAAAAAGATTTACACGAGCGATGGCGGCCGTATCATCACCAACGGAGGTATCCTGATACGAGATGGAAAAATCGTCAAGGTAGACGAAAAAGTCAAGCAGCCAAAAAATGCCCAGGTGGTCGATTTTTCGGAAAACACCATCATACCCGGGCTTATCGATGCCTTTTCCCATATGGGCTTTCACAGGGAGGATTACAACGTCCAGACAGAGCCGCCAAACCCGCATCGGGCACCATTGACAGGCATCTACCGCATTTATTTTGGTGTACAGGAACAGCAAACACCCCCCCCACGGATTGAATCCCGCTTTAAGGCCTCGAATGCCGTTTATTTCAAAGATGCTTCTTTCAAGAGATTCCTGTCAGAGGGAGTCACGATGTCAGTGATCGCGATCCCTACGGCAAATCTTTCCGGAGGAATGCCCTTTATGGCCAGGCTGGGAGGTGGCTCCCTTTCTGAGTTCGAAATGGTAGATCCTGTCGGGATCGTGTTTGTCTTTGCAGGAGACGGTAACGTGATGAAGCGGTACGGAGATTTGCATAAGATGTTCCGGGATGCGCAGGACTACCGAAAGACTTGGGAAAAATACAAAAAAGATTTAAAAAAATACCAAGATCAGCAGAAAAAGAAGAACGGACCACCAAAGGGGAAAAAAGATAAAGAAGAATCCACTGCTAAGGATACCCAAGAGCCTAAGGAACCCAGGAAGAACGAAAACCACGAGGCCATCCTCCAGGTCCTCGACAGAAAAATCCCTGTTTTGATCCGGGCTTCCAGGGAAAACGAAATTCAGGCCGCTCTCAAGATCCAAGACGAGTTCAAGGTCCGGCTTGTGCTTGTCGGAGGACAGGAAGCCTACAAGATTCCTCAGGACCTTGTTTCCCGAAAGGTATCTGTCATTGCCGGACCGGATGCTGTCCTGGATAAGAAGGGAAACAGGATCAACTATATCAAAGAGCTCTTGGCAAGCAGCATTCCGGTTGCCTTCTGTTCCAGTTCTTCTGAGGGAGCATCCTTTATTCCTTATCAGCTGGCTTATGCTGTTCAGCATGGATTGTCCAGAGCCCAAGCCTTGGACACGGTGACCGTTCATCCTGCCAAGATCTTCAGCCTGTCCAACAGGGTAGGGAGCATTGCATCCGGCAGGGATGCCGATTTTGTGGTATTAGATGGGGAACCCTTTGATTTGAGCACAAATGTCCGATGGATATATATCCGTGGGCAGAGGTTTTTTTCTGAAAAATAAATTCGGGAGTTAACCGAAATGAGAAATAAAGTTTCGCGGCTCGTTTGTTGTTTGGCGACCTGTTTGTGCTTTATCTGGCTTGTATTGGGGGCTCAGAAGGACCGGCCTCCTTATGCCATAAAGGCCGGCAAAATACTAACCATCACCAAAGGTTTAATCCAAAATGGGATTGTTCTGGTGAAAAACGGCAAGATAGAAAAAGTCGGGAAAGACATGGCTATTCCCGCAGGATACACTGTGATCGATGTTTCACAACACTGGCTTTTGCCAGGTTTTGTGGACATTCACTCTCACACGGGTGGGGAGGGTTACGGTGATATCAACGACATGGTTTTTTCGCTCAATCCTGGATTGCGGATATTAGACACCATCGCCTTGAACACTCCTGGACTTAAGCGTGCTGTGGCTGCTGGCGTCACAACGATCAATCACATCCCAGGAAGCGGGAGCAACAACGGAGGGACCGGGATTATCATGAAAACAGCGGGAGATGATCTCGACGAGGTAGTTCTGCGCTTTCCTGGGGTACTGAAGATCGCGCAAGCGGGAAATCCGGAGCGAAGATGGACAGGAGAGATCGGAACGGGCCGGATGGGCATGACTTGGCATCTGAGGGAGTTGATGCACCAGATCAAAGCCTACCACGACGAATGGGAGGCTTATGAGTCGGGAGCTTCGAAAGAAAAGCCGAAGAAAAACATCAAGTTTGAATACATCAAAGAAGTGTATGATGGCACGCTTCCGGTTTTTGTCCACTGTGCCTGGTTCCAGCCTGTACAGACAGTCTTCCGGATGTACCATGATGAGCTCGGCATGATGAATGCGGTCATCACCCACGGTGAATTCGGCGGTTATCAGAATGCGCCTGCTGTGGCCTCTCGGACGGTGCATTTCGATTGTGGACCCCGCTTGTATGATTTTTGGCATGATTCCTTCCGTGGTCTCATCACAGAATATGCCAAGTCCGGTGTGAAAAACATCTCGATAAACACCGATGCCGTGGGCACAGGAGAAGAAAAGCTTTTTCTCCAAGCGGCCATGGCGGTGCGCCTGGGAATCGACGATAAAATGGCCCTGGAGGGTATAACCATCAATGGCGCGCGGGCTTTTGGGATCGATGATCGTGTTGGGAGCATCGAGGTGGGGAAGGATGCAGACCTGGTGGTCTGGACAGGGAATCCGCTGGATGTCCGCAGCCACGTTATCCTGACTATGATTAACGGGAAGATTTTTTACGAGGTTTCAAGGGATGGACAGCAGTATTGATCACAAAGGGTGGGCAAGGGCCTGCCTGATATTTGCCCTTATTATTGGGATCGTTGCGCTTGTCGCCAGTGTTTTTTGCCTTGAAGAACAGGAAAAACTCCTAGCCATCAAGGGGGGCCAGATTCACACCATCAACAACGGAATAATAACCAACGGTGTGATACTGATCCGGGATGGCATCATCGAAGACATCGGACAGGATGTGACCATTCCTTCAGATGCTGAAGTTCTGGATTGCTCGGAAAACTTCATCATGCCCGGCATTGTTTCTCCCCATTCCTATCTGGGAATACCTCCTCCGTCTGTGGCAGAACAGAGTGCGGCGGCAAGGTCTGGGCCAGTCATCGAAAACCTAGCCAACTATCCTGTCCGTTATTCCATCTATCCTGAAGACCAAGGTTACCTCTTGGCGCTCAAAAATGGCGTTACCACACTGGCGATCTCTCCCCGTCCTGGCGGAATAGCTGGCTTGGGCGCAGTGATCCAACCGGGAGGAGAGAGGCTGGAGGACATCCTGGTTAAGGAAAAAGCCTTTCTGAAAGTCAATGTTTATGTCAACACGCCTTTCTGGGATATGCTGAAGACGGCTTTGGATGAAGCCCAGAAAAAGGAAGAGGAACAGAAAAAGAAAGCGGAAGATGAGAAACAGGAAAAAGACAAGGATGAAAAAGAAGCTGAGGAGGAAGAAGACAAAATCACGGAGTCGACACAAATATTTATGGATATTATCAAGGGAAAGCTACCTATGATGACCGATTGTTATTCTCCAAGTGCCTTGTCTCATCTTATCGTGCTTTTGTCAGGCTTCCCCAAGGTGAAAGTGATTGTGGTGGGAGGCCCGGAGATATACAAAGCAGGCTCTATGCTCAAGGAAAAAAATATCCCTGTTATCCTCAGTCCTGAGATCAGAACGGTCATGCGATGGTCACGGCCAGAGCGAACAAACTATGTGTTGAAATGCCAGGGATTGGGCTTGAAGATGGCCTTCCAGACTCCGGGAGGAATTCAGGAACAGATTCATCTATTCGACTATCTGAATAAACTAGCCCTCTATGGAGTGAATAAAGATGTGCTCTTCAAGGGTGTGACTATTGTACCTGCCGAAATATTGGGGATGGATAAAATTGTCGGAAGTCTGGAAAAAGGGAAACGGGCTGATCTAATTGTGTTTCAAAATGATCCTTTGGAAAATATTCCGGTTATTAAAAATGTCCTATCTGGAGGAATTTACGTGAAATGAAAAACGGCAGATTGGTTCTTATATCTTTTCTGGTCCTGATGTTGCTGTTCCTAACCAATTATACAACGGCCAAAACATTCCAAAACGTCAAGAAGGAAGCCGAAAAAAAATCTAACCCAGACAAAAAAAGCGGCGTCATTTTAATAAAGGGCGGGACCATACACACAGTCACCAAGGGGGTTATTCACCAGGGGATGATTCTGATCGAGGACGGGAAAATCCTGAAAGTTGGAAAAAATCTCGTTCCACCTGAGGGTGCTTTTGTCCTGGATGCAAAAGATAAATGGATCATGCCCGGATTTGTCGTGTCGCAGTCTTATGCAATCGGAATGGGGACTCCAGTCCGAAATGACCGAAATCCCAAACTCTTAAACTACTTGGATCCCTACAGCCTTGACCTTCGGCTCTGCCTAGCATCGGGCATCACGGCATATAGCCCATATTTTATCACCGGCACCGGGCCGATGAGAAAAAACTTTTCATTCGTGAATGCAGTAATCAAGCCGACCTATGGGAGGCTTAAAGATATGCTAATTAAACAGCCGGCCTATCTGTTTATCGATATGCCTAGGCTGAAACCTTCGGAAAAAAACGAATTGAGAGGTTTTTTTCAGCAGGCAAGGGACCATATCAAAAAGGAAAACGAATACGAGACGAGCAAGGAACTCAATAAAGGAAAACCGCCGGTGGCTTTGCCGCAGATAGCGAGTTATGTGGCTGTGCTCAAAGGAGAGCTTCCAGTACGTTTCAATGCGGACAGGAAAAAGGAAATATTGAAGATCCTGGCCTTTGTGGACGAGTTCCATGTGCAAGCCCATATAGTCGGTGCGGCTGAAGGCTGGCTTTTGCCCGAAGAGATAGGACGTCGGAACATCTCCACGATATTGCAGCCCGAAGCCTTTATTCCTCCCGATCCGTATGCCATCCCTTCGAATGGTTCGAACATCAGGAATGCCCAGATCCAGAAGGAAAACGGGATCAAATTTGCTGTGCTCAACACCTATCCTTCTATCAGGGCAGGAGGGACAATGGGCACAGATCTGTTGACTTTCCCCCTTGCTGGATCCTATGCCATTCGAGGCGGATTGGATGAGAAGGATGCCCTCAAAGCCATAACTCTCTGGCCGGCTGAGTTACTGGGAATAAGTCATCGCGTCGGGAGCATTGAAGAGGGAAAAGATGCCGACATCATCATTCTGGATGGGAATCCGTTCGATTACAGGACATACGTGGATTACACTCTGATAAACGGGAAAATCCTGTACGATAAGAGCAAGTCGTCATTTTTTAAGTATATACCCAAACCCAAAAAAATCTTCTAGCCTGAATTATTAACGAGCCAATCTCACCGCATCGGTTTCGTTGCAGCCCATTTGCAGTATACACATACAGCTTCATGGGCTGCGTCCTCACAAATACATGATAACTGTGGTAGGTTAATACCAATTATGTTAAGTAAATTTACGATGTTGCTAGATTGTAAAATATTTTCTCTCTTTTAGAAAGAATGCAAGCCCTTTAAAAACAAAGGGTTGATAAAAATTGTAAAATGGCATAAAAATTGCCTATGTATTGAAATAATCTGTATGATTAAGACATGAAATGAAGGAGGATGAATCATGGGTCATAAAATGAAAAGAAGGGAATTCATCGGGAAGAGTGCGTTTGGCCTGATTTCAGCTGGGCTTTCGGCACCGTTAGTCAAAAGGGTTGTTGCCGGTCAAAATCAACAATCGAAGATCATCTACAGAAGTCTGGGCCGGACCAATCTCCGAATCCCGATCGTCAGTTTTGGCGTGATGAACTCCGACAGCCCGGATTTGATCAATAAAGCTCTGGATATGGGCATCAATCATCTGGATACGGCCCACGTTTATCTCCGGGGCAACAGCGAAAGGGTCATCGGTGAGGTGTTGGAGAAGAGGGGAGAAAGGGACAAAGTATATGTGGCTACCAAGATGCGATTGGCACGGGACCGGGAGAAAAATGTTTTCTCCCTGAAGGGCAGCGAAAGAGAACCTGCCGCTACAGAGGAGAATCTGATCAATCAGCTCGAAACAAGCCTCGAACGGCTGCGAACCGACTATGTTGATATCCTGTATCTCCACAGTTGCTACAGCCCAGAAATGGCCACGTATGAGCCGCTGATGAATGCTTTGGTCAAGGTTAAAAAGCAGGGGAAAGCAAGGTTTATCGGGACTTCCACCCACGCAGACGTTGCCAACGTCATTCGGGCCACCGCCGATGCCGAGATTTATGATGTTGTCCTTGCTGTCTACAATTATGTCATGGAGGAAAAAGAGGAAATAAAAAAGGCGATTGCGTATGCGGCTAATAAAGGAGTCGGGGTTGTTGCCATGAAAACCCAAGGAGGCAGACGTCTACAGCAGGATCCTGATACAGAAATCAACAACCAGGCAGCCCTCAAATGGGCACTAAACGATGAAAACGTATGCACTACGATTCCCGGTATGACCACATTCGAACAATTGGACATGAACATGGGTGTGATGAATGACCTGACTCTTACTAGACAGGATCAGAGAGACCTCCAGATGGCCGCATCGATGCGTGGCACGCTTTTCTGCCAGAACTGCCGTACTTGTGTTCCTACCTGTCCGAACAATGTTGCTATTCCCAACCTGATGCGGGCCTACATGTATGCCCGGGGGTACGGGAATTTTATCCAAGCACGAACGACCATCTCCGAACTGCCGGAAAAGAAGGGATTGAACATTTGCCGGGAATGTTCCAGCTGCCAAGCTTCCTGCCGCCGTGGTATCGACATTGGCTCACGCGTCAATTCTTTGATCGCCGATGGTTTGCATTTGGGTTAAAAACTTACCATTTTTTTCGTACGTGGTTTATGGCCTGGAGCGCAGCCACACAGCCTTCGCCTACAGCAGAAGCGATCTGAAGACCGCCGCAGGTTACATCTCCGGCTGCGAACACACCTTCCAGGTTCGTTTTCTGCTGCCGGTCCACTTTGATGCACTGTCTATGGTCCAGTTCCACTCCGGCTTTTGCGAAAAGCGATGTGGACGGAATCTCCCTGAAAATGAAAATTGCCGAAACCTCCAGCTCTTCTTCCGTTCCTTCTGTCTCGACGACAATTTTTTTCACCCGGTTATCCCCCTCGATCGATTTTATTTTTGACTTTTTGAGGAAGGGGATTCCTTTTGAGTTAATTTCCTTTAGAAGATTTTCCGACACCTTGATATCTTCTTCGCCAGGAATCCAGCGCACATCGCAATCCATTCCATCGAGAACCAGGATGTCTTCTGCCGCCTCATCCGAGTTTCCCAAGGCCACGACAGATTGGCCACGGAACAAAGGGCCATCGCAGGTGGCGCAGTAACTCACGCCCGTTCCCAAGAATTTTTCCTCTCCAGAAATCATCTTGGCTTTGGATATGCCTCGACCCGTGGCGATGATGACTGCCTTAGCCTCGATAAAAGCATCCTTAGTCGTCACGTATTTGGGATCTGTGGACAGACTGAAATTTATGGCATCCCCGGCCATGATTTGTGCTCCGAAATGTTCAGCATGGTTCCGCATTTTTTTAAGAAACTCCTGGCTGTCGATGGAAATAAATCCGGGATAGTTTTCCAGCTTATATCCGATAGACAAGCGGGAGGCCGCTCTGCCCTCCAGTATCAGGGTTCTCCTTCCCGCGCGTGCGGCGTACAGACCAGCCGTCAATCCTGCCGGTCCGTTCCCGATAATCAAGATTTCTGTGGTTATATTTGTTATCGTTGTGGCTGTTTCCCCCACGTCTTCCTCCTTATTTTCCTGAATTATTCATAAAAACTGTTGATGCCATCATTTTTTCCCAAAGAGCACGCTTATCTCACTGCATCGGCCTTGTTGCAGCTACAGCAATCTCAGCGCGTGAATAATCCAGGCAGTATTGTCGAAGTTTTGTCTCATTTGCGACTGTAGCGTCCCATCAACTGGCCCTGAGCCAGAATATGGCCTTCCATGGCATTTATAAGCTGGGATTTTGTAGCGCCTGACTCAAAATCAAGCTCTGTATCCAGAGCATAGATTTTAAAAAAATACCTGTGCGTTCCGCCAGGAGGACAGGGGCCTCCATAACCGATCCGGTTCCAGCCATTGTTCCCCTGTTTGGCACCACTGGGGAGGGTGTCATCGGGGGGAATCCCCTCCTCCAATCCTGTAAGATCAGCAGGAATATTGTAAATGATCCAGTGTACCCAGGTTCCCATCGGTGCATCGGGGTCATCACAAATGATAGCCAATGTCTGGCATCCTTCTGGAATAGATTCCCACGCCAATTCAGGAGAAATGTCTTCGCCGTCACACGTATATCGAGTGGGAATCATTTCTCCATCTTTAAAAGAAGTACTTTTTAGGCTTATCTCCATTTTGTTCCTCCCTTTTTTTTTAAGAGTGCAAAATATATTATATCCGAAGTAATTTATCTTGTCTTCTTTTTGGAAAGACCTATTTATTCGGGAAAAGCTTTTTGAGGATGGACAAAGACTCGGGAAACAATTCTTCGATCCCGATGTGTTTCCATTCAGCATACCGTATCAGCCATCGGTCTTGCTTTTTAATCAGTCCGATTTTGAATCGGTAGTTATCGGTGGATACCGGCACCAATTTGCGCAGAGCTTTGGCTGCCCCGCTGGAAAGGGCCGCATCTGTTCGGATGGTGGCATCACCAAGATGGATACCATCGATCCGAGTGCTCAACATATGGACGACGATTCCTCTGAATTCGCTGAAATAGGTCTGAACCATGTCCTGTGTCTGCCTTTTGTCTCGTCCCCTGTAATCGGAATAATCATCGGAGAGAAGGCCCATAAGACCCGAGATGTCCTTTTTTTCAATGTGCTGGCCTGCCTCCTTCATCAGTTCCCGGATCTGATCCTCATCCGTTTTTGGTCCGCTGCACATTAAAAAGGCAAGAAGAGATAGAACAAATATGAGGATAAGACATTTGCCGAGAGAATTTTGCATGATTTTTCTATTGCTGCTTTACAAAGCGAAGATTTCTGACCCGCCCTCCGGTTAATAAAAATCCTGAAATATTTTGGTTTTTGTTCCTTATGAATTGAACCTTGCGGAAGAACCATTGTCTGCCTGTAAATATGTCTCTTTTACTCATGATAAGCGGTATTTCTCCATGGCGTCTATGCCTGGCGAGGAGTTTGTTTTCCTGTAGGATAATTTTATAAGTTGTGCCAAGCTCCTCGCTGTAATAATCTCCGATATATCCTTGCATCTGTTCTGGAGTTAGCTCCTCGATTTTTATCCGTTTTCCTTTTATCGCGTTTCCTTCCATGAAGAGAGTAAGACGCTCGACATAACCGTCTTTTTCTGGATGGAAATGAACCTGAGCATCCTCTTCTTTGACAAAAAATTTGGCCATGGCCTCGGGAAAAAGTTGGATTTTTTCTGGAGCAGCTGGGTGCTCAGCCATCAAACGATCCGCTTCTTTTGTGAGGACCAACATACTCCCATCCTCAAGCTCGTATTTCCCCTCATAAACCTCTAACACGGAAGAAGGGATGTCGGCAGCCTTCCGCTCCGAAGTTTTATCCTCCTTTGGCTCCTCTTCCATAAGATTTCCTAGGTATACCTCAGAAGTTTGTCGGGCCAGCTGTCCTGTGTTGATGTTTCCGCAATTGCTGAGCACGGCCACGGCGAATTTTTGGTCAGGGAATAGGAGAAGGTGACTGCGGAATCCCGCATCTCCTCCACTATGGGAAATGATTTTCAAACCTTTGTATTTTCCGATGCCCACACCAAAGGCATAGTCGATTTTTTCCCCGCTGTTAAGAACACCTTGCTGTTCCATCTGGGCAATAACCTGCGGTCCTCCTACATTTTTTGTAAAGAAATTATTGGCCCATTTGGTTAAATCCTCAACAGTCGTAAACAGGCTTGTCGCTCCCACATTTGCATAGCTCAATACCCTTTTTTTAAAACCGCTGTCTTCTGAAGGAGCATAGGAATAAGCCCTATTTTTCACGATCATCTGATGATCATCATGGAAGTGGGTGTTTGACATACCAAGGGGTTGGAACAAATTCTCCTTGGTCCATTCGGGAAACGGTTGACCTGTAACCCGCTCTACTATCTCGGCAAGCAGCGTGTATCCTGTGTTGCAGTATAGATATTCATCACCAGGTTTAAAATTCAGCTCCTCCTGACTCCTGAAAGCGGTAAGAATGTGCTCTTTTGTGATGACGTCATCAAGCCTCCAGCCTGCCATGGCCAGAAGTTCCCATTGATCTCGAAGCCCACTTATATGATGGATGAGATGTCGAATAGTGATAGACTCCACAAAATCGGGAGCTTCAGGAAGGTATTGGTGGATATCGTCATCCAGGGATAATTTTCCCTGATTTGCCAACATGACGATGGAGAAGGCCGTGAACTGTTTGGATACGGAAGCAACATGGAAGATTGTGGAAGGGGTGATCGGTATGTTGTATTCCAATTGAGATTCACCATATCCATTCTTGTAAATTATTTTGCCTTCTTTGAGAACGGCAATGGCTGCTCCTGGGGAATCATGCTTATCCCATTGGGAGAAAAGCTTATCCACTTCCGGCACTCCTTGGGGTGTTGCTGAATTCCCGTCTGATTTGCATACGACCATTAACAGACCTGTGATCAAGAGCCCGCAAAAAACAAATAAAACAAAAGATTTTTTCATAATTATCTCCATTCGGGAGTTAGTTTTTTATCACAATGAATTTTTACGGTCAAATCTCTGAATGGATCCCTTCCGCCCATTCAAAATGTCCATATCACGGAAATAAGGATGCTCACATAATGCGGGTAGAAATTGACAGTGACAAAATGTTTCGGGTAAACTTTTTTTGTAGGATATTCGTACCCCTTTAGGGAGGCCTATTCATGATAAAGAAACTATCGGTGTTTATTTTTATCGTGTTCGAAAAGCCGTGGATTGTTCGTCGGCATATCCCTAGAAGGTTCGGCGATCCAGATCGATGAGGATGCCAATACCAACTTTTATAACCGGGATTATCTCAGCGCCCACGATATTTTATTCGGCGGAAAAAGGATGAACGTCCCGGCTGTAGCGAAAGAGTTCACCAGCGGTCGGTGCGGAATGGAGACGCTGGGAGCCCTTCCTTGTTGCCGAGATTGGGGGTGGCCAGTTGGTGCCAGCCAAACCGGACGGCAACGGGCTCATTAACTCTTTCACTCCAGATAAGAACCGAATCTCTGCTGATTTCCGCCCGGGCTTTATAAAAAGTGCGGTCTGACCCGGCGATTGTGAACCAGGATAATGGGTGGCCATCCAGAGAAATAAGGCCGCTACCCACATGGTCGAACTGGATGCGAATTTTGTTACCCTCGACAGACATGGCTTGATACAGTGGCCCTGAATAAACGAGGCCTTTTTGACCATAAGTTTTTGCCATGGCCCAGAGGGAAAGCCGGTAACCAACATCCTTTTTGTTTTTGGGGTGGATGTCATACAG
The DNA here is from genome assembly GCA_964410125.1 of uncultured Eubacteriales bacterium. Lineage (GTDB taxonomy): Bacteria > Acidobacteriota > Aminicenantia > Aminicenantales > Aminicenantaceae. Next base: position 37,114 of record CAYPGQ010000016.1, on the reverse strand, counting down.
GTTGGAGATATCGGTTGTGACGGCCATTCCGGTATTAGGAATTTTTAGAGCATTGCGTTGTGCCTCCCAAATAAGCGGAAGCCGGTAAAAATCTAAGATGTCGCTTTCTTCATCATCGATCAAGTATCCGTAATTAAACGGAGCAAGCTGGACATAATAAAACGGAAAATCCCCAACTTCCCAGGCTTTCCGCCATCCTATGATCAAAGCTTCCATTTTTTAAAAAAATACTTGACAAATGCTGTGCTTGACTGTTTATATGGTATATAAACAGTAATGACACACGAAGCTTTAAATATTTATGAGAGGAAATTTGAGGAGGATGGAAAAAGCAGAGGCCGAGGAAAAGGAGTTGAAATGCAAAAACAAAAAGGACAGGTCACAACCAGAGCTTTGATTTTTATCATTGTGTTGATCATGATCGTGTTTTTTTTCTTTGGTTAGATATGCTTTTACACTTAACCGACCTTTCAGACGAGCCGCTCCAAGGACAGATTGTGCGGCAGATCCGGGCTAAAATTTTAGCCGGGGAGCTGGCTGCCGATGCAGATCTGCCATCGATCCGCAAGCTGGCCAGAGAGCAGCACATAAGCGTTATTACGGTACAGCGTGCTTATGAAGTTCTGGAGAACGAAGGTCTAATCTATTCCAGGCGGGGAAAGGGTTTTTTTGTGACAGAGATCTCCGATAACAAAAAAAAGCGGATGGCAAAAGACAGACTTTGGGAGATTTTGGATCCCCGGATTAAGGCTGCGCTGGCTGAGGGCTTGAGAAAGGAAGAAATCGAAAGCATCGTCACCGATATTTTAAAGGAGATTTAATTTTTTCAAATAAGACAGGAGAAAGATAATGGAAAAAACTTTTTTATACAATAATGTCATCAAGACCTTTCCGGGTTTTAAACTAGGGCCTCTCAATCTGGAGCTGGAACCTGGGACTGTGCTTGGTCTCATTGGTCCAAACGGAGCCGGAAAAACCACGGCGATTCAATGCCTTGTGGGGCTATTACAGACAGATTCCGGTGAGATGAGGATTTTTGACCGGCCGAATGACTTGAACAGGCCCGCGTGGAAATGTGATATCGGCTACGTCGGAGACATCCAAGTGTTTTACGAACGCTGGACAGGACATCAAAACCTCAGGTTTCTTTCGCAATTTTATCCCAACTGGTCGGATAAAAAGGAGGCAGCGTTGGCCAATCGATTTCAACTGCCTCTGGACAAACGGGCAAAAGACCTGTCTACAGGTAACCGGGTTAAGCTCTCTTTGGTTTCGGCTCTGGCTCACTCCCCCAGGCTGCTCCTTTTGGACGAGCCGACTTCCGGGATCGACCCGGTCGTCCGGACCGAGGTGCTGGATGTTTTGTTTGAGGTTTTGGAAAATGGAGATCGCGCTATTTTTTACGCCACCCACATTCTCCCCGAGATCAGCCGGTTGGCCGACGAGCTGGCCTTTATCGATGAAGGACAAATCTGGCTCCGCACGCCCAAGGAAGACCTGAACGACCGGTGGAGGAAAATCACATTCCGGCTTGCCAAGGAAAACATCGCGTTCGAATCCATTGTGAGTCATCAAAAAGAGGGGAATGATCATCAGATCATCTCCTCTGATTTTGATGCTACTTTGCGTCAACTCCAGGAAATGGGTGCTGAAAATGTCCAGGACATGCGCATGAGCATCGAGGAGATCACCGTGCAAATTCTCAAAGGAGGAAAGGGTGTGAAATCCTATGTCGATTCATGAGTCAGACCAGAGCCGTCTCTACAATCTGTCAAATCAAGCGAAGGAGAATATGATGTGGGAAATGATAAAGGCAGACATTGCTTATAACAGAGTCCTGTTTATTTTTCTGTACTCTGTGGTTTTTATAGCCGTGATCACTAATGCAATCTTAGGTAATCTGGAAGAGCAGGTTTCGATCCTGATGTTTTTTTCTGTTGTGGTCATCGGTGTCACAGCGGGTATAGAGGAGATAAAAAACAAAAGGATCAGATTTTTTACAGGCCTTCCCATTCCTGTCAGCCAGCTCGGAATTTTTCGTTATCCTGTGTTTATGGCCTACTGGGCAAGCCTTATGATTTTGCTATGGCTCAGCACCTTGATCAGCCAACAAGGCCAAATCGGGCTCGATTATCTCTGGTGGATTTTGACACGAGCAGGTGCTGTGTTTATCTGGATAGCCTGTATGAACCTGAGTCAGGACTTTCCTTTTTGTTATAAGAAGAAAGGCCCAGGATATATTCTCAAATGGATGGTTCTCCTATTTGGAGTTTTTGGAGGACCATTCGTTTATTTTGCGACGAATGCGCGTGTACAGCCGGAACTGTTTTTTTCCTCTATTTCCGAAGTTTTTATAACGCCTACAGGAGCACTGGGTTTGTTCCTTCTCAGCCTTAGCTTGATGGCGTTGAGTGTTTTTGTCTACGAACAACGCAAATCCTATACAGAATAATCCTCCCATATTCTCCTGCCGATCATCGATTCTCCCTCTAATTGACCGTATTCTTGCACTGTGATATAAGCAGGAATGTGTAAAGCTGGGAAAGAAGGTGAAAAAATGAGTGTTTGGAATCGGCGGGATTTTGTCAGGGCCATCGGGTTGGGCGCTGTTTCTCTAAGTATTCCGGGTTGTGCTAAAAAAGAAGGTAAGGATAGCGGGGCAGCAGACCAGGGCCGTCCGAATGTACTTTTCATATCGGTCGATGACCTGAACGATTGGATCGAGCCTCTGGGAGGGCATCCTCAGGCGCAAACACTGAATCTCAAGCGTTTTGCTTCCCAATCCGTAAATTTCACTCACAATTACTGCGCTTCTGCCTCTTGCAATCCCTCTCGGACAGCGCTTTTAACCGGCCAACACTGTTACACGTCGGGACTCTATTCCAACTATCAGGTCTGGCGGGAGGTTTTACCCGATGCCGTCACCCTTCCCAAATATTTCAGTCAAAATGGTTACTGGTCATCTGGGGCAGGAAAAATCTTTCATAACAACATGCCCGACCCCCAGTCCTGGGATGACTATTTCCCGTCCAAAGAAAAACACATGCCGGACTATTTCATGCCCCAGCCGGGCGGAACCGTGAACATGCCGATCTTTCACAACATGTACACGTCCTTTGACTGGTCCCCGATCGAAATCCCGGATGAGCAAACAGGAGATTACTCATCGGTCGCGTGGGTGATCAGCCAGTTGAAAAGAGAGCACACCAAGCCTTTTTTCTTGGCCTGTGGGATCTACCGTCCCCATCTTCCCTGGTATGTGCCGCAGAAGTATTTTGACATGTTCCCTCTGGAAAGCGTGCAACTCCCGAAGGTCTTGGCAAATGACCTGGATGATGTGGGGGAGAGAGCTCGGGAGATTGCCTACAGGGGCGGTGGATATCATAAACATGTTTTGGATGCTGGCCAGTGGAAACAGGCGGTCCAGGGATATCTGGCCTCAATAACCTTTGCCGATGCCTTGGTGGGCGTGCTTCTCGATGCTCTTGCCAACAGCCCTTATGCCAAAAACACCATCGTTATCCTCTGGTCTGACCATGGGTGGCAGCTTGGTGAGAAGGAGCACTGGCGGAAGTTTGCCCTGTGGGAGAATGTGCTTCGGACTGTTTTGATGGTGAAGGTGCCATACGGTACGCATGGATTGCCGGACGGATCCGCGGACGGTGCCCGTTGTGACCGGATAACTTCCCTGATGGATATCTTCCCCACCCTGGTGGAGCTGTGCGGCCTTCCTCAGAAAGACAGATTGGACGGACACAGTCTTGTTCCGTTATTGGGAAATCCAGAGGCGGACTGGGATTATCCGGCAATTTCCACTTATGATTATTCGGAATTTTCCGTGCGCACCAAGGACTGGCGGTATACCCGGTATATCGACGACAGCGAGGAGTTGTACGACCACCTTAAGGATCCTGAGGAGTGGACAAACCTTGCCGATAGTTCCAAGTACAAAGATATCAAAGAACAGCTATCCTTGTATATTCCTGAAAATCCGGCTCCACTGGTAGATACATCATACAAGCTGATGCCCCATCATTTCCCTCCGTACAAATCGAAAGAAGAGTATTTCAGGGATAAAACCAAACAAAAAAAGAAGTAATTTTTCTATTTCCCTTTTAGGTATGCCCTCCGCTTTTGTTCAGATTTTCACTAGATATTGCTTGGCTGCGACAGGTTATAGAAAATAAAGTCAACGATTCCCTGATCACCATCGATAAGATTACAAACCGGCTGATACTCGAAAAAAACTAATCTTTTTCAAATTCCACTTCCCAAGTTATTATGGTGTTTTCTGTCGGAAGGAAGGAAATTTGTACTAATCTCCCAGTTTTTTCGACCTTCCGGATCTCTTTTTCGTTAATCGATGCTTTCTTGAGAGTAAAACCGGACGGTTTGGTTATGTAGAGAATATAGGGATCGTTCGCAACGACACGGCTTTTCCCGGTAAGAGAATTATCCCCCCAGCGCACATCTTCCAGGTCATATCCTCCGCATGTGATATGCCTGCTGGTGGCCACGACCTGGGGATGGCCCAAACGTTCTCGGATGCAGAAGAGTTGGCAGTTGAATTCCGGATCGATCTCTCCAGGGGGAAAACTTCCGGTGAAGCTCCCGATCAACCTCTTCGACCAGAATTCAAAAACATTAAATTCTTTATTTGCATAAAGTCCCAATTCACGAAATGGAATGATTTTGAAATCTCCACCCGTTCTCCCTAGGAGAACCCAGTTTTCAAAAGGTTTGTTGATTTCCATTAAGAACAGATGGACCGAGGGCATCCGGCTGGCATCGAATATTCGGGGACCGGACCCGCTGACCTCCACATCGACCCGGTCAAGATGTTGCGAACGGCTGGGATCCACATCGAATATCTGACCGGGATATGTAAACAAAACAGGCGTCGCCCTCTTGGCCGGATCGGCGATATCCGTCAGGTACACTTCGGGTTTGTCCGTCAGAAGAAAAAGAGACCCTGTCAACGAAGTCACCATCGTGGACCGGTAGGCCTCTTCCGGCGACAGCTCGATATGATCGGGATCGTTCCGCCAGATGACGTTGTTGAAAGAGTTGTATTGGGAAAGCCCGGCAAAGGAGTAACCATCCGTTCCGATCCGGCACCCGTCGATGATGCCGATGAGTTCCGGCCGGATTCCCCAACATCCCAGCATAAAGTGTTCCCTACTAATCTCCTCCCTGATGGCCAGGACCAACTTGCGGTATGCTTCGACCCGGTCAACTCCCTTTTTCTGAAAGTATTCCGGCTGACTGTTGTAACCCTCGTACCGCAAGTGCCGCAGAGCATCCACCTTGAAATATTCCCAGCCCATATCCTCCAGACCTCTGTACGTGGGGCGGATGATTTGATCGACTGCCTTCGCACTCGACCCATCCACGGAAATATCGACCCAGTTTCCCCAAGCCACGCGGTCGGCTTTATTCAGGACAAACATCTCCTTATTCTCTTCCGCAAACTCCTGTTGGTTGAAAGCCACGTTGGTCCAAATTCCAGGCTTCAACCCTTTGCTTTTGATGTAGTCAGCCAGGTGTTTTAATCCACTGGGGAATTTGTCGTTGGGCTCCAGCCAGTACTCCGGCAGTCCTTGATCCCTTTGGAATCCATCGTCTATCTGCAAGTATTCATACCCATAGGGAGCTAGAGCCGCGGCCATGACATCGGCTGTTTTTTTGACGTTTTCCTCGGTGATATCCTGGAAATAGGCAAACCAGGAGCACCACCCTACGATAGGATCCGGCCAGACTTTGTACGACCAGGGCTCAAAGTACTCCAATCCCCTGTGTTTCTGATAAAAACGGGGGCGGAAACGGATGATGATTTCATAACCGCGGATCCGGATGTTGAAGGTCCGGCCTCCAATACTACCCTCCACAGGATTGATCTGGACGCCCGGGTTGTGGTCTACGGAAATCACCCAGTCGCGGCTCCTGTCGTAGACTCCTCGGTTTAACAAACTGTGGCTCAATCCAGAGGAATGCCGGACAACGGCCAACCCATGCTCCCTTCGATCGACCTCGCAGGGAAAGGATTCATCGCTCCCGAAAATCTTCCCCACAACTTCGACCGAATTCTGAAAACTATCTGTGGTGATCTGAATAAGTTGTGTGACTCGATCGGCGCTGGTTTCTGTCACCATGTTTGTGTTGTATTTTATTCCATCCCCCCTGATTTTGGCCTTAAATAGAGGTTTGCCCTCATATGATACCATGATCTTCTGGCCCTGGACGGTCAATTCGGCCGGCTTGTTCGGCGGAGGATCGGAGTTTTTACCTGCAAAAAGCGATCCCGACAAAACCAGCAAAAGACAGATTTTCCACACGAAGGTTTTATTGATGGTCATTTTTTTTCCTTTATTTATTGAAATAGAACTTTAAAAACTATTTGATTCCTTTTCAATTCCTGAACGAGCCGATCCCGGTACTCCCGGAAAAAGGTGTCTTTCAAAGCCTCTTCCAATCCGTGATATCGATAAAAACTTCTGATCGCACTCGAATAATTCATCCTATCAATATACACATAATCGACCTTTCCAGCCAGATTATCGACGAGCTTGTTTGGCATCCTGTATAAGGATTGAGGCAATATTCGAATATTTTTGATTTGTTAAGGATGCTTTTGGCTTGAATTTCTCTGATGATCATTGGGATTAAACCTTGACTTGAGACATATTATGTCTATTCTAGGTTTATTATACAATGTTTCCTGTTAGGGATGAGTCCGACATAAAAAAACTGGCAATATCTGCAATAAATTATGGACTTTTGCGTCTATTCCATGTGAGGAAAAACTAAACCTGAGATTACCATGAGCAAATTTTCTGAGTTCTTCCAAAAAGAATACTTCCGGTTGGTCAGGTATGTGCGTCGTTTGATCGACGATGCTGCAGACCGGGATGCAGAAGATATCGTGCAGGATGTCATGCTGAGCATATTCGACAAGGCCGATGTAACCATACCGATCGAGAATCTTGCGGCATATGTTTACAGATCGCTGAGAAACAAAGTAATTGATATTTTCCGGAAAAAGGAGGATGTCCTGTCACTGCAGGATGTGATCTACGATGCCGGATACGATACCGCTCGGGAGGTGGAGAGAAAAGAGCTCATGGATTTTGTTTTTCGGGCTGTTGATTCTCTGCCAGTCGAACAGAGAGCGGTTTTGATCGCAACAGAATTCGAAGGGTGGTCATTCCGTGAACTCTCTAAGGAATGGGAGATTCCGATCGGGACTCTTTTAGCCAGAAAATCGAGGGCCATTAAGAACATAAAAGAAAAACTAACCGGGTTGGTTTAATCACAAAAAAGGAGAAAACAAATGGAAAAACATCTATTTCACGGACCAGACGGTTTTAGACCTTCGCACGGTTCCAAAGCTGTTCACGTTGTCGGATGGGTTTTTCTTGGAGTCGTTTTTGCTGTTGTGTTCGCACTCGTTTTTGGAATTGTGGTCAAACTACTGTGGAATTGGCTGATGCCAGCCATATTTGGACTTGGCGAAATCTCTTACTGGCAGGCGTTTGGCATTGTCATACTCTCAAAGCTGTTGTTCGGAGCTTTCGGCTATCGCCATAAAGATCACTCCAACCATTTCCACAAAAAATTCACTGATTGGAAGGAAGAATTTCGTGCCGATAAAAAAGAAGACGAAATGATAGAAGGCTGGAAACACTACAAACAGTACTGGCAAGATGAAGGAAAGGCGGCATTCGAGGATTACCTGCACAGGATGAAGGAGAAGAAGGAAGAAAAAAGCGAAGAATGAGATAAAGCCTGGTTCACAAGTTCAATCTCAGCGGCCCGGGGAATGTATCCCTGGGCCGTTTTATTTTTTGTAAACAAAAATCGTGTGCAGCTCCCCGTATCCCGAAGTAACCTCTGTGTACCCGATTTCCCTCGCTTGCCAATCCGGTATGTGGTAATTGTGGGAGATCACCCGTGCACCTTTTTTTAGCTGTTTTTCCAGGATCGGGCGCAAAAGAGCATTGGATTCGGGGAGGAGGTAAAGCGTGACGACCGTTGCCTCGGAAATATCGGATTTCATAACATCCTGCAGGCGAAACTCGACAAGATCCTCTACTCCGGCATGTTTGGCATAAGCCTTGGATTCCTTGATCCGCTCCGGCTCGAGGTCAATTCCCACGCCGCGCGCGCCGTACTTTTTGGCCGCTGTGATCACGATCCTACCGTCCCCACAGCCAAGGTCATACAGGATGTCTGTTTTTGTCACATTTGCCATCTCGAGCATCTTCTCGACAACCACCATAGGTGTCGGCACATAAGGAGCCAAATCAGGAGCATCTGTTCTGCTGTGGGAGCCTTCGTAAAGCTCTAGATCACCATCCTCGTTCTTCCGGAAGGAGTAAGCCATTCCCGGGTCAAGACGGTATGTGATGGTTTGGCCCAGGCTTTCAAAGGATATTATGAGAGAAGATCCATCGCTAAAACGCTCGAGTTGGCCTGCCTCAATGCGCATTTTTTTCGATGTAGGATTGGCATGGGAGGTCTTTATGGAATAAGAAACAACCTGCTTGGTTAAATTCCGAATGGCGATTTCACGGGATTGTATCGCGGAACCATACGGAATCATCAGGAAAACCAGGAGGGGAAGGAGGGCGAAATATCTTTTTCTCATTTTTAGCCGCAAGTATTAAAATAGCAAAGTCGATCCTTACAGTCAAAAAAGGGATTTATATAAACCTTTTTGAAAATTAGGAGTATATTCTAATGAAAGACAACTATACCGGAGGGTAGAAATGAGAAAATCTGTATGGTGTGCAGCAATTCTTTTTGGTTTTTTTTGCCTTGTTTCCAATGCAGTAATTTCCCAAGACAACATTCAAGGGAAGTGGAAAGCAAAAAATAGGGATGGCAAAATCCATTTTCAAATGAGATTAATCCAAAAAAGGGAGTTCGGGGATTGGCAATTCTCGCACAAGTTTCAAAAGTCCGATTTTGAAGGATTCGAATGGGGGAAAATGACATCTTTCCGCTTGGTTCGGGAGGCTGGCACCCTCGTTTTTGATGGAGAGCTTACCGAAGAGTCTGGATCTGGAAGTTTTGTCTTTCATCCCAACTCGGAGTTTAGAGGTTTTCTCGAGGGAAAAGGTTTTGGCGATGTCGAAGAGAAAGATATATTGATGCTGTGTTTAAACAATGTCACCAGGAAATACATTGATGATCTGTTTGAGTTGGGCTATTCGGATATTTCCTTTTCCAAACTCATTTCCTTTGTCATCCATGATGTATCCATCGATTTTATAAAAGGTATTCATGCCCTCGGGTACAAGGACATCACACCTTCCAAGCTGATCTCTTTTTCCATACATGATGTGACTGTCGATTTCGTACAAGAATTGAATTCCTTGGGTTATGATGATTTAGATCCTTCCAAACTCATTTCTTTCTCTATCCATGATGTGACTACCGAATATGTTAGAGAGCTGAACTCATTGGGATACAAAAATATCGATCCCTCTAGCCTGATCAGTTTTCGTATCCATGACGTGGACCCCGAATTTGTACGAGGCCTCCGCAAGCTCGGTTATGCGGACATTTCTTCTTCCAAGCTGATCTCCTTTTCCATCCATGATGTGACCGTGGACTTTGTCAAAGATGTTCAGTCGGTCGGGTACAGCGATATTTCTCCTTCTGATTTGATTAGCTTCCGGATCCACGATGTCGACAGGAAGTTCATTGAGCGCATGAACGAAAAGTGGGGAAAAAAGCTAACTCCCAGCAAAATTATCAGCCTAAAAATCCATGAATATTAGTCTGTTTTTCTGCCTTTATTGACTCGGCTTCTAGCCTTATAACAAAAAAATTTGTAATTCCTCCAAAAAAATGCAACGAAATTAACTTGAATATCGTATAAAGTATGTCGATAGAATCAATAGGGGAATGGAAAATGGCTGTTTATAACAATCTTCGGGAAGAAAATTCCTTGCTGACAGCAGATTCGGTGAGACAATATCTGAGAGATATGGGCAATGTTATGCTTTTGTCCAGGGAAGGAGAATTGGCCCTGGCGAGAAAAATCGAAAGAGGGAACAAAACCATCATTCATGCCCTGGCAAAGACTCAGTTAATCATAGACGAAATCCTGTATCTAGAGGAGAAGATCGAGGAGAATCCCGTCGTTATCCGCTCGCTTTTTGAATACACCGATGAACAGCTTTCCGGAGATAGACTAAAAAAAGTAAAAACTAACGTGCTCAAGAGTATCCATGAAATCAAAAAATTGAAAGCGGAGCTGGACCGCATTCCTTCCGGTAAAAAAAATATGCTGGCCCGTGGACGGCTGGTCATAAGAATACAGGAACTCATAGAGAGATTAACGATCAGAGAATCCCAAAGGGAAAAAATTATTGATAAAATTCATGATAAACTCCGGACGGCTCTAAGATTGGCCGAGACCGAACAAGAACTGCAATTTCTGTTAAAAAGAACCAAGGGGAAAGCAGAGGAAAAAGACCTAAAGCAAAAGCTCAAAGATGTCAGCAGAAGGTTAAATTCTGTGCAGCAAGAGATTCGACTCCGGCCGCCTCAAGTGGAAGAATTTCTTGCCCGATTGGAAAAGGGAAAGAAAATACGGGATCAGGCCAAACAGGAAATGGTGGCTGCCAATTTGAGGCTTGTCGTATCGATCGCTAAGAAGTACCAAAACCGGGGTGTTCCTCTCCTCGATCTCATCCAAGAAGGCAACATAGGGCTGATGAGGGCAGTGGAGAAATACGAATACCGCAGGGGAAATAAATTTTCGACCTATGCCACCTGGTGGATCCGGCAGGCCATTTCCCGGGCTATTGCCGATCAGGCGCGCACGATAAGAATACCGGTGCATGTGAACGAAACCCTGCATAAAATCAAAAAAATGGCCCGAGTAATCGGAGAGATGAAAGGAAGAGAGGCAACCTTTGATGAGCTGGCTGAGACAATCCAGCTTCCGGTCGGGAAGGTGAGAAATCTTATCAAATTCACACAAGAACCTGTTTCCATCGAACTTCCCATCAGCCAGGATGGAAGTGGGCAGATATCGGATTTTATCGAGGACAGAGGAGTTACTTCTCCACCGGACTACGTGGTTCGAGCAAATCTCAGGGAAAAAATCAAACAAATTCTGAAAAACTTGACGGAAAGGGAGACGAAAATTCTAGAAATGAGGTACGGTTTGGTCGATGGGCGGGAACACACGCTGGAAGAAGTCGGAGAGAGATTTAATGTAACCCGGGAACGGATCAGGCAGATCGAGTTAAGGGCGATTCAAAAGCTTCAGCACCCTTCCCTCAGCCGCACCCTCAAATCCTTCATCTGAATTATTCATAAAAACTGCTGATACTACCATCCATTTTCAATAGAACAGAATTTTCAAATTCATTTATTTTTACATCAGCAGTTTTTACCCTTCGGGCGAACCAATCTTGCTACTTCGGCATCGTTGCAGCCCACTCGCGGTAGTTCACTACAACGTCATGGGCCACTGCCTTGCCGACGCAGCAATCTTGGCCCGTGAATAATTCAGATTTATCAGTTATTTTCGACTATTTTGTATTCGTAGTACTGCATCCCTCGCATTTTGTCCAGGATATAGATACTGTCTTTTACGATGTAAATATCGTCGGCGAATCTGTCGAGTTGGATGCTGCCGAGAAGAACACCCTCAGGATCATACACCTCTAGCTGGTACATGTCTGTTTCTTCAACATCGGTGTTTCCCGACACAGAATAGTTCTGAGACCTTTGACCCCCCGCTGACTGGGTTACCATTACAGATGTCTGAACCTGTTCTTCTTCTTTGATCTGCCTTTTATTCGTGACAACCCAAAGTCTTCCCTTGTCATCCACGGCAATTCCGTTGGAAACATTGTTCATCTGCGGCATGCGGATGGACATCCTGCCGCCGCTTCTGGTCATATTTCCCTTGGCTTTGGGAGTTGAGACATCATATGTGAGTTTGCGGTCCGCCCTCCACAGGAGTTTTCCTTCGGGAGAATATTTTTCGATCCGGTTTTGATAATCGAAGGACAAATAGACATTGCTGTCTTTATCGACCGCAAAGTGGTAGCGGTTCCCAATCCTGTTCACCAGCATATCCTTGTAGTCCTTTTGATCTCCGAATTCTCTCTGGACTTCTGCATTCATATCCAAAATTTTCATCAATTTGGGCAGCTCTTGTTCTTCTTGCATGCTTCCAATTCCGAAGCTGTAGACAGAAGCCCCTTGACCCATGATCATACGATCGGAGCGAACGCGGATGATGCCGGGAGCTTGGTCTGTCTTTTTAACTTCCCTTTCGAGTGCCCCATCGGGCTTTAATATCTGTAATTTTTGGTTCCCTGAGTCAGAGACATACATAAACCCGTTCTTATCGATATCGAGAGATTGAGGATACTGAAATTCTCCTGGCCCCTGTCCCCGTCTTCCGAAGGAAGCCAGAAAGTTGCCCTGGGGATCGAATTTCTGGATTCTGTGATTGCCTGAATCCAGTACATACACATTTCCTTCTTCATCGACAGCAATATCGGAGGGCATGTAAAACAACACATTTTCATCATCCGACTCCAAGTCCCCGATGTTTTTGATATACTCCAGCGATACCTCGGGTTTCTTGCCCCATTTTCCTTGCTTTTCGTTGTGGATGAGGCGAATGCCATCTTTTGTTTCGATTTTTTGGGAAAATGAAGCACTTGTAACCAACAACAACATAATCCCAAAAAACACAGTCAGTTTCATAGTTTTACTCATACTCCGACCTCCTTAAGTCCATATAACCAGCAACAAGGCAAAATTGTTGCATTTTCGGAAATAAAAAATAGTATCCATTATTTCGGCTTTAAGCAAACGAACATCGGCAAAAATTCCTCCTCCAAAAACGTCGAATGCTCAAATTTGAGCTCCTGGATGTCGAGTCCCGTTTCTTTCAACAGCCGGCGCCAGGTCTCCATTTTAAACAGCCCCCAGATGTGGGAGTCAGTGTGGATTTCAAGGTCATCTTTATCACGGACGAGGTAGATGAAGGTCATCTCGAAATGATTGTCATTGGGATTCGGGTCGTAGCTGTTCTCGATAAAAGTGATCTGCGTGTTACCTCGGGAATGAGTGGAGGAGATGATCCTGTTTTGTTTGAAACGCTCACAACTTTCCTCGACGTAAGCGAGGAAAACACCTCCAGGATTGAGATGTGCGTGTGCTGTCTGGAATAATTGACTCAGCTCTTCCTCGTTTTTCATGTAATTGACAGAGTCCAGGGCTGCGACACAATCGAATTTCCTTCCCAGCTGTATGGAGCGCATATCCCCGTGAATGTATTCCGGTGCAGGATTGAGTTCTTTTGCCAATTTGAGCATTTCTTTGCTGATATCCACGCCTGTCACATCGAAGTGTTTTTGGAATGTATAATCGTTCCGGCCTCCGCCGCAACCTAGATGAAGAAGGGTTCGGACGTTTATCCCAGCCTTTTCTTTGATGACGCGGCTAAAAAATTCTGTTTCCTCGACATAATCTTCTGGAGGACTGACGATCGGCCAGATCCAGCTGAGATCATGATATAGGCGGCGAGCATCCTTCATGTTTTTAAGTTGCGTCTTCAAACTCGGGAGGATATTTTACCATAATTCGGGGACAGGATACCCATTTACAATATCCTTCTAATGGGTGTCCCCAATTTCGGTTGTCAACTGAGGCAGGATTTGATAATCTAGGCCCGATTCCATGGCTCTTTCGAGAGGAGGGGAAGATATGGTTTTAAGCCGCATAGAATTCCTGATGGCGAATGCTGTCGCCACAGTTAGCCTGGCAGCCAAAAAACACGGCATCAGCCCAAGACGCTCTTCCAATGATCAAAAGCCTGTAAGAGTGGGCATTGTAGGCACCGGCAACCGTGGCCGTAGCCTGTTGGGTATCCTGCTCAATAAAAAGGGCGTTGAAATCCCTGCGCTTTGTGATATCAACAAAGATCATCTGGTCATGGCTCAGGATATGGTAGTCAAATATGGGCGCAGGAAACCGGAGGGGTATTCCAAAGACGAATATATCTTCAAAGAGTTGATGGAGCGTGATGACATCGATGCCGTGATCATCGCGACCTACTGGGAATGGCATGCCCCGATGGCTGTCTACGGGATGAAGGCCGGCAAATATATCGGGGTGGAAGTTCCAGCGGCCTATACTCTAGAGGAGTGCTGGGATCTGGTCAACACGTACGAACAAACCCACATCCCCTGCATGATGCTCGAAAACTGGAGCTTTCGCCGGGATAACCTGGCCGTTCTGAACATGATCCGTAAGGGACTTTTGGGTGAGATCGTTCACTGCCATTGTGCCCATTCCCACGACTGCATCGACCACTGGTTCTTCGACCCGGAAACAGGCAAAGACAGGTGGGCTGCCAAGTATCTTCTCCAACACAACCGCGACCAGTACCCCACCCACCAGCTCGGCCCTGTTATCAGTTGGATGGATATCGGGTGCGGTGATTATTACGATTCCCTCACCTCTACCGCCACCGATTGTTTAGGGATCAATGACTATTTTATCCGCCGATTCGGGCCCGACCACCCCAATGCCAAACGAAGGTATGCCCAGGGAGACATTGTCACAACTGTTGTCCGGACCAAAAAGGGAAAATCCATCGTGATCAATTATGACATGCAGCTTCCTCGTCCGTATGATAACCGCTGGATGATCCAGGGCACTCGGGGGATTTACAACGAGCAGAGGAATTCAGTTTATTTGACCGGAGTCAGCCCTGAATACCATGTTTGGGAATTCTTTGATCCCTACCAGGAAGAGTACGAGCATGCTTGGTGGAAGGCTATGAAGGACCAGGCTGGCCAATTTGCCCACGGGGGCACCGATTTCTTGGAGATCAGCCTTTTTCTTGATGCGGTTCGCAGTAGAACCCAGACCCCTATCGATGTTTACGATTCAGTGATTATGAACGTTCATGGGCCTCTTTCGGAGGAATCCATCGCCAAGGGCAGTGTTCCCATCAAAGTTCCTGATTTCACGCGGGGAAAATGGAAAATCCGAAAACCAGCATTTGGGGTCAATCCTTGACATTGGACAAAAAAAAGGGACGGTTCTATTTTTTTGTAGATGAGAAAAATCTTCAGATAAGGAGAGGGCAGTGAAAAAATTAAAGATCGCGGGAATTGTTTTAATTATATTGATCGCTGTGGTGCTTATAGTAGGAGCCATATTTGTCCGGTCCGTTGCGCGCAGAGGGCTTCCGGACTACAACACAACCGTAGAGCTTGCGGGCGTCACCGATGAAGTTCTGGTGTACCGGGATGCACATGGAGTTCCCCATGTCTATGCCAAAAACGAAAACGATCTTTACCGGGCCGTCGGATACTGCATGGCTCAGGACAGGCTTTGGCAGATGGACCTTCTCCGCAGGGTCTGCACCGGTCGCCTCTCCGAGATTTTTGGGGAAGAGCTTGTGGAAACAGATCTCTTGATGCGGTCTTTGCGGATGTCTGAAAAATCACGGATGATTATAAAGAACGCAAAAGATCCTATGGTTCGCGCGGGTTTGGCCTTTGCGGACGGCGTAAATCAATACATCGAATCCCACATCGACAGGTTGCCCCCAGAATTCATCATTCTTCGGTATAAGCCAGAGAAGTGGCTGCCTGAACACTCCGTAAATCTTGTGGGATATATGGGGTGGGATTTGAGATTATCCTGGGATGAAGAGCTCGTTCTCGATAAGATCCAAAGATTATTCGGTGATACGAAAACAAAAGAACTGGTTCCTGACATGGATCTTCACAAGACCGTTGTTTATCCTGGTTTGGAGTCAACTCTTCTGGCTGCCAACCGTCATCTCCAACAGCTCGGGCTTGTCGTTTTTGACGGAAGCAACAATTGGACCGTATCAGGAAAAAAGAGCGTGAACGGAAAGCCAATTCTGGCCAACGACATGCATCTCGGACTAAATTCCCCTGGGATATGGTACCAGATGCATCAGGTGGTGGAAGGAGCTTTGAATGTCACCGGTGTTGTCCTTCCCGGCCAGCCCTTTATCGTAGCCGGACATAACGACCGGATCGCCTGGGGTTTCACCAACGTGATGGTGGACAATGTGGATTTTTATTTAGAGAAAATAAATCCTGAAAATCCTAACCAGTATGAATTGAACGGAGATTGGAAAGAGATGGAGGTGAAAACAGAAAAGATCAAAATATCAGGAGATCAGACCGTGCAGGAAGAGCTTCGGTTCACCCACCGCGGCCCCATAATCTCCCGGTTTCATGATATGGAGAACTTGGCCATTTCCATGCGATGGATCGGGAACGATTATTCCAACGAGTCCCGCTCAATTTATCTTGTCAACAAGGCAAATAATTGGGATGATTTCAAAAATGCGATGAAAACCTTTATTTCGGTCAGCCAGAATACGGTTTATGCCGATATCGATGGCAACATTGGCCTTTATTGTTGTGCCGGCGTTCCTATTCGTAAAGATGGTGATTCCAATACCATTTTCCCCGGATGGACCGATGATTATGATTGGCAAGGAATCGTCCCTTTTGATGAACTCCCCCACAGCTTCAATCCGGAACGAGGTTATGAATCGAGTGCCAACAACAGAACAACCGGGGATGATTATCCCTATTACATCAGCCACTGGTTTTTCCCACCCACGCGGATAGATCGTATCAGGGAAATGCTCGAAGAAATAGAGCTGTTATCGGTTGCCGACTTCAAGAGGATGCATGCAGACCAGAAGTCCAAACTGGTCGAAGGCATCAAACCCATAATCATGACCGAGCTCGAAAAATCAGAAAATTGGAGTGTTTTCGAAGAACAAATTCTCGATGCTTTCTCCTCATGGGATGGGATTCTTGCCAAATCCAGCCCTGAAGCATCGGTATTCGAGAAATTTTTATATCAATTTTCAGAGAATTTGCTCCTGGATGAGATGGGGGATGACCTTTATGACGATTTTCTGGATTCCGGTTTGCTCCGGGACTATGCCATTCAGAATACTATGGCGTCAAGAGATTCGCTCTGGAGCGACGATGTGAACACGCCTGATCAATCAGAGACCTTCACGGATATCGTACAGAAAAGCTTCAAGGATTCCGTTGCCTTCTTTCAAGATAATCATGGAAGGAATACAAATAAGTGGCAGTGGGGGAAAATTCACCAGCTCACGCTCGCTCATCCTTTAGGGAGCGTGAAGATTTTGGACTGGTTTTTTGGTTTCAATAGCGGTCCCTATGAGGTAGGTGGGAGCAGTCACACAGTGTGTTCTTATTCCTATCCTGTGAAAAAGCCTTTTGATGTCACATGGGGTGCTTCCCACCGTCATATCTATTCATTGGCAAACTGGGATGAGTCGTTGACTGTTATTCCGACCGGTATCTCCGGCATTCCTGCCAGCCGCCACTATTGTGACCAGACTCAGCTTTATATAGAGAATAAATATCATCCCGATTATTTTTCCAGGGATTTGGTTGAAAAAAACGCCAAATATCAGATGATCATCAAAGGAAAATAAAGTCGGGGTCAAACCGTATCACTTTTCCTTTAACGCGCGCACTTCCGCAGCCGCCGAGAAGGGAGCTCCGGACATGCCTGATGGATATGGAACACACTGAAAATTATGCCCACACAATTTGGAAGAGAACCATCCAGGTTAAGTAAGGTGTCCCCGAATTTAACGTAAAAATTATGAATGAAGCAGGTTAATATGACTCATTATTTTACCGGAAAATTGCCGTTGTATACGTCCTTGATGAAATCGATGACACCTTCCATGAAAATTTCCTGATCGTCCCACATGGCCAGATGACTTCCGTTGGGGCAATATAAGTATCGGCCGTTCTGTACCAGGTGGCTCATCTCTTCCATTTCCTTGGGATTCATTGTATCCCATCTAGCCCCAACTGTTAAGGTAGGTACCGTCAACCGGGATAATTGATCCCATACAGACCAGTCCTTCAAGATACCCCCGGGAACGAATTCACTAGGCCCTTGCATATATTCATACACATGCTGATTTATATGGTTAAAGCTTCTCACGAGAGGTTCCGGCCATGGATCCAATCGACAGAGATGTTTGGTGTAATAAGCATTGAAAACCAGGTCGACGTATACCGGATTCTGGTAATCCCCCTTTGTTTCGTAAACTTCCAGGGAATCGATAAGCGAAGGATGCAATTGACTGCGTAACTCTGCATTATAGACCGCATATTTGGGGAAACTGGCGGTCATATTACAGATGATGAGTCCTTTGAGATGCCTCTGATACTTCAATGCATACTGCATGGCCAGCATGCCTCCCCAGGAATTGCCCAGCAGGTAGAAGCTGTCTCTATTCAACTCCAAGGCTTGGCGAACCTGTTCGACCTCTTCCACAAAACGTTCAATGGCCCAGAGGTCATCATCCTCGGGCTGATCGGAACGATAAGATCCCAATTGGTCATAATGGTAAAATTCTATGCTTGCCTGGGGGAAGAAACTTTCGAAACACTCCATGTATTCATGAGTCGCGGAAGGTCCCCCGTGGAGCAATAAGACTTTCATTGGACTGTTCCCAAAACGCTTGGTCCACACTTTGTAACCCTCCTTAAGCTCGATCATCTGGACACCGCCGGCCTGCACGTCGCCGGGTGTTTTGAAATTGAGATATTCACAATTACTTTGAAATGCTTGCTCAGACTGCTGATTACATGCAGTGAAGATTAAACCCATAATGATTGTGAAGCACATGAGGGTGTGAATCCATTTTCTGTCTTTGAAGCTTGTTTTACCCATTTGAAATCCCTCCTTTAAGTTTGGATAAATACGCAAGCGCCTTCATCTCATTCTCTTTTGCATCTTTTATAAATTCGAAATATAGGAGTTTCCTTTTTGGCCTTACTCCAAATCCTTCACAATTTTCTGTAATTTCCACCTGCTGATATCCAAGAATAAGAGTATCACGCCCAAATCGACAAGGTCAACGACTAGAAAAGCGAAACAAATCAACCGAAACCTCCAAACCATCAAGTTTAAGTTAAACTCCACTAGACTCCTGCTATGGCAGCAGAGATGTATCACGAAACAGGCCAGGGAGTAGAAAAGAGCCTACAAGACCCGATACACCTGAGATCCTTCAGCCATAAGTCAAACTATTTTTGTAAGGATATAATCAGACGTTGCGATGAAAGGTATATTTTGACAACCATCGGTGTCGGGAGAATATCTTTCCTGCAGAGGTCTGACGGTGTAGTCCAAAGTCCGGCGGCCGCCATCTCCGGGTGGATGTTGTGCTTTTCCAGAATTTAGCGCCTTCTTGGGTATCTATTTTTTGCAACTTCTTCTTGAACTTTTTCATAAAGGAAAGCCGCCTGGATGTAGATTTCAGCGGCCATCTCGTAATCCTCTTTCTCCTTTTCCATATTGGCTCTTTCTTCTTCCTCTCTGCCTCTGTCATAAAGCCAGGAAGCTGAGGCGGGAATTCCTGCTATATTGACTTCTGTCCTGAGACCTGCGATATAATTCTTCAAAATTTCTACACTCGCGGCGTCATCCCTGTCCTGCACGCTGTAAGTGAAGATTTTTTCCAGGACGCCATACAGAGTCTTTGCCCCCGCAAAATCTCCCTTTTCATAGGAATCTGCGGCAACTTTCACCTGTTTCTCAGCCACTGCGAATAGCAAATTGTCCTTCTCCGTGTTGAATCTTTGGTAGACGTACAATCGCGCCTGCTCCATCGAATCCTTTGCCCGATCAGCTCCTTCCTTCTGCCGGACCGAATCGAGAAGAGTCTTCATCTGCGACTGGCTTTCCATATAACTTTTCTCGGCATCCTCTTGCTTTCCTTTATCCTGGAGCTTTTTCCCTTCTTGCAGTTTGCTCCTGACCTGGTCGATGGCGCTCCTGTAGGAACCATCCTCCGGCAACTTGTTCCTAATCGTCACCAGGAAGTTTTCAAAGCCTTTCATGTCCTCTTCGTCCAGGTGTTTCATAGCCTCGGGACTCAATATACTAAATGCTCTCCCCAGCCATTGCATCTCTCCCCTGAAATTCGACGGATCGATGAATTTTTCTATATCCGTGGGTATCAGGCTTTTTAGGGAAGGCATTGCTGTTTTGATTTCGGGAGGAGCAGGAGGTTTCACTAACTCAGAAATTCCTTGAGAAGTAATTTCAGTTTCTTTTTTAAGGATAATCTTCAGGACAGCAAAAACGAGGACAAGGGCCAGGATGACCACAACCGGAAGCAGTAATTTTTTCTTGTTGAACAAGACGGTAATTTCCTTGGATGTTTCCAGTTTTGTCTTGGGGACAATTTTTTCGGTCGTGGGCAGACCGCCTTCTATATTTTTCAGGTCTGCGATGAGCTCTTCTACACTTTGGTGTCGCTGGCTTTTTTCTTTTGCCAAACACCTCAGTATCATCCGGCTGAGACTGTTCGGTACCTGGGAGTTGAGATCTTGAGGGTCGGGAGGGGCTTGGCTTTTGTGCTTCATCGCGACACTCAAAGGCGTTTTCCCCTCGAAAGGCACCCTGCCTGTCACCATTTCGAAAAGAATGACTCCCAGCGAATAGAGATCCGACCGTTGATCCACATCTTCCAACTCCGCCTGCTCGGGAGACATGTAGTCCGGCGTTCCGATCATGACGCCCTGGGTGGTCATGCCTTCCCCTTCGAGGAACCGGGCGATCCCGAAATCCAGGATTCGGGTGTTTCCCTCTGAATCGATCATGATGTTCTGCGGCTTGAGATCCCGATGAATAACCCCCAAGTGATGGGCCTCAGCCAGTCCCTCGCAGACTTGCCTGGCGATGGATACGGTCTTCCCGACTGTCAATCCTCCTGAGCGTTTGATAAACCTTTTCAGATCCTCTCCCGGTACATACTCCATAGTGATGAAACGGGATAGACCTTCCTCGCCAAGGTCATACATCCGGCACACATGTCGGTGGGATATCTTACGGGCCAGTCTCAGCTCGTTATTAAAGCGCGCGATGGTGTTTTCGTCTGTGCTGATCTCGGGTCTTATGAGCTTAAGAGCCACAACATCTTTTATCTTTTTGTCAAAGACTTTGTAGACCCTGCCCATGCCTCCCTTACCCAATTCCTCGATGATCTCATATCTCTGGGCAAAGATCGTTCCTCTTTCGAGCTCTGAAGCGGGCAATTGAAGGGTCTTAGTGACGGAAACGGAAAGATCCTCCTCGGTCGGAAGCGGCGCGGCGCATTTCCGGCAATACCGGCTGTCCGGAGGATTATCTGACAAGCATTTGGGACACTTCACCGCATTTCCTGTTATGTTCCTTAACTCCAATTATTAGACTGTGATCGGAGGATATATCTTCCAATCCGTCTGTACTATTAAACCATAATTCCGGAAATGCTTCCAGATATTATAACGAAAGAAAGAATAGAATTGGTTAAGAAATCAAGTGTTTGTCCCTTGTCTTTTTTTCGATTACATTTGCGTAGGGATATTCCGTTTCACGGAGCCAGGTGTAGATTTCCCACCGCTTTTTTTTCACGATTTCTTTGAACATTGCATCCATCGCCAAATTCTTGATTTCACCGGGATCTTCTTGGAGATTGTAGAGCTCGTCGGTCTTGCTTTTGGGGTGGAGGGCATATTTCCATTGACCGTCAAAGTTGATGAAAGAGGGACCGTTCCAGTGGATAAACACGCGGTCGCGGAAAGGAATATTTGGGGAAGCGAGAACCTTTCGGAAGCTTTTTCCATGCAATCCTTTTTCTTCTGGGAGGCCCAGGATGTCGATCAACGTCGGCAGGATGTCCACATTCCCGGTCAGGCTTTTGGTCACAGCACCTGGTTCGGTCACTCCGGGCACCCGGATAATGAACGGGACATTTGCCAATTCCTGATAACAGCAAGAATCCATTTTGTAAATGAATCCATGGGCGGCAATCATGTCGCCATGGTCCGAAGTGAAAATCACGATGGTGTTGTTATCCAGCCCGCACTCGGTGAGGGCGTCGAGAACACGTCCGATCTGTTGGTCGATGTACGAACAATAACCATAATAACGGCGGATGTAGTCTCGAAATTGGGCTTCCTCCCAGTTCGGCACCATATAGCAGACTTTATTGTTTTTCTGTTCGATCGGCTTTCCATCGAGGGAATCGTGATGGTTTGGCGGTAACGGGCATTGGTCGAGAGAAAACTTTTCATCCCAAGGCCTGGGTGGAGCAACCGGAAGATGCGGGCCGTAAAAAGAGAGCACCATGCCGAAGGGCTGATTTTTTTCGTGCTGCGACCGGATGAATTGTTTCGCTTTTTGAGCAAAAAAGGAGGCCATGTGGTGTTCTTCTGGAAGCAGGGAATACCGGTGTTCATTCCTTCCCGCACTGGGAAGGTCGTTGTGATTGCCGGGGATCTGGCGCTCCTTTAGCAGATCTCCCAACCCGACATTTCTCAGGTAGTCATGGTAATCTTTCCATCCTCCTGCCCAAGTTTCGAATCCTAGCTGAGGATGGTCCTCTCCGTATCCTCCCTCCGCTCGTTCGAATTTGTATTCTCGTTTATCGGGGATACGTTTCCAGAACCAGCTCCCGTTGAAGGGCTCCCTCCAGGGCATATCTCTGTACATATGTCCTTTGAGATGGCTTTTCCCGAAGTAGCCGGTATTTCTGCCTGAATCTTGCATAATGAATCCGAGGGATGGGATTTTGTCCTCAAGGAGGACATTGTTCGTGATAACGCCGTGTTTCTGCGGATACAGCCCGGTCAACATACTAGCACGAGATGGACTGCAGGGGAAGGCGCTTATATAAAAATTGCTGAAGCGCATGCCAGTTCGGGCCAGGCGGTCAAGGTTCGGTGTAGGATTCAACGGATTGCCGTAACATCCCAGTGTGCTTGTGGGTTGCTGGTCCGTCATGATAAAGACCAAATTCATCGGCTGCTTTTTGTCCTTGAACAAATTGCATCTCAGAGTAGATGTAGCTAAGGCACCACCCACAGTCGTTTTTAAAAAATGACGCCTTGAAATTTTTTTCACGATTCACTCCTCTTCTTCATGATGAAATTCTTCGTTTCCGAGATGTCATTGTGCATTATAACTAGTAGTTATATATTTTTCAAAAAACGCCATTTTTATAACTGGGAGTAAGTATTTACCAGAAGTATCCTCATAAATAAGGGAACGACCAAAAGATGTATAAAAAAAATCACCCCTGAAATCATCCCAAGAGGCGATTGCAATATTTATCCGCCCACCGGATAATTTTATCGATCATGAGATTATCCCTGATAGATAAAATTTTTAACGCATTCGTTGCAGCCAGGAGAGAAAAGCGCAAAGAACCCAGGCGTGAGGATGAGCTTCCTGTGGAGATCGAAATCTTATCGGATGAAACCAATCTCGGCCCCACCCGTGTTCTGTATGCCCAAATAAAAGATATTTCTCCAGGAGGGATTAAAATACTGACCAGTGTTTATATCCCTCTTGATACGCCAATAAAACTAAAGATCACTTTGTTGAAATTGGGGGAAACCATCGGCCCCATAGGAAAAGTTGTATGGGGAAACCAGATCGAAAATAGCGACATATACGAGATGGGGATAGAATTTAAGAACACGCAACCGGATATCATGTGCACCCTGTTGGAGTATATCTACATGGATTGGGAGTAGTTTAGCGATTTCGGCGTCTTAAATTCCCGCGATCTTCCGGAAATGGAATCCATATATCGCAAATGATATGGATATGCCGATAAAATAGGGGCGTCTCACCAAGGTCCAGAGAATCAGTTTCCAGTACTGGAATCTTTCTTTTCCTTGAACCCCCAAAAGCCAGATGGATTTTAGGAAGGCACTGAGATAACAAAATTTGAAATAGGTTTTTTTGTCGAATTTTTTTGGCCGGTATTGTCTCAAAAATGTTCTTACCCGTTTGTAGTAATGCTTGGGGGAGTAGATCGTGTCGAGGATTTTTTTGTAGCCGTTGATCAGAGTCTCCTGATTCATCTTAGGAATGAAGTTGAGGGAAAAATCCGTGTTGTCGCCTGATGAGCTTCCCAACAATCGTCCCTCTTTTTTCATGCGCTGATACAAACGTGTGCCGCGCGGTGCATTCAATAATCCCACCATGGCGGTGACGATCCCGCTGTTTTGTATGAATTTTATCTGTTTTTCAAAAATCGAAGGCGTATCGTTATCGAATCCGACGATAAATCCCCCTTGAACCTCTAGGCCCAAGTTCTGGATTTTTTTCACACAAGCTATCAAGTCACGATTTTTGTTCAAGTATTTGTTGCACTCTGTGAGGCTGTCTTCGTTCGGGGTTTCGATCCCGATAAAAACCCTCCGGAATCCAGCTTTAACCATTAATTTTATCAGTTCATCATCATCAGAGAGATTAATCGAGGTCTCGGTGAAAAAATAAAAGGGATATTTTTTCTCCGTCATCCAGGCGATAAGCGCAGGGAGCATTTCTTTTTTGATCGCTTTTTTGTTGCCTATAAAGTTGTCATCGACAAAAAAGACACCCCCTCTCCAGCCAAGGTCATATATGGCCTCCAATTCATCCAGGATCTGTTTTTTGCTTTTTGTCCGAGGCTTATGTCCGTTAAGGACAATAATATCGCAGAATTCACAATTATAGGGACATCCTCTGGAATATTGGATACTCATCGAAGCGTATTGTTTTTTGTTGATAAGATTCCACTGCGGGCAGGGAGTCTTTTTGATATCTGGCCATTCTTTGGATGTGTAAATTTTTTGGGCTTGTCCCTGATTTAGATCCTCCAGGAAAACGGAGAGTGTGTTTTCTGCTTCGTTCAAAACGAAAAAATCGACGCCTTCGAATTCCTCATGACCGGTGGTGAAAAGCGGGCCGCCAGCAACAACCTTAACACTGAACTCCTTACATTTGTGGATAACTTCCTTGACTGACTTTTTCTGGACGACCATGGCACTGATAAAGACATAATCAGCCCACCTGAGATCATCGTCCGTTAAACCGGCGACGTTCATATCCACCAGCCTTTTTTCCCAATCAGAGGGAAGCATGGCAGCCACTGTCAATAAACCCAGCGGGGGAAAAGATGCTTTTTTGGAGATGAATTTCAGGGCGTATTTGAAACTCCAGAAAGTGTCAGGATACTTGGGATAAATCAGGAGGATTTTCATCGTATACACCAAGAATACCATGTTTGCCCCGCAGATGCGAATAGATTTATTTTGATTTGTTGACACCTCCGTTGTTCCTTGATATTCTTTTTCCAACCGCCCTAGGGGGCTAAAATGACAGTTAAATGCCCAAAATGTAAATCAGAAAACAGCGATACGGCACGGTATTGCAGTAACTGCGCCGCCTCTCTCCAGCCTTCGGAAAAGGCGCCTTCGATCCAAACAAAAACATTGGAAACGCCTAAAACTTTTGACAAAAAGACGATTGCAGGCAAATACCAAATCCTTGAAGAGCTTGGCAAGGGCGGCATGGGGATTGTCTATAAAGCTAAGGATACAAAACTCGACCGGATCGTGGCTTTAAAATTCCTGCCTCCTGAATTAACTCAGAATGATGATGTAAGGGAACGGTTTATCCAGGAAGCCAAAACAGCCGCGGCCTTGAATCATCCCAACATTACCATAATCCACGAAATCGATGAGGATGAAGGCCGGACGTTCATCGCTATGGAATATATCGGGGGCCAGAGCCTTAAAGATAAGATAAAATCAGGTCTGTTGACCACGGATGAGACTTTCAACATCATCTCGCAAGTTGCCTGCGGCCTCAAGGAAGCACATGAGAAGGGAATCGTCCATCGGGACATCAAACCTGCCAATATCATGCTGACGGAAAAAGGCCAAGCAAAAATTGTTGATTTTGGGATAGCCAAGCTGGTCGGACAAGTTCGCTTAACCCGCACGGGAACGACCATAGGCACTGTGGCTTACATGTCGCCCGAACAGGCAAAGGGAGACGAAGTTGACCACCGCAGCGATATATGGTCCATAGGGGTCGTTTTGTATGAAATGCTCACCGGGCAACTTCCTTTCAAAGGCAATCATGAGCAAACCATGATTTATGCTATCCTGAATGCAGACCCCGTGTCTCCAGAAAAATATTGTGAGGATATATCTGATCGTGTTCAGGATGTCCTGGAAAAAACCCTGCAGAAGAAGCCTTCGGACCGTTTCCAGTCAGCCCTCGATTTCCGGAACGCTCTAGAATCTTGTGTAAAAAGGGCGGTAACAATTCTTTCGGAAACCAGAAAACACAATCTTCCTGTTCAACTGACCAGTTTTATCGGGAGAGAAAAGGAGATCGAAGAAATCAAATGCCTTCTGGATGAACACCGGCTTATGACATTAACGGGTGCCGGGGGTTGCGGGAAAACACGGCTCGCCATCCATGCGGTTACGGATCTCGTGTCTGATTTCGAAGATGGCGTTTGGTTTGTGGATTTGGCCCCGATCAAAGAGCCCGATCTGGTCCCTGAAGCGATCGCAGGAATTTTAAAGGTCAAAGAGGAGCATCATCGTCCTCTTGCTGAAACCATTGTTGATCGATGGAAGGGAAAACATCTTTTGATTGTGCTGGATAACTGTGAGCATCTTGTCGAAGTCTGTTCAAGAACCGCGGAACATCTTTTGCGAGAAATACCCAAATTGAATATACTGGCCACGAGCAGAGAAGCGCTTAAAGCTGCAGGCGAGATCACATGGCGGGTCCCTTCTCTTTCTCTCCCAGACTACGATCGGATCGATGATGTGGAAGAAATACGGAAAAGTTCAGAGGCGGTCAGGCTTTTTGAGGATAGGGCAAAGGGCGTTCGGCAGGCATTCCTGTTGACAGAAAAGAACGCTTCTGCCGTGCTTCAGATCTGTCAACGTCTCGACGGAATCCCGCTGGCCGTCGAGCTGGCTGCGGCAAGGGTAAAATTTTTGGGCCTTAACGACATTCTTGGACGCCTGGATGAACGGTTCCAGGTTCTCGCAGGTGGCACCCGGGGAGCGATGGAAAGACATAAAACACTGAGGGCAGCCGTTGACTGGAGCTATGAATTACTCACACAAGGGGAAAAGTTCTTGTTCAATTGCCTAGCTGTTTTTGTGGGCGGATTCGACATGGATGCCGTTGAGAATGTGTGTCCAGATAAGCAAGTGACGAATGATAGTGTTTTGGATCTGTTTGCGAGCCTTGTCGATAAGTCCTTGGTTGTGACCGAAACACAGTCCGATGGCTCGATCCGTTATAGATTACAGGAAACACTGCGGCACTATGCTAAAGAAAAACTTGCTGAGGATGGCAAAGAAGAAGCTTACAGAAAAAGACATTTTGACCATTACCATAAACTGGCGGAAAGAGCCTATTATGAACGTCTCGATGAAACTTCGATGTGGCTTGGCCGGCTGGAGATCGAACATGAAAATATGCGGGCTGCTCTAGATTGGGCTCATGCTTATCCTGATAAGCTACTTAATCTTGCAGGAGCCCTGGGATGGCTCTGGCTCGCCCATTCTCATTTCAATACGGGAAGTGAATATTTGAACCATGCGTTGAGCAAACAGCAAGAATGTAGTTTTGCTGTAGCACGGGCATTGTTTGGATTAGGAACGATCCAATTATGGCGGGGAGAAATGTCTGATGGTAGCAAGACAGTTGGAAAAAGTATAACAATATGGCAGGAACTCGGGGAACAAAAGGAATTAACCCATGCATTAGTTGATTTAGGAAGATTTAGTAGCGCTGTCGGGGATCATGAAAATGGAATGCGGTTTTCGGAAGAAAGTTTGAAAACTGCTGAAGAGCTTGCGGATCCCAAACTAATCTGTCGGAGCAAAGAAAGTCTTTGCTTCGGGTATGTATCACAATTCCAACCTGATAAAGCCGAGCCTCTGGCAAAACAAACAATGGCAAAGGCCATGGAGCTCAATATGCCGCGGGAGATCATGATGACCAGACATTATTATGCGGATTGTGCACTCGAGAGGGATGAATTCGAGGAGGCAGAAAGACGTTACTCTGAAGCTCTAAAAACAGCGCTGGATTATGGCGACATATGGGAGGCGGCGGCCGAGATGTCGGGAATGGCGATGGGGATCGCCGGACAAGGGAGGCATATCAAAGCCCTTAGGTTGAATGGAGCGGCTATCAACAAATTTGAGGAGCTGGGAGCGATAGAGGCCTTAACAGCAATCAAATTCTGGCATATTCTGATGGAGAAGAATATCGGCCGAGCCCGAAAGGTACTGGGAGAAAAAGCAGCCGCTGAATTCGAGAACGAGGGCCATCGGATGGGATTCGAGAAAGCCGTGGAGTATGCCCTGGACTTCGATAAAGATTAAATATTATCTACAGTCGGAAAACGATACCAAGGACCAAGCGGAAGCCGGAAAGATCCAGGACAAAATCCCGCTCTCTTTGCGACGCAGTCCAACCGCCCCAGTAATTGGTGGGGACCAGCACTTCTTTATCTCCCCAGAGAACGTGGATCTCTTCTTTTTTTATTCCCCAGGTGCCTTCCCAGGTTGTCTCTCCAGGCATCCCTGTTCGGGTCTCCCGTCCCCCTCCTTCGATCGATTTCATACGGCAGTAGGAGTAGGCCGTTTCCACGAAAAATCCGATACGCTTTCCCAGCATCCGGTTCAGGCGAAGCATGGCTTGACCCATGAATCCGCTTCCCGATCCGTCGCCTTCCAGGAGACCTCCTTCGACAGAATCATAGGTGATAGAGGTTTCCTGGTAGAAGGCTCTATAAGACCAGTTAGAGCTAAAATCGAACTGAGCATTTGCCCAGCCAGCAGCAGCTCCGACCTCGATATCTGTCTTGCTTCCCACAGGCATACGGTAGTGGATTCCACCTAGCAAAGCGTATCCCGACAAACTGAGTTGGTAGGGATCGTATCTTTTTGTGTGATTTTCCGACGCGGTCGTGCTGTAGTAAAAGGATCCTTCGAAAATATGTTTCTTTTTCTGGAAAAATCCCTCTGCCGCAAGAGAAAAAGAGAATTTTTCCGACAAGTGGTATCTGAAGCGAATCCCGCCCGGTATCGCCTCATTGATCTCGGGAAAATCGTTCATGAAATATCCGTTGTAGCTGCGCAGGCGCTCGATGAAATAGATGTCGTTATACTGCTGTTCGGCCTTGCTGAGAAGGTTGAAATCCCTGGGATTGACAAAGGATATGCCGCCATACAGTTCGATTTGAAACCGTTCCTCGCATGTAAGAACAGTGGGGAGAAAAAACAATGCCCCTAGTAGCCACGAAACAACAAATAGTCTTAACGAAATGCGTTTTTTCATTTTTTTACTCCTTTGTGCCCGTCCTGTTGAGGGTGCATCTGTGTTTCGGCGAAAAATCCCGTTTTTTCCAGCCATGCGCTCACATCGGCCAGGATTTCGCCCGGTTCTGTCATCGGCACGGCATGGCCGCTATTGGAGTATCGTGGAAACCGGATGGTCCTGGTTGTGGCGTTGGAACCAGGAACGCTTCCAGGCCTGTACTCGAGGAGTATTTGACCCGGACGCTCTGCCTGGAGTGGGCCGACAGCATCGTGTGTCGAACGATTGAGTTTCGATGCGTGGTAAGCCAGAGCGCCCGGGAGGCTCGGGCAATAAACGACGATGTCATAGGCGGCATTGGTGATGAAGGTTTCGACAAAGGCTACGTTTTCCAGGAACATCTCGCCAAAACGTTCGGAATACCTGTAATGGATGTCGTAACTTTCCATGACCGTCCTGTTTAAGGCAAAGGCCGTGGAAACGTCGTAATTCAGATCGAGAAAATAGCGATCCCAGGGTTGAAGAGTCCCGAAAACAGATGTCATGTCATCTTCTGCGCAAGGGAAAAGAAAGGATTGGATATCATTCAATTTTGGCGCAGGACCCATCATGGCAGAATAAGACATGAGGGAAGCATAATCCGCCAAAAACTTGATTTTATAGGCCCGTTGCCTAGCCGAGGCATACAGCTCGGGAATCTCAGCTGCATCTACTCCTGTCATATGGCTCAACTTATCATAATGCGTCAACAGATCGGCCGCAGCATCGAAAAAGCCGTCAAAAAAGCCATCCGGTTTAGAATAGAAGTAGGGGTCGCGGCCGATTAGGTCAATGTATTCATAAATGTTGTCCATGATGTTGAAAGGAGTGGGATTTTCCCTTGCCCATGGCTGATCTTCGTAGCGGATGTACGGCACACCCGTCTCTTCTGCCAACCCATCGAGGATCGAACCTTGGGCTTCCAGCATTTCCACCGCCACCAGTCTTTGATAGTATCGGGTGATGGCCGGTTGGATCAAAACCTGATGGCTGAACTGCTGCGCGATGACAGAAGGCGGGACTGTTTGGCCGGCATATTCGGGGAATACGGCGTTGTAGTGGTTCTGGATTTCCTGGACCAATGCCGGGTCCTGGTAGATCGCATTTCCGTTAGCGTAGTCCTGGTAAAAAAGCAAAAGATGCAGCATAACGAGGGAACGGATGCCCCCGTAGCTTTCCACAACGAAAATCACAGGATTGTTTTGTATCGAGGCATGGTCAGCAAGAAATCGGAGCAGAACCCTGACAAAATCTGCCCCATCGATGAAGGCGTTGTAATTCTGGGAATCCCATTCTACATGGCGCAGGGCATCATCCTGGGGGTTGTCCATAAGGCTGTACGAAAAGCCTGCTGTTCGGGAGTCGACGTGGAGAAGGTTTCCGATGCGGGTCCAACTGTGCGGATTGCTAATAACAGATCCTTGCCCTGTCTGCGGATCGACAGAAACGGCGTTACGTCCGGTGTTGGCGCTGAAAAGGCCGGCGCTTGTAGCCCCTCCCGGCCCGCCGTTATAAAACACAAAAAGCGGCGTGGCTTCTGGATCGATGTCGGCTGGCTGATACACACGCCATATGCGAGCCCGAGAAGAGCGAAAGGGGAGACGGTTGAAATAACTGTTGGTGTGGAAGTAAAAATCAATTTCTTCCAGATGACAAAAGCCAGCTTCTGGCTGCGCTTGAGCGAACAAGCCGTTTCCTGTGCCTGTCCCAAAAACGATCAACAGCCAAACAGTTAAGATCGAGATAGTTTTTTTCATATTTCCTCCAGAAATTTTCACTTATTTAGAATTCGAACTCTATTCCGATGTAGGGAATAGTCCCCCACATATGCTCCGAAAGATACTGATTCATGGATATATCCCAGAATCTGTACAGTTCGTTTTCGTGATCGAAGATATTCCATGCTCCGGCATAAATGATGAGGTTTGTTTTGTTGAAATTAAACCTTCTTTCGGCCCGAATTGAAAGGTTTTTATAGTCGTTCAAATGCCCGGCCATGACGTCGTCGACCCAAATCCATGGCCATCCGTACTCGATGGATTTTTCCTCGTCGACCGGAGTATAAGCCCTGCCGCCCATCCATGTCCATCGCACGCTGAATTCCCAGTTTTTGCCGGGTTTGTATCCTCCGGAAAGGCAAATGATAAAACGGTTATCGTATACTCGGTTCCGCCAGACGCCCATCAAGTCGCGGTATCGGGCTCTGTAATAGGTCAAGCTGACCAGTCCGTACAGGTTTTTTGCCAGTTTTTTCTGGATGGTGAATTCCACACCCCGGGCATAGGCTTTCCCCTCATCCACCAATGGGCCCCAGTTGGAGAACATGGCGTCGTCGCCGCTTACATCGTCGATCAGGAAAAAATAGGGGGCTTTGGATGACATCGGGAAATGATTGTATTGTTTGTCGTAAATCTCCAGGGTAGCCTGGGTGTCGGGAAACAGGAGATATTTGAAGCCTAAGACAAGATGGCGAGCGAACATTTCGTTAAGCTTGACGTTTTCCGGGTTTTGTTTGAGGAGGAATAGCGGCATCTGCTGGTGGAACATCCCGAAAGCGCCGTTGATAGAAAATCGCTTGGTCAAAACCCAGTTGAATGAGAGGCGTGGGGACAGATGGAGTCGTTCGGAGAAGGGGAAATAATCGAGCCTGAAACCCGTGGAAAAGGAAAAGTTTTCGAATGGATAAACAAGATAGGTAACAAATGCCGCGCCGTAAGTTCCTTTGAGCTTTGTAGGGCCGTCGTCGTCGAAATTGTGACTGAAAAAACGATTGTGCTGGGCTTCCACACCGAATTTCAATTGATGGAAAGCACCCAGGTGGATCTGGTTTATGTTGCGGAACGTTATCCATTGGTCCCGATAGCTGAAAAAATAAAGAGACTCATCATCCGGAAGGCTCCAGCCATCTTCCTTCCCTTTCATATAGGAATAGGAAAGCGAAGTGTCGGAAAAACCCCTACCGCCCCAAACATGGCGCCAGTTCAATCCGACGGTCGAAATATTGAATCTTTCCCAATCCCAATTGTCGGCGCCTGATTCCATTTCCTTTGTGCGGTCTTCCTTGGTTTCGCTGTACCCATTGATCGTCAGGAGGGATAGACGGTTCGAATCATCGATATCGTAAACGAGTTTGCCCTGGATGTCATAATAATCTGAGGGGTTATCCGAACCTAAAAATTTGGAAACGATATCCAGGTAGCTGCGGTATCCGGAAATCATAAAGGAACCCTTCTTGTTGGGCAGAGGCCCTTCGGCCTGAGCGCCGAATCCGATGATGCTCAAATTGACTAGCCCGTTGAAACTTTCCCTGTTTCCTTCACGGTAGCCGATGTCAATGACAGAGGAGAGCCGGTTGCCGAAGGGTGCATCGAATCCGCCAGTGTAGATATCCAGCCTTTCGATAAAGTGCATGTTTAGCATGTTGATGTTTCCGCCAGAAGCGCCCCATTGGGGAAAGTGATTGATATTGGGAACGAAGATATTATCCACATAAAATCCGTTCTCTACCGGGCTGCCGCCGCGGACGATCAGATCGTTGGCTTCTTCATCGGCCTTGACGATCCCGGGAACGTTGTACAGGGCTCGGCTCACATCTCCCGCCGATCCGGCATTGCGCCGTAATTCCTCGGTGTTGAATTGCCTTTGACTGCCGGGTTTATCCGGTGTGGAGGGGAAATAATCCGCCGTAACCCGGACCTCTTCCGTGAGCGTGCGGACTGCGAACATCTCGATGTTTGCGAATGTGGCACGGCCCGGGCGAACGATGACATCGGTCCGGGTGTCCGTGTAATATCCCTCTAGCTCGAATGCCACGACATAATGTCCCACGGGAATTTCTAACAACTCATAGGTGCCCGTTGCATCACTATGGGCTGCTTGGTCGGAATCCTTGATCTTGACAAATACGCCAGATAGCGATTTCTGGGTTTCATAATTCATGATCCGGCCTTTGATTATCCCCACGCGGTTTTTTTCTTGGTCCTTTGTCTGGCCCCATGATAAGATAACCGCAGCCAACAGGAATCCGACGATCAGTAAAAAAACACTGATTTTTCGATCCCATCTTTCTTTTTTTACCATTTGGTCTCCTTTTTTTTGGGTAAAAAACTCCATTGTTTTTTTTAGCCATTTTTAATTATTGAGAAACGTTATAAACTAACCTGAATATTTCAGGTTAAAAGCGAAAATATATGCCTAATCTGATTTGAAATCCAGACAGATCCAACTCAAAATCCCGTGATCTCCACCATGTTCCCTGGGATAAATTCCATCCGTTTGACGGCCAGAGGAAGCTGGCGGTTCCCCAGGGTCTGACCCTGACATCCTGTTTGATGCCCCAGTCCCCTTCCCAAGTTTCTCTGTGGGAAGTCATGGAGCGTATGCCTGGTCCGGCTATTCCGGAGACGGTTTGATAGGCATACCCTCCTTCCACGAATAATCCATAGTGTTTGGCGAAGTCAAAATCCAATTTGACACCTGCATTAAGTGCCAGCCCGGTCCCACTTCCTTTTTCTTCTAGATATCCCTCTTCCATATTCCCAAAATCACCTTTTGAATCGGCGACCGGCCACGCCGAGCTCCAATCCATGAAATAAGAGCATTCCGCAAAAAGCGGCCCTCCCGTTAAAAAACCTTCCAGCCGGAGAAAAGGCATGATCCTTTTTCCCAGGTGGATCCCGACTGTGGGGATGTATCCATTGACCGATAATGTGTAATTCAGAAACTCGTCGGAATAAAGGGTCGGGGGACTTCCGTTCTCGACCACCTCGAACGTGTTTATATAACTCGACTCCCTAGCCCCTGTAAAATAGTTGAACCCGAAAGAAATATCGAACCAGCTCGTGATGCTATACCGCAATCGAATTCCAACTGGGATGGAATGCCTGAGAAAATGGGCCTTCCCGCCTTCGTTCGTTTTTGCGAATGAGGCGATCTCACCCTGTTTCACCTGATACCGAAAATAATCTTCACTGTAGAATCTGCCATTCATATCGTCGAATGTCGCTCTCAAATTCAAATCCTCCGGATTTATACGTGAAAACCCGCCGAACATTTCGAGCCGCCAGCGGCTCTCGCTTCTTACTTTAGGCCTCGGAAGGGGTGCAGGGAGAGTGCCCCGAAGCTGGGTGGGAATCCTATCAGCCTGGCTGAATTCTTTTAAATCCAGTTCCGAACTCTGACCGCTGAAAAGCGATACCTTTGCCTCCCATATAGCCTTGTCGTCTATGCTGATTATCTGGTAGGGGCCTGCATCCAGCCCGATCGAGATTTCTCTGCCTTCCGTTTTTTTCAACTCCACAACCAAAACATTGTCCTGGTTGTGAATGTATATCTTCCCAGCGATGTCCCCTTTCAAGACCAAAACTGCCGTGCTCTTCCAGATTTCTGTGATCACTACATCGCCTGTACCGGACATCTGGATGTGGTAGCTGGGGTGCTGAGGTCCGGCCATGGTTTTTTCCGTTTGTTTCAAGGTTCCGTCGAATGCGAATTGATAGGCTTCGTTGAGCGTGATCCGTCCATCTTGATTTCTATCCGCGGCCCCTCTCATTCCGGAAATCAGGTTGTGGGTGAAAAACGACCTTTTCAACCGGCTGGACTCTTGGGCGGCTTCGGTGGCCGAACTGGAAGTTATGAAGGCATAGCCTTTCATATCGTAAGCAGTGTCCATCAGGAAAGGTGGTTTTTTGATGACTCCTTTGGGAAAGGTCATGGCACCCGAGGCACATGAGTCCAGGATTCCGATTCGAACATCCGCTCCCATCGATGTGATCAAGTCCTTGAACTCTAGGTAGGACACCCGGTCTCTGCCCAGGAAAAGATTTCCCTCATCCGAGTGACCGGAATAGTAAAAGATCACCTCGACCCGTCTGAATTTTTCTTTGGCCTGTTTTACCTCTTCGGCAAGAGTTTTTATCTCCTTGAAAAAGACATCTCTGCTGGGATTGGCCAGAAAACAGCTGTCGTCGGGGAGAATCCCGCCCATTTCTTCGAGGACCTTCTGCACGGCTTTGGCATCATCCACCGCATACCGCAGAGTTACCCTGTCTTCTCCTCCATGATTGGCGCCAACCAAAAAGGCAAACCGGCGGGTGTACAGATCATCCGTCTGCTGGTCGGCCGTGAGGTATGGGAAACATAACAATCCTATCAGAATAAAAACGAACAAAAATTTGTGTCTGTTCATGAGCCCTCTCCTTTGAGGATAAGAACGGAATATTGTTTGTAACTCTCCGGCAAATTAAGATTTTTCTGTTGGACCTTCTCAGGATTTTTGGCCAGGTCCTGCGCCTCTCTCAAAACACTATCTACGTCGATGGGAGATCCTGATGTGAAGAAAAAAAAGCGTTCGAATTTGGGGGCATCGTCCAGTTCTATGGCGTTGGGAAGAAGGAATTGTTTGCTCGATTCCAGTTTTGTGGATTCTCCTTTGTTTTCAGGGAGGTGCAGTGTGACGGTTCCTCTTCCGTCTATCGATAGGATCATACCGTAAGATTCTTCGGTTGTGACATAGGCAAGTTGCAGCAGGTCCCCTGCTCTGGCTTGCTCACCATCCGGTAAAATTTCCACCTGGTCTAGTATTTTACGATAAACAAGAAGTTGCGTTTTGGTAAGGTCTACCGTGGGGATTCCCTTGACCAATGTGACATCCTGTTCTGCGTTAGGGTATATAATTCTGGACTCCTGCTTGAATAAAGGAAAAAGAAGGATAAGGATCAAAAAAGTGGCAACGGCAGATGAAATGAAAAGAACTCGTTTCAACGGAAAGAGCTTGTTTGGCCTATCGTCGAGCCGGGTTAAGAGACCTGCCTTTACAGTCAGGGGCGGATAAAGGACAAGGATATTTTGATTGGAAGATTCTATTTCGTCGAGCGCTTCTTGAAGTTCAGGATCTGTGACGGCCATCCGGCCTATCTCTTCGGTCTCTTCATCTGGCAGTTCCCCCAGGGCATATCTTTCTAAATAGTATTCGCTGATTGTTTCTTTATTCATCAGATTTCTCCCTTATCCAGTATTTTCCGTCGGAGTTTGTCCAGGAGTTTGTGGACACCGGAAATGGAGAGGTTTTTCGTCTCGGCGATTTCTTTTATAGTCATCCCGTTGACAAAATACAAAACCGCAATCTGCCGAGTGGATTCCTTCTCTTTCTCGAGGATATACGTCAGCAGATTTCTGGCAGAGTTATTCTCCTCCTGGTTTTCGAAAAAAGATGTGTTGTACAAGATATCCAGGTATTCGTTCAAGGAATGTTTCCGCTCATTTCTTATTCTGTTCAAGCAAACGTTTGTGGCAATCCGGTACAGTAGGGCTGAAGGATATTCGCCGGTTAAACGGTTTTGATTGGATAAAATCTTCAGGAACACCTCATGCATTGCGTCGTGGGCGGACTGCTCGTTTTTGAGCATCCTGCGGCACCGTCTGAGGACCATCGGGCCGTAACGGACGTAAAAAGATTCGATGTCGATCAGAGTTTCTCCTCTCACACATTATTAAACACGCGGGAAAGGCAAAATTCCACCCTTCTCACGTTATTTAATACCTCATTTTGACAGATTTGGTTTTATTTCTTTTAGGCATGCAATATATATACCCATTTTTTCTAGGGATTAGAGGGGAAAATGATATTTTATATGTTAACTTTTTTTACAGCCCAGGGCTGCATCGAATACCTCCCCGATTAAGACTGACCCTCGGATTTCTTCCCGCAATCATAATATCACCCTCCAATTCATCTTTTGGGACGATTGACTTTTTTCATGAAATCCATAGAATCGTTAGAAAATTATAAATTTAAGCAGAGACTTATGCAATCGGATAAACGAAAACAATCTGACCGGAG
>CAYPGQ010000015.1:0-58403 GCA_964410125.1 uncultured Eubacteriales bacterium | reverse complement strand
GAATCGGAATCCCTCCAAACGAATTGGATAAGATTTTCGACAAATTCTATCAAGGGCGAAACGAAGTCAGGAAGGCGGCTAAGGGGACAGGTTTGGGATTGACCCTGGTCAAGCACACTGTGGAAGCCCATGGGGGAAGGATAGAGGTGGAAAGCCGGGTCGATGAGGGAAGCGTTTTTTCCATCGTCCTTCCCATCCAGAAACAAAAAAAGTGAGGTGAGCATGCCCAAAGAAATATTGATCATAGAAGACGAAACAGGGATTTTGATGAGTCTTAAGGATGAATTCGAGTCCCAGGGATATGTCGTGCATGCTGCAGAGGATGGGGAGATAGGATTGGATTTGGCCAGGAAAATGAAACCCGACCTGATCATCCTGGACATCATGCTTCCTGTCTTGGATGGTTATGAAGTGTGCAAGCGGTTGAGGATGGAAGGCGACAGAACACCGATTATCATGTTGACAGTCAAGGATAAGGAGGTGGACAAGGTTTTGGGTTTGGAGCTGGGTGCGGATGACTATGTGACCAAACCCTTCAGCTTTGCCGAGTTGACTGCCCGGGTGAAAGCCATTTTCAGACGAACAGAAGAGCTGACAAAAGATTTAACAAGATACAGCTTTGGCAAGATAGATCTTGATTTTGAGAAATACGAGGCAAAAAAAAGAGGAAAAAGGCTGGATTTGACCACGTTGGAATTTCATATGCTGAAATTTATCATCCAGAACAAGGGGAAGGTCATTTCCAGGGATGATTTCCTGGACAGAATCTGGGGGGAGGATAATGTTTCTGTTTCCTTCCGGACTGTGGACAGCCACATCGCCAACATCCGGAAAAAGATCGAGGACGATCAGGCCGATCCGAAGCATATCCTCAGCATCCGCGGAGTCGGTTATAAATTCGTTGGGTAAAATGACTCCACGAAACTTTAAGATCTCTTCATACTTCCTGAACACATCGAAGAGGAAGAAGCATTATATTGGGAGCGATGAAACAAAAAGGAGGAGAACAATGAGAAACGGACAAAAAATTTTACTCTCATTCTCGCTTGCCGCTTCCTGTCTACTTTTTGTGTTCGGGAATTCGACTCTCCAGGAGGAAGCTGCAGAGCAATTCGAAAAGGCCCTTTACTACGAAGATGTACAAGGTGACCTCCAAAAAGCCATCGAACTTTATGAACAGATCTTAAAGCAGTTCCCAGAAAATCGCGAAATCGCAGCCAAAGCCCAACTTCACATCGGTCTCTGCTACGAAAAATTGGGCCTAGCTGAAGCGCAAAAAGCTTACCAAAAAGTCCTCACAAATTTTCCAGATCAGACTGAAGCTGTTAAATCTGCGAAAGAAAGAATTGCCAGGCTTTCCAAAGTATTGGAACCAGTCCCTTCCAAACCCAAATTTACAAAGATCCAAATCCCTGTTGCGCTGGCTCGAGGAGCACAATTATCCCCTGATGGGAAAAAGCTCACTTTTTCCTCAAAGATGTATGAGGGAAGTATCTGGACAGTTCCGGTTCCTGGGAAAGTAGGCCCTGATATTGCAGGTAAACCTGAAAAGCTTATTGGAGAAGATAAGGTTTGGGCTTGGGGCCATGTCTGGTCTGCAGATGGCAAGTGGATTTCTTATAATTATATGAATGATAAAGAGAAGGGCATTTTTGTTGATGAAGTACATGTAATATCCTCTTCAGGCGGTGAACCTACAAAGATTGCTGTGCCCGTGAATCGAGGCGGCAGTTTTCACTTGTTTCAGTACAGTCTCAGCTTATCGCCAGATGGAAAAGTCTTGGCCTATGCATCGAAGGAAGAAGGAAAATCAGATAAGCCAAAGGAATCTTACATCTACACAATTCCTGTGAATGGTGGAGTTGCCAAGCGCCTGACCGATGGCAGAACATGGCTGCCGGCATTTTCGCCTGACGGCAAAAAAATCGCTTATATGAAATCATATTCTCCTGAAGAAGAAGGCCCATGGTTTTCAGACATTTGGGTCATTCCTTTTCATGGCGGCACGCCTGTCAAAGTCAGTGATCTGGGGGGGAGAGCATGGGGACCACCTATCTGGTCACCCGATGGCGATTGGATTGCTTTTTTGCGGGAACCAAAGCCTGATGAAGAATGTAAAGAAATATGGTTAGTTCCTGTATCGGAGACAGGAAGGCCCTCTGCTCCACCAAAAAGAATTGAACTTTTGTTAGAGGCATCTTTTAATTTAGCAGGATGGACCAGTGATAACAAAATCGGACTCTTTCTGTTAAGTCCTGTCCACCAGGCAATCTATGCCATCCCTTCATCCGGCGGAAAAGCAACTCAGGTTACACCTGCAGGAGGCTATGCATTTTGTCCGAGTTGGAATCCTGATGGAAAGAGAATAAACTTCCACTATAATGGTAATTATTCTTCAGTCGCTTCAGAAGGAGGGGAAATTTCTGCAATCCCTATTGCCGGAAAGGTGGGTGTAAATTACCCTTATGTTTCTCCAGATGGGAAAAAGGTACTCTTTCATGGGTTTAAAAAAGGAGTTACCGGTATGCACATCTGGACCGCCCCAATAGAAGGAGGGGAACCAACACAGGTTATTCATAGTCCCTTTGAAGATGACTTCATTGAAGATGCCTTCCCTCACTGGTCGCCTGATGGCAAGATTATATGTTTTTATCGCCATGAAAAGACGCCTGATGCGAATGCCATCAAATCAAGCCTATGCTTAGTTTCTGCTGAAGGGAGTGATGTAAGAGTGCTTATATCTGATCCAGATAGTCTGATGAAAGAAATAAGCCCAAGGTCCATGTGTTGGTCGCCCGATGGTAAATCAATTGTCTACTACTGCAATGAAGACGGGAAGATCAAAACTATTCCGGTTGACAATGGAGAGCCTCAGGTTTTAGCTGAATTGCAAAAAGGGATTCAGGCCAGTTGGATTACCTTTTCTCCTGGTGGGAAAAAAATTCTATATACTGCTAAAAGGAAAATTTGGACAATCTCTCTCAATGGGGAAGAACCGGTAGAAATTAAAACTGGTTTAGATATTCAGCCAGCAGGACCCCTTGCCTGGTCACCCGATGGGGAAAAAATAGCCTTTACAATACGAAAAGGCGGCGAAATAGAACTCTGGATGATGGAGAATTTCCTTCCCAAAAAATAGGGAACAGCTTCATCGAGGGCTATCCCTTTTATTGGAAGGAAATGATCAAAATCTTTACAATTCCATGACAAATCAGTATCCGTAAATGATAAAATAAACTTATGCAGTCTCTTCCGTCCGGTCGGCTAAAGAGAAATCTGCGCAAGCGAGTCATCCTTTTCGGATTATCTGTCCTTCTGCCTGCCCTGGTTCTCCTTGTTTTCATAGTCCGTATGAACAGGCAGGATAACGAGCTGAGAAATAAGAGGGCAGCAGAGGCCAAACAGCAAAAGGCCGAAGAGATCGGGCGGCACCTGGCGGATAAACTGGAAAAAACTGAAAGAGTTCTTCTGCAAGAATTGGCTTCAGATCCCGCCAGTATCCATTCAGTCTATCTAACACATCCCGGATTGGTCTTTGTGGGGCGCATAGTGAAGGAAAAACTCTTGATGCCCTGGGAGGAATCCGAGGCGCAGGAACTTTCCTCTGAAGGGAACCGTTTCGGAGATCTCATTCTTCAGGCCCAACAGGCCGAGTTTGAAAAGAACGATCTGCAGCTTGCAATGACCTTATTGAATCTATCTCTATCCTCTGCGGCTTCGTCTTCCCAAAAAAGTTTTGTCCAGCTGCAGCAGGGAAGAATTCTGTCGAAGTTGGGCGATGAGGAAGGAGCCAAAAATGTTTACAGAGATATCCTCGGTCAACCGGGTGATCTGGCCGATGAATACGGTATCCCTTTTTCCCTTTTTGCTGCCGAATGCCTTTCAGTTTTAAGCTCAGAAGTCGAGCCCATCCTGGACCGGCTCGAAGGTCTCATGGAAGAAATCCGATGGCTTCCTTCCGAAGCGCTATATTTCATCCAAGACATCGCTCATCAGATACGGGACAGGTCACAGGATTCAAGCCTTTTGGAGAGGGCAGAGAATCTGAGACAGTCCATAGAAGACGCACTGGAAGATATTAAGAGGCTCAAGTCACTTAAAGGTTTTGTCTCAAGCTGGACGCTTCGACGCCTCTCCCTGGAGCAGGCTAGAGATTCATTAACTTGGGCATCCCACGGAGACATTCCCTGGATCGTCGGTCTTCGTGATTTCATCGAGGACCAACCGCAGGCCCTCCTCGCGTTTCACGGACCTCATGTCTTGAGCGCGGTGATCGAGGAGGCCGGTTTGGCTGAAACTTTTCCAGGCTCCTGTCGGATAACCGTTAATTCCAACGGAGAAGGATTCCCTCCCGGAGGATCGTTTGAAGGATTCTGGCTGCAGTTCGATGTGACCGATGTTTCTGCCTGGACCAAATCTTCTCTCCCGTTCCCTATCCTTTATTGGCTGATCCTTATCCTTGTCGTTGGATTCACTGCCTTTGGAGGTTATCTGCTCTGGCGTGATGTCAGTCGAGAATTGGCGATCGCGGAAATGAGATCACAATTTGCGGCCAGTGTTTCCCACGAACTCAAGACCCCACTGACCTCAATTCGCATGTTTGCCGAGGCTTTGACCATGGGAGTGAAGAAGCAGCCTGAAGCACAGAAGGAGTATCTGCAAACGATCATCAGCGAGAGCGAACGCTTGAGTCGGTTGCTCAACAATGTTTTAGACTTCTCCAAGATCGAACAGGGGACTCGGACCTACTCTTTTGTGTCCACATCTCTCGAAGAGGTCATCCATGCTGCAGAGAAGGCCATGGCCTTTCCGATGAATCAGAAAGGATTCAGTCTGCAGCTTGACGTGGAGAAAGGAATCCCCTCGATTCTTGCCGACAGAGATGCCCTCGAACAAGCAGTCCTCAACCTCCTTCATAACGCTATGAAGTATTCAGGAGAGAGCCGGGAAATCCTCCTAAAGCTTCGCAGAAATGGAAATATGGTCTGCATCGATGTCATCGACCACGGCATCGGGATAGTGGAGGAGAACAGAGATCGA
Organism: uncultured Eubacteriales bacterium; assembly: GCA_964410125.1. GTDB lineage: Bacteria > Acidobacteriota > Aminicenantia > Aminicenantales > Aminicenantaceae. The sequence continues at coordinate 53,363 of CAYPGQ010000015.1, read as the reverse complement.
ATTTTCGGGAAATTCTTCAGAGTGCCGGGGATCGAAAACCAGAAAATTCCGGGGACGGGCCTGGGTCTGACCATTGTTTTCCATATCGCCAAGTCCCACGGAGGCAAGGTGGGAGTTATCAGCCACTCGGGAGAAGGAAGCACCTTTTCCCTAATTCTTCCCTTGGAAGCCAAATGAAACGGATTTTGATCATCGAGGATGACATTTCAATCCTGAACGGTCTTAAAGATGTGTTGATCTTCAAATCCTATGACGTTCTCACGGCTACCGATGGAGAGTCGGGATATGAAACGGCTGTGGAAAAGAGTCCTGATCTCATCATATTAGATATTATGCTTCCCAAAATGGATGGATTCACTCTATGCAAGAAGCTGAGAGATGCGGGAGATATAACCCCTGTTTTAATGCTGACTGCCAGGGGAGAAGAGCCGGATAAAGTACAGGGACTGGATTTTGGAGCGGATGACTACGTCACCAAGCCTTTCTCACTGCCGGAACTCCTTGCAAGAGTCAGAGCCCTCCTTAGACGAAGGCCGGGAGAGGAAGCAGAGAAAGTTTCTCCGGATTCGATACGATTGGGGAATATTTTCCTGGATTTCAAGAAGTACGAGGCTCTGAAGGAAGGGCAACCGTTGAGCCTTACTCCTAAAGAGTTTGGCATTTTAAGGTGTCTCGCAACCCGTGCAGGTGATGTCGTTACTCGGGATGAACTCTTAGATGAAGTCTGGGGCTATGATAAGTACCCAACCACCCGGACTGTGGATAATCATCTTGCTCAACTTCGCTCCAAGATCGAAGAGAATCCTGCCAATCCTCAATATCTGATCACTGTCCATGGTGTCGGATACAAATTGGTTTGGGATGATGAAAAAACATGAGGATAGAATCCTTACAAAACAATTACAAAATTCTTACATGTGCATGACAAACCAGCGACTCAAAAAGTGTATCTTCGGAATGAGAATGAAATCAATCCGAGGAGGCAAAAAATGAAAAAACGATCAGCATGGTTCGGTTTGACAGGGCTTTTTCTCACAGCGGTTCTGTTGGGGGCTTTCTACCAATCGGGAGAGGATCTGTTTCAGAAAGCACTCCGGCTGGAGAGGAACGAAGGGAAATTGATGGAGGCCATAGAGCTTTACAATAAGGTTGTGGCTGAGGGAGGAAACGCAAGCCTTGCTGCTCAAGCCCAGTTGAGGATCGGTTTATGCTATGAGAAGTTGGGACAAAAAAACATCAAACAGGCGCAGGAAGCCTTCCAAAAAGTCCTGGACAATTTTCCAGGACAGATGGACGTTGTCAAAGTAGCAAAGGAAAAATTAATGTACATTCTGAATGCGGCAAAAACGGCCGAGAAAGGCGACAAAGGATTCCAAATCCGTTTAGTTAAACAAAGCTTTGATAACTCTGGCGAGATTTCTCCAGACAACAGATATTTATGTGGTGTGGACTGGGAGACTTCGAATTTGGCAGTTAGAGACATGGCATCCGGAGAAATGCTTCGTCTCACAAGCCATGAGCGCTCCGAGTTTGATTCCCCTGATGTCTATGAAGCCCCGGGAGGCTCTGTATGGGCGCCGGACCAAAGGCGGATTGCTTACACTTGGTATGGTACTAAACCGCTTATCTGTGAGCTTCGCATGATTGGGATCGATGACAAAAAGCCACACATTCTCTACCATGGGAATTATTATGATGATTGGGTGATGCCTCATGATTGGTCGCCTGATGGCAAACACCTTCTGACTGGATTCCTGGGTGAGAAAGGCTGGAAACTTGGGCTGCTCTCTGTTGAAGATTCGTCAGTCCATCACCTAAAAACCATACCGCTTGAGGAATCTCACGCACGTTATGCCCAGTTTTCACCTGATGGCAGGTATGTTGTGTACAATCATCCCCAAGAAAAAGACTCAGGGAAAAGCGACATCTCCCTTCTTTCAACTGACGGCAAACAGGAAATTCCTCTCGTCCAGCATCCGGCGGATGACAGATTAATGGGGTGCTCTCCTGATGGGAACCGGATTCTCTTCAGCAGCGACCGCACAGGTACCTGGGATGCTTGGATCTTATCTGTTTCAAGAGGAAAACCACAGGGTGATCCTCAGCTCATAAGAAGAGAAATTGGGTTGATTCATCCTATGGGAATTTCCCAAAAAGGTTCTTTTTACTACAGCACTCCTGGATTTAGGAACGACATTTTTTATGCTTCTATCGACCCAATATCAGGGGAAGTCATAGAGCCAGCCAAGAAATATCCACTGTCTTACGAAGGACATAACAGTTACCCTGATTTATCCCCCGATGAGAAAGATCTCGTTTATGTCTCTGATCGAGGTCAAAGAGCTCTTTGCATTTATTCTTTGGAGTCGGGTGAAGAGCGTGAAATCTTGCTTAAAGGAAAATTTAGTAGCTTTGGGCGTTCTCGATGGGCTCCGGATGGACGGTCTGTTCTTATAGGTGGCGATGAAATAGAAAGAGGTCGTGGTCGGTATAAGGTAGATTTGCAAACTGGCAACACCACTCTAATAATCCCTCAAGGTTCGTGGTCACCAGTTGTATCTCCTGATGGAAAGACAGTTTATTACGACAAGTTAACATCAAAAGAGTTTTTCCAGATCATGAAAAGAGATATTGAAACCGGAGAAGAACAGGAATTGTATCGCATCCCTCCCTACGATAACAACACTCTTGCTCTTTCACCTGATGGAAAACGTCTGGCCTTGATGATGAGGGAAAATGAAACGACAAGAGGACTTAAAGTCTTACCTGATTCAGGAGGAGAGCCGACTGCATTGCACAGCTTTGAAAAAGACCGCCAGGTTAAGTATATAGATATTACCTGGTCTCCTGACGGCCGCTATATCTACTTCTCCAAACAGAAACCCAAAGGCAATGGAATTTGGGAGCTGTGGCGGATACCCTCAGAAGGCGGTGAAGCTCAAAACCTCAAATTAGCCATGCATCGATTCAGTCAGATAAATATTCATCCCGATGGAAGTCGAATCACTTTCTCTTCCTCCACTATGCACGAAAAAGTGGGTGCGGTCTGGGTGATGGAAAACTTCCTGCCCAAAAAATAAAAGGGGACGGTTCTATTTGTTTCTCACCTAAGAGCCTTCTGAGTTTCTTGAAATGGTTATGGGAATCGCTGGGTGGCGGTGTGTCCGGTTGATTTATTTAGATGTCTAATATATTATACAATTGATTAATATTTTAGACGGATGCACCCATGAAAAAAAAACATCATCATGGAATTTTCGCAGCAACTAACTCATTAAAGGTTTTTTCTTTTCTTGCAAGAAACCCGAGCCAAGAATTTCTGAGCAGCGAAATTCTGAAAGCGGTTTCGGTCAGCAGGGCCGGCGCTTATCTGGCGCTTCAGGATCTCTTGAGAGAACGGCTCGTCATCAAGGCAGAAAAAGGCCGATTTCATCTTTACTCCTTAAATCACGATAATCCCATCGTCCGACAATTTAAGGTTTTAATGAACGTCATCCTTTTGGAACCCCTTATTCTTAAGTTGCGGCCGTTTATGGTGAGAATAGTCCTTTTTGGAAGCGCTAGCCGCGGTGAAGACAGAGCTTCAAGCGACATAGATCTATTTATCCTTTCCAAGGATCCTGAGAATATTAGAGAGCTCCTGACGTCATATAAAGCAGCGAGAAAAATACAACCGATTGTCCTGGCTCCCGCGGAATGGTCCGAATTCAGAAAAAGAGAAAAGGCATTTTTTGAGGAAATCGAAAAGGGAATTGTCCTTTGGGAAGAGAAAGATTAAATCCCGATTATGAAGATTGCTTACACAAAGGAAAGATAAGACCCTTTTCAAGAGGAAGGTCTCTTGTGCGGAGAGAAATCGAATCTGCAGCCTCAGACCTAGAAAGAGCCCAGAAGACATACTGGGACGGGGATTATAAATGGGCAACTATCCAGCTTTATTATTCGATGTTTCACTCGGCTCGGGCTTTGCTCTATTCGAGAAATTTGCGAGAACACAGCCATTTCTGCCTCGTTGCTGCGATTCGAGCTCTATTCGTGGAAACCCATCAACTCTCAAACAGCATGCTGGATGGCTTTAAAGAAGCCAAAAGCCTAAGAGAGGATGCTGATTATTACGGCCGCTGGTCAATGAAAGGTTGTCAAGGGCTTTTAGAGACAGCGCATGAATTTCTCGAGCGCGCAAAAAAACTCGTTGCCAAAACAAATTAAAGCACTGCATTTTCTTAACACATGGCGTGCGGAAAAATTATAAAATATGACATTTTCGTGACAATTGACTCGGAAATTTCCCTATATTGTTATTAGAGTGAATAAACACTTCATGAAATCTTCACACAATCTCAACAATTCCTCAACACATCAGATGAATAAAAGTCTTATATTATTTCTATGATTGCACAGGGATGGATTCGGGACGGTTCTCGTCAGGGCCGTCCCCCTTCAATATAAACTTGGGAGGGGTCATGAGTCAGGATGTCGTCCTGATGGATATGTTGGGTTCAGCCTTCCGGATTATCACTTTTAGCGCTATCGCTTTGTTTGCTGTTGCCCTTATCGTAGTCCTATGGCTTTGCTGCACCGATCAGAAATATCCTGATAACTGAACAGGAAACCAAAACTCAACAATAGCTTAGCTTTCCAATGATAAATAAATTCTAAAATTACTATCGGTTATTCTATATCACAATCATAGCAAGATATTTTCCACCCGGATAATCATGAGATTTTATGTGCATTATGCTCGTCTAAATTAAGGATTATGATGTTGAGCTTTGCTGAAAATTAGTTGCTAAAAAAGTGTTGCTAAAAATTAGCAATAAGTTTTTCATTAAATCTCAACCAAAACTTAACCATAACTCAACCAAAAATTAGTGTTTCTTACTAATGTATCTGATATCATCCGTTTGTAAAAATACACAGTGTTTTTTATTATAGACAGTAAATCTGGGGCGATTCACAGATGAATCTAAAATTGGATTGGCAAAAAAGGGCGATAATCCTGTTTGCTGCCATTGTTTTGATATTTAGCGTCATCCTGACTGTGTTTGCTATCCGGGAAGCAGAAAGAGAAAAACTGGTCAAGCAAACTGAATTAAAGCAGGAGCAGGAGAGAATTGCCACGTCGATAAATGATCAAGTTATGGTAAGCATTCGAGAGACTGAAGAGTTGTCTATCAGACTCTTGAACTCAGCCAAAGGCAACCTGAAAGAAAGTCAATTGGCAGATGTTGCAACTAGAATAAAAGAGAGTGATGCTTTGGTTGTTGAGATTTTTTATATCGGCCACTCCGGACAAATCCGTTTTCCCCTTTTCAGGCCGCTCTATAGACTGGACGGAGATTCTGAATATTCTAGGAAAGGACCAATAGAGATTGAAGAAAATCCTCTTTTCAAATCGGCGGAATCGGCAGAGTTTAAAGCGCGGAATTATTCCCTTGCGATCAGTTCCTATAGACAATTAATGCGCTCGACTTCCGATAGAATCTCTTGCGCTCTGCTTCTAAATCGAGTCGCGCGTTGTTACAAATTATCCGGGAATCCGGAAAGAGCCATTCAGACTTATAAAAGGATTGTCAGTGAATATCAGGTTGAATCGAGTTCGGATGGAATTCCCTTTGTATTGATAGCACTGTATCAGATGGGGATGTTGAATTCCAATATGGACAAAGAGTTGGGTAGCATCGACACATACCTTGAACTTTACAAAAACCTTTTGGAACCGAGGTGGTCGATCAATCAAACTCAGTTTCATTTTTATTTGAAGAAAGTCAAAGAGGAACTTGACACCCTGAAACAAAGAGTGGACATTGAAAACATCGAAGAGAACATTGCCGATCGATGGACAGAATTCGAACAGGCAGAGAGAGAAAAATTGGAAAGGATGGCCACTATCGAGACGATCGCTCAAAAAATGCGTTCCGTTTTCATGACAAGAGAAAGGGATTCAGATAATTTCTCAGGAACTTTTTCTCATCTTTTGGAAAAAACAGGAAACAACCCTCTTCTGATCTCCTACATATTTCCCGACAGCGAATCGATATTTGGATTCAGCATTGATAACCAATATTTGGAAAAAGAAATTCTTCCCTCCATTTTGGAAGAAGTGTCTTGGGGCGAGGGATTTGTCGTCCAGATTGTCGATAAAGAGAATAAGGTAATGGCTGGAGAAAAGATTCCCCGGCAGGAAAGTCCTCACCCTCAATTGAGCTATTCACAAGATTTCGAAGAGAATTTTCCTCCATGGAAAATCAAAATCTATCAGGCATTCCCCAGCGAGGCCGAGCGACAGTTCGGTCTGCGGCGAAATATTTACGTTCTTTCTGTTGTGATTGTTATTGTCGCTATTCTTTTTGGCGGAATATTGGCGATACGAAGTACTGCTAAAGAGCTGCGGTTGGCAAAACTGAAATCCGAGTTTGTCTCTACTGTTTCTCACGAATTCCGAACGCCCTTGACATCGATCCGTTACCTGGCAGAACTTCTCCAGAGAGGACGGGTAAAAGAAGAAAGCAAAAAACAACAGTACTACGAGTCCATAACGCATGAGAGCGAACGGCTCAGTCGGCTTATCGAGAACATCCTTGATTTTTCGAAGATTGAAGCTGGGATGAAAGAGTATGAGTTCGAAGAGACCGATGTGGCTGAAATGTGCCGAGATGTCGTCTCTCGTTTCCAAGAACAGATCGGCCCTCAGGAATTCACGCTAGAAACTGAAATATCAGAGGAAATGCCCAAAATTATTGCGGACAAAGAGGCCCTCCCTAGGGCTCTTTTTAATTTGCTGGATAATGCTGTGAAATATTCCGGAGAAAGCCGGATAATCAAATTTCTAGCCTGGTCAGATCAAAATCTAATATTTCTAAAAGTGGTGGATCAAGGGATCGGTATTAAAAAAGAAGATCAAGAAAAAGTTTTCGAAAAATTCTTCCGGTCAGGGGATATCCAATACAGCACCATAAAAGGGAGTGGCATCGGCTTGACCCTCGTTTTTCATATCGCCAAAGCCCATGGCGGAGAAGTGATTTTGGAAAGCGAACCGGGAAAAGGGACAGAGGTAACCGTCCAACTCCCGATAGATCGGAATGTTTAAAGAGGCGGATGAAAATGGAAAAAATTTTGATCATAGAAGATGACAAAACCATCCTTATGGGTTTGAAGGACGATCTGGAATTCGAGGGTTACAAGGTATCTTCGGCTATGGATGGGAAAGAAGGCTTGAAAAAAGCCTTGGACGGGAATTTTCATTTGATCATCCTGGATATCCTTCTTCCCGGTCTGAACGGTTTTGAGGTGTGCAAAAAGCTGAGGGAATCAGGGAACAAAACGCCGATTTTGATGCTTACCGCTGCCAAGACCGAAGAGATGGACAAGGTGACGGGATTGGAATTAGGAGCTGATGACTATGTCACCAAACCCATCGGATCGAGGGAGATGGTTGCCCGTGTGAAAGCGATATTGCGGAGAGTGAGTCAAAAAGAGGAGATGCCGGAGAGCTATGAATTCGGAGATGTGTCGGTCAATTTCAAAAGCCATGAGGTGATGAAAGCTGGGAAAATAAAACATCTGACTGCCTTGGAGTTCAGTCTCCTTAAGTTTTTTATCGAACACAAGGGAGAAGTGCAGAGCAGGGATGCCATGCTGGACGAGGCGTGGGGTGATGCCATCGTTTCTCCCCGTACAATCGACCCTCACATCGTGCACTTGAGGCAGAAATTGGAAGATGATCCGGCCAACCCAAAATATTTTGTCTCCGTCAGAGGGGTGGGATATAAATTCAATGGGTGACTTTTTCATAACAAAGACGCATTGCAATCTCAACACAACCATAACTACAAATCCCAAATATTCTGTTAGGATTCCCTGTGAAATGAATTTTAACAGGGAGGTCAGATCATGAAACATGGAAGAATTTTTTATTGGGTTTTAGTGGTGTTTTTTGGTGTTGTTCTCTTAGTTTCGTTCCAGCATGCGCTCACTCAGGAATCAGCAGAGGAGCTGTATGAAGCCGCCATGTTCAAAAAGGAGTCCGATGGCGATCTAAACGGAGCCATCAAGATTCTTCTCAGGATAATCAAAGAATTTCCTGAAAATAGGAAAATTGCAGCCAAAGCCCAGCTTCAAATCGGAATATGCTATGAAAAGCTGGGCATCAAAGAGGCACAGAAGGCTTATCAGAATGTAGTTGATAATTACCCGGATCAAGCAGAGGAAGTAAACCTTGCCAGAGAGAAGCTAGCTAGTCTCTTAAAAGCAAAAACAGATGTGAAGGAATTGAAGATTCGAAAAGTCCTGGAAGGCCAAACCGTCGTCTACAGCTCGGTCTCTCCGGATGGGCGATATTATGCCTATCCAGATTGGGATAAAGGTGGGAACCTTGCGGTGCGAAATTTTGCCACAGGCAAAAGCCGCATCCTCACTGAGGATAAAGGAGGATTTGCTTTCGACGCGAGATGGTCCCTGGATGGGAAGAATCTGGTATACGCGTGGATGAACTGGTCGAACATAAACAGAACTGAGATAAGAATAGCAGGACTTGATGGATCCGGTTCCCGGATTATCTTTAAAAAACAAGGCGTGCATGCCATTCCTTTTGACTGGTCTCCAGACGGGAAGCACATTTTGGCTTCTTTCTCAGGAGTGCTGCTTTCCAGCGATGATCAATCTGTTGACCTAAAACTGGTTTCTGCCGAGGATGGATCCATTCAAATCCTCAAAACTTATAAGTATAATGAGCCGTTTCAGTCGTTCATGTTAATTAAGCATGGATATTTTTCACCGGACGGTCGGTTCATCGCCTACACAAAAGAAGTGAAATCAGGCCAATCCATACATGGTGATATCTATCTCTTTTCCCTTGATGAAAAAAAAGAGATTCCTCTGGCCAAACATCCCGCTGATGAATATCTTCTGGGATGGTCGCCAGATGGAAAGCATGTGCTTTTTGCCAGCAACCGCACAGGAACCGTAGGAGTTTGGGCCATCCGCGTGTCAGAACAAGGTTCCCACAAAAACCCTGTGTTGATCAAAGATAATATGGGGCCTATCATACCTCTCGGCGTGACAGATAAGGGTGCCTTTTTTTATGGTCTTAGGAATGATCTATCATTTATCTACCAGGCTGAACTCGATCCTGAATCGGGAAGGATCATTGATGGTCCGGAGAAGCTGTCTCTGCCTTATGAAAAATACAACAGCGACCCTTGTTTTTCTCCAGATGGTAATCGACTGGTCTACAGATCTGATCGTGGTGTTTCTCGCAAATTCAATAACACTGTTCTATGTGTTCACGATTTGAAAAGCAGCGAGAATACAGAAGTCATTCCGAATCTGAAAGTTTTTAGACAACCGCGGTGGTCTCCGGACGGAAGCAAAATTCATGTCATGGGATGCGTAAAGGAATGGGAATGGTCCATTTTCAGCATTGATCCCAACACAAAAAAAGTCGAAACTGTTTTCCGCCCAGAAAAAGATAGTGATGTTAGTGGTCACTGCTGGTCCAAAAATGGAGACTCCATTTATTATTTAAAGGTAAAAGCGATTGCCGAAGGATCGACCCAACTTAATAATCGGATTATTAACCACAATTTGAATACCGGTCAAGAAAGAGAAATCGGTACATTTCAATCAGTCAACTCCACTCATGAACTCTTTTGTATTTCTCCGAATGGTAAAAAATTGGCATTTGTCCAAAGAGATACGGTTCAAGACAAAGATATAATAAATGTTATTCCTGCAACAGGTGGAAATTTTAAAAAAATATGTGTCCTTGATCTTGATAAATATGTAATCAGGGAATTGGCTTGGACTCCAGATAACCGATTTATCCTATTCGCTTCTTTAAGCCGGTCAGAGGAGTCCCTGGGTCAATGTGAATTGATGCGGATCTCTGCAGAAGGTGGAGAACCTGAGAAGCTGGGAATCTCAATGTATGGAATTTCTTACGTGAGCATTCATCCCAACGGACGACAGATTGCCTTTTCTGCTCATGGATCAACCCAAAGACCTCCAGAAATCTGGGTGATGGAAAACTTCTTGCCTGAGCTTAAAGATAAAAAGTAAGAAAAAAGGGGACGGTTCTATTTTTCCACTGCGAGGGAGTATAAATCACGACGAAAAATATTCGGCAGCCTACCTTAATAATAAACTTATATCAGCAAGGAACTCATGAGCGGGCAACATTTTTATTCCCTTTGATGATTTTTTATGATTGAAGTTTTGAGCTAAACTTCAGAAAAGCCATGACTATTATGAAGTTCGCTTCATTTTGATCATGCTCTCATAGCCATAATCTTGGAAATGACGGTCAAACGCGAAAGCCTTCCGGAGTCCGGTTCGGCGCATGACCTCGAAGCTGACGCAATCGACTAGACTTAGAGTGTGCCGGTCTGCCATTAGGTGAGCGCTGACAGCAGCAGAATGAACTTCCTTGGTTATCCAGATGATGCGCAGAATCGGGATGATGTCCTGCTCGAAGACTCGGATGGCCTCCATCCCTAGGCGCCGCAGGATCAGGGCTGATGTTTCAACCAGGATGTAATTATGGCATAGCAACACATCACCTCTTTTGATGATCGTTTCCCAGAATTGTTTAGACGCCTTGTGGTTCTTATCACTTCCGTCGAGAACGGCCAGAAAAGCGCTCGTGTCAACAAAGATATTCATGGGTGTCACCGTGCCTTCTTTTCGTCCCTCTGAGATGCTGTCACTGAATAGGAATCCTCAAGATGTTTATCATGATCTAAAGAAAGATTTGAGATGCCCGATCGGAAACGCCCGGCCGCCGCTATAGCTCTTCGGCGCCTTTCTTCGAGATCGGTGATATCGGTCGGAATTTCCTTTTTGTATTCCTCAGCTTTTTCCTTCACTCCGGACGGCTCCGAAAATTCCGTCTTCCAGGCGCGAACGGCATCCCGAATGAATTGGCTTCTCGTCCATCCTGTCCTGCGCCGCAAGGACTCGAGTTCTTTAAATACCTTTTCTGACATACTGACTGCGAATTTGATTGTTTTGCTCATGGCCTCTAAGCTTAGTATGAATAATTCATACCTTAGTATGAAATATGATTGGTGCTTTGTCAAGCACAAAAAAGAAATTGAAGAAAATAGAACCATCCCCTGTGCTTTGAGACTAATCTTATCATAAATCTTAGCTGAAATGTAAATTGACTTCTTCCAAATATTTTATGATAATAAAGACGAAGAAAAAAGTGGGAAGTTAACCTTTAAAGCGAAGAGAAAAAGACAGATATATGGGCACAAAGGCAGGGAAAGTGAAAAGAATCTATGAATAAACTATCGTATAGAATAATTTTAAGACCAGAGCCAGAAGGAGGGTATACAGTAACAGTTCCTACGCTTCCAGGTTGTATCACTTATGGGGAAACTCTAGAACAAGCAAAGATAATGGCTTTGGATGCTATAAAAGTATATTTGGAAAGTCTAAAAAAACACAATGAGCCAATAATTGATGATTCAGATATTTTAGAAGGAACACTGAGTATTCAATTTGCCTAAATTACCATCTCTTACATCCAAAAAAGTCATCAAAATTTTAGAGCAGCATGGATTTCAACTCGACCATTCTTCTGGAAGTCATATGGTTTATTACCATCCTGAGAAAGCGAAGAGAGTAACCGTACCATTTCATCGGAGAGATATTCCTAAAGGAACTCTCATTGCCATCTTGAAACAAGCAGGAATTGATAAGGAAAAATTACTAAAATAGACCATCCCCTTTTTTTGATATTTCATCCTAGACATCTTTTTTACTTTGGTATAAATTTGGTAAGGGAGAATCAGCGAAATATTGCAACCTCTTGATGACTCATGCGTTTAAGTGAGTAATAAATGAAGATTCGGCGAACGGATGAAGAACTGATGCTGCAATATAAGGACGGAGATAAAAACGCCTTTGAGATGCTTTATCGGAGATATGAAAAGCCTGTGCTGAATTTCATTTATCGGATGGTGATTGACGCCTCCGTTGCGGAAAGCTTGTGTCAAGAGGCATTTTACAGGGTCGTAAAGTCCAAAAAAAAATACAAGGCAACCGCGCAGTTTAAAACCTGGCTTTTTCAGATAGCCATTAACCTATGCCGCGATAGACTTAGGAGAATGAAACACCGGTCACATCTCTCTTTGAATGCGCCTGCGATGGCACAAAATGATGGAGACATTGAACTTCAGGATTTAATTTCCGATCCTTCCCAGGGCATTGTTGAGAATTTCGAATCCAGGGAACTGGAATCTTTAATCAAAGTGGCGATCTCCTCATTGCCGGAGGAAGAACATCTTGTGGTTGTTTTGAAAGAATATCAAGGGATGCCCTATTCTGAGATAGCCGAAGTCTTGAACTGTCCGATAGGGACCTTGAAATCACACAATTACAGAGCCCATCAAAAACTTAAAAAAATCCTGTCAAAGTATATAGGGGATTAAACCATGAAATGTGAAGACATCCAAAAAGAATTAAAGGCTTTTCTTGACAACGATATAGACGATCAGACGAAAAGGGAGATAAAGGATCACCTTGACCGATGCCCGAATTGCTCTCGGGATTTGGAAAAACAAAAAAGATTGTCTGGAGTCCTTCTCGCTTGGAAAGGAATAGAACCATCGCCTCACTCGTATGAGAAATTGGAATCGAGGATTGAATCAAACGCATCGTTTTGGGGAAAGGTTTTCACCTATCCCTTTGTAAAAAAGGCAGCGTTTCGGTTTGCAGAAGTTGTTGCGATTGTAGGATTGACGTTGGCGATTAGCCATTGGCTGGGGAAACCGGCATCGGTCACAGGGGATGATATAGACACGATCCACCTCTATCTAACAGAGCACCAAGGGGCAGTCCTGAAAACTGTCTCCGATGAGCTTCCTCCGCAGACAAAGACCCGGATATCTGTGTCTCCGGAGGACTTCCTGTACTATGAACACATAGACGGTTTTCCCCGATACACAAGGCCCGGAGTGATTTTCAGAGGGCCATCCAAATACCAAAGGGAAATCCCTATGGCGGTTGCTCCTTCCATTTCCAAGGGAGAGATACTCGACCTCCCTCAAGCCCGGAAAACTGTTGATTTTGAACCGGTAGCACCTGTCAGAATTCATCCCGGCTATATTCTCGAAAGCATCAGAAAGATCACAGACTACAACAGTCTGCATCTGATTTATACCAACGGGATAAACACCTTATCGTTGTTCGAACAATCCCTAGATGGAAAAAAAGGGCTTGCCGCGCAGGACTTCAGGGAATATGCAGTATACCGCAATATCGAAGCTGACGAGGTTCAGATGACAACGTCGGATAAAGCCACTATCCTTGCCTGGAGAAATGGTTCTGTCTCTTTTGTTTTGATCGGGAAAGAGGACATGTCCCGGTTGATGGACTTGGCGCAGGCTGTCAGCACTGTGAATAAAGAAAATCATGGATTCCATGAATGATCTTTGACTGCTGATTATTTGTGAAATCCGTGAGAGAAAAACTTTCGTAAAGGAGAGGACAATTATGCGAAAAAGATGTTTAACTCTATCTATTCTGAGTATAGCTATGGCCCTGTTTTGGGTGTGCCAGCCAGCCACATCCAGTTTTGGAGCCCTGAGTTTTGAGAATTCTGTTCAAAATACCGATAAACTAGCGGACCAGCACTTCAAAAAGGCAATAGATCTGCTGAAGCAGACCCAATACCAGGATGCCATTGCCGAATATGAAAAAGTAATCAGCCTGTTTCCAGACAGCGAGATCGCTCTCGATGCCCGATATTGGATCGGGCAGTCCTACTTCCAGATGGGAAAACATGATGAAGCATTATCTATCTTTAAAAAACTTATCCAGGAATATCCGAGAAGCGCGATTGCTCCTGTCACGCAGTTGATGGTTGCTCATGTTGAGAAAGATAAAAAGAGCAGAAAGGCCAGAGCCGAAAGAGATGTATCTGCCGATAAGAAGATCATCATCGATCCTGATACAGGTGCGAAATTTCATAAAATGGGATCACTCACAGGCAAAAAAGATGTGATCGATCATACTTTTGCACTCAAACTCTCGCCCAATGGCAAGTTCTTGCTTTATGAAAATCTTGTTATCCCACTGAATAAAGAAGAGCCCTTCAATCTTGTGGACATGGATGCTTGGCGCGGAATCTGGTCTCCCGATGGAAAAAAAGCCGCTTTCTTCACAAGAGAAGGACCCCTCTGGATAGTTCCCGTTTCTCCGGAGACGGGGCGGGCAACAGGTCCCCCAAAAAAGCTCCTCGACATCAAATTCGGGTGGCAGAGACCTGTTTCTTGGTCTCCTGATTCAGAAAAAATCGTTTTCATTGGGACCGAGGGAAAATACCAGGGTGACATTTGGACCGTCTCAGTCGAGGATGGCGCACTGACACAGATCACGGATGATCCTGTCTTTGAGCTAAATCCCATATGGTCGCCAGATGGCAAAACTATCGCCTACAACAAGAGCCGTTCTGAGATATGGGCAGTCTCTGCTGAAGGGGGAAAGTCGCGAAAAATCATTGATGTCGGTCGCGGTGGTCCTGTTTCCTGGTCACCAGACAGCAACTGGATGTTATTCTCGGCTCCAGGCTTTAAGTACCGCCTCTTCCGCTTCGCTGACGAAAAAATGTTTGATATAAATTTGCCCAATGAAGTAGGGAGTTTTTTTTCCTGGTCTCCCGATGGAAAAAATCTGCTTTTCTACCGTTCGTCCTACGAATATTCTTGTGTTCTCAGAGTCGTTTCAACCTCCGGTGGCCCATCCTTCGAGCTTGGAAGAGAACTCATGCTGTGGCCGTATGTTCACTACTGGTCTCCTGATAGCAAGATGATTATCACAACAGGAGGCTATCCAATTGAACCAAAATATAAAAACGACCTTGCCTTCTGGATGCTCCCTCTTGCAGGAGGTGAGGCAAGACCGATAGAGCTGGATGTTTCGGGAGTGAGCAAACCTCAACCTCGTTCTCTATCGCACGACTGCAAGAGGCTTCTCTTATTCGAGAAACAGAGCGAGGATAAAGAGGATCTTTACGTGGTGCCGGTTTCACTCAAGGATGCGCGGCCCACCGGTCCTGCAAATATGGTTTTCAAAGGACGAGATAAAAAACTCGTTGGCTACGGCAGGAGAGATGAATATGCCTGGTCTTTTGATGGGAAAAAACTTGCTGTGGTCCATGGAGGAGACATTTGGATCACATCTGCAGTCAAAGGTGATCCAATGAATATCACACAATCTCCGGAACACGAATCCTTTCCAGTGTGGTCCCCTGATGGCAAGATGATTGCCTATACAGTAAGATATGACGAAAAAGGAGGGGAGGAACGAAGTCTTCATATCATCCCTGCATCCGGCGGGAAGGCGAAGAAAATATTGGATAAGGTTGGAAAGGAACAACATGCCTGGTCTCCTGATGGAAAAGAGCTGGCCATTATCTCTGATGGGAAGATCTTGGCCATTCCAATCTCCGGCGGCAAAACCCGGGAGATTTTTGATCTTGAAGAATTCCACATTGAGAGAGCCGGAGCGCTCAGCTGGCTGCCGGACGGAAATCAATTCGCCTTTATCGGTGAAAAAGAAGAAGAATGTCGGATTTTCTTGGTTGCAGCAAAAGGAGAAAAAGTCATAGAGTTAGCTGCAGATGATAACAATTGGAAGGATTGGCTCTATCCCTCTCCTGATGGGAAATGGATTTCCTATGATTCTGAAGGAGAAGTTAAGGTGCGCTCCGAAGGATCCATCTGGGAAGTTGAACTCGAGGAGCTTATTAAGGAAAAAAAGAAGTAGAGACATCGAAGATAGACCTATCTTACCAGACCCTTAGTGAATCCAAATAGGCTCATGACATTTTCATGACATTTTGACTTCTGCCATTTATTAGAATATTCTCTTTATTAGGGGATAGCCACTTACGATGAAAGGTCGGAGTCACCGCAAACAAATCCTCCTTTTTCTAATCGCTGTCCTACTTCCCAGCATAGTCCTCGTTTTTTTAACCATACGCATGATAGGCCAGGAGAGGGAGTTGGCTCAAAAGCGAATGGTGGACGAACAACACCGGATGGTGCGTGATATCGGCCAACATCTGCTTGTTAAACTGGAAAATATCAAATTACAGGAGAGAAGTGCAATATCGGATGAGGATTTGTTGCCGGCTAAGATCAGTTATGTGAATCCTGAAGTTGTGCTTGTCGGTCTTGTCGAGGGGCGTCAATTCTTCCTGCCATGGGAGCGGAGTCGAGAGATGGAACGTACAGCCATACTCTTGAATGATCCGGAATTCGTTCGAAAAATTCGGTCAGCCGAAAGGGAAGAATTCGTGCAGAAAGATTTTGCCCGTGCAGCCAGGCTGTACAACCAGGCTGTAAACGGAGCGGACCACTCCGTGCAAAAAGAATACGCACGATTGCTCCTGGCTCGGACTTTTTGGAAATCGGAAAACAATGCTGATGCCCTGTTACACTACCGAAAGCTTTTGAGCTTGCCTTACAACCTATCAGATGAATATGGAATCCCTCTTTCTTTGTATGCAGCCGGGTGCATGCTCGAACTGACTGAAAACTATGAAGAGATCATTAAAAGCGTCCAAAAAGAAATGAATGAAAAGTACTGGTTATCGCCTGGCGCATCCTATCTGCTATCGGATTTGATCGAGAAACTGGAAGGTAAGACTCAAAATGTTTCTTTTCAAGAGATTGTCCAGGAATGTAAACTTTTGCTTCAAAAATACATCCAAAAGCAGGAACAGGCCTTAGCTCTGCAGAATGATTTCCTAACATTAGGACTGTCAACGAATCAAGGAAGATCCAGCGACAAAGATAGGCCCCTATGGGTTGCCTATGGAGAAAATAGCTGGTTGGTTGGTCTTGCTTCTTTTCTAACTGAAAGACCTCCCTTTTTAATCGTGGTGGATGTCGAAGATCTTCTTGCTTCTCTTCAACAAGACAGTGGTTTTGCCGAGACATTTCCTGTTGATTATAAATTAGTCGGTAAAAACGACCCTGAAGGTTTATCTTTGGGGCCAAATTTTCCTGGGATGAAGATGGTATTCGCTGAAAATCAAGAGGCTCTTTTTTCAGAACTCTGGATTGTCCAACCTGTTTTTTATTTGCTTGCCCTGCTTTTAATCCTTGGTGTGACTCTATTCGGGGCCTACCTTTTATGGCGAGATGTTCGCCGCGAGGTCAGGATGGCAGAGATGAGGTCTCAATTCGTCTCCAGCGTTTCCCACGAGCTTAAAACTCCCTTGACAGCCATCAGGATGTTTGCCGAAACCATGCGTATGGGCCGCTCTAAAGATCCAAAGACACACACAGAATATCTGGATACAATCGTCAACGAAAGTCAACGCTTAACCAGACTGCTTAACAATGTGCTTGATTTTTCCAAGATCGAACAGGGAAAAAGAATTTACCATCCTGAACAAGCTTCCTTGTACGCGATAATCCAATCAGCAGCCCGCGCGATGGAGTATCCCCTCAGCCAACAGGGCTTCTCTCTCGAGGTCAAAACAGAAGAAGGTTTGCCCGATGTTTTCGTGGATCGAGATGCCATAGAGCAGGCCGTCTTGAACCTTCTCCACAACGCCGTGAAATACTCGGGGGAATCTCGAGACATCGGTTTGTCTTTACAAAAAAAGGAAAACCATGCCATGATTAAGGTAGTCGATCACGGCATCGGCATCGCTCCTCAGGAGCAGCAAAAGATTTTTGATAAGTTTTACCGTGTGCCATCGCCAGAGAACGAACGCATCGTAGGCACCGGCCTGGGTTTAGCCCTTGTTTCTCACATCGTGGAAGCTCACTTGGGCCGCCTCGAAATAGAGAGCACTCTGGGCAAAGGAAGTACCTTCTCTATTTATCTTCCATTGGAGACCGGATAATGAAACGAATTTTGGTTATCGAGGATGATGCTGCTATCCTGCGCGGGCTCAAGGACAATCTTGAATATGAATCTTATGAGGTTCTGACCGCTGCAGATGGAGAAGAGGGATATTATCTGATCAAGGAGAAAAAACCGGATTTGATCATCCTCGATTTGATGCTTCCCAAGATGAATGGCTATGAGTTGTGCCGCAAGGTGAGGAATGAAGGTGTCACAACGCCTATCCTGATGTTGACTGCCCGGGGTGAAGAAATGGATAGGGTCCATGGTTTGGATCTGGGTGCTGATGATTATGTCACCAAGCCTTTTTCTGTGCCTGAACTGTTGGCAAGGATCCGGGCCATTATTCGTAGGATTCAGAAGGCCAAAACAGGAGATTTGCCCAGCGATTTGAAATTTGGCAAAATCTCTATCAATTTCAAGAGTTTTGAGGCTCGTAAAGAAGACGAGATTCTGGATATGTCGCGAAAGGAATTTGGCATACTTCGGCTGTTGGCTGCCCGGGCAGGTGAGGTCATTACTCGAGATGAACTCCTGGATGAGGTGTGGGGATATGACCAGTATCCGACAACTCGCACAGTGGATAATCATATCGCTTTGCTTCGTACGAAACTTGAGGATGATCCTTCGAAACCCCGCTACCTGATCACTGTTCACGGAGTAGGCTACAAGCTGGTTCTCGAACCATGACATTTTCATGACAAGAAGCAGACAATTTTATGAAATAAATTTTGCAAACAAATGACATTGTCCCAACAAATTCATGACACAAAGGGGAGCTGGAAGCATTAAGTTTTAATTGATGTCAAAAAACTTAATCGGAGGGGAAGAATGAAAAAAACATCGATCGTGCTCGGAGTCCTCATCGTATTGGCTTTCGGTTTCGGAAGTTTTGCTCCACAAAACGGCTACGATCTGTTTCAGAAAGCGTTGGCAAAAGAACGGGCTGAAGGGAATCTCGAGGAAGCTATCGCTCTCTACAAGCAAGTTGTCAATGAAGCCAAAGATGAATCTTTATCCGCTAAAGCCCAATTCCGCATCGGCATATGCTACGAGAAATTGGGACAAAAAAAGGCAAAACAAGCCCAGGAAGCTTTCCAAAAGGTGATCAGTGAATATCCTGGCCAGAGGGATATCGTGAAGATGGCGCAGGAAAAGCTGTCTAACCTCATCCAAGCTGAGTCTTCTGTCGAACAAGCTGATCGTGGGATAAATGTGCACTTGGTCATGGAAGGGACCGACCCCGATGCTTTGCGAATGATGGGGGCCCCTTCCCCTGATGGCCGTTATGTTTCCTTTACTGACTGGGATACAGGCAACGTTGCTGTCTACGAGATTGCCACAAAAAAGAAATGGCCACTCTCGGGTAAAAAGGATTGGAAAGATAAGGGTTGGTGCGAAAATTCCCGCTGGTCTCCTGACAGCAAAAAAATCGCCTATAGCTGGTGGATCAATGACAACAAAAACGATCTGAGAATCGTTGGACTCGATGGTTCAGAACCCAGAATCCTGACTAAATCTTATCCATGGATTATTTGCTCTGACTGGTCTCCGGATGGGGATTATATCCTGGCTAGAATATTTAGCATGTTGGGTGGCAGTCGTATTTCACTCATATCTGTTGCTGACGGTTCCATCAAAACTGTTAGGAAGGGAAAGGAGGGCGATGGCAACATGAGATTTTCCCCTGACGGAATGCACATCACCTTCGATTTTCTATCCAAAGAGGGATCAGAGAGTGATATATATCTGCTCTCGATCGATGGGAAAACCGAGGTTCCTTTAGTCAAGCATCCTGCTCATGATTTTTTCCTCGGCTGGACGCCGGATGGAAAACATCTTCTGTTTGCCAGTGACCGGACGGGAACCTTTGATGTTTGGAGCCTTCCCGTATCCGATGGAAGGCCCAGTGGCGAACCGGAAATGGTACGAAAAAATCTCGGTCATGTTGATCCGATGGGTATCACGCAAAACGGAAATTTTTATTATGGCTTTTCCAGCAACATCCTAAATATTTACATTGCCACTGTAAATCCTGAGACGTGCTTGAGCGGTGCTCCGGTCAAAAAAATGCCCGTGCCTTTTGAGGGACGCAATCACCGTCCGGAATTTTCACCCGATGGCAAACAGATAGCATTTGTCAGGAGTTCACTGCCTCCTCCCTCTGGCGGACTCGAAGGTCCTAACTTTCTGTGTGTTCGCTCGCTCGATGAGGGCCGTGAAAAGGTTTTTCCGCTCAATGTGAGGGTATATGATCTAGATTGGGCGCCTGATTCTTCATCTGTCCTTGTTTTCGGAACAGATCGAGAGAGCCGTTCCGGATTCTACAGAGTGGATGCGAATACGGGGGAACTTTCGGTGGCCTTGCAGAACGATCAACCGTGGAAGGAACATGCTAATTCTCCTGAATTTACCGACGATGAGAAGGGCATCCTATATCTCAACTATGACATAATCAATTCTGCGTGTCCTATCGTTTATCGCAATCTCGAAACGGGCCAAACGAAAACCATACACAAGCTCGATATAAAAAATACGCCGCTTTTCTCGATCTCTCCGGACAAAAAATGGCTGGCCATAATCGATCAGCCCATTAAATCCTCAACAGGTAAATTTGAAAGAGTCGTTAAGGTCATCCCGGCGGAAGGCGGGGAGCCCCGGGAGCTGTGCCGGTACGAGAATAGGAGAAATGCCCGGGTGATACCGCGATGGAGTGCTGACGGACGATTCATCATTTACTCCAGGATTCAGAAAGGAAATAAGTTATGGGAGTTTTGGCGTGTGCCTTTTGAAGGTGGGCAACCTCAAAAAATGGGAATATCCACGACCGGGGCCTCAATCATAAGCCCCCATCCCAATGGTAGAAAGTTTGCCTATACGTCAATTGGCAAGGAGAAAAAAGCGCCGGAAATCTGGGTGATGGAGAATTTTCTGCCCGAAGAAAAAAAAGGGAAAGGAGGGCAGAGATGAAAAAATCAGCTATCCTGACAGTTGTACTTCTGTTATTCGCTTTTAGTTTTGCAACTCTTGCCCTCCAGAACGGTTACGATCTTTTCCAAAAAGCGCTGGCCAAAGAACGTGCTGAAGGAAATCTCGAGGAAGCCATCGCCCTCTATAAAAAGGTTATCGAAGAATCCAAAGATGAAGCTCTATCGGCGAAAGCCCAGTTGCGGATTGGTTTTTGTTACGAAAAATTGGGATTGAGCGAGGCTCAAAAGGCTTTCCAAAAAGTAGTCGATAATTATCCCACTCAAACCGAAAGCGTAAAAGTCGCAAGGGAAAAACTATCCATCCTTGTAAAGGCAAAATCAGTTGTTGAAAAAGGGGAGATGGAGTTTGGAATTCGGCCAGTTTGGTCAGAGGCTAAATGGGATATTGAAGGCTCACCTTCTCCGGATGGCAAATATCTGTCTTATGTGGATTGGGATACGGGGGATCTTGCTTATCGGGAATTGGCGACCGGAAAGACACATCGCCTAACGGATATAGAGAAAGGAAGCCAAGAAAGTGCGTATGGTTCCAGTTGGTCTCCAGATTCCACGCAGATAGCATACTGTTGGGAAAATGATCAGGAGAAATACTATGACCTTCGTGTCATAGGGATCGACAATAAAAAACCTCGTACCCTTCATCGTGTAGGGTATTATGATTCCTGGATCGGGCCTTGTGATTGGACTCCTGATGGAAAGCACATCTTGGTCCGACTCCTTGAAAATCCATTTAAATTCGGGCTCGTGTCTGCTGCAGATGGCTCTTTGCGTATCATCAAAGAGATCGACATTTTGGAACCTCATAATAATCCTAAAGGAGGCAAATTCTCGCCTGATGGACATTACATCGCCTATAATTCTCAACAGAATTCAGAATCACCCAACCACGATATATTTTTACTCTCAGCAGACGGGGCAATTAATGTTCCTATTGCCCCTCATCCCGCCCATGAATCCCTTGTCGGGTGGTCACCGGATGGAAAGATGATCATTTTTAAAAGCGAGCGAACAGGAACGATAGACTTATGGCTCATTGCTGTTGAAAACGGAAAACAAACAGGAGATCCTGTTCTTTTGCGGAGGAATATAGGCATTATCGATCCTCTAGGAATAACACGAAATGGCTCTTTCTATTACTACATTGGTGGGGGTTTACGATCGGATGTTTACACCGCTGCCATAAATCCCAAGACTGGTGAAATTATTCGTTCGCCAAAAAAATTAGCCTTAACCTTTGAGGGAAAAAACAGTGGGCCTGTCTGGTCGCCCGATGGAAAACATATTGTTTATATTTCCAAGCGGAGGCCATCGGATCGCCGGATTCTCTGCATTTATTCAGTGGAGACAGGAAAAATCCGTGAAATTCCGTATAAAAATCAAGTGGCACTTCCCCGATGGTCCCCTGACGGCCGCTTCCTTCTTGTTTATGTTTTGGGCGAAGGAATTTTTAAGGTCGATGTGCAAACCGAAAATTTTAACCTCTTGCTTGAACCAAAAGGACAGCAGGCACCCAATATTTCGCCCGATAACAATTCGCTGTATTATGTCCGGTTTAATCGGGAAAATAAAGTCACTCATGTAATGGCTCGCGATCTTAAGACAGGGGAGGAAAGAGAGCTCTACAGCATACCCTTTTATACTCACAATTTGGTTCTCTCTCGCGATGGACAGCAGCTGGCTCTGATGTGTTCAGAAAATCCCTACGAGAACAAAAAAAAGAAACATGTACTGAAAATCATCCCTATTGACGGTGGAGATGTGAAAGAAAGGCTCAGCTTTATGCAAGTAGGGGGTTGGGGACTTGTGGATGTTTCTTGGTCTCCCGACGGACAACAAATTTTCTTTACCAGGATCTCCTCGGAACTGAATAAGGATGGCCCCCCCAATTGGGAGTTGTGGAGAATCCCTGTCGAGAGTGGAGATGCCGAAAACTTGGGACTAACGATGAAAAAATTGCCCACTATCTCGATTCATCCTGATGGACACCAAATTGTTTTATCCGCATACACAGTTGGCGCAGCGCCATCCCCTGAAGTTTGGGTCATGGAAAACTTCCTTCCAAAGTCAGATCAAAAGAAATAAACACTGTAATTCTTGACATGTAATCCCATATCAGGCTAGGTTGTTAGTACGGCAAATGACAGAAGATGATCCGGTAAAGATCCCGATTGATGGTGTGCTGGATTTGCATACGTTTCATCCCAAAGATGTGAAGGACCTAGTGCCGGAATACCTCAAGGAGTGCCGAAGTCAGGGCATTTATCACATCCACATTATACACGGCAAAGGGACCGGAACTCTCCGAAAGATTGTTCACAGTCTTCTTGAAAAAAATCCTCATGTTCTTCACTTCCAGACTGCCCTTTACGAAGGAGGGAGTTGGGGAGCCACCGAAGTCGAACTCAAAGAGAAATAGGGAAGAAATAGGGGACGATTCCATTTTATTCTTCTAGCCTGTCTAAGAAATCATCCACTTGACGGATATATTCTTTATAATCAGAAATGGCTATTGGTAAAATCTTATAAATTTTTCTGTCATCTATATCCATGTATTCATGGACGATAATATTCCGCATCCCCCCAGAACCTTTAAGTTTGTTGGCTAGCTCATGAGTAATAAGCCCTGCTTCCGCTGCTCTTATAAAGGATGAGGTATAATCTTCAGGGGGCCGCTGTCCTGACTCCAGAACCACATGGCTGTTGATGTCGGAAGCGCACTCCACTATTAACTGAATCAACCGTTCTGCAGAAGTTTTTTTATAAAAGTCAGATGTGTATTCTTTAAATGTAAAATTAGCAATCGGCTTGAGTTTATCTAGATACATGTTTAGCCGGGCAAGCTTTCTCCGCACTAAATCTGAGTCAATCATGACTTATGTCTTTCCGATCGCCCGCTTCAGATATGATTTTTCCATGATTCGAAACTTCTTTGAATCCATGTATCTGGCAACAGCTTGAATCCTGAAGCGCTGAAATATCCCTTTTGTTTCTTCGAATAAAGGTTTCCCATGGATTGCCACCTGATAGCTGATAAGAGGCTCGGCGCCGTTTAGAAAGACTGGATCAAATTTGTCGCCAAATACTTCGCTGAAATCGTTTAAAATGTTAAGTTGATTATTTAAATCAAACTTCTCCTGGCTTAGAATGCCTATGTCTATGTCACTTTTATCCTCTGCCTTGCCTGTTGCATATGAACCATGTAAAATTAGCAGTTGAATATTATACTTTTGGCAGAGATTTTTTAATCTTTCCTTATTAATTTTTGGATTCATTTTTCTATAAGCTTTGTAAAATTATACCACAAAGTCGAACTCAAAGAGGATAGAATTATGCCAGTTCACACAAACTTCACACAATTGTCGCGGAAGCGTCATTCAAGAGGATATTTTTTCTGGTATTTTTCCTCCTGAGATGTAAACTAAAGGAGGAAATCATGAAACCGCGATTTATAGTAATTTTTGTTATGACCTTCTCAATTTTAGTGTTTCTATCAGCAAACATCCAACAGAATGCCGAACATCTTTACCAATCCGGGATCTATAAAGAGGAGGTTGAAGGAGAACTAGAAAAGGCTATTGAGGTTTATGAGAGGATTATTAAGGATTTTCCGGAAAATGAATCCACTGCAGCAAAAGCGTTGTATCATATCGGGATGTGCTATGAGAAACTGGGAAAACAAGAGGCACAAAAAGCCTATCAGCGCCTCATCGAGGAATATCCAGGTCAAGTACAGGAAGTCAACCTGGCCAAGGCAAGGCTTGCTAGCTTGCTAAAAGCTGTTGAAGCTGTCCCTCACGAACCCACTTTCCGGAAGATCCGAATTCCAACCAAAATAACAAGGGGGGGTGATATTCGTTTAACTCCAGACGGGAAGAAAATATCTTTAGCATCTCCTCCCAGCGGGAAGCTCTGGATAATGCCGCTATCAGGAAAGTTGGGGCCGGATTTCCCGGGAGAACCCGTTGAATTGAACACGGAAGGTGTGGGGGTTGAGTGGTCCGCCCATAACTGGTCCGGCGACGGGAAGTGGATCGCTTTTAATGAAGATGTTCAAGTGGATGAGATGCAAGATAGAGAGAAAAAAGGAAATCAAGGTATTTATGTCGTATCCTCGGAGGGCGGAAAACCGAAGAAGGTATACGAAAACTACCGTGATGCCCGTGTCATTAACTATAGAATCAGCTTATCTCACCACGGAAAAACCTTAGCTTTCTCATCTGTTGACATAGAAAAAAAAGAGCAGCATATCTATACCATCCCGGTCGATGGCGGCGAGCCGAAGCTGTTGGTCGATGCTCTAGCCAGAGAACCGGTCTTTTCTCCTGACGGGAAGATGATTGCCTACGTCGAGGATAAAGACTTGGGAGTAAGCGGAGGCGCCCTTTGGCTAGTACCTGCTCAAGGAGGAACTCCGATACTCGTTGCCGATGTCGGGAAAGCTTCCAGCCCGATATGGTCACCTGAAGGGGACATGATTGCCTATGTCGATAAGCATGACAAAGCGGCGCAAATTCATATCATACCTGTTGGGGAGGACGGCGAAACCATCGGGAAGGAGACAACCATCGATGCTCCTGAAGGAATTCAAGGTGTGGATTTATTAGCCGGATGGACTCCGGATAACAAAATCGGAGCGGTCTTCGAGAAACCGCTGGAATTCGGTCTTTACACAGTCCCGGCAGATGGAGGAAAAGCGACGATGGTTTCACATGGAGGATACCCGGTAGTCCCTCGCTTTTCTCCTGATGGTGAGCGGATATTTCATTTTAATAACGCAAATGAAGGAAACGGCTCCTGGCAGCGGTTGGCGATTTCTGTTGTCTCGGCAGAGGGCGGTCATGTAAAAAATCTTCCACTTGAGTCGGATGAGAAAATGTACATCCCTGGATGGGGTGGAGGAAACAGAGTTTCGCCGGACGGAAAGAGGATTGCTTTTGCGGGAAAGACCCAAAAGGACCCGGGTCTGCACTTTCATATCTGGACACTCTCCGTCGAGGGAGGAAAGCCAAAAAAGCTTACTGAATCTCCTGAAGAGTGCTCAGATATGTTTCCCTGCTGGTCCCCCGATGGATCGGCAGTTGCGTTTGTTCGAGGTAGAGTATCGAAGAATTATGCCGAAGGATTCGGTGAGAGAAACATTTACGTTGTCGATAAGGCTGGTGGAGAACCGAAGTCCTTGACAGCGGAATCAGACCGCGTCAATTATGGTCCAATAGCTTGGTCACCAGATGGGAAAATGCTGGCTTACTATTCCATAGAAAGTACAATTAATGTCATCCCGGCAGAAGGAGGGAAACCACATGTTGTCGGTCAAGTTCGGTCAAATAATGTCAATACAGAGCTGGCTTGGTCTCCTGACAGCAAGCGGATCGCGTTTAACACTTGGTTGCCCGCCCTGAACGAGACCGGAATCAAAGTCATGTCGCTCGAAGATGGGAGTATCGTCGATATTAAAACGGATCTCGTCGATACCAACGTTTATCATCTTGACTGGTCGCCCGATGGGAAGAAGCTGGTTTTTGGAGGTTATAAGGGCGGGGGCCGGGAATTCTGGTTGATGGAGGATTTTCTGCCACTAGTCAAAAGGCGAAAGTAAAAAATTGGGGACGGTTCTGTTTTTCAGCGGGTTTAGATGTTAGAATAAAAAAAATAGAGCTATCCCCTTTTTGCTTTTTTGATTGATGAAATTATCTATAAAGAGACGCAAAAAGATTTTTCTTCTGTTTTTCATCGGGATCGGGTTGCCCAGCCTGCTCCTCGGATATTTTGCCTTCCGGGGAATTCAAAACGATCAGGCTCTGCTCGAAAAAAGGAGACTCGATGACCACCGGAGGGCTTCAGAACAGATCACATCATCTGTTGACAAATCGATTACTGAGGTTGAGCAGGCTTTTGCACAAGCTCGTTCCGACCAGGATAGTTCAAGAGAACCGGATTATCTTCAGTCACTGAAAGATTTAAAGAAAAAATATCCTTTTGTGGAGGAAACTTTCCTTTTTCGCAATGCGGATGAAATCCATTTCCCAGTAGCAGAGCTACTTTTTGTTCCTGATGATAGCATTCCATATCCCAATGCTTCCTCCACAGAGACTTTCCTGACTGATAATTTTCGCATCGCACAACAGTTGGAGTTCCAACAAAAAAACTACCAGAAAGCCATCTCCTCCTATCAAAAGGTTTTAGCTCAGGCCAAAGACCGAAGTTTAAAAGGGAATTGTCTGAATGCGATAGCTAGAGTTCAGAAAAAGGCAGGACTCTTACAAAACGCAATAACATCCTATCTGAGCATCATCCAAGATTACAGTCAGATTCGGATTGCTGATGGCATACCTTTAGGCATTGCAGCTCGCTTCGAGCTTGGCTCCCTCTTTCGAGAAACCGGCGATATCGTGAGTGCCCTCAAAACACATATAGAATTATATAAGTCTTTGATCAACAGAGAGTGGCCCTTGAAAAAAGACGCGTATGTGTTTTTTTCTCAGGCTGTCAACGAGTCCGTCCAAGATATCTTTTCTCAGGAATCCCTTCCCTCTGAGGCAGCCGCTCTCAAGGATACCTATCAAGATCTTCAGAACAAAGAACGAGAGCAAAAAGAACAAACAGAGAGACTCCTTCTTTTTCAGGAGATGGCTGCGACCGATATTCAGGCCAGAACGCCTCAAAGTTTTAGTGATTTACCTAATCCAGCAATAAGATGTATCGTGGAGATCGGACGTAATGTCTATTATTTTTCTTTGCTCCAACGTGGCGATGGGAAACAAAGCGGCCCTCAAGATAGACTGGGAGTTTTATTTAATACTTCCTATCTCAAAGATCACATGCTCACAAAAATACTCCAGAATCATGTGCCATCTGAAAAATCATCCTGGATTGTGCTGGATGGTCAAGGTCAGCCAGTTGTGACTTCACAAAATGCCCCTTCAAGCACTCTTATTCTCAAGGCAAATTTTGCAGGCAATTTTCCGGATTGGACACTCGAGTTCTATTATGAAGAACCACATCTTTTTGAGTCTTTCCTCACTTCACGCCGGAGTATTTATTTTTATATGTTTTTGCTTATCGGGGGAATTCTGATTTTTGGCTTAATCCTGACCGTTCGCGCGGTCAGCCATGAGCTGGAACTTGCCAGGATGAAATCCGATTTTGTATCGACTGTCTCCCATGAGTTCAAGAGTCCTTTAACTTCGATCCGGCAAATGGCGGAGATGCTTCAGTCAGGACGTGTTCCTTCTGAGGAACGCCGGCAGAAGTACTATGATATTCTTTTGGAGCAAAGTGAAAGGCTCTCGCTGCTCACCGAGAATGTTTTGAGTTTTGCTAAAATGGACGAAGGCCGAGAAAAATTTGAGTTTGAACTGGTAGATATAGTTAAATTAATGAAGGATCTTGTCTCGACAATCCAAGACCGAATTCGTCATAATGGATTTGAAATTCGGATGGAGTTAGAAAATTCTCTGCCATCTCTTAAGGCAGATAGCACAGCGATTTCCCAGGCAATTACCAATTTAATAGATAATGCAATCAAGTATTCTGGTGGAGCAAAGAAGATAATTGTTAGTGCTTATAAAGGGGATCAATACCTAGATATCGCTGTAAAAGATTTCGGAGTTGGGATTAAAAAAGAAGAGATCGATAAAGTCTTTGATCGATTCTATAGGGGAGGCGATGAATTGACAAGGACAATTAAGGGGAGCGGATTGGGATTGACCCTTGTTAAGCAGATTGTGGAGGCCCATCACGGTAGCGTCCAGGTGGAGAGCGAACCGAGACAGGGCAGCACTTTTTCTATAAAGCTTCCCCTGGAATAAACGATTAGAGAGAAAAAATGAAGAAGATTCTCATCATCGAGGACGAGGAAAGCATCCTGATGGCATTGGAGGATAACCTCCGGCTTGAAGGGTATGAGGTGGTCTGTGCTGTGGATGGAGAGCAGGGGCTCTCGTTGGCCAGAGAGCAAAAATTTGACCTGATCATCCTGGATATCATGCTGCCCAAGATGGATGGGTTTGAAGTGTGCAAGTGGTTGCGAAGAGATGGGATCAATACACCCATCTTAATGTTGACCGCCAAAAGCCAGGAAATTGACAAGGTGCTGGGACTGGAGCTGGGGGCTGATGACTATGTGACCAAGCCTTTTAGTTCAAGGGAACTTCTGGCCAGGATTAAGGCACTTCTGAGGAGAACAGGACAATTTCAACAAGGAATTGAATCATTTAAGTTCGGCGATGTCGAAGTTGATTTTGGAAAATACGAAGTAAAAAAGAGCGGAAAGCTCATTTATCTGACGGCCTTAGAATTTTCTATCCTTCATTTTCTGATAAAAAATAAGGGGCAAGTTGTGAATCGTGATGCCATTTTGGATGAAGTGTGGGGAAGAGATGTATACATACAATCCCGCACTGTGGATAAACACATCTCGGAACTGAGGAGAAAAATCGAAGACGATGCTTCCAATCCGAGATACATCCTGGGTGTAAGAGGTATCGGATACAGGTTCCAAGAATAGTTTCTCTCATTTCGAGGTCTTCATTTTTCGCCATTTTTCCATGTTGCATTTTTTTTGATGGATTGGTATTCTTTTACCGAAACTAAAAGGGATAGACTTTTATACGACTAATGTACCAGAAATTTAGGGGACACGTTACCGATTTCAAAACAAATCGGTACATGTCCCCAATTTCTGGAAAAAAATCATGCTTATGAATAATTCAGGATAGCTGCAATACTTTATTATTTTGCTGAGGAAAATGAAAAAAAAGCCTGCGAAAAAAAAACCTGCTAGAAAAAAGCCTGTCGAGAAAAAGCCCCTTTCAGCAAAATGCCCTGAATGTGGCTACGAAAATCCTATCAACCAGATCTATTGCGGCCAATGTGCAAATTTGATTATTCTGAAGCGCCCGGATCGTCAACCTTCTTATGAACCTCCTCCCGAACCTGATGAGGAACTTGAAGAGGAGCCTGCTGATCTCACCAAGACCATAGAATCCCCTACCGAAGAGCTGACAACAGGAACCACGTTTGCCGATCGTTACCAGATCATCGAAGAGCTGGGAAAGGGAGGCATGGGCCGTGTCTACAAGGCCCTCGACACGGAGATCGATGAGAAGGTCGCCTTGAAGCTCATCCGGCCCGAGATCGCAGCCGACGAAAAAACAATCAAGCGTTTCAGAAGAGAGCTAAAGACCGCCCGCCAAATTTCCCACAAAAATGTCTGCCGGATGTACCATATCGGGACCAAAAAAGGAATCCGTTACATCACGATGGAATATGTCTCCGGAGAGGATCTAAAAAGCTCGATGAAAAGAATGGGGCAGTTCACCGTAGGAAAGGCAGTGTTCACAGCCAAACAAATCTGCGAGGGTCTTGCTGAAGCGCACAAACTGGGCATCGTACACCGGGATCTCAAACCCCAGAACATCATGATCGATGAATTCGGGAACGTGCGGATAATGGATTTTGGGATTGCCCGTTCTCTTAAAACAGAGGACATCACAAAACCAGGTGAAATAATCGGCACACGTGTTTACATGTCACCAGAACAGGCTGAAGCCAAAGATATCGACCAGCGGTCTGATATTTATTCGGTAGGCCTGATCCTTTATGAGATGCTGACAAACAGGCTGCCGTTTGAGGAAGATATTCCACTGAGTGTTGCCATGAAACACATGGAGGGGGCACTCTTAGGCCCGAAGGAATATATCTCCCAAATTCCTGAAGATCTTAATTTATTGATTCTGAAATGCCTGGAGGGGGAAAAGGAAAAAAGATGCCAGAGTGTTGAGGAGCTGCTTTCAGATTTAGACAAAATAGATTCGGGGATTTCCACAGCAGAAAGAGTTGTGCCCGAGAAGATACCCTCCACTTCACGAGAAATAACCGTAAAATTCGATCTCCAAAAGCTTCTTGTTCCAGGTGTGATCGCTGTTGCTGCAATCATCATCGGTATTCTTACTTGGCAACTTTTTCTGAAGAAAAGGGTCTCCATCCCAGAGGGTAAACCATCGTTGGCCGTCATGTACTTCAAAAACAACACAGGAGATGCAAACCTGGACCACTGGAGAGAGATGATCGCGGATTCCTTTGTGGCTGACCTTAACCAATCGAAATACATCGATGTGTTGAGCAGTGAAAGATTGTTTCAGATTCTGAGCGAAATGAATCAGTTAAAAGCAAGCACTTACTCTTCGGATGTGTTGAAACAGGTGGCCACTAGAGGAACAGTCAACCATATTCTATTGGGAGACTATGCCAAAGCTGGAGAAACTATACGCATCCATGTCAACCTGATAGATGTTCGAAGGGACAAGACCATCGCTACCGAAACGGATGAAGGGATCGGGGTAGAGAACATTTTTGCGATGGTGGATAGGCTGACAAAAAAAATCAAAGGGCGCTTTAATCTGACAGCCGAAGAGATCGCTAACGATCTGGATCGAGAAATCAGCCGAATCACAACCAGTTTTCCCGAAGCCTATAAATATTACGTCGAGGGAAGAAAATACCACCTCAAGGGAGAGTTCCGCCAGAGCATAACATCGATGGAAAAAGCGGTTGCCATCGATCCTGAGTTTGCAATGGCCTACAGGTCTTTATCGGTGAGTTCTGGGAATATGGGCCTTTCCCCTCAGCGAAAGGAATATATCCAGAAAGCCCTGGACTTGAGCGAACGGTTATCTGAGAAAGAGCTCTATTTGATCCAAGGAGATTATTATCGTGAGACCGAAGAAACCTTTGATAAAGCTATAGAAGCCTACACTCGACTACTCGAACTTTACCCCGATGACACCTCCGGTCATCAAAATCTTGGTATCATCTATCATGATATAGAAGAATTGGATAAAGCCCTTGAATATTATGAGCGAAGCAGGGCGAACAAATCCGAATTCGTCGGCACATACTTTTCGATTGCGGATGTCTACATGATGAAGGGACAATATGATAAGGCGGAAGATGTTTTAAGATATTATTTGGAGAATATATCTGATCATTCCTGGATCCATCAATATTTAGTCTTTAATTACATATGTCAAAGACAAATTCATATTGCCCAAGCCCAACTGGATATAGCTATTCCAAAGGCCCCGACACACCGACGAAGTTTTTATCTGAAAGGTGTGTATCACACGATGGCCGAATCCTTTATCGAGGCAGAAAAAGAGTACCGTAAAGCCACTGAAGATAAAGAGCCTGCGGGCCCGTATCTAGGGTATCATGGACTGGCGAATTTGTACCTCGTTCAAGGGCGCCTCAGGGATTCGATAACGCAGCTCAGGGAAATCATTTCGTTCTCTCAAAATCTCGGACTGCAATGGGTAGAATCCCAAGCCCGATCGATATTGGGCTATCGTCTGATGGCATCCAGACGTCATCAAGATGCCTTGAGAGAATTCAACAAAGCTTGGGATTTAGGTGCTCAAGCACAAAGACAGGATTTGCAGCGACTGGCATTGCATTACAAAGGATTGGCTTATTTGGGAATGAGGTCCCGATCCAGAGCAAAACGGACAGCCGACGAGCTCAAAACTGCAATAGAAGGTTGGGGTCATCAAAAGGAAATAAGGCGTTTTCATCATCTGATGGGTTTGATAGAGCTGGATAGAAAAAAATACCCTGAGGCGATCGAGCATCTGGAGACAGCATTGGCGCTTCTGTCATTTGAAAGTTCGGTGTGGACTGAGGGGCATATTAATAATAACCATGCCATTTTCATGGATTCTCTGGCCTTGGCCTATTACCGTTCCGGGGATCTGGAAAAAGCGATCACATATTATGAAAAACTTAAGATGTTAACCACCGGCCGGTTATATTTCGGAAGTATCTATGCCAAGAGCTTTTACATGCTCGGACGGATTTATCAGCAATTGAAGCAAAATGATAAAGCCGAGGACAACTATAATAAATTTCTTGCCCTCTGGTTCAATGCGGATGCGAACATTTCCGAAGTCAGCGATGCCAAGAGGCGTTTATCCAGACTCAACAGATAGCTTTTAGATAACTATAGGAGGTCAGACCATGTATGCACGTGTGACTTCAGCAGAAATTTTTAAAGAAAAAATAGATCAGTTCATCGAGATCTACGAAGAATACGTCGTGCCTGCGGCAAAAAAACAAAAGGGCTTTAAAGGGATACACCTTTTGGTTGACCGAAAAACAGGGACTGGTATGTCAATTACCTATTGGGAAAGCGAAGAGGATGCTTTGGCCAATGAAAAAAGTCTGTACTACCAGGAACAAGTCGCAAGATTCATTCCCTTTTATGCAAAGCATCCCATCCGGGATGGTTATGAGGTGCTAGTTCAAGAAAAATAATAACAAGCAAACATAGCTTTATTTTTTTTTGTTGTTTTATTAAGATATAGATACAAACGGGAAATGATATGAGGGAGGGATGAGTTATGTTTGCACGCACGACAACCATGCAACTTAAGATTGCTTTCATAGATGAAGCTCTTGAGATTTATAAAAATAGCATTGTTCCTGCCGCTCAAGCGCAAGAAGGATTAGTCGGATTGAATCTTTTCTTGGATCGCAATTCAGGAAAGGCCATATCGATTGCCATTTGGGAGAGCGAAGAAAACGCTAAAGCCAATGAGGAAAGTTATTATTATCAGGAGCAGCTGATCAAACTGTTGAGTTTTTACGCATATCCGCCTATCAAGGAAGGGTTTGAGGTCGTCATCAAAATTTGAAGGAAGGCCTTCTTATCTTGCCATTTGTTATTTCTTGTGATATTCCATATGTTTCTTGTCACTAATTATTCATAAAAAATGCCTAATCATTTCACACCTAATAAAGTTCAATTTGCTAATAACTCAGCGAATTTTAAAAAAAAATCGGGAAAAACCAACAAAGGAGGTTTTGAATGAGACGTTTACTCTATTTTACAGTGATTTTTGCAGTTGCGATATCTTTTGTTTTTGCTCAACTGCCGGACATCAGCCAAAAGACAGCCGGGATGGAAAAATATCCTGGTTATTTTGTGTTTTACTGGGATGCCGGTGCAGGAAAGATTTGGCTGGAAATCGATAAATTCGACACCGAATTTTTGTGTGTAAGCTCATTGCCGGCGGGACTTGGATCCAACGAAATCGGGCTCGACGGCCGCCAGCTCGGCGGAACACATATCGTTAAATTCCACCGAGTCGGCCCCAAGGTTTTAATGATCCAGCCCAACTATTCATTTCGAGCACTCAGCAATGATGCTGACGAGAAACGAGCTGTCGAGGAAGCCTTTGCCAAATCTGTAATTTGGGGATTTAAAGTCGAGGCAGAGAGAGACGGTAAAGTGCTCGTGGACGCAACGTCTTTTTTCATGCAGGATGCTCACGGGGTTGCCCGGCGACTCCAACGGGCTAACCAGGGGAATTTCAGGATAGACCTCACGCGGTCGGCAATCCATCTACCCCGGACAATAAATTTCCCCAACAACACAGAGGTCGATGCGATTTTGACTTATACCAGCCAAAATCCTGGGATGATGCTCCGCCAGGTTGTCCCCGATCCCGGCGCCATCACCGTCCGTCAACACCATTCTCTGATAAAACTTCCCGACGATAATTATGAGCCTCGTGTTTATGATCCCCGGTCCAATTTTGGCAGCATGAGTTACATGGATTTTTCCGCACCGATCGATCAATCCATAATAAAAAGATTTATTCCCCGCCACAGATTGGCAAAAAAAGACCCGAATGCAGAGGTGAGCGATCCGGAAGAATCGATAATTTATTATGTCGATCCCGGTGTGCCTGAGCCCATTCGTTCGGCCTTGATAGAGGGCGCCAGTTGGTGGAATGAGGCTTTTGAGGCCATCGGCTACAGGAATGCTTTTCAGGTCAAGGTGCTTCCCGAAGGGGCAGATCCGATGGATGTACGGTACAACATGATCAATTGGGTGCACCGTTCTGCGCGAGGCTGGTCCTATGGAGGGGGTGTTCGAGACCCACGAACAGGTGAGATTATCAAGGGACATGTGGCCCTGGGATCTCAGCGTCTGCGGCAGGATTTTCTGATCGCTCAGGGATTAGTGGCTGATTACCAAGAAGGCAAGGAAGCGACCAAGGACATGGTGGAGTTGGCACTAGCACGAATCCGTCAGCTTTCCTGTCACGAGGTCGGTCATACTCTCGGCTTGGGCCACAACTATGCCTCCAGCGTCAATGACAGGGCTTCTGTGATGGATTACCCCCATCCGTTGATAAAGATCAAACGGGATGGGACCCTTGATCTTTCCGAAGCTTATGCCACAGGCGTGGGCGAATGGGACAAGGTCTCGATTGCTTACGGTTACCAGGATTTTCCTGAGAGAGTGGACGAAGAAAAGGAACTGAAGGCCATTCTCGACAATGCTTTTTCCAGCGGATTGTATTACCTTGCCACTCAGGATGCAGGGCCGTCTAGCGCTCATCCTCTTACCGCATCATGGGACAACGGTAAACATCCTGTGGATGAGCTGGAACGGATGATGAAGATCCGTGCCATTGCCCTCGATGGGTTTTCAGAAAACAGGATTCCCATGTGGGCCCCGATGGCCACGCTGGAAGAAGTGCTGGTTCCTGTGTATCTTTTCCACCGGTACCAGGTCGAGGCTGCTGTCAGTTGTCTGGGTGGACTTTACTACAATCATACTTTGCGAGGGGATGTGCAGAAGGATCCGGAAATCGTCGAGCCGGAAGAGCAGCAACGGGCTTTAGAAGCACTCCTCAAGACTATCTATCCGACGAATTTGGCCATCGACGAAAAAATACTGGACATCATCCCTCCGCGGCCCCCGGGATACAGGCAGACACGGGAGCTTTTCCCTGGACATACAGGATCGACATTCGATCCTTTGGGAGCAGCCGAGGTGGCGGCCAATTTGACCATCCGGTTGATTCTTCAACCAGAGAGGGCCGCCCGGTTGGTGGACTATCATTCCAGGGACAAAAAATATCCCGGATTCGGAGATGTCCTGGATCAACTCATCACATTCACTTGGAAGTCTCCGTATAAATCGGGAAAGTATGTGGAAATTCAGCGTGTGGTGAACAGCGTGCTTCTGTACAATATGATGAGTTTGGTCGCCGATAAGGATAATGCTTCCCAAGTGAGGGCATTGGCTTTCATGAAACTCGAAGAGCTTAAAAATTGGCTGAAATGGCAAATGAACACGGTTAAAGATGGAGAATATTTGGTCACAGATCCCGATCAAAGGGCTCATTTTTTGTATGCTGTCGGAAAGATCGAGCTGTTTCAAAAAGATCCCTCGAAAATCATTCTTCCTGTGCCGTTGTCCTCTCCCCCCGGAGCACCCATCGGAATGTACAACTGAAAGGAGGGCGTATGCGAAAAAAAACATTATCCGGATTTTGTTTGGTGTTTGGTGTACTGCTTGCATTTTCCGGCCTTTTTGGAGAAGACCAGGATGTCTTCAACGAGGATTTTCTGAAGTTTTTCAAGTATCGCGCTTTGGGTCCGGCCGTGCAAGGAGCACGGATTCTGGATATCGAGGTGCCTGCCGGCAAACCGTATACCTTTTATGTGGTCTATGCTACGAGCGGCCTGTGGAGGACCGAGAATAACGGCACGACATTCAAATCCTTGTTCGATAAGGAAGGAACCCCTGCGATCGGAGATTTTGCGATCGCGCCTTCAGATCCCAACATTCTATGGTTAGGTACCGGAACGGCTGCTTCAGGACGTCTGACAATAAAAGGGGATGGCGTTTACAAGTCCACCGATGAGGGGAAAACGTGGAAGTATATGGGATTGCGGAAGACCCGTCACATCGGTCAGATTGCCATCCACCCGCAGAATCCCGATATCGTGTACGTGGCCACACTCGGCTATCACTTCAGTTTCAACAAGGAGCGGGGCCTCTACAAGACAACAGACGGCGGAAGAACCTGGGTAAAAGTCCTTTTTATCAGTGAAAAAGTCGGAGTTGTGGATGTAGTGATAGATCCCCAGAATCCCGACATTGTGTATACGGCCTCATATGATAAGTGGCGTGAGCCCTGGCATTTCGAGGAGTCGGGTCCTGAGACAGCGATCTACAAATCCAATGATGCAGGGAAGACATGGAATAAACTGACAAAAGGGCTGCCTACAGGGAAACTGGGCCGAATAGGATTGGCGATTTATCTCAAAAACACAAAAATCCTGTATGCCCACATCGAGAACGGCAATATGCGTCCGCCCACTGAGGCAGAAGCCAAGAGAGCGAAAGATCGAGGGGTAGAACCCCAAGAGCAGAGAATCGGGGGGGAAGTGTATCGGACTGAAGATGGCGGGGAGAGTTGGAAAAAGATGAACAGGACAGAAGACAATCTCGGCGGGGGGAAATGGTACGGAGAGATCCGGATCGATCCAAACAATGACCAGGTCGTTTACGCCTTGAGCACACGTCTCCAACGATCGACTGATGGAGGAAAAACTTGGGGGAAAAGCGGGCCGGTGAATATCGCCAACAGAGTGCATGTGGACCACCATGTGGTGTGGATCGACCCGGAGAATTCCAACCGTATCATCCTGGGAAATGATGGAGGATTGGCCCAATCTTATGATTGGGGAAAAACCTGGGATGTGTATGAAAATATTCCCGGGGCCCAGTTTTATGCCATCGGTGTGGATATGGACGAACCCTACAACATCTACGGGGGGACACAGGACACCGGCTCGTTTAAAATTCCAAGCAACAGCGTTTACGGAATTATCACCCGGAATGATTGGGCTGCGGTCGGCGGCGGAGACGGGATGTACAACCAGGTAGATCCCAACGATAGCCGCTGGCTGTATAATGATTACCAAATGGGAGCGATCCAGCGCTTCGATCAAAAACTTGGAGTCGGAAAATCTATTCGTCCCAGAAAGGGAGAGGATGACCCACAATCCCGGTTCAACTGGACCGCCCCGATTCATATCTCCCCGCACAACAGCCAGATTATCTATTTGGGCGCCGAAGTTCTTCTGCGATCCCTCAACCGTGGGGACGATTGGCAGGAAATTAGCCCGGACCTGACAACGAACGGCCCGAAAAAGCTCGAAGGAAACATTGAATTCTGTAACATCACCACGATTTCGGAATCTCCTGTGAAACAGGGTGTCATCTGGGTGGGAACTGATGATGGGAAAGTGCAGCTGACGAAAAACAGCGGAGGCGCATGGATCGACCTTACGGGGAACCTGACCGAAGCCGGAGCTCCGGAGGACTACTACGTAAGCCGGGTCTTTGCCTCGCATCACGATGCCGGAACAGCCTATGTGGTCAAGACCGGATTCCAAAGGGATGATTTTCGGCCGTTTATCCTCAAAACGACTGATTTTGGGAAGACATGGATTTCCATTGTTGGGGATATTTCCGATGGTGTGATCCATGTCATTGTGGAGGACAAAAAAAATCCGAATCTCCTGTTTGTTGGAAAGGAATTCGGCGTGTGGGTGACGATCGAAGGCGGGGACAAATGGGTAAATATGAAGAACAATATACCCACACAAGATATCTTTGACCTTCTTGTCCATCCCCGTGAGAATGACTTGGTCGTCGGGACTTATGGCAGAGGATTATATGTCACGGATATAACCCCACTCCAAGAGATAAATAAAGAAATATTGGCCAAGGATGTTCATCTCTTCGAGATCGAGCCCAAAGTTCAATGGGTGTATAAACGGAGAGAGAATCCTTACGGGCACAGGCAATTTAGCGTTCCCAACGAAACCTATGGCATTATCGTCAATTACTATTTAAAGGATAAAGCAAAGGACAAAGTTCAGGTCACGATCCAAGATCTGATGGGAAAAGAGCTGGCGACACTGAAAGGCGGTACGAAGGCTGGCTTGAATAGAGTGGTCTGGAATATGCGCCGCCAACTGACTCAAGAAGAAATGGATCAGATGGGTGATTCTCCTCGCATGCGTAGGCGACAGGGTGAGCTGGTTGCCCCCGGGGAATATATTGTGATTTTGCAGGTTGGAGAAAAAACACTGCAGCGTGTTGCCAAAGTCCGTAAAATGCCCAACACTTAAAAAGATATTATCAGTTATGCTACCAAGCGAATGTTTGAGGGATCGGAACACACTGATTTTCCCCAGCGAGGAAAATCAGCTCCCGCAAGTCCTTCGCTCTTCTCTCCTAAAGGAGAGAAACCATGCCCGCTCAGCCCTTCCAGCACAATCCGGATCTTCTCTTCGGCTGAATACTTGCGGCGGGTCTTTCGTTTGATCTGCCTGACAATGGATTCAGGCGATGACTTTTTCTTGGTACTCATGCGTTTCTCCTCTAATGGTTTCATTATATGCAAACCATCGCTTAAGAAAAATCATGAGTGGTCCGAATTTAGCTGAACCGTCACAACTTCCACTTGCCTCAAGTTTTGTCTTCTAGTTTAGGCTCTTTATCTAAATCTATCTCATTTTCTCCAAATTTCATATTTTTTTTGCTGAGCCAAACAAAACCTCTCTCAGGGGTAATTACTGCTATATCAACAGCACCTCCAACACCTGGAATATCTCCTGGGTCAGCTAAAATGCCATCCGAAAATCGCTGTATTGCTGAAGTTGTTTGAATTATTAAAGCACAGAAATCTACAGCATCTTGTAAGGCCATAGTCCCATATTGAATGCTATAC
Organism: uncultured Eubacteriales bacterium; assembly: GCA_964410125.1. Taxonomy (GTDB): domain Bacteria; phylum Acidobacteriota; class Aminicenantia; order Aminicenantales; family Aminicenantaceae. Next base: position 13,900 of record CAYPGQ010000015.1, on the reverse strand, counting down.
TCTAAGTTTCGTAGTTGTTTATTTATTTCTTCTTCTCCGTACTTTTGAATTGCTTCTTTAACAAACTTATTATTTCTTATTCGTGCGTCATGCCCCAAAACAATCCTTTGGACTACATCTTGTTGACCAATCCAACAAACACCATACTCCTTGCCTTTTTCTTTACTATCCCTTTTCTTTTTTATTTCTCCTGGAATATAACAAATATATACTTCATAAGTTCCATCTTGGTTATATCCACCTACTATGAGGTTTATCATATCAACTCCAGCAATCCCGTCTTGTACAATCCCTTCAGGAGTTTTGAATCTAAACTTAATCGTAAATTTGTCCTTTTTTATCTCTAAGACTTCACAACCTTTATTTTGCAAATCTTTTTTAATGTTATCAGGTAATTTATCTAATGCCTCTTGCCATTTATATTTGTTACTAAAAAACTCGTGTAAGCTTTTTGCTGCTTCCTTGACATTTAACTCTGCAGCTTTTTCAGAATGCTTAAATTCTTCAATAAACTTGCTAATATTTTTAGGAACTTCATCTTCAACTATAAAAGCTAATCCAGCTACAGCAATACCAATTCTTCTGTTTAGCTGAAAAAGTTTAGAAGCGTTATCACTTCCTATTCTAGATATTCCTTTCCGATTACGATAAGACTGTCTGCTATCAGTAGATAATACGATACCTCCTGATGCTGCCATACTTATTCCCAAGGTCATATTGCACCTCCCTTTCAAATGTGATTTTACTGACAGAAATATTATAAAGAATCATAATTTTACTAGCAAAAAGTAAATTAGTTACTTCTTATCCTGCTTAACACCAATACCCCTTCCTTTTTCTCTTTAATACTCAATTAAGAGATATTTTTCGCTTACAAATTAATTTTGTAATATAATGTATTTTTAGTATAATACATCTAATCTATTATGCAACATAAATCAATCAACCAATGTTCTAAGAGATAGAATGGCAGCCCCTAAGAAAATAACGCCTTGTCCGATAATTGAATCAGTAGTTGAAATAAGATTTGATTCTGCCATACCCGCAGAGGCAATCTTTGGTGTCGTTTATAATGCCTTTAATGACATCTTTCCAAACAAACCTATAAATCTGCCCATCCTGCAACTTCCTGAACAAATTCGTAACAGTGACCCAAACTTACAGTACAAACCACACTACAGACTATCCAATGATACTTTCCTTTTTCAAATAGGTCCGAAATCTATCTCACTAATTAATAAGAATGAATATGTTGGATGGAACATCCTTTCACCCAAAACAAAGGAATGTTTTCAAAAAATTAAAGCTATACAGATAATAAAAACCACAAAAAGATTTGGTCTTAGATATATGAACTTTTTTGAAGACTTAGAAATTTATGAGAAGATAAATTTAGATTTATTGTTAAATGAAAAGCCATTAGAAAGTGACAAGATTTTTATTAAAACTTCTCTTAAATCAGGGGATTTTACTAGAGACTTGAAAGTTTCCAACAATGCAAAAATTGAACGAAACGGTAATGAGAAGAAAGGTTCAATAATTGATATTGATGTTTATCTTGAGGAAAACGGAAATACTATCATCGACCAATTTGACAGTATTCTCGAAAACGCTCATACTAAAGAAAAGGAACTATTCTTTAGTTTACTAAAAGAAGACTTCCTAAAGGAATTTAATCCAGAGTATTAGATATGGAATTAATAAGAGACCTACCAAAATATCCTCATCTTTTCGGAAGCTCAACTGCATCCGCAGTATTGCCGAGTCTTTATGAAGAGGAAAATCTATATGTTTTTGTACCAAGAGAATATTATGATTTACCAAATGAACTTTGCCTAGATTACCCTTGGGAAGAAGACCTAGAAATAGATTTTTCTTCTGAAGAAATAATTGATATTTTCAAATTCCAAACAATACAAAGTTTCGCAACTAAATTATTAGAGAATACTAGAGATATTAATCCAGAGTTTGCAAAAATAGCAAGCGAGTTCTTTTGGGATTTAGTTTGATTACAGATGCTTTCTCCAGAGGAAATAAAACTTTATCTTCCTAAATACCTCTCCCCAGAAGCAACAGACATCCTACTCCATGAGCTAAATCAATTCCCTGAAAATATTAGCAGTAGACTTTACAGCCAACCTGCTCAACAAAGAGAGCAGGTACTTCAAGGAGATGGTATTAGAAGCCTCCCTGTTATCTCTCTACCAAATAATACAATCAGAGAAGTGCCAGTCATGGTTATTTCAAACTCTTGTGACAATAATCCTGAAAATATTCGAATGTATGCTTCAAGAATATGTTATTGTCCTCTCGTCAGACTGAATACGTACCAAGAAAGACTTTTGAGCCATGGTGCAAATAGGCAGGCGGTAGAAGACATGGTTAGAGATGTTAAAAATCAAAATCTGACGCAGGTATTTTATCTTCCAAGAGGAGCTTCTTTAGAAGAAGAATATATAGTTTTTTTCAACACAATAGTAAGCTGTGATACAAATCATATATTCAGAGAACAATTAAATGAACAAAAACTCTTTAGCTTAAGTGATTATGGCATTTATCTCTTTATCTTTAAGCTTTCAATATTCTTGACAAGATTGAACGAAGAAATATCAAGAAATTTCTAGATAAAGCTCTAGAAAAAATTCCTCCATCAAACTGATGGTTTTGCCACTCAGACCCCGTTTTATATGAGGTAGAGAGTTCCCCAACCTACTGATTACGAATCAGTTGCTCTGTATCAATTAACTGCTTTTAAATGAAGAATTTATGTCTATTTGAGAATCCTCTTGTGACCAAATTGTGACCAAAAATTACCATCAATCAGCAATATAGCCTGCACGATGTGTCACCCTATAGTTTCTGCTTTTTACTTTGACCTTAATATTCCTGAATTTCCCATCTGCTTTATAGGCCTTGGGGGAATAATACAGAAGATAATAATTTTCCGAAGCGATGACAGCTCTCTGGAATGAAGAAGCAATATTGGCAGAACTTTCGGTAATTCCCCCTGTTGATTTTGCCATTTCATGAAAAGCCCCAAATATTTCATCGGACGGATCAATCAATTGGAGCGAATTTGGGCTAGGATCGGGTCGTTGTTCTGCCGGATTTATCCTGTACCCATCCATGTGATAGGGATCTGTTTTTGTAGCAAAAATAAAATTTATTGAGATTAGGGAGTCAGAAAAAGCCTTTTTTATCCTGTCTACATCAAAAGATATCCATAGTCTTTCGACATCGTCAGGGATTGGAATCTGATGCGGGACAGGAATAACCTTTTTCTGGTAAAACAAAAAAACATATTTCTGCCCTTCAATATCCTTCAGCTGATCCCTGAAATCCATAAGGCTCTTTTCATCAAAATGTCTGTAATCTCGTATTTGTCTTAAAATGTTTTCAGCCATCGCCTTGGCTGAACCCGATTCATCCCTCTCAATTTCTGTGCTAAGCCATTCCAGATCTCTGAGCATACCCTTCAATTCTCTTGCGGCAGACTTGATATCTTTCACAAGCATCGATTTTAATTGATTAACAATGACCTCTTTGGGTGTTTTTTCTAAAAATTCCGTTTTCAACAAATAGGTTTTTAAAGGGGTAACCACATAGAGCAAGTCATCAGGCAAGAAAACATTATTAAAGAAGTACTCGAGGGTTTCCTCTAACTTCGGGAAATAATCCATCATTTCAAAAGCCAGGACAAATGTTCTGGATACTTCGGGTAGGTATATTCTCCCCGCTGACTTTTTATCGAGTTCTGTTTCTTCCCTATCTATGACCGTTTTTTTGACAAGATACAGGGCTTCAACTTTTTGGGGCACACCGTCTTCATAAACCTCAAAATCTTCAAGGTTTAGTTCTTCGACAAACTTGCCTTTTGTGAACACCCTCACTGGAACTTCGATATTAATAGCAATGGCATCTTCCTGGATTTCTTGTCCAGATAAAAAAATAATTAAAAACATAATGCCTATTATGAAGGTCCCCTTTTTCATTTTTTCATCCCTCCATATTCTGTTTCTTTTATTATAGTGCAAAGACCATGCCAATTAAAGGTCTGAGGCATAAACTGCACTATTGGTTAGATTTCTGTCCTGAATTTTATACAGATGTCACTTTGGAGGACTCAAGACAGGTTTATAGAAGCTTTTTTTAATGGCTCCTCTTTTCCAATCATATCTTCTTTCTCACTTCCTCCACCAAACACAGCAGCCAAAAGTCAAAAAAAAAAAGGAACAGACCTAAATCTGCTCCTTTTCTCAGTTTGAGTTTTAGCTTATACTAGCATTTGTTCCAGTTGGTGCTTAATGTGACTACCTTTTGTCTTCTTCATAACTTCTATAAGTGTTTGAGGGGTATCCTCACCCTCAAACATTTCCCTTGCTTGTCTGGAATGAAGTTGAGTGATTTCTACGATCATTATTAGAATGGATTTCCATTTAAAAGAGGAGAGAAGATGGTTGAAAAAAATTTACCGAGAAGGGATTTTCTGAAAACGTTGTTGGCAGGGTTTCCAGTGCTTGCGCTGGATTGGGATTCCTTTCCAAGAGGAAAGAATACCGGCAGAGATGATACAGAGTTCGACGCCGTGATTATCGGCTCGGGGCTAGGCGGATTGAGCTGTGCGGATGCCTTTGCCCGGCAGGGATTTAAGCCTTTGGTTTTGGAACAGCACTATGTTCCGGGCGGGTATGCCTCGACGTTCAAGAGGCCGGGAGGGTTTGTGTTCGATGTGTCGCTCCACTCCACCACAGTCGGGGAGAGAAACGGTGTTTGGAACCTCATCCCAGGATTTCCCGAGATAAAAGATGTCGAGTTTGTCCCCCATCCCCATCTCTACAGAGCCATTTTCCCTGATTATGATTACAGCGTGCCCCAAAGAGATTTGAAAAAATACATTGCCATGCTGATCGGGTATTTTCCAGAGGAAGAGCAGGATATACGAGGAATTTTTAAGGACATGGAAGGCCTGTCTCAGGATATAAACAAGTATTCCCAGGCAGGAGGCCAGATCGATATGAGCCGTTTCCCGAAAGACTATCCCTATTTGTTCAAAAGCTATACCAAAACTTGGGGAGCTTTGGTGGATATGCGGATTAAAAGTCCCAAGCTCAAAGCCCTTATCTCCTCGCTCTGGGGATATTTTGGCCTTCCTCCGTCCAAGCTTGCCAGTTTTTATTACGCCCTTCCCACTATTGGTTATCTTAAAGGCGGTGGATTTTACCCCAAGGGCACATCCCAGAAGATCAGCGATGCTTTTGTGAAATTCATCGAAGATAAAGGTGGCAAAGTCAAACTCAGATCCAAAGTCGAGAAGATTCTGGTGAATGACCATGTGGCCTACGGAGTGAGAACAGCTGATGGAACAGAATACAAAGCAAAGGTCGTAGTCTCTAACGCCAATGCCTACGATACATTCCTCAAAATGATGGATGATAGGGAGCACTTAAAGGATTATGTGGCGAAGTTCGAAGAGTACAATGTCAGCCTTTCCAGTTTTCAGGTCTTCTTAGGGGTGAAGAAGAACCTGGTTGGGGAATTGGGAATCGAAGACAGCGAAATATTTTATGCAACAAGTTATGATGATGATGCATACTACAAGGCGCAGCTCGAGGCAGATGTGGAAAACTCTGGCTATGGATTGATGCTGTATGACAATGTTTACAAGGGATATTCTCCAGAGGGAAAAAACACCGTCAACATCCTTGCTCTTCAAGGATATTCCCACTGGGAAAAATACGAGGCCGACTATTGGAAAGGGGATAAAAAAGAATACCGGGCCGAAAAGGAGAGGATGGCTGACATCCTGATAAAAACAGTGGAGGACACGGTACTTCCTGGATTGTCAGAGGCGATTGAGATCAAGGAAATCGGGACTCCGCTGACCAATGTGCGATACACCGGCAATTATCGGGGAGCCATATACGGTTGGGATCAAACCATGAACAACACCGGGCCGAATCGTGTGCCGCATTCCACCCCGATCGAAAACCTTTATCTGGCAGGTGCTTGGACCCAACCGGGTCATGGATACGGCGCTGTAATCCCCAGCGGCCTGCAGTGTTTTTCAGAAATCATGAGAAAATGGAAGACCATTATAAAATAAATTCCAGTTTGCTGTCCTGTCCTTTGCTGATCCGTTCGTAATGGTCGGGAAAATTCATCAGGAGGAAAAGACTCGTCTTTGCTTCAATTTTTTTCATGACCTTTTCTTCGATCTTCTGGATTGACTCGGCAACATCCAGTACAGTGTTGATCTCCTTTTCCTTCATAACCACAATTCCATCATCATCCCCGAAAACGATGTCTCCAGGGGATACTGAAATCCCGCCACATTGGACCGGGATTTGGGTCTTGAATATTTTAGAAGCGCCACCTGCCATCGGCGTTTGATACCTGGCATACACCGGGAACTGTATTTTTCGGATTTGTCTGACATCACGACATCCGCCGTCGATAACCATGCCGGCAAGTTTTTTTCTCTGTGCTTCAGTGGCGAACATCTCTCCGGCAACCGCGATTTTGTCCCCTTCAGCATCGATGACCAAAACATCGTCCTCCTGGGCTTCTTGGAGGGCCTTGATGACCGACAGAAAGTCGCTCCGGCAGTGGACCGTCCGGGCAATCCCGATCATTTTTATCCCATCAAAAACAGGCCTTATTCCAGGATCCATAACCCGGAACGTTTTGGTTGCATCACAGATACAAGCCGTGTCCAACCTGGCCAGTCGCTTTTTTAATTTTTTAAAATCCATGCTCACTCCCTTCTATTGATCGTTTGCGCAAACAAGTTTATCATATTGTCCAAATGAGGGAAAATGGTGCGGTTTTTTTTTAAAAGATTCGGCCCCCTCCGTTTCCTGTTCGGGAGGAAACGAAAAAAATAGCATGGCCTCCTTGACAAACGTTTGTTTAACTTCTATATTAGAATCATGAACAAACGTTTGATTAATTTTTTGCCATGGAGGTCGTCATGAAGATCAATGTGGTGAAAGTTGCAGGATTTTTATTGTTTTTTGTTTTTGTTTTCACATCTTTACTTTTTTCTCAAAGCTTATTTGAACAGGCCACAAGCAAGGACGAGGAAAAACTATACGAGCTGAATGGATATCTGAGAGGTACTCTGTTTGTTGGAAAGGTCCCCGAAAGGAAAAGCGCCGAAATAAAAAGCGGATACGGAGAAGCCTCTCTAAAACTGCGATTGCGGAAACAGGATTTTGGGGATGCTTTTGCCGAGGTACGGTTCCGAAGCGGGCATGAATTCCAGAAAAATGTATCGGAAATCATTCTCCGGGAAGCCTATGTCAATGCTTATGTCGGTCCTTTTGATTTTCGGATAGGCCATCAGGTCGTTGTCTGGGGACGAGCGGATGGCTGGAATTCCACCGACAACATAACACCCAGGAATATGCTCATTCGGTCCGCAGATGAGGATGACCGCCGGCTGGCTAATTTTTTGATTCGTTCTTATTACAACAGGCGTCCCTTCAGGTTTGAGGCGATTTGGGTGCCTGCCTACAGCCCCTCTTATATTCCGACAAACCTTATTGCCTCTTCCTCGGGGATAACTCTGGGTGAGCCAGATTACCCGGATATGAAGTTGAAAAACAGTGCGTTCGCCCTTCGATTGAATATGGAATGGCCATCGATAGACGGGTCGATCTCCTACTTTAACGGGCACAATCCTATGCCCGGGATAACCGCCGATTTTCCCAAAATTTTGATGACAAACATGGATTTGAACATATTTCCAAAAGCCTACCGTATGCACGTCATCGGGGCGGATTTTTCCACGGTTGTGGCAGGTTCGTGGGGCCTTCGAGGGGAAATGGCCTACCGGCGACCCCATCAAGATTATAAAGAAAATGTACATATTCCCAATCCTGACCTGCAGTATGTCTTAGGGTTGGATAAGGAGCTCGTGAAAAATTTCAACCTGATTGTCCAATACATCGGGAGGTATGTTTTTGACTTCGAGGAATTGGAAATACCGACAAATCCAATGGATTTTCCTCGTTTTAAAATTGCACTCAAAAACAGATTGATCAACTTCCAGCAGTATGAGTTGAGTCACTCCCTGTCCTGCCGGGCAGCATGGGAGTTGATGAACGAGCTTATGTCGATCGAAATATTCGGCATGGTGAATTTTACGTCCAACGAAACCTTGTTCCGGCCGAAAATGACATACGATATTGCCGATGCATTAACCGTTGCCTTGGGTGCTGAACTCTATTCCGGACCGGACGATACCCTATTCGGGCTCGTAGATTCCACGTTGAGTGCTGCCTTTGTGGAATTGAAGGCATCTTTCTAGAAGGGGGATGAGATGAAGGAACGAAATAGTTCCGATCCTAAAAAAAGGATACTCGCAGCAGCAATATCGCTTTTTGCCCAGAAGGGTTTTGCCGCGGTCGGCGTCCGGGAGATTGCGGCAGAGGCCGGGGTCAATATCGCCATGATCTCCTATTATTTTGAGGGGAAGGTGGGAATCCTTAAGGAAATCATGAAGGAATTTTTCCGTCGCTATTTCCTGGTTTTTGAGGGAGTTGATGATGAAAACAAAACGCCGGAGGCTTGTGTGCGGGGCCTGATCCACAACATTGTCAACTTTGTCAGAGAAAACACCGAGCTCACCATGGTGTCTTATAATGAGCTTCCGTTGGATTTACCCGAGATCGCCGAGTTGAAGGCCGAAAGAATTGCCGCCATGATCCAAAGGATAAGCGGACTTGTCCTGAGGATGGGACTGGATCCGAAGGATGCCTTTTTGATCGCGGTAATCGGTCCCAGCCTCATCTCCACCATCTTCACGAATTTCAGGTTTCGGCCAGTTCTGAAGCGGGTTTTCCGGTTCAAATTCGATGACGCCTATTATGAACGTTATGCAGAGACCATTGCCACACTATTTTTAAATGGTATCAAGGGATTGGCAGAAGAATGCAAACGGAAAAAGAGGAGCACAAAATGAGTCGAATCGCTCAAAACATCGTTCGTTTTCGATGGCTGATTATTGTTGGGTTTGTGGCTGTTGCTTTGTTTTTCGGCTCCCGCATACCCCGTGCCAAGATAGAATCCGATATGAAAGCCATGCTTCCTTCGGATATGGAATCCCGAATCAACACGGATCAAATAGACGAATTATTCGGCGGGACAGATATGCTGATGGTTATAATCAAATCAGAGGATGTGCTCAATCCGGATACGTTGATTCGAACAAAAGAAATCTCCAAAAAGATGAAGCGTGTCAAGGGCGTGGACAAGGTTTTGTCCCTGTTTGAATTGAAGAATATCAAGGGAGAAGAGGGAGCGATGATCGTCGAGCCAGCGGTGAGGCGGATTCCTAGAACCGAAAAGCAAAAGGAGCTTCTACGGAATGAAATCGAGGAAAACGACATCGTTTACGGCAGTGTCGTTTCGGAGGATTTTACCCTCACTGCTGTTATCGCGCTTTTAAAATCCGATGTTTCAGATACTGTCGTCGTGAAAGAGATTCGAGACCTCGTCGCACAAAATCCAGGGGAAGAAGAGGTTGTGATCGGAGGGTTGCCGTTCACAAGAGTTCAGGTGACAAAAAGCATTCAGGACGATTTCCGCCGGCTTTTGCCGCTAGGAATACTCATAATGCTGGTATTTCTGTTTTTTTGTTTCAAACAACTCCGTGGTGTCGTGCTTCCTTTCATTGTGGTCATCATGTCTATCTTATTTGCGATGGGTTTGATCCCCCTTTTGGGCTGGAAAATTCATGTGATAACCATTCTTGTGCCGATCATGTTGATTGCCATTGCCAATGACTACGGGATCCATCTGATCGCAAAATACCAGGAATACAATTATGAAGGCAATCCGTATTCGAAAAAAGAACTGGCAATGAAAATATTCAATTCTCTCTCCAAACCTGTCATTCTCACCGGACTCACGACCTCAGCCGGGATGCTCTGTCTGCTCGGTCACATCATAATCCCTTCACGCCAGCTGAGCATTTTGGCTTCTGCCGGAATCCTGTTTGCCCTGGCTGCCAGCCTCTTATTCATTCCTGCTGTTGTGTCCATGCTCCCAAAGTCGAAACCGATTTTGCTTGCCAAAAACAACAAAAGGCCTTTTTTAGAGAAAATGTTAACTCTTTTCGGCAAAATGGTCACATCCAAGCCAAAGGCCATCATCGCCTTTGCCGTTGTTTCTGCCCTGGCTATTTCGGTTGGGATATTTTTTATCATCGTAGATACAGATCCCAACAAATATTATCCTGATGATCATCCTATCGCTTATTCTGGACAGCTGGTCAATGACAATCTGGGTGGAGCACAAAACATTTCCGTCGTGTTCCAAGGAGATATCAAAGATCCGGGGATAATGAACAAGATCGATAACATAGAGCATGAACTGGATGAAATGCTGGAGGTAGGAAACACGACTTCGATTGCGCGGGTGATCCGGCAGATGAGCCGAGCCCTGAATGATCCGGAGGAAGAATGGTATGATAAAATCCCTGACAGCCGGAATGCTGTGGCCCAGTATTTTGAACTCTATTCCATGAGTGGTGATCCCGATGATTTCGAGAAGATGGTGGATTTTCCGTACGAGCATGCCCTTTTGACCGCACGTTTAAATACGGCTAGCACAAAAAAAATGGATAGTGTCATCAATCGCGTTAAACAGAAGACGGCAAATGATCCCGACATCAAGCTAGTGGGGGGATTCGGGTCGATTCTTTCGGAATTGGCTCACAAAGTAGTGGACGGGCAATTGCTCTCTTTGGGTTTGGCTATTCTGGTCGTTGGGATCTTGCTGATGATTCTCTTTCGTTCGGTGACGGCAGGCCTGATATCCGCTATTCCCCTGGCTGTCTCTGTCACAACATTGTTTGGTCTCATGGGTATTTTTCGGATAGAACTTAATGTCGCTACAGCCATGCTTTCTTCGATCATGATAGGTGTGGGTGTGGATTACACCATCCATTATCTCTGGAGGTTCAGGGAAGAAAGACAGAATGGATTGGATCCGAAAGAAGCGGCAAAAAAGACTCTGACCACAACCGGGAGGGGGATCGTTTTTAATGCATTGTCCGTCATGGTTGGATTTATCGTGTTGTTCACCTCCAGCTTCATTCCTGTCAGGTTTTTCGGATTCCTTGTTGTGGTGTCTATTTCGTCCTGTCTTATGGGAGCCCTGATTCTGATCCCTGCTCTTTGTATTGTTATGAAGCCCAAGTTCCTCGAACCCAAATCATTCTGAATTATTTATAAAAAAGTCGATGACTTTATTCATTTTCAAGAAAAGCAAATTTTTAAAAACTTTCAATATCTTAGCATCGACTTTTTTACCCTTCGGGCGAGCCGATCTCACCGCATCAGCTTCGTTGCAGCCCAATCGCAGTAGTTCACTACAGCTCATGGGCTACTGCCTTGCCGCTACGGCAATCTCGACTCGTAAATAATCCAGAATATTATATAAAGTAAAGGAGTTATAGATGAAAAAATGTAAAGTACTCATTGTTGTTTTTAGTATTTTTCTTGTCAGCGCTGGGCTTGAGCCTCAAGAAAATCTCGATGCCAAACAGATCGTGGATAAGTCATTTCAAGCCACGAAATTGGCTGGTTCTGAAATGCTGTCCACGATGACAATTATCGACAACAGGGGAAGGGATCGGGTGAGAAAAATTGCCACCGTCTCCAAGCTTTATGACAACGGAGAAACAGAAAAGAGGCTGATCCGCTTTCTTTCTCCCGCTGATATCAAGGGAACAGGGCTGCTTACTTATGACTATGAGAACAAAGATGATGATATGTGGCTTTTTATGCCTGCACTCCGGAAAACGCGCCGAATAGTCAGCACGGAAAAAGCCAAAAACTTCATGGGTTCAGAGTTCACGTATGCGGATATGACTCCTCCCATTTTGGATAATTTTACTTATGAGATATTGGAAGAGGAGGATGTGGCCGGAACCTCATGTTGGAAAATCGAGATGATACCCGTCGATGATGATGTTGCCGATGAGAATGGCTTTTCAAAAAGAATCTCGTTCATTGCAAAACAAGATTATGTGATCCGCAAGGCCATTTATTTCGATCTGGATGGCGAACTTCATAAGGAGCTTGCTGTTGAAAATGTAAAGGAAATCGATACCAAAAACCATAAATTCAGGCCGATGCTCATGGTCATGGTAAATAAACAGAATGGGAGAAAATCTGTGTTGGATGTGGACGAAATCCAGTTCAACCCGGAAGTAAAGGATGAATTTTTCACCACGAGATACCTAGAAAGGTACTAAAAAATTCAGGAATTTTGAGATGCTTTAATATTGATTAAGAAGGTTAAAAAAAGTTAAAAGGTAGGCATGAGCCAGAAGATTTTTTTTGTAATGGTCCTTGTCGGAGCATTTCTTCTATCAGCCATCGCTCAGCCCGGTGTCGCACAAAATCGGGGGGCCTTCAGCTTTCATCTGGAAAACGATATTTTTGCGGGTACAGACAGGTATTACACCCACGGCGTGAAATTGACTTGGATATCACCCAGCAGAATCTCCCATCAGTCCGATCCTTTATCCCGCCGGGCGATTTCTGTGTCGTTCGGGCAAAATATCTACACGCCTTATGATATCGAACGTGAAGACCTTATCGAGGATGACCGTCCCTATGCGGGCATATCCTATTTTACCCTGGCCTTGTACAGAAAAATGGACCAGACCATGGACACTTTTGAATTCCTGCTCGGGATTGTCGGGCCAAGTTCACTGGCGGCAGAGGTGCAAAGATTTGTCCACAGCCTATACCGGGGCACAAGACCTCAAGGTTGGCACCACCAACTCAAGGATGAAATTGTCTTTGGCCTTGTTTTCGACAAGAAATGGCGGATTTTTCGGTCTGGAGAGGAGAAAAAAATAGGGTATGATTTGATAGGCCATGTCGGTGGAAGCCTGGGAACCATGATGACGGCGGCGGCCACAGGATGGCAATTCCGGTTCGGTTCGAATCTCCCTAGGGATTTTGGGACGTTTCTTCTTCATCCTGGGGGGGAGAGCGGTGCGCTTTTTAATGAACAAACCAATCACCGGGAAGATGCAAAACGTTCTGGTATCCATGGCTATATCTATTTGGTCGGGCATGCCGTGTACCGGAATATCTTTCTGGATGGCAATACTTTCAGGGATAGTCACCGTGTGGATAAGTATCCTTTTGTCGGCGATATCGTTTTAGGTTTTGTGATCAGCCAAAAACGATTCAAATTCAGCTACGCCTATGTTTACAGAACAAAGCAGTTCAAGACACAAGCCAAGCCACATATATTTGGTGCCATCAACATCTCGTACGTTTATTAACCTGGATTATTTATAAACACGACTTTTTTAACGGGATTTAATGCTATATGCATTGAAATCAGGGACATGTACCGATTTTCCGAAATCGGTAACGTGTCCCTTGATTTTAAGCTCGTACATGAATAATTCAGGTTAATGGGGTTAGACATTGATTCCTTAGAAAACTTTGCATATGATTAAGTTGTGTCATACTTTTTTATCTATCCTGGATTATTCAGGTTATATAATGTGTGATCCCGACAGAGGAGGAATAATAATATGAATTACATTCCTGAAGTTTTGCAAGAACTTTTATCCTTGACATCCAAAGGGTTAGTCCGTTCTGAGATCCGAGAGCTTTTGAAACTGACAAGAAAACCAGGAATTATTTCATTTGCCGGAGGGCTCCCATTTTCTGGATTGTTTCCGATCGAAGAGGTGAAAGACGTCGTCAACACCGTTTTGGACAGAGAAGGGGAAATAGCCCTGCAGTATGGTCCGACCGAAGGAGATAGCCGGTTGGTCGAGTTTTTGACGGGATGGATGAAGGAGACTGAAGGGGCAGACGTTAATAAAGATAATATTATCGTCGTGTCCGGATCCCAGCAG
>CAYPGQ010000014.1:0-64973 GCA_964410125.1 uncultured Eubacteriales bacterium | reverse complement strand
TGTTTTCGTGAAATCGATCGTACGTTTTCTCATCTTGAACAAAAAAGAAGACCAGAATACAGCAGGCGATTCCTATCGAAAGGCCCGCAATGTTGATGAAGGAATACCCTTTGTTCCTTTTCATATTCCTGATTGCGATTTTGAGGTAGTTTTTTAACATATAAAACCTCCAGCGAGTGAGCTGCATGATAAACTTGGGAACAGCCGCGATCGCATGAATCCAGAGCCATAAAAATGCACTTTTTCGGCCCCGACTGTTCACTCTCTCTTCGAAATCTTCTTCGATGTCCCCCTCAAATCCTTCATCCAGGTCAGCGAAGTGCATCCATGTCAAAAGCCGATAAGCGATTCGGCGAGGGCGAGACTTTTTATATTTCATCAGGCCTGCTCTTTTTTGAACGATTCCCTGGTGACTCCCGCCCAGACCTTTCTTTGTCTTTCAAAGGCCTTCTCCAGGACGTTCATACCGCTTTTGGTGAGTTGAAAATAGACCTTTCTTTTACCGCCTCTAATAGACGTAGGATCACCGAAATGTTTGGTGATGTATCTCTTCTGGACGAGCTGAAGGAAGGTGGTGTAGAGGGTATTGTAGAAATACTCTTTACCCAGGATCTCTTTAACCTCTTTTTTTATCTCGACGCCGTAGGCTTCATTGCCCAGCCTCCAGATCGCGATCATGACCACTTCTTCCAGCTTGGTTAAATCTTTCATTCCTGACCTCATAGTATTATCGGCACTACCGATATTATAGCAGATAGAGTTTTTCTGTCAATATATTTCCAGACAAAAATATTCCCCATATCAACGAATCCTCTTTTTCCTTCATCATCATACACTACCGAAGGAGATGAATTAGAACTTTTGGGAACTAAGGAACCCGTTTGAAATAAAGAGGAGTGTAGTGAAAGCTCGGGCTTGTTTTGGATCACGATTTGGATTATATTCCCATTATTGATATGAGCAAAAAACCAGGAAGAAACGATCCTTGTCCCTGTGGCAGCGGGAAGAAGTACAAAAAGTGCTGCGGCCTCAGCCAGACGCAGGGTGGATATGTCCAAACTCCGGAATCCTGGTTTCCTCCTTCTGAGCGAACGGGCACTCTCTGGGACGATTATATGGAAGTTATCCCGATCATCGCGACGTATGGAAAGAAAATCATGGATTTTGACGAAGACGGTCCGGAGTTAAAAAGAGCCGTCTCGGATTTCGAAAAGCAGTTCCGCCCAGGAGAAGAAGGAGGAATCATAGACAGCTTTTTTATGAGTTGGATGTACTTCGACCTCCGATTCGGAAAAACCCTAGAAACGGTGGCCGAAAGGTTACTCTCCGATCCCATGATATCGGACCTCATGGAGCCAGGCCCCACATACATTCGACAGCTCAGCGAAAGCTACCTTACGTTCTACGAAATCATCTCTTTCATATCCAGGGCGGATGTGGTCACAATAAAGGAATTGGGAACCGGGATGCGCTTCAAAGTCCTCCATGTTCGGGAGCTTTTCGAAATCGATCCGGCGTCAAGAGAAATCTTTTTCGTGCGTAGAGTCGGCCCCCCTGACCGATCCATTTTTTATACGACACCCTATGTCTATGAGCCGGAAACAGGTGCACAATTCAAACGGGCAGTCCTTACTCAAGAAAAAGATTTCAGAAATAGCCCCGTGGCATCGCTTTTTACGCCCGAACGACATTTCGCCGAGTCCCAGAAAGAGATTGCGCCTTTTTGGGCCTGGTATATCTGCCGAGGGGAAACGACCGACCTTCCGCAAATTCCTTATCACACCCTTGTCACCACAGACGGCGAAGAGTTTGTGCTCACGGAAATTCATTTCCGCATTAGAGACGAGGCTGCCCTACGGAAGCGGCTTTCTGCACTCCGAAGCTACCAATACAACAAGAAAGACGACTCATGGACCTGGTTGAAAGCCAAAAGCAGGAAATATCCGGATGCCCCCAGGAGTGTCCTAGGACTATTCTACATCCAAGGCGATCGCCTCATTGCAGAGACCAATTCCCAGAAGAGAGCTGTCCGGCTGCGTTCCAAGCTCAAAGGACATCTCCGCAGTCTTATCGCTTACGAAAAAACGCTCTATCGTGATCCGTACGACATGCCGGAGTTATCCCAGGAAGAAATCGAAGCCCGGGAAAAAGCATCCAAGGAGCTGAATTCCAGACCTGAAATCCAGGATGCCATTAGGAAAAATCTGGAACACCATTATTTCAATAAGTGGCCCAAGACGAAACTACCGGCCCTCGGTGGCCTAACGCCCCTTCAAGCGGTCAAAAGGGAGAAAGACCGCATGAAGGTCGTGGCTCTTATCGACGATTTCGATCGATTACAGAATTCGCCGACTTCGAAGATGCCGAAAATCGACACCGACAAGCTGCGCCGCCTGCTCGGCCTCCCAACCAAGGCGAACTAGCATTTCACTTTGGAAAAATATCCAAGAGCAAACTTCCCTAATATATAGATGAGAAATATTGTGCAATTCCATCGTTTTTAAATATGCATGCATATGACGAAAACGAGGATTAAAGGGTCTTGACAATGTATATCTAAATGTGTATTGTTAATGTATATTTAACGGATACATTAAAACGTGTTTAGGAGATAATGATGAAAGTGAATAACACCATAAGGAAAAACATCATATTCCCAATCGATCTTATATCTCGGTTTGAAAAAGAAAATCGAAAATTGGGTGTCGACTTTAGCAACTTCGTAAGAGATGCAATTGACGAAAAGTTGAAACGAATAAAAAAAGAAAGACTTGAGAAAGAATTGAAAGAAGGTTATCTGGCCAACGCAGATCTTGACCGGGCAACCTGTGAAGAATTTAAATTCGTTGATGGTGAAAACATCTAATGCATTCAGGATACAGAAGAGGCGATATTATCCTGGTTGACCTGGAACCTGCCAGGGGATCAGAACAGGGAAAAGTAAGGCCTTGCATCATAGTTCAAAACGATATAGCGAATAAATTTTCTCCCGTCACCAACATTATCCCTGTCACTGATGCAAAAAACGTAAGAAAATGGTATCCGTGCTTAGTAAATTTGAAAAAAGAGGAATCCGGATTGGATAAAGACAGTGTAGCCCAATGCAATCAGATAAGAACCATTGATGCTAAGCGTAGAATTATCAAATCAATAGGACATATTAGCGCACAGAAAATGAAAGATATTGATCAAGCTCTGAAAATTCAACTCGCCTTGGAATAAATAGCCCTGGATCCATTTTCTCCCTTTCAAAGGTGAGTTGGCAGAACTTCAAAAAAGGAATCTTGCCAAAAGGTATCAAGTTATACCTTGGTGATATTATTAAGCTGCGACGCCGGAGAGGAAAACATCCACTAGGTAGATATAAAAATCATCGGAGCACTAAAACCTAAAGATTTGAAATGATGGGTATGATATGAATAAAGATATAATTCGCCGTTTAGTCCAAGTCTTTTCCGTTCTACTTTTACAAGGTGCAATTCTTTTTGTTGCCGCAGGGACACTATCTTGGAAATGGGCTTGGATTGCATTGCTTTTAAGCCTCTTCCTTCTAGTAATCGATTTGATTGTACTACCTGCTGAGCTAATTGAGGAACGTGGAAGAAAAAAAGAAAATGTAAAGAAATGGGACAGAATGCTTACTTCCGTTATCATCTTCCCAACAATTTTAATGTTTGTTTTTTCCGGACTTGATCAAAGATTCAATTGGACGGGGGATGTCCATATCATCATAAATATTACAGGTTTAGTATTAATCTTTTCTGGATCCATGATATTCACATGGTCTATGGTTTCCAATAAATTCTTTTCGACTTTGGTAAGATTGCAAACTGATCGACAACATACAGTTGTGACTGAAGGTCCATATAAGTATGTCCGCCATCCTGGATACCTTGGATATATTATTTTTACTTCTGCAACGCCGATTGCTTTGGGTACATTTTGGGGATTAGTTTTTTCCGTAATTATTGGTATTTTATTAATCGTCCGAACCGTATTAGAAGATGCCACATTGAAAAAAGAACTTCCGGGATACGCTGAATACACAGAAAATGTCAAATATAAGTTAATACCATTTTTATGGTGAAGAAGGCACCTAAGTATTAGGGGGCAGGGGACAAGCAGTAAGATTTGTTATCGATTAAAATCAAGGGACACGTTACCGATTTCGGAAAATCGGTACATGTCCCTGATTTCAATGCAAATAGCATTAAATTCCGTTAAAAAAATCATGTTTATGAATAAGTCAGGTTAAAAGTTGATATGGGGAATATTTATTTTTGTTCACTTTCGAACATTAGCTGTAACAAAATGATACAAATTGTTTGAAAAGCATCTGAATATTCCCTGGGATAATTTTGGCATGTTTAATGCAATTTAAACCATAAGGAGAAGGAACATAATATGGAATTAGCAGATGTTTAAGAATTATTTAATAATTGCTCTGAGAAATTTCAAGAGGCACAAAGGGTATGCCTTTATTAATATAGCAGGTCTGGCCATAGGGATAGCATGCTGTATTCTCATTGTGCTTTACATTCAATATGAGCTCAGTTTCGATAAATACCATGACAAAGCGGACAGAATTTATCTGCTTAAAAGACACGGCAGTTTTGGTGGCAAAGAACATACATCATCGTCCAACAATGCGCTCTCAGCCGGTTTTATAAAAAAAGATTTTCCGGAAGTTGAAGACACTGTTAGGATAGGCTTTATGCCAAATCCGGCAGTCCTATGTGAGGAAAAAAAGTTTTATGAATCCCGGGTATTGTATGCGGATGATTCCTTTTTTGATATTTTTACATATCCCATGACAAAAGGCGATCCAAAATCCGCCCTTCAAGCTCCCTTTTCCGTTGTCATCACAGAGAAAATCGCCGAGAAATATTTTGGCGAAAAGGATCCAATCGGAAGATCCCTTCGTTTTAACAACCAGGACAACTTCACTGTTACAGGTGTTATAAAAAACGTTCCCCGCAACTCTCATCTCTTGTTTGACATGCTATGCTCGTTTCAGACTCTGTACTCAAAATACCCCAAGGGACATGCTTTCTTAAATCATTTTGACTCGAATACCTTTCGGACCTATATTCTTCTCAAAAAAGACACCGATTCCAGCACACTGGAGGGTAAATTTCCTGAATTTATTAAAAAGTACGGGGGAATAAAACTTAAAATATTAGGGATTTCGATAGAGTATTTTCTTATGCCTTTAGCCGACATCCAACTCCATACACCATTGAGCGGAGGAAAAACAGGAATCGGCACAATCCTTTACATCTATATTTTTGCACTTATCGCTGGAATTATTTTGATCATTGCATGCATTAACTTTATGAATCTTACCACAGCCCGCTCTGCCAAAAGAGCTCAGGAAGTCGGGATGAGGAAGGTGTTGGGCGCCCAAAAAAGTGAACTGGTCCGACAATTTCTCTTTGAGTCTTTTTTCTACAGTTTTATCTCGCTTCTTCTCGCTCTTGGATTAGCTGAACTTGCACTCCCAACCATGAGTTCGATTGCAGGCTATGAATTATCCATCGATTTTTCAAAAATGCTACGGCTTTTCCCGGCGCTTTTGGGCGTAGCCGTATTTGTCGGATTGATTGCCGGCAGCTATCCGGCATTTTTCCTGGCCGCATTTCAGCCGGCACGGGTATTAAAAGGCAGCGCAAATACGGGTGCGGGAAATTCTTTTTTCAGGGGTGTTCTGGTTGTGATGCAGTTTTCCATTTCTGTGGTACTCATCATAGGGACAATCATAATCACCCGGCAGCTTGATTATATGAAAAATAAAAATCCGGGATTTGACAAAGAACAGGTTGTTATCCTGCCTTTCAGGGATGAAGAACTCAGAAAATCGCTTGTAACCATAAAAAATGAGCTGAAAGTTCATTCTGACATTGTGAATGTTGCCGTTTCATCAGACATCCCCGGCCAGTATCCTCAGTATAACCAGAAACTGCCTGAAGGATTTTCAAGGGATCAATCTCAATTGATGTATGACTTGGTGGTAGACGAAGATTTTATTCCGACCTTAGGAATGGAAATTATTGAAGGCAGGAATTTTTCAAAGGAATTCGGCGCCGACCAAAAGGCCTCTGCCATTATTAATGAAACCGCTGCAAAAGAATTCGGATGGGAAAATCCGCTTGGTAAAAAAATTGGAGGTTACAGAGGAATAAAAACCGTGATTGGTGTTGTTCGGGATTATCATCAGATACCGATCACCCAAGAAATAAAACCCCTCTATATCAGGTTTGATCCTGATGATGTGTATAATCCTTACCGGATGCTCAGCATAAGAATCGCTCCAGGCAGCGTCAGTCGTGCGATGAAATATATTGAAAAGACCTGGAATAAAATATATCCGATTCATCCATTTGACTACTTTTTCCTTGATGAATCCTTTAATGACCAGTTCAAAGAAACGGAACGCATAAGAGAACTCATATCGCATTTTGCCGGACTGGCAATATTTATCGCCTGCCTTGGTTTGTTTGGTTTGGCTTCTTTTGTTGCTGAGCAGAGGACAAAGGAGATTGGCATTAGAAAAGTCCTCGGTGCTTCAACATCGGGAATTGTCTTTATGATTTCAAGAGAGTTCACCAAAATGATTGTTTTAGCCAATGCCATAGCGTGGCCTGTGGCTTACTTTGTGATGCGAAACTGGCTGCAAACCTTTCCCTACCGCGAAAATATAAGTGTTTTGATATTTATTTTCTCAGGAATAATCGTGCTGTTTATCGGACTGGCTACCATTTCTTTCCAATCCATCAAGGCGGGTTTGGCTAATCCTGTTGACTCTTTAAAGTACGAATAATTCTGGGGCTTATTTTTTTCTGTTCAGATGTGTACATAAGCTGTACGAGAACGGACACATCCTGTCAAATAAGCCTTCGAAACTCCTAGGAAGCAATAATGGCATATTTATTGCTCTAAAGTGGGTAACATCGGATAAAAGGAGTATTTTTGCCTATGAAGCAGAAAAAATGTCTATTTTTCCTACTTATACTAGGATTTTTCCTGTCTCCTCTCGACACTTCCAATTTATTGCTGATTAAAACGGGATAGTGGGTTAAAGTATAAAGATGTGAAAAATTAAAGATTTGGAGGAGGAAATGAGAATCCTACCTGTGGCTTTATTTCTAATAATTGCTTTCTCAAACAGCGTTTATTCAATGGAAGTAATTGATGCAATCGATGACGAGTTCTTCGTAAAATCGGGGGAGGAGGAATTATATATCAAAGTGCGAGGGCAGAATCTCGATAATCCGGTGCTTCTTTTTCTTCACGGAGGACCGGGTGAATTGACAGGCCCTTTGATTTTTCAGGCATATGCAGGGCCGGAACTTGAAAAACACTTTATTGTAGGATATCTTCATCAACGCAATACATGTAAATCTCCGTCGGTTCCGGTCGCTACGCTCACAGTCGAGCAGTTTGTCAAAGATGTCTATAATGTCGTTGAATTCTTACGAGAGAAGTACGATAAAGATAAAATATTTTTGTTGGGGCATTCATTTGGAGGAATTCTCGGATACATGTACTTATTAGAATATGAAGACAATAACAATATAGAGAAGTTTGTTTCTGCCGCGGGTGCTTTCAGTGCAGTCTCTCTTGAAGAAAATGGTTATAAAACCGCTCTAGAATTGGCGAAGAAAACGAATAATCAGCAAGCACTTGAAAGATTAGATACGCTAGGCCCTCCTCCTTATGAGACATTTCAAGAAGGAATGGTGTGGCGAATGCTTATCATGAATATGTTGAATGGAACGAAGGAAGGAATTACTAAAAATCTCCAAATGTCAAAGGTGATGTCGATAACCGGAATTGAAAACATCAATCCGGAATGGCAGAAAAAAATGATGGCGACTGCGAGCGCCATGTGGAATGAGTTGAATACCATAGATATTGAAGATGAAGTGAAAAAAATAAGTATTCCCATTTTGATCATAGCCGGCGCGAAAGATATCATGGTTCCGGTCCGCCTTCTGAAGAAAGGTTATGAAAACCTTGGCGGGGAAAAAGAATATTTCATTCTTGAAGAAAGTAATCACATGATGTTTGTTGATGAACCTGATTTGTTCGTTTCGAAGGTTATTGAGTTCATTCAAAAATAGAATACAGCCGACCTTTTTATTAAATTTCGCAATTCATATGTTTTTTTCGAGGACATTCGACATCAATACAATTTTCGCACAGGCAAAGCACTATGCCATTAGCGGCTGAGTTTTATGCTAACGAGCCGATTGAGGCTAATTCCCTCTTCTTCAGCTTCTATGGCCAGCTTTCTGTGAATCTCAGATGGAATCCTTACCACAAATTTACTGATTAGAACCAGAGCTTAAAACTCTATTCAGGCTGACTTGTTGAATTATAGGGCAGGTGAGAAGCGATACCTCAACTTGACAAGTATGCACAATTGTACATATAGTGATTAAGTGGAATTCGAATGGGATATCAAGAAAGCACTTTCAAACATGAAAAAACACGGAATAGACTTTGCAGATACCGTATCAGTATGGGAGGATGAGAGGACTGTCACAATAACTGATGAGCATCCTTATGAAGAACGTTTTGTTACTATATGAATGGATGCATTTGGCCTAATAATCGTGGTTATATATACATGGCATCTAGATCGGATTCGAATCATCTCTGCCAGGAAAGCGACAGCTAGGGAAATAAGTCAATATAAAGGTTAACATAATGAAAAAAGAATACGATTTTAAAAATGGAAAAAAAGGCGCTGTAATCCAATCGCCAAAAGGCAAGACACGTATTACTATACGGATTGATGATGATATTCTCGAATGGTTCCGGCAGCGGGTTCATAATGCGGGTGGAGGAAATTACCAAACTCTTATCAATATGGCTCTGAGAGATCACATGAATTCAAAACGAGAACATCTCGAGGAAACCTTACGGCACGTGATCCGTGAAGAATTATCAGCATATGAAAAAAAAAGAAAATGATGACGATAAAAGTAATCATAACTGAGGAAGACTATCAAATAGCTCTTTCTCGCATTGATGAACTAATGGATGCTGAACCAAGCACTCCAGAAGGAGATGAATTAGAGTTTTTGGTTACTCTAGTTGAGAATATGAGGTAGACGTCTTGATTTTCTGAAATCAAGATATTAATTGAAATTTAGAAATCAAATCACTATTATTAATATGCGTTTGGGACGAGTCGCTAAGCGTCTTATCGAAAGGCCAAAAATGGCCTTACACCCAGGTAAAGAAGGGACAATGACTGAATACCCCTCATCTGCACTGGGTTCTATAATTATTTTTAATTTCATCATTTCCTCCCTCCTCATTATATATAGGGACGTTATTATTTAAATAGTTTTTCATTTTTTTGGGAATTCGGATCCAAGTAAAGAAGTTTACGTGGATTTCGACTCAGTAACAACAGTTAATGAAGGAAGCACCCAATATTTGACCTCATTCTTCAGCTGTAATATATAAAAGCGGGGTATATTCATTCCGTTTGGATTTCCCTCCTTTAAAAAAATTCCGAGCCTATATGGATACGGCCTTTGTTGGGCCTATGCCAAAGCAGGTTAAAGCCGCTCATGAGAATTTTTTTGAGGCGCGCTTTCAATTTGGGCCATTTCCCTTGGAAAATACAATTTTAGGAGTCTGGCTGGATAAAACTGAAGCGGTTAGAAAAAAACTTGCTGATATTGTCCATACCTATGGTGGTTACCTGTTTGTTGATGCAGCTCAGTCAATTGGGGGAATAAAAGTTAATGTTAAAGATGAAGATGTGGATTTTATGTCGGGCATTCCATACAAATGGTTGTTAGGCCCAAATGGTCTTGGATTTACATATGTTCGAGAAGACCTGATTCCTTTAATTACCCCAGACAGATAAGGATGGGCTAGTACGAATGACTTCACTTCGCTTGAAACCATGGGGAGTAAGCCTTTGGTTGAAACAGCCAGGCGTTACGAATATGGTACGGTGGCCTTTGAAAGTGTATAATGTTTGGATGTATCTCTTGATTTATCAATCGAATTGGAATGGATGCTATTGAGCAGCGCAATATAAACCTTATCCACCTGCTTCGTGAGCGCCTGCGGTCGCATAATGTCACATTCTTTACGCCTGAAGGAAATAGGTCTCCAATATTGACGTTTTTTATGGCAAATGGACGGATTTTTGGAAAAAAAATGATGTCAAAGAACGGATGTGGGAATCCAAAGTCCTTATCCATGGTCGGATTGCTGTAGTCTGGACTGCTTATGATTTTTTTAGAAACGGAGAGTTTGAGCATGGCGGGGTAGAGGCATTTAATCTGCTAAAAACCAATGCGGGCTGGAAGATTGCGGGTACGATTTTTACGCATGAACATTCAGATTTGGATGAAAGTCCGTGGGGTTCACTTAAATAAAGGAGGAAAACATGCGTAATCTTAAGTCTTTATCATTTAATATTCTTCTTATGGCATTATTGATAATGCCGCCCTTATCAGAATCCCAATCCACAAAAAAAGTGCCGGAAGATCCCAGGGATCACAGGCTCAATTCCGGGCCCAAAACTGTTGCAGAGGGAAAAAAAGTTATGGTCTGCACCCAATCCATGATTGCAACAGAAGCCGCACTTCAGGCTCTTAGAGATGGAGGCAATGCAGTTGATGCAGCCATTACTGCTGCATTTCTGCAACAAGTGACTGAGCCACACCAGGTTTCTTGCTGGGGAGCACTCTCGGGCGTATACTATGATGCTGCCGCCAACAGTTATCTTGCTTACAACGGAGATGGAGAACGGCCTCTGGCTTCAAGAGGAAAAAGTACAAATGCCACCCTTTCATCCCGGGTTTCCATTGGAGGCACAGTGCAGAGCTTATGGGAACTTCATCAGCGGTTTGGAAAGCGTACCTGGGCGAGTAATCTTGAGCCTGCTATTGCTGCTGCTGAAGAAGGTGTTTAGGATTATTTTGCAGAGCGCCAAGCGGGTCTAAGGAAAAGGAGAAAAAAAAGAGCAGTAAAACTAGGCCGTTTCATAATTCCTCCTTTTTCACCGGTTCCAGATTGTTGGCTTTAAGTAGGGTGTTAAATTTCGGCAGGTCATTATTTAACAACTTATTCATTTTATCGAGTTCAGACTGCAATTCTTTGGATAGATCTTCAAATATTTCATAAGCCCCGTCAGTAGGGCGACTATCGCCCATTCCTGCATGGCTGGTGAGTGAAGCGATCTTATCATTGAGTTTTATGGGAAAGTTCAATGGATCTTGTGAGCTCTGGTTTTTTACTTGATAGATTTCTGCTTCAACAAGACTGAGAGCTTTGATCAAAGTCTTTCCAGCTTTATTCAGCTCAGCATCCGAGGCCGCCTTCATCCTCGCATTCATCTGTTTTTTTGTCTTGCGGATAAGGATGACCGCATCGTTGGCTTCACTGACTTTATCCCTGACTTTGATCAAAAAATCGAACTGTTCTTCCAGATCAGCTTGGGTAACACCTGTCAACCTGGGATCCATATGAATCTGGAAGGATTGCGTTTGCTTTTCCCCATTAGCTGTCAACTGCACTTGATAGGTTCCAGGAACCGCTTTTGGTCCATTGGTGGATCCACCCCACATGATCATGCCTGGAAAGGCGATAGCTCCAGGGTAACGCGCATCCCAGGTAAACCGGTTTAATCCCTCTTTTCTGGTGGGAATCATACGAGGCCTGCGGCGCCGTCCGGTAGTTGGCGCTTGCATCTTGTCATCCTCCGGTGTACCAGTAAAAGCAGCAATCACTTGGCCTTGTGTATCCAGGAATTCAAGGGTCACTTTGTCACACGGAGAATCCAGATAATAGTCGACAACGGCCTGGTTCAGGGATCGATAGGTTGGTCTGGGTTTAAAAAGATAAACGCTCTTCTGCAGGATCTCCAGCTGCATCTCCCTCAAGGGCCAGATATCGTCAAGAACATAGACCGAACGTCCATGGGTTCCTGCGACCAAATCATCTTTTTCAACCACTAAATCCGACACCTGACAATCCGGCAGATTAAGGGACAAAGACTGCCAATTTTCTCCATCATCAAAAGATACCCAAACTCCATGTTCGGTTCCGGCATACAATAGCCCCCGCCGGATAGGATCCTCCCGGACGGAATGGACATAATCATCGGCACGGATACCTTCGACGATTTTGATCCAGGTTTTCCCATAATCATGGGTCTTGTAGATGTAGGGCGCCCGGTCATCCAGCAGATAGTTTTTAGCGCAGAAATAGGCAGTTGCCGGATCATGCGTAGAAGCATCGATAATGCTCACCCGTATGAGCCGCGGCAGATCCGGAGGAGTGATGTTTTCCCAGTTTTGGCCTTCGTCCCTTGTTATGTGCAGAAGGCCATCATCTGATCCTGCCCAGATGAGACCTCGCTCGAGTTTAGAGGAAGCCAGAGCAAAAACAGTCCCATAAATCTCAGGGCCGTTCATATCATGTGTGATAGGGCCACCGGTCTCCCCTAGAGTTACGGGATCGGCTTCAGTCAGGTCCGGGCTGATTCGGGTCCAACTCTGACCATCATTAGTGGTTTTCCACACATGTTGCGAACAACAGTACAACACATTCGGATCATGGGGAGAGAATACAATGGGAAAGGTCCACTGCCACCGTTCTGGAAGCTCTGATGCTGGTTCACCAGAAAACATACGTGGATAGGGTTGGATGTCGCGAGTATACCCGGTTTTACGATTGTATTTTGTCAACAGCGCCCCCTGACTGCCAGCATAAAACAGATCCAAGTCAGTAGGATGCTGGGTGATATATCCGCTTTCTCCGCCTCCAACAGAATAGAGGGCACCAATATTGCCCACAGCACTACGAGGAAAGGGGCTGCCCCATCCACCCGGCTCGCTGGAGACAGCCATGGTGGAATTGTCTTGTTGGGCACCACACACATGATAGGGAATATCCTTGGTGGTGATTATATGATAAAGCTGAGCAGTGGGATAATCCTGCATGGTCCAGGTTTCTCCGCCATTGACCGAAACATTGCCTCCACCGTCATTGGAATTGATCATACGTTTGGGATCATCCATAGCGATCCATAGATCCTGATTGTCTCCATGGGGAACACGGATAGTGGAGTAGGTCTTGCCTCCATCGCTTGATTTATAAAATCCGGTGTTTAAGACATACATGGTGTCTGCATCCAGAGGATCTGCATAGATGTGTGAGTAGTAAAAAGCGCGCTGACGCAGTCTGCGGTCTTCATTAACCTTGGCCCAGGTTTTACCAAGATTCTCAGATCGAAAAACTCCGCCATTGTCATTTTCCACGATGGCATAAACCCGGTTGGAATCTGCCGGGGAAATTGCAACTCCGATTTTTCCAATAACACCCGAAGGAAGTCCTGGATTGCGGGTGATTTCCACCCATGTGTTTCCCCCATCGGTCGATTTGAACAGGCCGGAATCCGGTCCTCCCGAGGACATTTTATATGACTTGCGAAAACACTCCCAGATGGCAGCAAACAACACATTGGGATTATGGGGATCCATGGTTAGATCTATCACCCCTGCTTTATCGCTGCGAAACAACACCTTCTTCCATGTCTGTCCACCGTCTTGAGAACGAAAAACACCGCGATCATCATTGGGGCCAGCCACATGACCTAATGCACCGACATAGACAATATCAGGATTCTCAGGGTGGATGCAAATTTTGGAAATCACCTGGGTGTCATCCAATCCCATTTGGACCCAGGTCTTGCCTGCATCAGTGGATTTATATACGCCATCCCCCTGCATGATATTGCCGCGCAAGGCATGCTCACCCATACCGATATAAACAATATCCGGATTGGATTCAGACACAGCCACAGCCCCAACCGAGGATGATCGAATCTGGCCGTCGGTTACTGGCGTCCAATTTATTCCACCATCCGTAGTCTTCCACAGGCCTCCTCCACAAGCACCAAAATAATACTCAAAAAGCCGCTTGGTGCTTCCCGCACAGGCAATCGACCGCCCCCCGCGATTGGGGCCAATGTTACGCCAAGTTAAGGCGTTAAACATCTTGGCTTCATAGGTTTGGGCAAACATAGGCTCTACCAAGCCTAAACTAAGAAGAATGAGTAAAACACAAACAGACGCAAAGTATTTTTTCATGGGAAATCACTCCTATCCTATTTACATATCACATAGGAAAGAACTAGGTCAATGCGCTCTCCATGCAGGAGCGCCACGGCTACAGAATTATGAAGTATGAATATTCAACACGACGATACCGAAACTGGTATGCGAAACTGCTTCGCTTCTACCCGAAGCCGTACCACGAGCGCTTCGGTGAGGGAACAGATAAGAAACTTCTGAAACAATGGCAAGATTTAAAATTGGGGATTTTTATTGGGAAATAGGGTCGGACCATTTCATAGGCGATACGGAACTTTACTTTCCCATGCTTTCTTTTGTTCCGGATGTTCCTTAAAAAATTTATCAATGATGTATTCCACTCTATCCTGAGCGGCCTTCAATGTTTCAGTCATATCAATCGTCGTCAAACGGCCGTCACGTTTCAGAAAACGACCGTCCACTAAAACGTTGTCGATGTCGCGGCTGGAACCATAGAGCACAAAACTGGTGATAGGATCGCGGGTTGGCGTTAAATAGGGATTGTTTAAATCCACTGTAAGAATATCGGCCTTTTTGCCGGTTTCCAACGAACCGATCTCCTCGTCCATGCCGATGGCTTCGGCGCCGCCGCGGGTGGCTATCTCCAGCAAATTGTAAAAAGTCGGCCGGCGGGTGACGCGGCTGCCGGCCAAAACACTTTCATCGCTGGCCAGAATGCGGGCGCGATTGGACTGACCCCATAAATTTTCCCGCAACAAGGGCAGCATGTCATGATGGTAATCATCAGTACCCAAACCAATCCGTACTCCCAAATCTTTCCACCTCAATAAAGGATTTTCCACGGATCGACAGTGCAGGATGCCCATGCCTGATTTGAGGATGAGCTGGAGATCCGGCGCCGTGATGTAATCGCAGTGGACACCGGTGAGTTTCTCGTTGAGTAATCCCATATCCAATAGATGCTGGGTAGATGTTTTACCATAGAGCTTCTTCACATGCCTGAATTCCCGTGAGGTCTGGGAAAGATGTGTGGTGATCCGCAAATCGTGTTTCCCGGCGAAATCCCGAATCTTGGCATAGGTTTCCGGTAAAACCAAATCAGCGGCTTTGGGGCACATACAGGTGGTGATACGGCCGGCGGCCCGGCCGTGCCAATTGTGATACAGGTCGACGGCACGTTGGAATGCGGCTTTGCCTTTTTCCGGCAGGTATTTATAAGTGCCATTTTTCAGTGCATCCAAATCGACCTGCTCAATATCAGCGGCTAATATGCATCGATTGCCGGCTCTGTCTACGGCTTTGGCAAATCCATGAGGATAAGTGTAGATGATCAATGATGTGGTACAGCCGCCATAGATGAGTTCAGCACAAGAAGCGGCGCCCAGGGTGTCCATATCCTCGGGTGTTCGATATCCCTCTAAAGGAAGATTGACCTGGTAAAAATTACCGATGAGTTCATAAACGCCGCGAAAATATTGCTGGAGATGGGCATGTGTGTTAACGAATCCCGGCAAAACCATCTTTTGTCTGGCGTCAAGTGTCAGGTCGGGTTTGGCCGTCTCCTTCAATTTTTCACCGACTTCAGCTATCCTGCCGTTTCGAATCAACACCTGTCCCAGGGGAAAAACAGATCGTCTGCTATCCATCGTGACGACGAAGCCGTTTTTGATAAGAATGGTTTTTGGTTTGGGTGAAGACCCAGAAGTATTTTCCTTCTCCCCATGAGGGACATGTGGATATTTTGGAATTGAATGAGCAGGCAAAGAAGCGGCCATTGTTCCAGCAAGGGCGAATAGAGAACGGCCTAAAAATCTTCGCCGACTGAAGTTATTTTTTGCGGTATCCATATTGACTCCTTTTGTGACTTTCTGGGGGAAAGACCTGTCCCTTTCCTCTTTGTTGCCATATATGATCTATAATTTGAAAAATATAAAAATTTAAAAATTAAGTCAATTAATACAATCCTTTTATTTTTTAAAGGTATATAACAGACATGATATGTATGATTTAGGTTCAGCTCATCTCATTGACAGGGGCAGGTCAAAAACATAGGATAATTTACATGAGAAAAGTTATTCAAAAAAGAGGTCAAGCTGGGAATCTTCTGAGTCCTTTCGAATCCAGGGCTTTCTAGTTCCTCACAAGTCAATGGTCTTACAAGAAAACGGTTTTTACCTTAACATTGCTATAAATACCGGAGGTCAGAAATGTTCGACATAAAACAAATGCATGAACAGGCAAAAGAGCTTGAGAGTTTGTTGCGGTTACAGAGTAGGCCGATTGCCTTGAAAATGCTCACCAGCGAAGAGGAGATTCCCGAAGATGCGCTAAGGCCGGTAAGAGATATGGGATACCACTTATCTTTTTGTCAGGCTTTAGCTCTCACGCGGCGTAGAGGGCTCACTATTGCTGAGACCAAAAAGGACATGTGGTGTTTTGAGCCGGTTGTCGGATTGGGATTTGTGAAACCTCCGCAGCGATTCTTGGAAGGTCATAATCGCTATCCCGGTTCTGCACGCACGTTGGAGGCGGGTGGAATCTGGGCACGCAACATGCCCCGCTTCGACTTTCCCGGCTATCGTGCAGTGGTCACTGCCCCGCTGAATGCAGCCGGTTTCGAGCCAGACATCCTGCTTCTCTATGGTTCTCCTGCAGTAATGACTCAGATAATGTTAGCGAAAAACTGGTTAGACGGAAAAGATATCATCACGACCATGTCAGGTCACGCAGCCTGTGTGTATTACGTGGTACCGGCCCTGAAGGAGGCACAGTGGCGAATGAGCATACCATGCGGTGGCGATCTGAGAAGAACCGGTTGCGACGATTATAGTATGATTTTTTCGGCTCCAGTGAATGTATTGAGTGGGTTACTGGCAGGCCTCAAGGCCATTTTGGACGCTTCATGGGGACTGCCGTCGAATCCTACCTTTGCAATGGAATATCCACTCGAAAAAAGTTATGTTGAGATAGGCAAATTGATTGGTATGGACTGGGTGAAATAAACAAGCCTATTCTAGTGTTTCGTTCTGCCACATTCAGTATAGGAGGAAAAAAGGATGAGCGTAAAAGGTTTAATCAGTCAACTGGAAAGAAATAGCTCCATTTACCTTACCCGTGATGTGTCCCCCGGAAGCAAGGTTAAACTCATAGATGCAGTTTACATATCCGCCTACAATAACGATCGTGCCTATGAAGGATGCGCCCGGAGTGTTCTGGCGGCGATCAACGAACATCTATGTTTAACTTCAGAAGAAGGCTTTAAGGAGTGTATCAAGGCCAGCACGGCGCTGGCTGCAGGCGTTGCCCGAATGGGAGAAACCTGTGGAGGGCTTATTGGGGGGATCATGGCTTTGGGGCTGGAGTTCGGTTCCGAAGATATGTCCCTGTTTGATAGGTACACGGAAACAATGCGGGTATCACGAGAACTATTCGGCAAATTTAAGAACTTATACGATACAGTAAAATGTTCCGAAATCCAGGAAAAGCTTCTTGGTCGTAAGTACAACTTCTTCGAAGAGGAAGACCGGGATGCATGGTACAGGGAAGGCGGGCTTGACAAATGCCCGAGTGTCTGTGCTGCTGCGGCCGGCCTCGCAGCGGAAATAATCCTGGATTATAGAAAAAAGCAATAAAATACTTTTTCCCTTGCAGGGATCGAGAATGTCGAAATCAGCACTCGGGTATTTCCTCCATGTTTCAAATTTTTATTAAAATAATCCAGCATTTGAATCGGATCTTGCCCTCTTTTTTCATCTTATATAAGAATTTCATGGCCGGCTCGAAAGTCACCGTCTCTCTAACCCAGAAACTATGGATGTACAGGATATCAACATATGTAGGTATGTCAGATCCTCCTGGAAACTTTGTGTTATTCTGTAAGCTACAAAAAGGAGTTAAAACATAAACAAAAAGAAGTCAGCTGGTTGTATCCGCCCCGGAAGGTGAATGACGGGTGATGAAATCCGCGATCACGGAAATAAATTCAGCGTAAGTCATTTGGCGTTCCGGTTCCTGGGGGCTGTGTCCGATCCATGAATGCCGGCCGCGGAATCCGTATTGGAAGGTCGCTCCAGAAGGAGGATCTGTTTTTGATTCCAAAACGTCCTGGATAAGATACACCGCCTCGTTGAGATAGAAATTGTCCATCATTCCCACGGCGAAATGAAGTTTTCCTTCGAGATCCTGTCCGATTTCATCCCAGGTTCTATCGAGAATGGCGCTCAAATCGGCGTTTTCACGCCAATATTCCGCCACTTCAGGGTCTATATCTCCGGTCTCAGGATCCCAGAGAGGAGTCGGATACCCATCCTCGGCGACAGAACTGAATACGGCCTGCCATATGGCCCATTGGCCTCCGGAGCGGTCTTTATCCGCTATGGTCTGTTCATACCGGTATTCATCCCGGACTGTATATTTCACAAGTCCGTCGATCTCCCGCTGAGCCGGGCGCCCGGTTCGAATCCAATCGAACTCGTGGAAAAAGGCATTCCGGTTTTCATAGATATTTATTTGCATAAGCTTCCTGAAATCCACAGGATCAGGGGCCCATGGCCAGCTGCCAGCAAAAAAGTTAGGGTGTTGGATCATAACAGCCGCGGCCTCCCATCCCCCTGTGGACCGTCCTGCTGTAAGCCTAGCCCATAGCTTAGAAATAATCCGGAAATTTTTTTCGATATAGGGAATCAGTTCTTCAATGAGTGCGTCACCATAGGGGCCAACATTAGGAGAATTGACGGAATACGACGTATCAAAATAGGGATTGGAATCCCTGAATGTTACCACAATCATTTTGGGAAGGGCACCGGAGGTCCATGCTTCATAGAAGCCGTCCATCTGGTTCCCGACAGCAGGATGGGAAGGGACATAACCTTCACGGAACCATTCTTCCGGTGACCAGGGGACAGGAGTGAATCCAGAAGAATGCCCTTGCATGTAGAGAACAGGATAACGGGCATCCGGATGTTCGTGGTATCCTTTGGGAAGCAGTATGTTGGCTCCGATGTACATATCCCGACCCCAAAATGCGGAAACCTTTTCGCTCTTGATTTTGATGTATTTCACCCATTCCGTATCCGTATAATTTCCCTGCTGAAGGACATCTCCTTCCTCCAGTGGTGCAGGAGGTTGAATGACCTGGTTGATGGTCAGATCGACCGTTCCTCCTTTTCCGGCCTCTAGGATTAAGGGGATCACCTCACTGAAGGCGTTTCCAGGTGCCCGAAACAGGTTTTGATGGGCTCCGCTGTTCAGATGCATCTCCACGGTGTGTCCGTCTGCCCGGTGAAATGTTGAATAGACATTAAGAAAGGCCTGAACGACATAATCGCCTGAGGGAAACTCCCAGGTGTTATCAAAAGGATATCCTCGAACGGTTTCTTTTCCGTCTTCGATGATGATTTTCTCTCCTCCCTCCCAATCCGTTACATCCATACCCCAGAGCGGGACTCCCGTTACCCCGGTTGATAACCGCGGCTCTCTATCTTTGTCTTTGGAAATAATGGCGAATACACGACCCTTAACCGGAACTTCAAGTCCAAGGTCTTCGATTCCTCGAAAAACTTCCTCAGAAAGAGTGATGTTGAACTTGAGGGATGACCTTTCTGCCCTCGGCGCGCATGTCGTGATGGTGAGAGCCACTAATCCTGCAAGAATCAATACCAGGGAGTGTTTTCCTAATCCATGAATATTTTTCATCATTCTTGTCTTCCTTTCATTAATTTTTAAAACGGGGAGATTTTCCATCCTCTGAGAATCTGGAACGAGTGTATCACATTCAAAAGAACATGTTCAACGGATTCCTCGTAGAGAAATTTATATCTGCTGATTTTTACTTTTTAAATTTTGTGTGATAATAATAATTCCGCGATAACAAAAATGGAAATCTAGGAGGGATTCCATGATCCGTCATTTTGTTTTGATCGGGATTTTGTCCCTGTTGTTTGTAGCAGGAACATGGCAAGATGGTTTTCCATTAAAAGAGATGGGAACTTCATATCTGGCAAAATCTGGGGGGATTGAGGGTAGTGAAAAAGCGTCTCTCGGTGCAAGAACCGTAATCATTCCCACTCTGGTGTGGGTGATCGGGTCCTATGATGAGAAGGGGAAGCCCAATGTGATGACTTCATCGTGGGTAGGAATATGCTGTTCCAAAGCTGCCTCTCTCATGACATGTCTGAGGAAAGCCACCTATACGCATGACAATATCATGGAAAGAAACGCCTTCACGGTGAATATCGCGTCGGAATCCTCTGCACATCATCCATGCTGACCGGGACAAGCGCGTATGAACTTTCCCGTTCAGGTCATCCCAAGCGCCGCATGGACCGTCTGAACCGCATTATCGAATTCTTTGACCGTTTCGTTCGTTGATGGAAATGCCCTTGCTGTATTTCAGGATGTATTTCAATGAGGATGGAACGATCAAGCCGGTTGAGATCACTTTTAGGGGAGTCAGGGGACGTGGTGGATGCCTGCCACATTTATTGATGAGCTGAGGCCAAAATCCTTACATTGACATAAAAGACGGCACAGGCTCGAATGAGATCTGGTTCAATTTAAATATGAGAGTATGGGAGAGGCGATTGGAGGAAATTACCAAACTCTCATTAATATGGCTCTGAGAGATTACATGAATTCAAAACGAGAACCTTTCAAGGAAACTTTACGACATGTTATCCGCGAAGAACTATCGGCATACGGCAAAAAATCGAAGCCCTAAATCATAAATATTTATTGACTTTCTGTGTTCACTTCACGATTATTAATACGCGTCTGGGACGAGTCGCTAAGCGTCTTATCGAAAGGCCGAAAATGGCCTTGGACCCAGTCGCTTTTTTTATATCAAAAATGAAATTAAATTAATTTTTTGAATTGATCAATTGTTATGTCTGTTTGTTTCAATTCAAATCATCTGCTACCGGCTCCAGGTATAAAAGGATGGCTTCTTTGATATTCTTAAGTGCCTCTTTCTTTGAATTGCCTTCACTGATACACCCAGGTAAAGAAGGAACAGTGACTGAATATCCTCCGTCTGCACTAGGTTCCATGATTATCTTATATTTCATCATTTTCTCCCTCCTCATTATATACAAGGAAGTTATGATTTTGAATCTATTCTCATATAATATTTTTGCCCCGAATTGAAATCGAATTGGAATCCTTGCCAAAACCTCTTTATTTTTATAATCTAATCTCCTGGGAATCGACTAAATCAAACCCAATTTTCGGGTTCATCGCAAAAAAGAGTACCCGAGAAGGTTGACAAAAGCCTTTTGATACCATATCTTAAAAAAGAGGAGTTACTATTAGACGGGGGGAGCAATGAAAAAATTCATGGTTTTGTTTTTGGTTTTATCTTTATTTGCATTTTCAGAAAATTCATATGCCAAGAAAAAGGGAGCAGAGCTCATAGTCCAGCAAATAGACGGTCAGCAAGCAATAGGTGAGCTTATTGCTGTAAAGAAGAATTCTCTGTTATTGCTGGATTCTGAATCAGGAGCGGATGTTTCTGTTGATATTAGGGAGATTAAACTTATTGAAATTG
The DNA here is from genome assembly GCA_964410125.1 of uncultured Eubacteriales bacterium. Classification (GTDB taxonomy): domain Bacteria; phylum Acidobacteriota; class Aminicenantia; order Aminicenantales; family Aminicenantaceae. The sequence goes on along the minus strand of CAYPGQ010000014.1, from coordinate 43,337 downwards.
TGAAGGAATCGAAGGTCTGGAAAGGAATTGGCTATGGATTATTAAGTGGAGTCGTTAGTGGAGCATTAATTGGATATTTACAGGGAGATGATCCTCCAGGCGGCCCACTAATGGCATTTGGACTCTCAAGTCCGATGCCTGGCATGTTTACAGCTTATGAAAAAGCATTCATATTAGGTTTTATGTGTGGCATTACAGGAGGTGTCCTTGGAGGTATTGGAGGCGCAATTGCAGGAAAGGATAAAATAATCCAATTCGAGGAAAAATCAGAAACCGAAATAAGAAAAGCACTGAATAAACTGCGCAAAAAAGCGCGGGTTCGGAACTTTCAATAATTACCCCTATATCTTATCTTGCTAGGCGCTCATTTTTGCGATGAACCTTATAAAAAATGTAGAATAATAATATCTTATATTAATATCATATTCTATTTGACAAATATAATAATTTCATATATATTTTATACGTTAGCAAAAATGAATATCCAAAAGAAATTGGCAAAACTTCTTAAGGACGAACGGGAATCTCTGGATTTCACTCTAAAGGAAGTGTCAGAAAAATTAGGATTCAACAATTACCAGACATTAAGCAGCATCGAAGCAGGGGAGAGGGAGGTAAAAGCCTGGGAACTCGCTAAACTGGCTAAAATCTACGGCCGTGACATAGACTATTTCCTAAATCTTGACTTGCCTCAGAAAGAAATCAGGATCCTCTGGAGGAGTCCTGAAACAAGCCCAAAAAAAGCGATTGTAGAGCGACAATTCATTTCGATATGTGAAAACTATCAAAATCTTTTAAAAATTCTCAACGAGAACAATGTTCCAAAAACTGGATCCAAAATCAATATCGATAAACACGAATTGCTCAGCCAGGACGCTTTCAAATGTGTCGAAAACCTCGCCTTTAAATATGTTAGCATTCTGAATTTGGGGTTGCGTCCGGCATGTTCATTGTCAAAAATCTTAGAGGAAGAAATGGGGATCAAGATTATTTTCCTTCCGATGGATTCTGATATTTCTGGAGGCTCGACAATAGATAAGGAGTTCGGAATGGCCGTTCTAGTCAACTCCAATGATGCTCCATGGCGGCGAAATTTCGATCTTGCCCACGAATTTTTCCACTTAATAACCTGGGAAGATTTCTCACATGAAGAGATCTACCAAGAAAATAGTATGGGAGGGAAAAGCCGCGTTGAACAATTAGCAAACGTCTTTGCCGCCTCTTTGCTTATACCGGAAAAGGAAGTTCGAGAAGAATTTGAGAAAAGGACAGACAATAATTCAATTTCATATCTGAATTTAGTCGATATCGCTCGAGACTTCGAGGTTTCGATCGAAGCTTTACTCTGGCGATTGGTTAACCTGAACCTTCTGAGGAAAGAGGACATTCAAGAGGAACTAGAAAAAGACACTATCAGGGATATAGACGAAAAACCCTATCTTTCTGCTAAATATATCTCATTGGCTATTAAAGCGTTTTATCTTGGGAAAATATCCAAAGGCAAACTTGCCGAATATGTTGGTGAGAATTACAGTGAAATTCCTTCGTTCTTAAATAAGTACGGATACGATGAAAACGAGGACTATTCTTTTGCTTACCGCACGACTTGAAGATAATCCCCGAATTTTTCTTTTTCAAGTTATTGATTTTCTAAAATTCAGATATTTATTGACTTTTAGAAATCAAATCATTATTATTAATATGCGTCTGGGACGAGTCGCTAAGCGTCTTATCGAAAGGCTGAAAATGGCCTTACACCCAGTCGCTTTTTTTTTGCCAGGGGGTATTAAATTAATTTTTTTAATTGATCAACTGTTCTTCTCGAATTGGAAAAACAGCTGGAGATCAATCCCTACGAACATGAAGAAATCGGATTAAAATCCTTTGATGCGGTCAAAGACAAGACCGGCGAAGTCATCCTTTTCGATGTATACAATTCCGAAACAGAGAGGTTCACAAAGGACGGAGAATACATCGGCAGCCTCTTTCGCAAAGGCCAGGGCCCTGGTGAATTTACACGACATTCATTTCTGTATGTCCGGTTCATGAACAGCCAGATTTGGGTCACAGGGCGGCTGAAACTGGCCAAGTTCGACAAAAAGGGACAGTTTATCGAGGAATTCCAGTTGGGAGACTCGATCGTTACTTTTATCGGCCCAGACCTCTACGTAACCGCTACAAGAACCAGAACTGGCGAAGACTTACATAAACAAATTATGATCAAGAAAATCTCTGAAACCAACGAGGTAGAAGAAGGGCCTATACTCATGGAGGGAACGAATATTGGCATGATCCGCTTTCAGGGAGGTGGATTCGGCGATGACTGGGGTGTTCCAGATATTGAATATGCCGTCGACCAGAACACGAAAAAAATCTATGTGGCCAAAAATACAGAGTACAAAATCCATACAAAAGATACGGAAGGGAATAACCTTTATGTTATCGAAGTCCCGTATGAGTGCGTGGCATTATCTGGCAAGGAAAAGCAAATGATGATAGAACCGTTTCTCCTTCATAATGGCGAAGACAAAAAAAAGTTTCTCGATGCCTATCCGGATAAGTTGATGGCCTTAAAGGAAATGAAGGTCCTTCCCAATGGCTGTCTGGCAGTCTACAGGATTACCGGACTAAAAAAATACGAGGTCGACGTCTTCGATGACCAGGGTAGATACATTTATAGGTTCGAGCTTCCGGAAAACATCAATTTAGATAATGCTGTCTTCTATGATTTCGGTTTCACGACAGTGGAAACCGTGGATGATTTTCCTGTGTATGTCGAGTATAAGGTTAAGAACCTGCCGGAAATTTTCAGCATCCGCTAATGCAATTTCTTATCGGCTGAGTTTTGCGCTGACGAGCCGATTGAGGCTGATTCCTTCTTCTTCGGCTTTTATGGCCAGTCTTCTGTGAATCTCAGGTGGAATCCTTACCATAAACTTTCCACTGAATTTTCTGGAGGAAAGGGGCGGGGGAGGGGATTCCCCGCTGTCCCTCATATCCTTTATTGCCTTTTCAACGACTGCTCTGATTCCTTTTAAAGCTGATTCCTGACTTTCTGCCAGCCAACTCAGACTGGGTAACTCAGCGCAGAGCCCGACATATTCCTTGTCTTCCTCAGACCATATGATCCTGTATGTATATCGATCACTCTGTGATGCCATTTTCTGACTCCAATCTTTCAATTGCCTTTAGGACTTGCCTCACCTGATAAACTTTAGCTCTTCCCTTGTGGTTTTGAATATTGATTCTCGGGTCACTCGGCCATGGTGTCCTGTAAATTCTATGGCTACTTCCACTCTGACGAGCTGATCCGAAATAACACTCACAGACTTTGCATAGATCCTTGAACCGAACATTCTTGGGATTCCGTTTTATCCTTATCAGGATTTTTTCGATTGAGCTCATTTATATGATATCATTATTGATACTAATGTCAAGTATTATTCTACTTGCCTTTTATCTGAAAGACGATCAGCATAGAGAAAATTCTCATTTTGATTTGGTTTCAGTAAAATCCTTGCCAAAATTCATTAATTTTTATAGTTTAATTTTCTGGGAATCGACACATTGCTAGAAAAATAGCCGGGGGAAAAAATGATTAAAAAATTTTTCTGCCTGTTCCTGATATTTATGGTATCTTTTGCCGGATGCAAAAAAACTGAGGAATCCGTTCAAATAGAAATTATCGATGGAATCCCTCATGTTATGAATCCAGAGCTGCCCTTAAAGGGAACAGTACTTCTTGAGGTGGAAAAAGGACTGGATATCGATCCGTATATGTATGAGGAAATCGGAATACGGCATTTCAACCATGTCCGTGATGAAGACGGCGAGGTGATTCTTTTCGACTCGAGTCAATCAGAAGCTCAAAGGTTTGATGCCCGAGGCAATTATTTGGGCAATCTCGTCCGCCTCGGCCAGGGACCTGGTGAATTTCGTCAGTATGCCGGGTTACGGATCCACTTCATGAATGGCCAAATCTGGGCCACAGGATGGCCGAAATGGGTAAAGTACGACAAAAACGGGAAATATCTTGGTGAGCAAAGGCTGGAATTAATGCCGGAGATCTTTGTGGACGCTTACCAGTGTATCGCCACGAAATCTAATACGATTGAGGGAGACACGGAACAACGTCAAGTTGTATTGGTCGATCTTTCGGATCAGAAAGACAAAGAGAGCGAAATTAATTTATACGAGGACACAAGAGAATGGATTATACGAAAGGGACCCAGTGCATTTGCTGATGAATGGGCAACACCCCAAATATATTATGATTACAGCGCATTCAGCCGTTGTGTTTTTATTGCCCTCAATTTAAGCTATGAAATTTATGTAAAAGACCTAGAGGGAAAAATACTTCATGTAATAAAAAAGCCCTACGAGAACGTGAAGGTTGGCCCAATTGAAAAAGAAATTCTTGCTGATTGGGCACTGGGAAGAGAAAGTTCTAAGTGGATCTTGGATGCCTATCCAGAAATCCTGGTGGCCATAAAATCCGTTAAAACTCTTCCCAGGGGATATCTGGCGGTCTACCGTGTTTCCGGTCCAAAAATGTTTGAGATAGATGTTTTCGATCCGGAAGGCAAGTTTGTCTATATTCTGAAGGCTCCGGATGAGATCTCGCTGGAGGAAGCCCATTTCTACAACTTCGGATTTTCTACCCTGGAAAACCGGAATGATTTCAGATTTTATGTCGAGTACAGGATCAAAAACCTTCCGGATATTTTCTAGTGAGAAAAAATGGCGATGATTTACTTTTTTATCTTCTCGATAAATATGAAGAATACAGAATTGTCGTTCTTGTCGAAAAAAGATAAATTTTGCTGAAACAGGTTCTCCATCAGGAAATTTTAATTGCTTATTCTTGGCGATCAAAGCTTTTCATCTGGGAAAAACATCAAAAGGTAAACTTGCCGAATATGTTGGTGAGAATTAGTTTACAATTCCTTCGTTTATAAAAAGGATGCATTCGACGAAATCGAGGATTAAAGGGTCTTGACAATACACATCTAATTGTATATCATTTGTGTATGTTAAACAGATGTATTAAAACGTGCTAAGGAGATAATGATGAAAGTGAATAACACCATAAGGAAAAACATCATATTCCCAATCGATCTTATATCTCGGTTTGAAAAAGAAAATCGAAAATTGGGTGTCGACTTTAGCAACTTCGTAAGAGATGCAATTGACGAAAAGTTGAAACGAATAAAAAAAGAAAGACTTGAGAAAGAATTGAAAGAAGGTTATCTGGCCAACGCAGATCTTGACCGGGCAACCTGTGAAGAATTTAAATTCGTTGATGGTGAAAACATCTAATGCACTCAGGATACAAAAGAGGCGATATTATCCTGGTCGATCTGGAACCTGTCAAGGGATCAGAACAGGGAAAAGTAAGGCCTTGCATCATAGTTCAGAACGATATAGCGAATAAGTTTTCTCCCGTCACAAACATCATCCCGGTCACTGACGCAAAAAGCGTAAGAAAATGGTACCCGTGCTTGGTATATTTGAAAAAAGATGAATCCGGATTGGATAAAGACAGCGTAGCCCAGTGCAATCAGATAAGAACCATAGATGCTGAGCGCAGAATCATTAAACAAATAGGGCACATCAGCGAACAGAAAATGGAGGATATAAATCGAGCCCTGAAAATTCATCTCGCCTTGGAATAATTATCCTAATCATTATTACTGATCTGCAGCCGCCTCTTCAGATCGAATCTGCATCTTAAATCTGGGGATTCACTTCAATGGTAATGGAGCGACGAAATCAAAATTGCCTTCTCCAACATTTTTTCTTAAGATCTCTATGATGACCTCGAAGTCATCATCAGGGCCAGCAATGTAGAGAGGTTTGCCATCATAGCCAAATTCTAATGTCAGATCATAATCATTAATTGGAAGTCCCTTAAGGACAAAATACGATAAATCGAAATCTTTTTGAGGTTCAAAGCCCAATCTTCTTGCATATTCGATTGCCCCAAAGATGATCTTACAAACTTCCCCTGGCGAGCAGGGGACTAGAACTGATTCTTTTAATGTATCCAGTTTCAGTCTTTGATATTCTTCCAGAGAAATATTGGCATTGCAGAATGTATTCTTAAGACCAAGACAAAATATATCGACAAGATACACGCCAAAGGTCAATTTGTTGTTTGGCTGTCTTCGTGATATTAGTATCTGTGCCAATCCCCGATCTTGCCATTCCTTATCAATCAAACATTCATTAAGAGGATAGTTTTTTGCGTTTTTGATAAGGCTAACCCTGTGGGAATACTCACTAGAATCTGAAGAACGTGCTCGTTTTTTCCTTTTTTCCTTTTCTTTTCTGCGCTTTTTCAGCAGAGCTTTTTGTCTTCTTTTCTGGTTAATCGCCATGAGCTACTTTTGTTATTTGCGCTTATTGTGGTTATTTGGATAGGCAGTGTCAAGCTTCTTGAATATGAGGGCAGGGGAGAGGCTCGGAAAAATATCCAAAGGCAAGCTCGCCGAATATGTTTATGAGAATTACAGCGCAATTCCTTCGTTCTTAAATAAGTATGGATACGACGAAAACGAGGACTATTCTGTTGAATATCGCACGACTTGATGCTGACGTCATAATCGACCTGCTTCAAGACCGGAACTATGCTATAATATCAAAAAAGATACGAACATAGGGAGGCATTCGCAATGAAACTCACGGCAATTATTGAGCGCGAAGGTGATGGATACGTGTCATTATGCCCAGAATTGGATATAGCAAGCCAAGGCAAGAGCATTGAACAGGCTCGGGATAATCTTCGGGAAGCGCTTGAACTTTTCTTTGAAGTAGCGTCACCTGAAGAGCTCAAAAAGCGTCACCATGGGGAGATTTTCGTAACCCAAGTTGAGGTAGCTGTTGGGTAAACTGCGAGTTCTATCTGGCAAAGAAGTATGTTCCATTCTGGCAAAACATGGTTTCAAGGAAATCCGAAGGCGCGGCAGCCATATTGTAGTGCAAAAGAAGCTTCTTCATGGGACAATAACAGTGCCTATTCCAAACCATGATGAAATCAGAATTGGAACTTTGCAATCTATCATACGGCAGTCGGGGTTGTCTCGGAGTGAATTTGAATCATAAAAACTTTGCGACCCCTCTATCACTCTAAAATTCGAACTCCCTGCCTTATCCGAATTTTTCCTTGACATTTTCACATCAAAGACTTATCTATCTAAATGATAAGCAGTATTAGAGGGGCAAATTAAGCAATCATCTCTCCAATCCTGAAGCCATATCAAATCCCTCTTTTTTCTGAATATCCATAGTGGAGGGGCCAATGAAAATTGTCATCACTTCAGACACTCATTTCGGAGATTGCACCAGCCAATTGGCCGCGCTCGATTCTAACGGCAATCCAATTCTTGGACCAAAATACCATGAATTCGTAGAAGCTTGCGGCACAAATAACGACTACCTGGTCATGCTCGGCGATGTGATTGATGTAGCCATATTTGAATTTTCCATTAGCTCAGCTTTCAAGCTCCGGAGTCGGTCAGGCAGGCCCCTTATCCGATGTTATTAGAGACATTCAATATGAATTTAAAGCCAACAAGTCAAAAAAAATAATGGGATACGTCAATAATCTGGAAAAGGCTCTCGGAAAAGAGACATTCAAATTCAATTGGTACAATCCATTGCACTGGCCCATAAAAATACTAATATGTTGGGCCAAATGCAAGCTTAAAAAGTGCATAGAAAAAAGGCCTGATTCTTCTCCCAGGCAAGATGAAAATTGGGAGTATAAACCTGACACCCATCGAAAAATGATCAATTACTACAAATCCAGCAATGCTGAGATTGAAAGCCTGAATAAGGAAAACAGCCTGAACATCCCAGTCAATCCAAAAATGATCATTTTCGGCCATTCTCATAGACCGATTGGAATAAAGGATTCAAAACGGCTGGTTATTCAGCCTTTCAAGGACCAAAGCTCAAATGTGTCGATGTTCAATACCGGAGGTTGGCTCAAAGAGGGAAGCGAAGGTCAGTTCAATGGAATAGAGCTGTTCACATATGAGACCGGGAAGGGGATTAGTTCTATAAAGATTTAGAGTCACTTTTTGATGCGGATTATGACTTCTTTTCGAATCAAGTCAGTGATTTTATCTTTTACATGAGTATATCCTTCATTTTTTCGGGTTCATCGCAAAAATTAGTACCCGATAAGATTGACAAAAGCCTTTTGACACCATATCTTAAAAGAGAGGAATTACTATAAAGCTGGGGGAGTAATGAAAAAATGCATAGTTTTGTTTTTGGTTTTATCTTTATTTGCATTTTCAGAAAATCTATATGCCAAGAAAAATGGATCAGAGCTCATAGTCCAGAAAATAGACGGGCAGTATGCAATAGGTGAGCTTATTGCTGTAAAGGAGAATTCTCTGTTATTGCTGGATTCTGAATCAGGAGCCGATGTATCTGTTGATATCAGGGAGATTAAGCTTATTGAAATTGTGAAGAAATCAAAAAGTCTGGCTTGGGGAGGGATTGGATTAATAAGTGGAGCCGTTATTGGATCATTAATTGGTTATGTGGAAGGAGACGATCCTCCTGGTTATGGGACGTGGTGGGGACATCGTGTTTGGATGGACCTATCCATAATGACAGCGAAGGACAAAGCATTGGGTTATGGTTTTTATATCGGCCTTTCCGGAGCCATTCTTGGAGGAATAATTGGCGCACTTGAAGGATCAGATAAAATAGTCCAAATCGAGGGAAAATCAGAAACAGAAATAAGAAAAGCACTGTATAAACTGCGCAAAAAAGCGCGGATTCGGAACTTTCAATAATTACCCCTAAATCTTATCTTGCTAGGCACTCATTTTTGCGATGAACCTTATTTAAAATGTAGAATAATAATATCTTATATTATTATCATATTCTATTTGACAAATATAATATTATCATATATATTTAATTCGGTAGCAAAAATGAATATCCAAAAGAAACTGGCAAATCTTCTTAAGCGAGAAAGGGAGTCTCTGGATTTTACTCTAAAGGAAGTATCAGAAAAATTAGGATTCAACAATTACCAGACATTAAGCAGCATTGAGGCAGGGGAGAGGGAGGTAAAAGCCTGGGAACTTGCTAAATTAGCTAAAATCTATGGCCGTGACATTGAGTATTTCCTGAATCTTGACGTTCCTCAGAAAGAAGTCAGGATCCTCTGGAGAAGGCCAGAAACAAGCCCTCAAAAAACAATTATCGAACGGCAATTCATTTCGATATGTGAGCGTTACCAAAATCTCCTAAAACTTCTCGGTGAGCCTGATGTTTCAAAAACAGGATCAAAAATCAATATTGATAAACATGAATTGCTTACCCAGGATGCTTTCAAATGTGTCGAAAACCTCGCCTTTAAATACGCTAGCATTCTGAATTTGGGATTGCGTCCGGCATGTTCGTTGTCAAAAATCTTAGAGGAAGAAATGGGTATCAAGATTATTTTTCTTCCGATGGATGATGACATTTCTGGAGGCTCGACAATAGATGAGGATTTTGGAATGGCTGTCCTGATTAACGCTAATGATGCACCCTGGAGACGCAATTTCGACCTCACGCACGAATTCTTTCACTTAATAACCTGGGAAGATTTCGATCCTGAAGAGATATACCAAGACAATACAAAAGGAAAAAGCCGCGTTGAACAATTAGCTGACGTCTTTGCAGCATCTTTACTTATACCAGAGAAAGAGGTTCGAGATGCGTTTGAGAAAAAGACCGGTAAGGACTCGATTTCATATCTGAATTTGGTCGATATTGCTCGAGATTTCGATGTTTCGATCGAAGCTTTACTATGGCGATTGGTTAACCTTGACCTTCTGAGGAAAGAGGGCATTCAAGAAGAACTCGAGAAGGGGATCATCAGAGACATTGACAAAAAACAACGGAACACGGATTGGGCAGAAATAGAAAAACCATATCTTTCTACTAAATACATTTTGTTGGCGATTAAAGCTTTTTTTCTTGAGAAAATATCCAAAGGAAAACTTGCCGAATATGTTGGTGAGAATTACAGCGCAATTCCTTCGTTCTTAAAAAGGTACGGTTATGACGAAAACGAGGACTATTCTGTTGCTTTTCGTACTACCTGACGCAGATGTCATAATCGACCTTCATAAAGTTCTGTATGCACATAAAATTTAGATATTTATTGACTTTTCGAAATCATTTCACTATTATTATTATGCGTCTGGGACGAGTCGCCAAGCGTCTTATCGAAAGGCCGAAACTGGCCTTACACCCAGTCGCTTTTTTTATATCTCTAGGGGAATTAAGCTAATTATTTGGATTGATTCTGTCAAGGCTGATTAAAAAAAGGGAAATAAGGATTTTGTTGAATGTCAGAATAAATGTAAATGAGAATTTTTCTTCAACTTTTTCGTTCTTATAAATAGCCAGACATGATGATAACAAAGACTAATCCATATTTTTTGTTATTGACAAATGGAACACGCTGCACTATTTTATTATTAGAATCATCCCTAGTGAAATTACTTCACTAGCCACCCTTGGGTCACGATCCAAGGGTTTTTTTCATCAATTCCCGAATCCTGTTGTTCTTGATGATGGCAGAAAGATTTTTAAGCCAAAGTCTTGGTAATCTCCGCATAACGCTTGCCAAAACCTCTTTATTTCTATAATCTAATCTCCTGGGAATCGACTTAATCAAAATCAAATGAAACCGGAAGAACAAGCCAGACAGGATATCGATAAACATCTCCAAAAAGCCGACTGGATTATCCAAGATCGCTTAAATATCAATCTAGGTGCCGGCCCAGGGATCGCCATCCGCGAGTTCCCCATAAAAGTCGGCCCCGTCGATTATGCCTTATTCGCCAACAGAAAAGCCATCGGAGTCGTAGAAGCCAAACCTGCAGGACCCGGATATTCTTGCATTGGAAATTGCGGAAAATCCAGAATTCTTATCCAAATTTTTCCTTGACATTTTCACATCAAAAACTTATCTATTTATATGATAAGCAGTATTAGAGGGGCAAATTAAGCAATCATCTCTCCTGTTTTAAAAGCACATCAAATCCCCCTCTTTTCCGCATATCCATAATGGAGGGGCCAATGAAAATTATTATAACATCAGACACTCATTTCGGGGATGGCACCAGCCAACTGGCCGCGCTCGATTCTAACGGCAATCCAATTCTTGGGCCAAAATACCCTGAATTCAGAGAAGCTTGCGGCACAAATAACGACTACCTGGTCATGCTCGGCGATGTGATCGATGTAGCCATTCAAAAAAAATAATGGGATACGTCAATAATCTGGAAAAGGCTCTCAAAAAAGATACTTTCAAATTCAACTGGTACAATCCATTACACTGGCTCATAAAAATTGGCATATATTTTGCCAAATGCATACTTAAAAAGTGCATAGAAAAAAGGCCTGATTCTTCTCCCAGGAAAGATGAGAATTGGGAGTATAAACCTGATACCCATCAAAAAATGATCGATTACTACAAATCCAGCAATGCGGAGATCGAAAGCCTGAATAAGGAAAACAGCCTGAACATCCCAGTCAATCCAAAAATGATCATTTTCGGCCATTCTCATAGACCGATTGGAATAAAGGATTCAAAACGGCTGGTTATTCAGCCTTTCACCGACCAAAGCTTAAATGTGACGATGTTCAATACCGGAGGTTGGCTCGAGGAGGGAAGCGGAGGACAGTTCAATGGAATAGAATTATTCACATACGAGACTGGGAAGGCGATTAGTTCGGCAAAGATTTAGAGTAAATGGTTAAAGCGGCATTTTACTCCCGGGCGATTCCACTTGATAACTCTCCGTGCCAAAAATCAATATTTTTTATAATTACTGATTTTTTATTTGCGACCTGTAAAAAAAAAGAGCGATAGGGAATAAAATTCAGATAAGATTCGTATTATATTAAGAAGGAGGGTAAAAATGATAAAAAGAACATGCCTGCTTATCTGTTTGGTACTAATTATTAGTCTGGCGGCATATCCCGCCTCTGATAAAAGACATTTTATTCTCGGGAATGAGGAAGGTGATGGTTTTCTTATTTATCCTCGCCAAATCATGGAAGGGCCTGACGGGAATATCTATATTTATGATCGTAGTGATGCCTTTATAAAAGTCTATTCTCCTGACGGAAAGTATCTAAGAAGGATCGGTGGCAAAGGCCAGGGGCCAGGCGAAATTCAAAGAGCAGAAGGGGCAAACTTTGGATTCACTCACGACCGAAGACTTTGCTTCACGGAATCTTTTGGGGGACACAGATGGATCACTATAATGGAGCTATCAGGTGAACTCCATAAAGTATTGCATCCTGAAATTAACGAAATATTCGGAATTGCCAATTCTCTTTCCTTGGATAATGGAGGATTTCTGCTTGAAATCTGGTACATGTTTAAGCCCGAAATGAAAAAGGACTACTTTTTATATCGCTATCCTCAAGCTCTCACCCACATAAATTCAAACGGGGAAGTCGTTTCTGAAATCATCAAAACAGATTATTTCAAATCAATCTCTAGCGGTAATAGCGGGGCTGATCAATGGCTTCCCTTTTTTCCCGCTTTCGCCTGGATACCCTGGAAAGGAAATTCGATTGTTTTTGCAGATGGATTGAGTCGAAATCTTAAGGTTTATGACTATGAAGGAAAAATGGTCAACGAAATCGAATCAAAGCTGCCTGAACCCGAGAAAGTAATAAATAAGGATCTTGAAGATTGGAGAAAAATGAGGAAAGAAGTTCAAACCGATAAGGCCTGGTATGAGAGATTCGGAAAGGTCGTAGAAAAGTATAAAAACTCCGTTTATGATAAAAAGCCGAATTTGAGCGGGATTTCTCTGACACCCGATGGCAATATTCTCATTTCGAATCCTGAGAGAAGTGAAGAAGGAATTATGGATTACTGGCTGATCGACGATCAAGGAAAAATCCTGGTTCAGATGAATCTGGGTTGTGATTTGCTAAAAATTTCTGAAAATTTCATATTTTTCAGGACAACGGATGCAGATGGGAATTATCTGATCCATTGTTACAAAAGAGTTGAGGCAGAAAAAAATGACTTATCAAGTTTGAAAGATTTAGAAATTTTAATGTGACATAAAGTGAAATAAAGTGAAATAAAGTGACATTTCACTGGGATTGCTTGACATAGACCGTTTATCCAACCATATTCAAAAGCTGACAGACGAAATTTAAACCCTTTGAATTTTTTCGGTTTTAGGGGGAAAAATGTCCAATTAGACGTTTCTGTTTAAGGGCAAAAGACATAATTTCCGATCAAAAAAAGAGTGATGAGTAGCTATACAGCAAAAGGCTCTCATTTTGAAAAATTATTCAAGAGGGGAAAGGGACATGCCTAAAAAAAATAAAAAAGTTGATACGGTGGTTGTAATAGGGGATTGGTTTATTGATGAAAATTGGCTTGTCACAAGACAAGATTTATATCACAGCTCCTCTCCAGGAGAAATCCATTATCTATCAAGACACAGCAGTGTGGATCAAAAAATTACAAATCTATGTGGTGCAGCTACACTCATAGAAATACTCAGATCTTATTTTAAAAAAAACGAAGGAACTCAATTTGAATTTCTTGGATATGGCGTCTGGAATCCTGTTGATGATGATTTAATTAAATGCACGCTTTGCCCACATCATACGGATAAAAAACTACTATCTCCGTATACTCTTACCAGCCTAAGACCGGTAATAAAAGATAAGTGTCCCTATTCTAAAAAGAATTGCACCTATGATGTAAAGTTGAGAAATCTCTCTCTTGATTCAAATACATCAACAAATAGAATCATCCGATGTTTCGAGGGATATGGAGGCGCAAAACCACATCAACTTTACCGCTTTGACTGGGTATTGGACGCCTCTATGAATATAAATCTTAAAATGCTAGAGACAGAACTCAAATCTAGCGATATTAATGTAGTTGCATTGGTAATTGAAGATCATGCTGCTGGAGTGATAAATGAAGAAACCATAAAAAAATTGCTGAGCATCTTCAGAAATAGACCGGCTATCAAATGGTATGTGCGTACTAAAATTGATAATCCTGGCTGGTTGGAAGTTTTAAATCAGAATAAAAGGGCAATTGATATGATTGTTGTAGATTTTAAATTTGCTGAACACAAAAAAGGAGAAAGAAGATGGTGGCATGGGAAGCACCTCAGTCATGCAGCTTTGGAGCTTCTAGGTGAACTCACTTGCGATACAACGTATAAACATGGCTCAAAAAGGGATAAATCAGGAATTAATTCCATGAGAGCTGCGGTGCTTCTAGATAAAAACACAGTGTTCGCTAAAGATAGAAATATGTGTTACAGCATTCATCAACCTCCGGGAGAGAAACAGCTCATTAATTTAGGAAGAACTACAATATTTTATGGATCTCTTATTGCCCAGAGATTATATGCAGATTTTTCTCAAGAAAGAGGGAAAATTATCAATAATTTCGGTGACGAATGCTACAAAGCTCTTCTTGCTGCTCATTACTGGAGTGAAAAAGCCAGCAAGAAATGGAATCAGGAAGAGCTTTATCTTTATGGTGACTATTCTGAAGCTTTAGAAGCACTAAATATTACTACTCATTCCGATAAGAAAGTCGAAATTGAAGAATACGAAAAACTCTGGGATGATTGGAATTCCTCGGCTGAAAACATAGGAGCTATCCAACTAATGTCTGATAATGGAACGATCTCAGAGGTTTTGCAATTGTGGCGGGGTGAGGGGACACTGGCCAAATACATTTGTGTAGGGGGACCAAAGCGTGATGCGATAAATCATCTTGTTTCTGAAATAGCAAAATTCAATAACAAAAAAACACTTAGACATTCCTTGAGCTGCCTTTTAAGTTCACCTCCAGGTTGGGGGAAAAGCTATTTAGCAAAATGTCTCGCAGATCATTTTGATATGGAATTCCTTGAATTCTCCATTGCACAAATGTCAGAAAATCAAGACCTCATTGAATGTTTAGCAACTATTGCCTCGATTCAAGCCAGAACTCAGAAAAGGACATTGATTTTCATAGATGAAATTAATGCTGAAATTGAGGGGCACAGTGCTATTGGGCTGCTGCTCAGCCCTATGTGGGATGGAAAATTTATGAAAGACGGCAAAACATACCGTTTGACCCCTGGAGTATGGATTTTTGCATCAACCAGCCGAATGGATGAACTGTCCTCTGATGATAAAAGTAAAAAAATCACTAAAGGTTCTGATTTTGTATCTCGTCTTAATGGTCCGATTATTGAACTTGATTTGACCGAAGCCAGCCACTGGGATTATGCAATAAAAGCAGTCAAGAAAATAATTAATGTAAATATTAATATGGATAGAGATGCTTATAAAAATAAAGTTTACAGCATAAAAGAATATAAAACTTTTGAAGGATATCAAGAAGACAAGCTAAAAACAGAACAGGTCTATTTAATGACCTCTCTTCTCAACTCGAAATGGGGCCCTATTAGCAAAATTCAAAAACCCATGCTCCAACTATTTCATGATTTATTGCCTTTAAACGGTTTTCGGAGCCTCGAATTTTTTGCCTCTAGTTTCGAAGGAATTCAAAGAGGTCAAATTCATGTGTCAAATATTGGAAAGGTTGAAAACTCCTTAGAAATGAGAAGACATGTGATATTGCCCAATTGGTGGATGGAAATTGAAAACCTCTCTCTTGAAAAAAAGGCAATAAAATGGTGCAGAGAAGTAGAAAAAATAAAAGAAAACAATATTGAAAAGTGTATAGAAAAATTCCAGCAGTTTATTAAAATCCAAGCAATAATTTAAATATGGGCTTCGCATAGGAAAAAACATTGCACTTCGCTCAGGAGATTATCCCCATGTATTGCCGAAGAAACGGTATGACACGGCCTTCGGTCCTTAGATATCTTTATTTATGCAATATCCCCCTCAAAATCACCTTAAACGGTGATTTACATAAATTATAAATTGCGTAATACCTAAGATGTGGCCTTGTTTTTTTAAGGGAGGTTGTTTCAGTAAAATTTGACATTTGCAAATTATCCGACTAATAATATTTACGTTGATGTCAGCATAAGGAGGATAATATGAGACTTATCGATGTTCTTGACACGGTCAATCAGATCGAGAAGAGCGCATTTTTAAAAATTCTTGACAGCTTTTGTTGTGACCTAAGAAAATCAAAGCCCAAAATCGATAAAATATTATCTAAAGGGGATGGACAGCTGAAAAATGTGGATGATGAAAACATTGTTCAACTCTTCGAACTTCTTACGCCCCAATATAAAAAACATCTTCAAGAAAGAATAAAATTCAGTGATTACCAACTCGACATTCTTGTGGATATTCTGATAAGGGACGGAAACTCGATGATGACAAGGGAATGGTTCCTAAAACTCTATAACAATGAGCATACAAAACTAGAAGCAAACATTAAATATTTCAAGCGCCTTCTAGATATTGGGGACGGAGATTTAGAGGAAAACCGAAAAAGAGATTACCGAATTTATAAAAACTGTGTGCAGACTGCTTATGAAAACGATCTCATCCGAAATATGGAAAAACAGCTATCCTGGGAAGAAAAATCCATTCTTCAAACTCTGGAAAAAAATCTAGAATTATCCAACGAAGAGGTCAGGTGGATTTCCCATACTGTAATCCCTTTAGAAAAATTTAAGGTTGATGATTTGTTGAATGAATTGAAAGAATCCGGAATCATCTTTTTCAATAGAAAAACAAACACTTTATACGTTCCTGATGAGTTTATTTGGTTATTAAGAGAAATAGCTGGAATAGAGCTTCCCAATAAATTTTTAAGGCGGATTCTGAAAAACCTAAGCGATCCTGAGATCAACCTCATAACGAAAAAACATAATATCAATAGAAAATGGAGCAGGAAAAGGAAGATTCAGGAGATCTTAAATCAAGGAGTTAATGCGACAAATTTGCTTACAGAAATTATATTCCGGCCAGGAACATCCAAAACCGAAAAGTCTAAAAGACTTCAGGCACTCATGGAGAAAGGGCTTGAAGTCGATATTGAAAAGTTCGGACGTTCTCTAGAAGAAAAAGTCGCGAATTTGATTAAATACTTCAATGACCTTGAAAAAGAAGACACGATTAGCCTTTCCCGTGATGGCTTTAACAGCCTTTTAAAAGATCTGGCAGGCACCTTCCCAATT
Organism: uncultured Eubacteriales bacterium; assembly: GCA_964410125.1. Lineage (GTDB taxonomy): Bacteria > Acidobacteriota > Aminicenantia > Aminicenantales > Aminicenantaceae. The sequence continues at coordinate 26,157 of CAYPGQ010000014.1, read as the reverse complement.
ATCAACAACAAAATAAAAGAAGAATTCGAGCTTCAAGATGAAAACGTGATGTCTTCTGAATTGCTGAACAAATATAACATCAAGCCTAGAGACATTCTCTATCTTTTTATCCGGGATGAACTTCTAAAATTTTGTAAAGGTCACAACATTAAATCCAGAGGAAATTTGATTAAAAATATCATCGAAAACTATAGGGACATCGATGATCTTTATATCGAAAATTTCGATGCGATCGGACGAAGAGACTTAAAAACGTTGCATGATAAGGGGCTGTTTGTCAAAGAGATCGAATTGGGGCTGTTGTATGAAAAAGTCACACAAAAGATATTCAATAGACTTGGATTCAATACAGACAACAAATTGAAAAATAGCCTCAATACTAATCGCCATAAAATTGATGTATTAATCAATCTTGGAAATCAAGATCTCATGTTGGTCGAATGCAAAACAAAAAAGGATAAAGAATATAACCAATACACCTCCGTATCGAGACAACTGAAATCCTATGTGAATCTTTGTGAGAATAAAAATTTTCATGTGACAAAAGCAATAATTGTGGCAAATGAGTTCTCGGACGACTTCATCGCAGCGTGTGAATACGATTATGAGCTGAATCTTTCCCTGCTTACCTCGAGAGGATTGATGAAAATTCTAGAAGGATTCAAAAATTCTACAATCAAAGAATTTCCAGTTCGACTTCTTATGAGAAATGGACTCCTGAATGAGGATAGAATTGTCAAAGTGCTGACGAGATAATGAATAGGGGAGGGGGGCTACTTTTTCAATATTATATAAGTAGTTGAAATGAAAGAGTTTAAAAACGAATTCTCGTGGTCAGCCTCTCAAGATTATACAATTGGAAAATTACATAATTCATATAACTCCAATGAGCTTAAAAGCAAAAAGAAAGGGGAGGAGTGTGATGTTGGAATACAAACTAAGCCCATCAGATTTTACCTTTTTAACGATCAGCACAATTTATTTTATAAATCTAAGTAATAAAAAAAAATTCTTGAACATTGAATTGAGGAGTACAAAATGGAAGAATTTTCACTAGGATCAATATGGCGAAAATGGGATTTACATTTTCACACTCCTTCATCTTTCGATTATGAAAATGATACTGTGTCAGATGAACAAATTACAGATGTACTGATTGATGCAGGTGTCAAAGTTGTGGGAATCACAGATCATCATTTTATAGATGTTAAAAGAATTAAAAATATACGAAAATTAAGCAAAGGGAAATTTTGTGTAATTCCTGGAATTGAACTTCGTTCTGAACTTGGAGATAAGCCAATTCACTATATTGGATTATTCTCTGAATCAATGGATTTAGATCATATATGGGATACACTTAAAGGCGCCTTGAAACTAACTCCTGAAGGTATTAAAGCAAGAGGAGGGAATGAAAGTGTTTATGTTCCCATTTCAGATGCACACAAGATAATATCTGGATTAGGAGGGCTAATTTCAATTCATGCTGGAGGAAAATCTAATTCAGTTGAGGGAATTGAGAATAGAGAACAATTTCAACAGAGGATTAAGTTCGATATAACAAAAATGTTTATTGATTTTCTTGAGATAGGACAGTTGAAAGACATTGAGAGGTACATAAAAATTGTCTTCCCAGCAACGGGATTAAACCTTCCTATAATTATTGGATCTGATAACCACAATGTTAATGATTATGGAGTATCGTTACCTTGTTGGTTGAAAGCAGACGCGACGTTTTATGGTCTGAGACAAGTTGTTAATGAGCCTATCGAGAGAGTTTTTCTTGGTGAACGACCTCAGATTCTTGATCATGTTGAAAAAAATAAAACTAAATACATTGATTCTTTAAAAATAAAAAAGAGAAGCTCTTCATCTCTTGGAGAAGATTGGTTTGATGGAGTTTCATTAGAATTCAATTTTGGGCTAATATCTATCATTGGAAATAAAGGAAATGGAAAAAGCGCACTCTCTGATGTTATTGGATTAATGGGGAATTGCCCACATGAAGAATCTTTTTCATTCCTACATGAAGATCAATTTCGACATCCTAGAGCAAACAAATCCTCCCACTTTGATGCTGAACTTACTTGGAAAAGTGGTGAAACAATAAGGAGAAATCTTGATGATCGTTTCGATTCGACTTTAACCGAATCTGTACGATACATTCCTCAATTCTATTTAGAGGATATTTGTGATGAGCTAAAGGGAGGACAAGAGGGAAGATTTCATGAGGAACTAAAGCAGGTAATATTTTCACGTATACCGACAGAAGAACGACTCGGAAAAGCTTCGCTTGATGAACTTGTCGAATTCCGGACAACAGAATCACAAGCAAAAATTCGACAAATAATTGAAGATTTAAGAAGGGAAACACTTGAGGTGGTAAAACTTGAGGAAAAATCTACAGATATTTATATTGACTCGCTTAAATCAGAACTTAGGGATATAGAAAAAGAGATTGATGCTCATAAAAGCATAATGCCAGTTGAGGTAAAAAAACCAGAAACAGATCCAAAAAGGAAAAAAGAAATCGATGATATTTCAAACAAAATTGAAGAATATGCATCTCAAATTGTTGATGTAGATAAAGATATTAAGAAAAAACAGGATGAACTAAACAGGGATGTCTTGAGTATTCGTCTGATTGAAAAAATATACAGAAAAATTGGAAACTTTAAATTGCAGGTTGATAATCTTTTCGAAGAAATTTCTACTGATTGTGAGAAATTAGGAATCTCAAAAAATGATTTAATCCAAGTAAATATTGATCTATCTAAGCTAAAAAAGATTGAAAAAAATTTACATGCGAAAAAAGATAATCTCGATATACAACTAAAAGATGAAGATAACGATCAGAGTTTAATTTTCCAAAGAAAAAAAATAAAAAACAAGATTGATATATTGCGGGAAAAGCTTGATCGTCCAAATAAAGAATACCAAAGATATTTAGCAATAAAAGCAAAATGGGAAGAACAATTAAAAAATTTGATTGGCAACGTAAATACTCCAAAAACATTAGAACATTACAAAGCGCTTCAAGACGAGATAGAAAGAATTCCAGAAAAACTATCAACAGCTAAAAAGAAACAGCAAGAATGTGCGAAAAGAATCTTTCAAGTAAAAAAAACATTACTAAGGGTATATGAAGAACTTTACGCTCCTATTCAAGAATTCATAGATAAACATCCTTTAGCAAAAGAACGCTTTGGATTAGAATTTCGTGTCTCATTGGTCCCACGTAAGTTCAGTGATAGATTTTTAGAATTTATAAATCAACAGCGACGAGGTTCTTTTCATGGTGAATCAGAAGGGAAACAAACAATAAATCATTTAGTTGCAGCAGCAAATTTAGATGAAGATTTAGGAGTAGAAGAATTTATTAATAAAGTGATCGAATACCTTCATCATGATTATCGTTATGATGAAAATCCGCCTGTACTCATCAAAGATCAAGTTCGTCAAACCTTTTCACCTGGTGATTTATATCTGTTTATTTATGGATTGGATTATTTAGAACCAAGATATGTATTACGATGGGAAGGCAAGCCTCTGGAGCAGTTATCACCTGGGGAAAGAGGTACACTGCTCTTGATATTTTATTTATTAATTGATAACAGTATGCTTCCTTTAATTATTGATCAACCTGAAGGGAATCTGGATAATCAAACTGTATATCAACTATTAGTTGATTGTATCAAAGAAGCAAAAAAGAAACGTCAAATTATTATAGTTACTCATAACCCAAACCTTGCAGTAGTTTGTGATGCTGAACAAGTGATCTATGCATCACTTGATAAAGAAGGAAACTACAATTTAGACTATATATCTGGAGCTTTAGAAAATCCTAATATATGTAAAAAAATTGTTGACGTTCTTGAGGGAACCAAACCAGCAATAGATAATCGTGTTGCGAAATATCGAATAATATTTAATAGTTAGTGATACCTATTTTACATATGACTTTTTCTAATTCATATCTCAGGAGTATTTCAGATGAACAAAAATAGAAGTTTAAATTTGCCTTTTTATATTGATTCCAAGGCTGAACTAGTACTTAACGACTTCAGTGGGCTCTTTGATTGTGCTGAAACTTTCTCAAGATATATCGTTGCATATTCCGGTCGAAAGCGGCCACCCATTCCGATTCATTACGGCCACCCATTCCGATTCATTACGGCCACTGATTCCGGAGCAATCCGGCCACCTGTTCCGGTTGATTCCGGCCACTTTTTTCCGGACTCCGGAATCGATATCAAGTGAAGCGGTGCTGGATAACTTAAAACGAATAGGCCATCATGTACCTTCCAAAAAAAAGAGGAGGAAAAGATGGCCAGAAAGAGGTTATCCATGCGAAAAATTCGAGAAGTACTCAGATTGAAACACTCGGGTGGTCTATCCATCCGGGCCATTGCCAGAGCCTGTTCCGTCGGGAAGGAGACGGTACGGGAGTATTTGTGCAGAGCGTCGGAGGCTGGAATCGGTTGGCCTCTTCCTGAAGGACTCGGGGATGAGGAGTTGGAAAAGCGTCTTTTTCCATCGGTTTTGAAGGAGGCTGGCAAGAGGACTCCGGATTGGGCGCTCGTCCACCAAGAGCTGAGGAAAAAAGGGGTGACCCGCCAGCTCCTTTGGACAGAGTATAAGGAAGAGGATCCAAGCTTTTGGGATATGACCCCCATTTTTCGAACCAGTTTTGCGAGCTCTACCGCCCATATCTTAAATATCGATGGGCAAAGTTACCGGCTGAAAGACTTTAATGAGATGATTCATGGATCAAAAAAGGAGAAAAGCTAAGCAATGGATCTTAATACAAGACCCTCAGGGTGTGTAAATGTATACGCCGATTTACTGCGTAAAACTACACGCCTCTTGACACCTCCAATTCTGATATTAAGTCGAACTTTTCGATGTGTCCAATAGATTGGGGGAAGTCCAGCTAAAATCCTATCAATAGGGGAGGTTGAAGAAATTTTCACATTTAATATAAGAAGGAGCCAATAAAAAATGAACTCTTATTTATTACTTGAAGAAACGTAGTAGAAAGCCATGTTGTAATGAGTTGAAATTAGATAATCACCTAAGAATTAATAAACTCAAATTGCTTCGTGTGATGCTCAAAAATTTCTTCACTTAAGGTCGAATCAAGCGAGTCACCAAACAATCTAGTTGCCATGGAGGTCATATAATCTAATGCAATATATGGCATCTGTGCAAATTTCTTTAACGCATACATTAGAGCTCGATAACAGTAAATGCACAGTAAATGTCCAAAACAATATCTTATTGTATTAGGTTTATATTTATCATTAAAGAAAAAGGGCTTTAAATTCGAAAATTGTTTATTACATTCTGATAGAAGTCTTTTTAATTCACTGATTTTTAGTTCAGGTGGAATTGTATGCGCAGGATTGCATTTAATTAGCCTTTTATAATTTCTTCTAGGAAAAAGGCTCTTACCTTTTGTCAACAACAACATATCAACATGCACAAAATGACGGATTTTGTGAATGAAGTCATAATATAATTGGCTAATAACATCAGAGACATCTTTCTCATTTTCAGCTCTTTCTATCGGACAAAGCACAAAGAAAAGATCAATTAAAACTTGTAATTGTAAAACGTCATTTTCCCAACTATATCCCCAAGTATAAAATACCCCGTTACTTTGAATATATTCATTTCTAAAGCGATCTGTATTTTGGTCCATTGCTACCCAAACATGATTTATTTCACCTAATTCAACTTTTTTTGCTATAACTCTCAGAATACTTTTCGAACCAACGGGTTTAAACTTAACTTTTTTTTTGCTGACAAACTTGTTAAAAATAGCTTGCCAATAAAGAATGTCGAATGAAGCAATTCCTGAATACCCTTGACATACTTCTTGAAACGATAGTTCTTTTTCGCTTCCTTCAACGAAAACTACATAATCAACCTTATGAAAAAGATGCTGATTTGATAACCCTGCATCAGTTCTTGTGAATGTCATTTGATTATTTCCTCTACATCAATGACATTTGAACTGTATTTCCCAACAATATCAGGGGAATGAGTTGCAAAAATAATTTGTGAAGATGGATTAATGCTTCTAATATTATCAATTAATGATTGTTGCCATTCTATGTGGAGAGATAATTCAGGTTCATCTGCTATATATATAGAGGGAGACTGGTATTGCAAAAGCGCCTCTCCTAGTATTATAATCATCTGTTTCTCACCAGAAGATAACCTATGTAGAGCTAATGGAACACTGTCATCTAATTCAACTGTTAATTCATTTTTTGCATTAATATAAAACTTCTTATCTCTAACCAGACTATTCAAGACCATTAGAAAAGTCTCTTTTGGTTCAAAAATCTCCTCTTGCTTTTTCCTTAACTTATTCCATTCTCTAACAACATAATCCACCCTTACATTTGTTACAAAAGTAGCAAATTCATCAGGAGTAACTGTTATTTTATCTTTACTCTCTATATTCCGGATTGCTTTTTTCAAGCTGGAGAAATGACTTTCAACTTTTTTTAGGTATTTGTCAGGCCCTACATTCAACTCCTTAAATATTTCAATTAGTGCATTTTTTTCTGATTCAAGATTCATTTTTTGATAGGAAGCAGCAAACCAAGATTTTTCTTTTGTCATAAACATAGAAACAAAAACTGATTCTTGAAACTTGGTTAATTCGTTAGATGATTGTTGAGATAAAGATGAAAAAAATCTCACAAATTCATTTGATAGGTCTGCTAATTTACTATCTACAGTAGAATCATATGAATCTTCATCTTCTAGGCGCCTAAATGATCTCGCGCGATGAATAGATAACCACGATAAATTAAAAATTGAATCAAATTTTTCCTTAAGTGACTGAGTACCAGGTATTTGGTCAGGTGGAAGTCTTCTCCGTCTTCTTACTGAATAATATCTAAGCATATCATCAACATCTTCAAGTACGTATAAATCAACTGGCCCAGTAGTGGTTTCACGTAATTTAAACATTATTTGAATAGAGCCACCTTTTTTATCAACTTTCTTTTCAACTTCAATAATTGGCTTTATTCTTTTTGAAATAGCCTTTAGAGTTAATTCAATTTTATTAAAGGGGACAAGTAGTAAAGCTTTTAGATCAGCAGATAATGCTGCAACTATTAAATTAATTAAAGTTGTTTTTCCTGAACCATTAGGCCCAATAAGAAAATTTACATTATCATTAAATTCTATCTCCACATTTTTTTGGTGCCACAAGTTAGAGATTTTACATTTTTCTAGTACGTTATCCGGCATTGCAATCTCCTAATTTCATTGATTCCCTATATAGAAACAATCTAACCAATAAAGAGTTTACAAAAATTTATGAATTAATTCAAAGCTAAAGATTTGTATTTCCATCTCCCACAAATGCACAAAATATGGGCAGAGAAGATATCCACAGCCTGAGGAAATCCCCATCTTGTTTGTTATCAGCTACTTATACTCGGGGATAATATTGTGTCGCATAAGGTATATTATGTAAACTATTATGATATGTAAATATTCAATTCAATCAATTTCTTTAATTTTTAATTTTTTGATCACTTCATTAAGTATTCTAATTATTTCTTCCTTGCTAACTGTTTCTTGCTTAAATTCTATTCTAAGTCTATATGAATCTTTTTCTTTAGGCTTAAAATTATAAACAAAGTATTTTTGTTTTCTCTGTATTCCTTTTAGGTCTTTCGATAGATCTCGTGTATCTTCGCGGCTCAGCTCTCGTCTCTTAATCATCGATACAAGCCTTTTCATGTTCTCAACATTTTTTTGTTTGGCTATTTCAATTAGAGTGCTACGGCTAGCAATACTATTTTTGATGCAGAATATTCTTATTTCTTTTGGGATTCTGCAGATATTTATAATCTCTGTGATTGTAGATCTTGCTTTTCCTATTTTTTTTGCGATTTCTCCGTGATTATATCCATAAACATCTGCTAAAGCCTTCAATCCATCTGCTTCTTCAAAAACATCCAGATCTTTTCTCTGTAAATTTTCAATAAGAGCGATTTCCATAGCCTCGTTATCTTCCACTATCATCTCTATACAGGGCATTTCCTTCAATCCCGCCCTTTTTGATGCCACATACCGTCTTTCACCGGCTATTATCTCATATCTTCCAGCTTTAGGTCTTACAAGAATTGGTTCTAAAACGCCTCTTTCCTTTATAGACAACATTAATTCATCTATATTTCCTAATTCATTCCGTGCTTGCCTGGGATTTGGATCTATTGAATCAATATAAATCATCCGAACCCTTGGCCCAGTAGGCCGAGATGTTATTAGCTCCACAAAGTGAGTATCATGCCTCATTTTTACCGAATCAGGAAGTCCGGTTTTTTTTGACTTTTGCACGTCTGATTATCTCCTCAGAAAGTTCTTTGTATTGTTTTGCACCTACAGAATATGGTGCAAATGTAAAAATGGATTCTTTGTATGCAGGGCTTTCCTCAAGCTTTACACTCTTGGATATAATTGTTCGAAAAACCTTGCGCCCAAAAACTTTTTTTATTCTATCGACAGAATCTTTTGAAATGTTAGTTCTCTTGTCATGCATTGTGATAGCCACTCCAATTATCTCAAGTGTGGGATTTGTGACTTTTTTAACCTTTTCTATCGTTTCCAGGAGATCATCCGTCCCCTCGAGAGAAAGATAAGATGCCTGAACAGGTATTAATATTTTATCTGCAGCGACCAGAGAATTCAGCGTAATCAATCCTAATGTTGGCGGCGTGTCGATCAGAATGAAATCGTACTTTTTTTTCACGCCCTCTAAGGTATCTTTTAGCCTATAATGCCCATCGATCTCCCCCAACAAAGAAGGTTCCAATTTGGCCATCGCTATTTTGGATATTGCAACATCGAGACCTGGAATAGTAGATTTCATTATTATGTTTTCAATTTTCTCTTCGCTTTTTATCAATACATCATATAGTGATTTTGTCATAGAAAGAGGATCCATCACACAAGATATAGTGCTGTGTCCTTGGGGGTCAGTGTCAACCAATAGCGTGCTTTTTCCCATAAAAGCCAAGGCAGCAGATATATTCAATGTAGTTGTTGTTTTTCCAACTCCTCCTTTTTGATTCGTTATGGCAATTATCAAGCTATCACTCCAGTATTTTCGCTTTTTGTAACATATATGAATTATTGGAAAATGGCAAGCAAATAATGAAAAAATGTCGGCATGCCGACATTTTTGACCTAATTTGTTTAGTATCAACTAATTAGAATCCTAATATCAACAATAATATCAATTAAAAGGCTTCTGGCTTGCCAAACCTCCAGCGAGCTCTCCCCCATCGATCACAAAGCATTGGCCGGTAATATAACTGGCCTCATCTGATGCGAGATAAGCAAACAGAGAGGCCACCTCTTCAGGTTTTCCTAATCTTCCAAGAGGAACTTTTTCTTCGAATTCTTTTATCATGTCAGGCGCATATTCTGCTTTCTGCATTGACGTCAGAATAAAACCAGGACAGATAGCATTGACTCTTATTCTTGGCGCAAGCTCCAAGGCCAAACTACGGGTGAATTCCACGACCCCGGCTTTAGATGCGTTATAAGAGGAATAAAGGTGATATCCCATCAAAGCATTTGTGGAGCCCATGTTAAGGATAACTCCCCCCTCCTCTCTTGCCATGCTTCGCGCAGCTTGCTGAGCCACATAAAAAACGCCATTAAGATTAATGTTTATAACATCAAGCCATTGTTCGCGAGACATCTCCAGGAATGATTGACGGATACTTATGCCTGCGTTATTGATAAGCACATCCAACCCGTTCATTCTCTCCTCTATCAACTTGAACGCATGAACAACGCCATCATAATCCGCTACATCCGCAATGATCGGATCTTCCAGTCCCGGCAATTCTTTTTTTATTGTCTGGCAACTGCTTTTATCGCGGTCCATGATGATGACTTTTGCTCCTTCCTCTAGGAAACGGTTGGCTGTGGCTTTTCCGATTCCCATTGCTCCACCGGTAATCAAAATCCGCTTGCCTTTCAATCCCTTCATTTTGGCCTCCTTAAAAACTTAGGCACATGTCCCCTATTTAAGCGGTGAATTTTTTCCCATCCTTCTTGCAAATAATTTGGGCCACGTTTCTTCCGGACAATAAGGCTGGCGGAAGCCCCCCTCCCGGTTGAACCCATTGGCCGATCAAATAAAAATTTTTCAAACCAGGTAGCGTTTTTTTCATCTGAAGCATCATGGTTCCTGGCCCTGGTTGCCAACCCTCAAAACTTCCTCTCCAGTTATTTGTATATCTGATTATTGATGCAGGAGTGGAAACATCTATTACCTCAACCTTCGACTTAATGTCTCCGAAACGCTCCTCCAAAACCTCAATTACCTCTGTTGCAATTCTTTCCTTTTCCTTCCTATATGTCTGCATATCGGTTTTTCTGAGATCCACCCAATATTGATAGTTGTATGTGCCAAACATCACAGTAAGGCTGGTTTTTCCATCAGGCGCGAAAGTCGGATCAAAATTGAATATCCTGACACTGAGATTTTTATAACTAATGCTGTCATCCACAATAATTGGCTTTTTTAGCGGAAAAACCAGTGACGAAGGTTCATTTTCAAAGGTTCTTGCCACTCCCAGGGAAACAAACACAAGCGAAGGGAAAACCTTCAGTGTTTTGTTTTTTCCGCTGTAATAATCTTGAATTCTTTTATCGATATATTTCCCGTCCAACATTTCATAAATTGTGCTGTATCCATCCGCTGCAGAGATCACAATATCCGCCATATGGGTATCACCGTTCTTAAGTTTCACTCCTTTTGCACATTCGTTTTCTTCAATGACCTTTTCTACTCTTGAGTTGTAAAGGATTTTTCCTCCGAGATTAAGATACTTTTCTTCGATCAACTTAGCAAAATTGAGAGAACCGCCTATGGGATAGCCGGCCGATTTCTTATGCATACTCACAAGTGTCATAAGAAGAAAAAATATGGAGCTTTCGGGCAAAAACATTTCTAAGATAGCTCTCCTGAGCAGAGGACTTTTGCACTTACTTGCAAACTCTTTTGCCGTAATTTTTTCCCATTTTCTGAATTCTTTGAAATAAGGAAGCATTTTGATCGTCATTTTCAATCCATCGATCGGGTTCATCATTTCTGGGGCCTTATCTAAAGACATGTTAAAAGGTAAAAATTTCCTTATTCCCCCGATAAATTCAGCGATGAGATCATTATCTTCAGGTGCAACTGCCTTCATCTCTTCTTCCAATCTGTCTACATCCGTAAATATACGGAGTGCTTGGCCTTCAATGTCCTCAATTTGAAAATATATATCAGAGTCTACAAATTCAAGTTTTTCCATGTCAATGAGTTCATCCCAGAGACTATAGAAACTATCAGAAGGAGTTGAGCCGACAAGCCAGTGGATACAGAAATCGAATGTGTATCCCTTTCTTTCCCAGGCTGTGCACAAACCTCCAGAAACATTGTGCAGTTCAAAAATTTCCGTGTCATAACCATTCATCTGAAGATAGCTACCTGCACATAAACCTGAAATTCCAGCGCCTATGATGATGACTTTTTTACTGTTCATTGGTAAAACCTCCTCTACAATATTATATCATTCGAATAATCAAATATTGAATAATGGTCGCGTTAATTATCCCCTTTTCCCAGAAGCCGTATCGAGAGCCTGAATGAACTCTTCCGGCTTTTGGGTTCCTATGAGCAAGCGCTTTCCATCTAGAAACTCGAATTGCACTCCCCTATTGCCACTTATGTTGTATGCTTTGCCGTTTTTTCCATACCGTATGCCATAGCCCCCATATTCTTTCAAAGCTGAATACGTTCGGATCTCATATGTTTTTATTTCTATGTACGATATTTTATGAGAATGGAATTGGAGAGGAAAAAACCGCACATACAATCCATCATTCCGGACATCCGTAGCCAGTTTCAAGGAATAAAAAAAGATCGGGAACAAAACACCAAAAATAACCCAGATCATGATCATCACGGGATCCGGAGCAGGATTGTTTCCAAAAGGCTTTTTTAATACGATTTGCTGGACAGCTCCATACCAGGCGATTCCTGCTACAAACAAAATCAATAAACATACCCACCACTGGCGGAATCTCTGGACTTCAGTAAAGATCGAATAACTTGCGTTCAATTCATTCCTTCTCTCGATCCAGTTTTCTTAAATGAACCTGGCTACAACGACGCCGGTATGGGCCATTTCCACATCATGTCGATCGATTTCCTCGAGCTTATGTTTTTGGATAAAGGACCTTAATCCTCCTTGTTTCAAAAAATGACGGCCATTATCAAAATGTTCCTTGCCAGCCAATCGTTCGATACCGTATGTATAAAGACTTGCCATTCGTGATTTTTTGTTCCAGGGAGGTTCAAAATCGACAAAAACGATCTTGCCATCGGGACTCAAAATCCGCCTTACTTCCTGGAGCATTTTGTTGCGTGTTTCCGGAAACTTATCATGAAGTGCGTAGGATAAGATTGCCCCTCTTACACTGGCATCTTTTACTGGGACGTTTGCCGCATCGGCACACATGAACGGAAGATGAGGATATTTCGAGAGTGCGTAATTGACCATTCCGACGTCTAAATCCAACCCATACACACCCTTTCCGTTCCTTATGATCCGAAAACACTGCACACCTGTTCCACAGCAAATATCCAGCACAGGATAAAGCTCATAGCGTGAGATGAAATGTACTACCTGTTTTTTTATGTTTTTCAGAGGGGATTCCAACGCCCAATCATATAACAAGCCGCCAATGTAGAATCTTCTCAAAGGAATATTGCCCTTTATTTCTTTGTTTCTGTGAAAAAAAACGCGTCCCCGTCTTCAGGCTCCTTCGGGTCATGGACAGGTTCCCATGCAATATACACGGGATTTTCATGGCGGAGCAGATTAAGCACATCGGCAAATTGATCGCCTCGCGCAAAATAGAATATTTTCCCCTCTGAAAAATAGGGCTCTGGTACTTCGTGTCCAGGTTTTGCGAATACAGCTTGAGCGATTTCTTTCCCTTCGGAATACAAATAAATGCACCGGTCTCCCCATCTTGTCCGGCTCCCCTTACTGTCATTTCCAAATATCTTTACAGAATAAGAATCAATCTTAAAGCTCGTTGCAGCCATGGATGATCCTCCCGCTAAAATCCCCTGTTTTTTTGCTCATGATCCAACAACCATTCCTTTTTCCACAATCCCCCTCCGTATCCCCCCAGTGTCCCATCGTGAGCAATAATGCGGTGACAAGGGATGATGATAGCGATATTATTCCTTCCGTTGGCGCTACCCACCGCACGGAAAGCTTTTTTATTCTTGATGGCTACAGCAATATCTTTGTAAGAAGCTGTTTTTCCATAAGGAATTTTTATAAGCTGATTCCACGCTTTTTTCTGGAAGTTCGTTCCCTCTAATAGTAATGTTAGTGAAAATTCCTTTCGATCTCCCGTAAAATACTCATTTAGCTGTTGAACACATTCCTTTAATGGTAATGGAATGGCAGGATCGGGATCACTCTTGTTCTCCACAAAATGGACCCCGGATATTCCCTGTTCTGTCCCCCTAATTTCTAGTATTCCTATCGGTGAGTTGTAATATGTTTTGTAATGCATTTCATGCTAGCTTATAGCATAGCTCGATTCGTAAATCAATAATGGGCCCAATAAAATGGATTTTTCTTTTTTTAAATTTATTTTATAATAGGGCATCCGTTATTTGGAGGATATTCTATTGAGTAGATCAGCATTATTCGTTTGTTCACTTTTTTTTCTTTGTATCACCTCTCCCCTATTTTCTCAGCAAGAACCGTTCTGTGATCAAATCGCATCCTACTCAATGAATGTTGAGCTCGACACGACAGTAAAAACAATAGACTGCACAGAACTATTGTCCTGGACAAACACATCAAAGATGCCCACAGATGAACTCTGGTTTCACCTCTACTGGAACGGATTCCAGAATAACATGAGTGATTTTTTACAGGAAGGGACACAGAGATGGGGGAGAATTGTCCGCCAAAACAAAAAGGAAGATTGGGGTTACTGCCGAGTGGAGGCCATAAAAATCGTCGGAAATGAGAGTTTCCCAGAGGCCAACCTCATGCCCACTATGCTATTCCGCCATCCCGACGATGATAACATGCTTGATCAGACTGTTTTTTCTGTGGAGCTTCCCAAACCCATAGAGCCTGGCCAAACCATCGATTTGGAAATCATCTTCCACTCCAAAGTGCCGCGGCCGATTCACCGGACAGGCGGACATAAGGATTATTATTTTATTGCCCAGTGGTTTCCCAAAATCGGTGTATTTTATGAGGGAAATTGGAATTGCCACCAGTTCCACGCCACGACAAATTTTTTCGCTGATTTCGGAACCTATGATGTCCGGATTACTCTTCCTTCCTCCTATATCATCGGTGCTACCGGAGAACACCGTGATAAAATCGATAACAGGGATGGCACGACGACCCACCATTTTTTCCAGCACAGTGTCCATGACTTTGCCTGGACGGCCAGCCCTGATTACTTGGAATATATCGAGGATTTCGAATTTGCTCCCGGAAAATACACAGAGATCACGATCCTTCTCCAGCCATACCACAAAAATCTCAAGGACAGATACATGAATGCAGTGAAAAATGCCGTTAAGTACTGCAGCCAATGGTACGGCGATTACCCCTATACCTCAGTCACCTGCGTCGATCCGGCCTATAACAGCCGTTCCGGTGGGATGGAATACCCGACTCTTTTCACAGGAGGAACATATTTTCTCAGCCGCAAGGGGATATCCCGTCCCGAAGGAGTGACCATTCATGAGTTTGGGCACGGCTATTTCTTCGGATTGGTGGCAACCAACGAATTCGAAGATGCCTGGATGGACGAAGGATTCACCTCCTTTCTAGATTCTGAAGTTTATTATGAAGCCTATGGCCGTACTCTTTATTCCCGTTCCTATTTCAACATACCTTTTGTATTCAAAGGCGTCTCTATGCCGATCGAATCGAGCGGAATCTCCCGTCATCGGAGAACCTATAATATTGATAATATGCAGAATTTCACCTGGAATTTCATGGACAGAAACAGCTATGGGGCCAATTCCTACGCCAAGGCAGAACTGATGTTGAGGAGCTTGAAAAGATACATGGGAAAAGAGGTTTTTGCCGAGATGATCAAGGACTACTCCAAGCGCAACTGGTTCAAACATCCACGGCCCAAAGATTTTTATGCGACTGTGGCTGAATTTGCCGGACAGGATATGTGCTGGTTTTTAGACCAATTTATCTATGGATCGGGAAAGCTGGATTATGCCCTGGGAAACATCACGAACAGAAAAGAAAGACGACAGCGGGGCTGGTTTAATGATGAATTTATAGAAGGTGAAAAGAGTGCACCTCCGACAGATCTTTATCAATCCGAAGTGTTGGTCCGGCGTCTTGGCGAAGTCCAAATCCCTGTGGACGTGCTCATCAGGTTTGAGGATGGTCTTGAGATAAAAGAAATATGGGATGGTCGATACCGATGGAAAAAATATACTTATGAAACGTCCTCTAAAGTTAAGTCAGCTGTCGTCGACCCTAAATTCAAACTAGTCGCAGATATAAACCGGACAAACAACAGCTATCTTGTGAAGCCAAACAAACTAGCCCCTATCAAATGGACGACAAAATGGCTGGCATGGCTCCAACATGCAATGGAATTTTTCTCACTGTTCGGCAGTTGAGTTTTAAAAAGGCTGGCCGTATCTCCTTTCCTTTCAGCGATTATCCATTTCCAGAGAGGATTGGCAGGAAAAAACCAGAGATAATGACATACCAAAACACATAAAATTTGACTTTTTACGTTTATGGTTTCGTTTCAGTGCTCCTATATGAACTTTAGGGTACTCCCTGAACTTTTTTGAACAGCGCACTTTCCTCATTTGATATAATTTTCCCAAGTTGATATTAATTATTTAAGTTTCCTAGCAAGGAAATATCCATCAGGATCACACACTTCTCTTAATATTCTCAAGTCTTCTTATGTTGGTTCTTCATGTTGACCTCCTTACTTATCCATTAAATTTTTCTACTTCTTTCAAAGACTTATAAAGACAGACGTCTGTTCATATACTAATTAGCAATCTTCATACCACATAGATAATCTTAATGATAACAATGGATTACGGTATTCAACGGGAGGATGAAGTGAGGAAAATTTCCCTACCGCAGGGAAGATATTCCGCACATGAAGATTTGACGTGGAATATTAGACTGAATAGCGATTCGTTAGTTCCAAATATGCGAATAAATCCCTCTAATTTACAGAACACTGTAATGGGAATAAATTATAAACCGATGGAATCCCGGATAAACTCTTTTGTAAAGTTGATATGGGGAATATTTATTTCTGTTCAGATGCGTACATAAGTTTTTCGATAATAGACATATGGAGTTGAATAAGCATTCGAAAATCCCATGGGATAATATTGGCATGTTTTTTGCTGATTAAAATAGGGAATGTACATTAAATAAAGGAGATTTTTATGAAAAAATATGATGTCGTAATAATCGGAGGAGGGCCCGCAGGTGTTACCTGTGCTATTTCTGCACACAATTTCTATCCGTATAAAAGCATTGCGCTTATACGAAAAGAACAGATATCGCTCATTCCTTGTGGTATACCCTATACTATGCACTCTCTAGATACAGTCGATGATGATATCCTCCCCGATAAATTGATCGATCAAGCAGAAGCCGACCTGATTATCGACGAAGTTATAGATAAAGAAGGCAAAACACTTAAGCTTAAAAGCGGCGAAGAGATAGCTTATGATAAATTGGTCCTGGCAGTTGGTGCTACTCCGGTCAAACCTCCTATTTTCGGCATAGAAAAAAAAGGTATTTTTCTTGTGAAAAAAGACCGGGAATACTTAGTTGACATGAAAACCTATTCTCGGAATTCTGAAAACATCGTTATCATTGGAGGCGGCTACATCGGCGTCGAAATGGCGGATGAGTTTTTAAAAGCCGGGAAAAAAGTCACACTTGTGGAAATGATGAATGGCATCTTTCCTGCGACTATGGACCAGGAATTCGGTGCTCGAGCGCAGCAAATTCTTGAGGATGCGGGAGCAACTATTCTAGTCGGACGCAGAGTTGAATCCATACTTGGCAATGACACTATCTCGGGAACACGGTTGGATAATGGAGATGAGATTCCCGCCGATATGGCCATTGTTTCCATCGGAGCCAAACCTGTACTATCAATGGCCAGTAAATTCGGACTGGCCGTCCATCCCAATCATGGCATATGGGTTAATGATTATTTACGCACATTTGATAAAGATATTTTTGCAATTGGCGACTGCGCTGCAAAATATGACTTTTTTTCTGGTGAATTTTCCAATATCATGTTGGCTTCAACAGCTATGGCAGAAGGGCGCCTTGTCGGCTCCAATCTATTTGAGATCAAAGTGATGCGAAAATTCCTCGGTGTGCTGGGATCATTTTCCACTAAAATCGGCCAAACTGCATTCGGGGCAAGCGGGTTGACCGAACAAAAAGCTAAAGAAATGAATATGGACTACACAGTGGGGCAAGCCACAACGATCGACCGACATCCTGGAAAATTACCAGGTGCTTCCAAGCTACACATCAAACTCGTCTTCTCACGCTATTCACACACCCTTTTAGGAGCACAACTGTATGGAGGGGACTCGGTTGGAGAACTCGTCAACATGTTTTCAGTAATGATCCTCAATAAGATGACGGATATGGATATCGATAATCTTCAAATCGGAACTCATCCCATGTTATCGCCTTCTCCCCTTGCTTATCCAGTGATCAATGCATCCGTAGATGCCATAAAAAAATGGTACGAGTACAAGCCAAAAAAAGAAGATAAGTAAACCAGATCACGGTAACCATTGTAAAACCGGAACATTTATCATCCAGTTCAGCAACATCTCAATTGCCCTTCTACCTTCATGCAGATGTCCGTGGTCCTAGCCATCTGGTATGACTCCAACATGCGATGGAATTTTTCTCGCTTTTTGGCAGTTAAGTTTTAAAAAGTTTGGCTGTATCATCCTGGAGCAGAACCCACAGTTCGTAAACCCCGATAAGCGTACCGATGGGTATAAACATAAGATCCATAACAGCGATGACAAGAATGAGAACTCTGGCCCAAGGCCTTCGCTTGAGCAGTCCGAATCCCCCGATGATTTCCGGGATAGATGTCAGGATTAAGAAACAGGCTATGGCTACACCAACAATCGTGGTTATCGTCAGGGCCTGAGGATCATGTGAGATAATTCCTGCACCGACAAGGACAATAAAAAGAACGAGGCCGATAAAAATACCTAAAAAGCCAAAAGCAATGTTTATCACCGCTACGAACGTGACATGTTTTTCCATCTTCCCCTCCTTTCTAAAGGCCAAGTTTATTATTTGTGTATTTCGTAATCAGCAAATTCCTCAGCTCTTTGTACATTTTAACAGTCCTTTCCATACTGGATCGCGTGTAATCGGTCAAATACTTCTTGGCCAATTCCGGATTCTTCTTGAATAGCTTGAGTGCTTCCTGATCGATAGACCCGGTCTTGGCGAAAAATTCTCCTTCCAACGGATCTCTTACGGCTCGAAGATCCTTGATGGCATGTTGCCACCTCAGATATAAAAGATTATCCACAAAATCGATAGCCCATCTTGCCGAATCCTCGCTGAATCGATCTGGATCATACGTTTTATACAATGGCGAAATTTCTTGGACTCCCGTATAGATGGGCACATAGGTGCTGACATGCTGATTATCCAGATAAAACCAGTAGATGCCGCCGATTTCTGGAGGAAGCCAGCCGCGCAGTTGAGCCACCATCCCATATCCACCCCTTGAGACCATCCGGCGCCAGGTGATATCTAAAAGCTCCCGTGTATCCCGCGTGGGAAATGGCGTGGTTAGCGGACTTTTTTTCATGCCTCCTTTTCCATCAGGCACCATCCAATCCGAGTCCGCAGTCATATCGTAAATCGTTCCTTCATAAACAGACCTTTGGAATTCGATCACATCTTTCACTGATAACTTCTTCTCAGGCTTCACAGAGAAAGGATAGGTCGAGAGAGGCTCTAAGTACTGGTGATAAGCATCATAACTCTTAAAAGGCGTGTTAAGTCTCTTATCGGGCCATTTGTGCTGAGGGGCAAACGTGCTGAAGAAAAGCCAAAAGCGGCTAGTGGCCCACTCTCTGGGTGTAGGAGAATAGGCTTCCTGCCAAATAAACGGCTTTTTATCTTTGGGATCGTACCAGCCGTATTTTATGGCAACCTCTTTATAATTCTTCGAAGCCATGAAATAATCCGGTTGGGCAAGATCGATTTCCTTGATGATACTCCAGTTCGGCACAACAGTCACATGGTCATCAGGGACTCTTTGAGCAGCCCAGATTGCTCCCAGCTCGCCGCTTCCAGGCTCCCAATCCTTTCCGACAGAAAAAACCTCCAAAACCCATGCTTCTTCGGTATCTGCAATGCATAGAGCTTCCGATTCAGGACCGCAGGAAGGCAAAAATCCATACTTTTCGATAAGCGATGTGATCAATGTGATGGCTCCCCTTGCTTTTTTACACCTTTGAAGCGCAAAAAGCGTAGCCTGCTCAATCGTCATAATCTGTTTACCTGAGTCGATGTCAACCTGCAACTCTGACCTCTGACTCAATGTACTTTCGCCTATGGCCAGTTGATGCTCATTGATGTGGGGATAACCGGTGTGAAAATATTTGTATGTTCTGGCCACTTGAGGAATGGAGCCGATAACTTTCCCGTACTCGTGTAATGGTTTCTTAACATCCTGAAGCCCATAATAAACCGGTGCCGCGGTTCCTTGTTTAAAGGTCTGCGCAGGAACCACATGAACACGGCACTCCGAACAACACCCGGTATGAGAAGTGATCACAGATCCATCCACAGAGGCATCTTTCCCTACGATAATATCTGTGCAGGTATCTTTGTTATAAATCAAATCCTGATCGATAGGGCCACTTTCGGCATACTTGAAAACATCAAGGCCCGCAAGGAGAAGGGCTCCTAATCCTGCAGCAATCAAATATTTGGTATATTTCATCTTTCACTCCTTTAAGACAGAATTTTGTCTTGGATAGAAACTATACTTAACTAAAATAGATTGGTCTGATTTCCGTTTAAATCTTTTATATTTAATGTTTTATGAGCTTGAGTAATTCTTTTTTATTGCGAATGCCAGTCAGAATATTGGCGAAAAGTTTTTCCATTTCTTTGTCGCTGTAGTCGCTACGGTTAATTTCCAAATCATGTTCTTTTATACTGCATTGGACCAGCTTTGTATCTTTGGCAAAACGGACAAATCTTTTGCCCTTATCTTTGGAAAAATAAGTGACTTGAACGGTCATTTTCAAGTTCAATCCATCATTGTACCTCATAACGACAATGTGTTCTTCCTTATTGTCTTCCCGTCCGTCCAGATCCATCCAGAACTCTCTTTTGATCAGATCAGGATCTTTATTTATTCCAAATTGCAATACTTCGTCGTGTATATCTTTTAGAAGTTTTTGGTGGTGAGGTACTGTTTTTGCGTTTGCTTCGAAAGGATAAAAAAGAAAAAACAAAGTCAATACAAACAAACCTTTAAGTGTCCTCCTCCCGAAATTTCTTATAAGGATCATTTGCAAGCAAAATTATACATCAAACAAAAAATAAAATCCTGCAATTGACCCGAATAATTCAGGTTAATTAACCTGGACTATTCAAAAGCCGATAAGTTCTGCGTGGCTTGTGAAGCCTAGATCGGGTAAATAATTCAGAGCAGTTGGATCAGGGTGAGTATCCAGTTAACTCCAAATAAAACCGCTAACAATATGATACCTCTGTTCAAAAAAGAATCAAACCGTAAAAAACGGATTCCCAGTATCGGAAAAAGCAGTACTGCCAGGCGGAATAGGAACTGTAAAGCAATATAAAAAAGTGTGACCAATCCCAATCTATGATACTCCAGGCTTTTGGCCACATCCCCATGCATGGCAGACACCATAGACCGGAGTAAACCACAGCCTGGACAAGGAATGCGGGTCACACTCCGGAACATACATATGCCTGGAAGCGGGATACTGCCGATTTGAACACAAGGACTCCCATTTTTTGGTGGCGTTAGAATGAGCCCCCCCGATAAAATGCTAAAACAGATGATAAAAATCACCAGATTGGGGAGAAAATTGCGTTTCATAAAAAAAGAATATCAGAAAAAAGTAGATGCGACCTAGTGAAAGGCCTCTTTAACTTCGGGCCTCAACAGGACAACAAGGGCCCATATTCCGATCGGAAGTCCAAGAATACAACAGGGACTAATGCAAGGGATCATCGCGACAATGCTCGCGGCAAGGCTCAGTTCCCATTGTCTCAACTCTTTCATCTTGAGAGCGGCAAAGATGATAAACGCCGCCACAGCTATTTCGATGATGGAGCTGCCTACTCCAATGGATCCTTCCCAGAATTCCACATAGCGCTCAGGGATTTCTTCTCTGATGAACGGAGCTATACCCATGCCAACAATGCTTGCGATCAAACCTAAACCTGCAAAGAAAGCCCCGATAATTCCGGTGACCAACAATCCTGTTGCTGGACCTGAGACCTGGCGAGAAGCATTACTGGCTACGATTTGAGGAGTTTGTGCTTCGCTCATGATACCCTCCAATATTAAAGTAAAAAGATTCTATGCAATAAGATTTTTAAAGTCAAACTTACTGGATTATTTGTCCAGCCTGGATTATTCATGAACATGATTTGTTTCAACAGGGTATCAAATCTATGTGATTTGAAATCAGGGACATGTACCGATTTTCTGAAATCGGTAACGTGTCCCTTGATTTCATGCTTGCACATGAATAATTCAGGGTAACCAGGATAATTTATGAATTATCCAAGCTAGTAGGCTTTCCCTTGAAAAAGTCCTTAGATTTTTTAATAATATTTTATCCTATGGATTCTCTACAGCGCACATTATCGCTAGCCAAACGCGGTCTAAGAAATCAGCTCACAAAAAGACCCTTTTGCATTTCCTTCGAAATCACACATTCTTGCAATGCCAAGTGCAAACACTGCCATCTCCATGGCTATGTGGAAGAAGAACAGGCTTCTCCCGAAAAACTCGGTGAAATCTGCAAAGAGCTCAGTCCAGTAGTCGCTCAAGCCTCAGGTGGAGAGCCTCTGCTGCGAAAAGATCTTGAACAGATCATCCAGGCATGGAGGATTCCAAATAGGGCACCGTTTATCGTTGTTACTACCAATGCAACATTATTGACACGGGATAGATACCAAAGTTTACTAGAAGCAGGTGTGGATGAATTTTCGATTTCTTTGGACTACCCGGACGATCGACACGACGAGTTCCGGGGTGTTCCTGGACTTTTCAAGAAAATTGAAAAACTCATCCAATCCTTGGATACCCAAAAGGATAAATCCATCTCTCTATGTTGTGTGATCCAGAGCGATAATTTCCGGTCGCTGCCCCAAATGGCGGAGCTTTCCAATAAATGGAATGTCCGGCTTAATTTCAGCGCGTACAATACCCTTAGAACTCACGACAAAAGCTTTATGTTGTCCAAGGATGACATAGAGGAGTTCAAAGAAATCATCCATGTTCTGTTAAAAATGCAGAAAAAACAAAAAAATATCCGGACGCCCAAAGATGTTTTTTTGAAAATGATCAAATATTTTGAACAGGATTTTATTCCCCGGTGCAGGACGGGTGAAAAATTTTTTAACGTGAATCCCAACGGGACCATATCCCCCTGCGGCCTGATCATAACCGATTATAAAACCAAAGAGGAATTTATCAAAGACTTTTGCAAAAACAATTCATGTGTATATTGTTACACGAGTCTCCGTGCCAACACGGAAAGGCCGTTTTTATATGTCGCTTGGGAACACCTCAAGTTTATCTTGGCAAATTAAAATTAACCTGACTGCTAAAACTTGACCTCCTTGGGGGCTTTAATGGATTTTATGCCGTTGCCCTCCAATATCTCATTCAGCGCTGGAATATCAACAATGATAAATTCGTTCAACCGGCCGATAAGAGTATCGACCTCATCATTCGATTCCTTGGTCGCAGCCAAAGTCACTTCGGTGGGAGCTGCGGGATAACTGCTTACCCACATCCCGAGGAACATGAGCTGCTGGGATAAATATCCTCCGCGAAGAGCCACTTTTGAGGGAACTTTGTATCCAATTCCTTTTGGTTTTATATCATCTGCCAAAACCTCGAATTTGTCTCTGAATTCGTTCACTCCTGTTTTGACAACATCATGGATATCTTTTTCATCCTGGATAGTCTTATTCAGTTTGCGCAGCTCGGTTCGAATCCTGTTTGCTGCTGTCACAGTCATACTATACTTTTTGGAAATGACGATGACTTCAACTTGGGCATCAACCATAGCTTGATATTCTTCTCTTCCAATAGAGAAACGTGGATCTGGATTAATCGTTGCCGCTTGTGCCAGCGTTTTTCCTTCTGCAGTCATCTCGACTGAATAATTACCCGGAAAAACCACGGGCAGAGCAATAAATCCCACGCCAGTAGGTTTTACTACTTTTCCGTCTTTTGTCTTTGGAACGATCTGAAGATTCCACACTTGCCTCAGGATCCCTTTTCTGGTAGGCAATGTGAATTCATGAACCGTTTCCCCTTCTGCATTTTTTATGAATACCTTTGGTTTCTCCTTTGGCTTATCCTTTATGTAAACTGTCAGGATCATCCCATAGTCAGGATTTTTCCCAGAATAGACCGGTCTGCTCGAGGGTTCCCCTGAACTTGAAATCTGATAAATGGATGTGGGGCGAATGCCAAAGAGATGATAATCCGTTGCAAAAACCTTTGGATTCATTTCCTGGAGCGGTATTATACTATCCAAGATCCAGATCCCCCGTCCGTGGGTGCCGATGATCAGATCATTTTCTTTCGGGTGAACGGCAATATCCCTCACCGCCACATTCGGCAGGTTATTCTGCAATGAAAACCAAGTCTTACCTCTGTTCAACGAGGCATACAGGCCAAATTCTGTCCCAACATACAAAAGATTTTTATTGATCAAATCTTCCCGAACCACATGAATCCACCCGAAAGGGAGATCCCCTTTGAGTGAAGTCCACGTCTTCCCAAAATCGTCGGTTTTGTAAAGATACGTGCTGTAATCGTCGTGACGGTGGCCGTCAAAAGCGGCAAAGGCCGTGCCCTTTTCAAAATGGGATACTTCTATCCGGGAGCACCAAGTGTTCGGAGGAAGACCTTTTATGTTTTTCACCACGTTTGTCCATGTCTGTCCCCCATCCTGTGTGACCTGGACATTGCCGTCATCTGTCCCGCACCAGATCACTCCGCTTTTCACCGGAGATTCTGCAATGGTTATGATCGTGCAGTGAATTTCCGCACCCGTGTTATCCTGAGTGATCGGACCCCCTGAATCCTTTTGTTTTTCCGGATCGTTTGTGGAGAGGTCGGGACTGATGATATCCCAACGGTGCCCTCCATCGGTTGTTTTGAACAGATAATTCCCCCCTGTATACACGATTTTGGAGTCGTGAGGAGAAATATGGATCGGAGAATTCCAATTGAATCGGTAAGGAGGATCCTCGACTGGTGCTATTGGCCGGATTGTTTGGCTTTTTTTAATCCTCATGTCATACCGGTATAGGCCGTTCATCTGGGAATTGGCGTAGATCACATTGTGGTCGTTAGGATCAACCTGCGCATAAAATCCATCTCCGTACCCCACCAGAAACCAGTCCGAGTTGGTGATCCCATGGCTGTCAAATTTTGCACTCGGGCCTCCCCAAACACCGTTGTCTTGAAGTCCGCAGTAAACGTAATACGGAGATCTCATGTCGAACCCAATTTGATAGACTTCGGCTAAAGCCATATGTTCTATCCCCCGCCAAGTCTTACCTCCATCATAGGTGATGTCGATTCCCCCATCATTCCCGTCGATAAGATGAAGAGGATTGTCAGGATCTATCCACAAAGCATGATGGTCGGGATGGGTTCCGGCTGAGATGGCGCGGAACTTTTTTCCCATGTCCTTGGAAACATAACTTCCTCCGGAGAATACATACACGACCTTATCGTCACTGGGATCGATACGGATCTGACTGTAGTAAAAAGGCCTGAAATTGACACGTTCGTAAGTTTCATTGTCGCATGTTCTGGTCCAGCTATCTCCTTTATCTTCGGATCGCCATATCCCTGCATCCTCATGCTCTATAAGGGCATAAACCACGTCGGGATTGCTGCGGGATACATCGATCCCGATCCTGCCCATTACTCCTTCAGGAAGATCTTTGGTAAGCTTTTTCCAGGTTTCTCCCCCATCCGTTGTCTTATACAACCCGCTTCCCGGACCGCCGCTTGTGTAATGATACGGAAGCCGGCGGTATTCATAGGCAGCGGCAAACAATGTGAGACTATCGGAATGATCCATTGCCAAGTCGGCAAATCCCGTATTTTCATCGACATACAGGATTTTTTGCCACGTTTTACCGCCGTCTATAGTTTTGTAGATGCCGCGTTCTTGGTTTGGTCCCCATAGATGCCCCATGGTTGCCACATAAGCGATATTGGGATCACCGGGATTGACAACGATCCGGCTGATATGCCGGGTTTCTGCAAGCCCCATATTGGTCCATGTCTTTCCGTTGTCTGTGGATTTGTACACCCCATCGCCGATAGTGACGCTGTTTCTGCAAGTTGCCTCCCCTGTACCGACCCACACAATGTTGGGATGAGACTGTGAAACAGTGATATCGCCCACAGAGACCGTATTTTCCTTGTGGAAAACCGGATTCCAGGAGATCCCATTGTTCACGGATTTCCAGACTCCGCTCGGCCCTATGGCCGCATAAATTATCCAGGGCTTTTTCTCGACGACATCGATATCTACAGTTCTTCCACCCATCACGGCCGGGCCGACACATCGCCACTGGAGCTTTTCGTATAAATCGCCTATCTCATCGGCGCTTTGAGCATTGGATGACACAACAAGAGCGAATAAAAACAAGACTAGATTAAAAACTACATTAACACGCCTTTTTAACATATCTCCTCCTCTCTCTCGATTCAAAAATAAAGCCTATTGTATACAAA